>JAZDJP010000077.1:0-49514 GCA_043803805.1 Planctomycetota bacterium
ACCATCACCCTCCCCGACGGATCGAAGAAGGAATTTCCCGCGGGCGTGACCGTCCGCGAGGTCGCCGAGTCCATCGGCAAACGCCTCGCCCGGGACGCCATCGCCGCAACGGTGAACGGGGAACTGACGGATCTCCACCGCCCCCTCGACGCGGACGCCAGCGTCGTGATTCTCACGGCGAAAAATCCGGAGGTCCTCGGGGTCATCCGCCACAGCGCCGCCCACGTCATGGCCGACGCGGTGACGCGCCTGTTCCCGAAGGTCAACCTCGCCATCGGACCGGCCATCGAGCACGGTTTTTATTACGATTTTGACCTCCCGACGTCCCTCTCCGACGACGACCTCGCGAAAATCGAGGCCGTGATGGCGGAAATCGTCAAGGCCGACATCCCCTTCGTCCGGGAGGAGGTCTCCCGGGAGGATGCCCTCCGGCAGTTCGAGGCGGCGGGACAGACCTACAAACTCGAAATCCTCCGGGACCTCGGCGACCAGCGCATCACGATCTACCGGCACGGCCCGTTCATGGACCTCTGCCGGGGCCCCCACGTCCCCCGGACCGGATGGATCAAGGCCTTCAAACTCCAGAAGGTGGCCGGGGCCTACTGGCGCGGGGATGAGAAGCGCCCGATGCTCCAACGCATCTACGGCACGGCGTTTCTCGATACGAAGGACCTGGAGACGCACGTCGCCTGGCTCGAGGAGGTCCGCAAGCGCGATCACCGCCAGCTCATCAAACAGCTCGACCTGATTTCCTTCCACGAGGAGGCGGGTCCGGGACTCGCCTACTGGCATCCCAAGGGCGCCATCATCCGGAAGACCATCGAGGATTTCTGGCGGGACCGGCATCTCGCGGGCGGGTACGGGTTCGTCTACACCCCCCACATGGGCAAGGCCTGGCTCTGGAAGACCTCGGGACACCTCGACTTCTACCGGGAGAGCATGTACGACCCCATGGGCATCGACGAGGAGGAATATTTCGTCAAGCCCATGAACTGTCCCTTCCACATCCTGATCTACAAGACCCGCCAGCGGTCCTACCGCGACCTGCCGCTCCGGTGGGCGGAGCTCGGAACGGTCTACCGCTACGAAAAAAGCGGGGTCCTCCACGGGCTCCTCCGCGTCCGCGGTTTCACCCAGGATGACGCGCACCTCATCTGCACACCGGAGCAGATGGAAGGCGAGGTGGCGCGCGTGCTCCGTTTCTCGCTTGAGATGCTGCGCACGTTCGGCTTCCGGGAATTCCGGGCGTTCCTCGCCACCCGGCCTGAAAAGGCCGTCGGCGATCCCGCCCGCTGGGAACAGGCCCAGGCCGCCCTCGAACGGGCCATCCGCGGCGAGGGGATTCCCTTCGACGTCGACGCCGGCGGCGGCGCGTTCTACGGCCCGAAGATCGATCTCAAAATCAGCGACGCCCTCGGAAGGGACTGGCAGCTCTCCACCATCCAGTTCGACTTCAACCTCCCCGACCGGTTCGACATGACCTACGTGGGCGAGGATAACACGCCCCACCGCCCCTACATGATCCACCGGGCGCTCCTGGGGTCGATCGAACGATTCTTCGGAATTCTCGTGGAACACTACGCCGGGAAGTTTCCCCTGTGGCTGGCGCCCGTCCAGGCAAGGATCATCCCCGTCACCGACCGCCAGCGGGAGGCGGCGGAGAAAATCGCGGGGGATCTCGTTGCGGCCGGGTTCCGGGCCGAGGCGGACGTCCGGAACGTCACCATGAACCTCAAGATCCGGGACGGCGCGGTCGAGAAGATTCCCTATCTGGCCGTCCTGGGCGACCGCGAGGCCGGCCAGAACCAGGTGGCGCTGCGCTCCCGGGACGCCGGGGACCTCGGGGCGACCTCCGTCGAGACCCTTGTCAAAAAACTCCGCCTCGAGGTTGACGCGCGGCAATGACCGGATACAATGTCAACCGCTTCGCATTCATGAATTTATAAGGAGAACACCCATTTCCACGAAGGACCTGCGTTTCAACCACCAGATTCGCGTGCCGAAAGTCCGCCTTATCGGCGAGAACGGCGAACAGATGGGGATCGTCACCCCCGCCGACGCCATGATAAAGGCCCAGGAGCTGGGGATGGACGTCGTCGAGGTCTCCCCCAACACCGAGCCGCCGGTCTGCAAGCTGATGGACTATGGGAAGTTCAAGTACAAGCAGAAGAAGAAGGATCACCAGGCCAGGCGGAAAAGCCAGACCGGGCAACTTAAGGAGATCCGGATCTCCCCCAAGATCGGGGAACACGACCTGGAGATCAAGATCAACCACGCGAAGGAATTTCTGAAGCACCGCAACAAGGTGCTTGTCTCCATGCGGTTCCGCGGCCGCGAGATGGCCCACATGGATCTGGGCAGGAAGGTCTTCGAGCACTTCGCACAGGCCACGGCCGATGGGGCCAAGGTGGAAAAACCGCTGGCGAGGGAAATGCGGACGATGAACCTGATACTTGCGCCAAAATGAATGTACGGAGAAGACCATGGCTTCATTCCTCATGCTGGGCAGGTATTCGTCCGGCGCCCTGAAGAGCATCAGCGCCGAACGGACGAAAAAGGTGCGGGAGCTCGTCAAGAAGTCGGGCGGCGAAATCCGGGAGATCTACATCCTCTTGGGGGGATACGACGTCGCCATCCTCGCCGACTTCCCGGGAACCGAGGAGGCCATGCAGGCCTCCATCGCGCTGGCCAAATTCACCGACATCTCCTTCACCACCCATGGGGCGGTGTCGGCGGATAAATTCGACAAACTTGTGGGATGACAACCATGAACAAGAAGAAGACGCACAAGGGCATCGCCAAGCGCATCCGCGTTACCAAGACCGGCAAGGTGATGTTTCACCCGCCCGGCAAGCGCCATCTCCTCTCCTCGAAATCCGGGAAGCGGAAGCGGCGGCTCCGCCGGTATCAGGAGATTACGGGGGAGCCGGGTCGGACTCTCCGCTCGCTCGTGTGACGGCCGATCCCATTCCCGTTTGTGAGGTACAACCATGGCACGCGTTTCCCGCGGTCCTGAGAGTTTGCGCAAGAAGAAACGGACCCTCAAAAAGGCGAGCGGCTTCCGCGGCGCCCGCCACCGTCTCATCCGGACGGCGAAGGAGACCCTCGTCCGGTCCCTCGTGTATTCGTTCCGGGACCGCAAGAAACGGGGGACCGAACTCCGCCGGCTCTGGACCATCCGAATCAACGCCGCGGCCCGCGCCCGGGGCATGACCTACGGACGGTTCATCCACGGCCTGAAACTGGCCGCGGTGACCGTGGACCGGAAGATGCTCGCCGACCTCGCCGTGTTCGAGCCGGCGGCGTTCGACCGGCTGGTCGAGATCGCGAAGGCCGGCAAGGCCGGATGACCGGGGACCCTGCCGCCGTGCCCGCCGCCGATATCGCCCGGGTCCGGGAGGAGGCCGTCGCGGCCCTCCGGGCCGCCGGCGACGCCGACTCTCTCGAAAAAGCGCGCGCGTGCTTCCTCGGCCGCAAGGGCGGGATCCGGCGGCTCCTGGAGAGCATCCCCACGCTCCCCGAGGCCGAGCGGCGGGATTTCGGAAAATCCGCGAACGCCCTCAAAATCGAGCTCGAGGGACTCTTCCAGGCGAGGCAGGCCGAACTCGGCGCCGCCACCCCCGCCGCGCCCGCCGGCCCCCGACCCGACATCACCCTGCCGGGAAAGGCGCAGACCATCGGACACCGCCACGTCCTCACCCGGGTCATCGGGGAACTCGCCGACCTCTTCGCCACGATGGGATTCGAGCACGTGGAGGGGCCCGAGGTCGAGCTCGAACACTATAATTTCAAAGCGCTCAACATCCCGATGGACCACCCCGCCCAGGATCCCTGGAACACGTTTTACGTCGCGCCGGGGGAGGGACTGCCCCCCGCCTCGGTGGGGAACCTCGGAAGGATGCTCCTCCGCAGTCACACCTCCACCGTCCAGATCCGGGCCATGGAAATGCGAAAGCCCCCGCTCCGGATCATCGCCTCGGGGAAGGTCTTCCGGCCCGACACGGTGGACGCCACCCACATGTACCTCTTCCACCAGATGGAAGGGCTGCTCGTGGAGGAATCGGTGTCATTCGGAGACTTGAAAGGGGTGCTGGCCCTCTTCGCCGAGCGCTACTTCGGCGAGGGCACGAAAACGCGTTTCCGCCCGTCCTTCTTCCCGTTCACCGAGCCGAGCGCCGAGGTGGACATCTCCTGCATCTTCTGCGCGAATCGCCGGGGTGCGATCGGCGCGGCCGGTTCGCGAAACCGAAATCTCCCCCCGAATTCCACGACACCCGTGACGGGGGAAACCCCCGGCAACCGCTGCAGCGTCTGCGGCGGCTCCGGATGGATCGAGATCCTCGGGGCCGGCATGGTCCACCCGAACGTTTTCCGGTCCGTCGGTTACGACCCCGCGAAGTGGCGGGGATTCGCCTTCGGGATGGGCATCGAACGGATCGCGATGCTGCGCTACGGCATCAACGACATCCGGCTCTTCACCGAGAACGACGTCGGGTTCCTGAAACAATTTTAACACCACGGAATCACGGAATTCCACGGAGACACGGAAACTTGCCTTCCGTGTAATCCGTCTGCTTCCGTGTTTCCGTGGTGAGAGACACGGAAGCACGGAATAAGAAGGAAGGCCCACGGGAACACGGAATGGGATAAAGACAAACGGACAACTTTGCGCGGCACCTTCAGTGTTTCTGATTTTGTTCCGTGTTTCCGTGGTGGGGAACTTTGTACGGCACCTTCCGTGTTTTTGATTTTGTCCCGTGTTTCCGTGGTGTGGTTTATCGGAAGAGTTTTTTCTCGACATCCGCCAGCCGCACCCGCGCGAGCGATCGGGCGACCACGTCCGCCTCGCGGAGTTTTGCCGCCGGATAGGATGTGGCGACCGCCAGACACTTCATCCCCGCCGCCTTCGCCGCGGCGATGCCCAGGAAGGAATCCTCGACGACGAGACACTCGGCCGGACGGATTTTCCGCCCCCGCTCCCCCGCATTCAAAAGGGCCAGGGCCCGCCGGAAGGGGTCCGGATGGGGCTTCCCGCGGCGGACGTCCTCCGCCCCGACCACCGCGTGGATGAAAGGCGCCAGGCCGTGATGCCGCACAATGGCCTCCACCTCCCCCCGGAGCGCGCCGGAGGCGATGGCCGCGCGGCCGCGCCCGGCCGATTCCCGCACGAACCGCCGGACGCCCGGGAGGAGCCGCAGGCGCGGCAGGATCGCCCGGAGGATGACCGCCTTCCGGCGGCAAAGCCGCCGATGCAACGCGGGGGTGAACCGTTTTTGATCCGTCAAAATATGCTGAAAGGCCGCGGCGTCCGAATAGGCGAGATACCGATCGAAATAATCACGCCGGGAGAGCCGGATGCCGGACTCCGCCAGAGTCCTCCGGAATCCCTCGTAGTGGGCCGGCTCGCTGTCCACCAGAACGCCATCACAATCGAAAATCACGGCGCGCAGCATTCGCCATTCTCCAACCGTTATTGTAGGACCCGCCGTCCGCCCCCGCAACGGCAAACCCCGCCTTGCTATTGGGGCCCCCGCCGCTACAATGGCCCCGCTACGTTCACTCGTGAAGGAGACGCCATGCAGAAGCGCCATCGGAATCGGAAGATGCGGATCAAGCAACGGATCAACGTGAAACGGAAACGAAAACTCGCCAAGGCCCAGCGGAAATCGGGCCACTCCAGACCGTCTCCGACAGCGTCCTAAGAATAGTTTCCAGCGCCCGTCGGCGGTCGGAAATTCCCTCACCGCAGCCGCCTTAACTCCCGAACTCTTTAACCCTCCTCCAGTTTCAGTACGAGGCATTTCGCACTCCCCCCCGCCTTGAGAAACTCCGAGAGGTCCACCTCGTGCGTCACAAGCCCCCGCCGGGCCAGGACCCGTTTCAGGCCGCCGCAGCCGGCGTTCATAATAATGTGCTTCCCGACGATCACGGCGTTCGCCGCGAACCGCAGGGCGTCGCGCTCAGAGAGGCCAATTGAATTGGAAAAATTCCGACGGATGACCCGCCGGGCGTAGGGATCGAAGGCCGGCGGGTACCAGACCACCGTCTCCGCGTCGAGCGGGCAGAAACAAGTATCCAGATGATAAAAACGCTTGTCCACGAGTTCGAGCGAAATCGCCTCCACCCCGAGAAGTTCCGACACCCGCTCGTGACTGGCGATGTCCGTCCGAAAATAGTATCCGGCGTAAAGCCGGTCCCCGGCGAAAAGGGCGTCGCCCTCTCCCTCGAAGATGAATTCGGCGGGGAGCGAAAGCGTCTGGAACCCGTTCGCGTCGAACCACCGGCGGAAGTGGGCGGCCTCCCCCTGGCGTTCCTTGAAGCGGAAATTGCTGATGATGACCTTCCGCCCGCGGACGATACCCGCGTTCGCGGTGAACACCATGTCGGGCAATCCCTTCACCGGCGCGACGCGTTCCACCCGGCATCCAGCGTCCCCGAGCGCCTCCACGAGCTCGTGCCAGGCCGCGACCGCCCGGGGGTTGTCGGCCTTGCGCTCGACCTTCATCCAGGGATTGATTTCGTACTCGATGCCGTAGAAATCCGGAGGACAAACCAATAGACGCATAACAGGAGTCATCCAATTTGTCGATTCGCGTCCCGAGCAAAAACACTTTCCAATTTATTCTCCCCCTGTTCGAAACTGAATCTCAAAATTCCATTTCCATTTCTCAAGTTCCTCGATTAGAGAGAACGGACTCTCTAAATACTTATAATTGGCCACAACTTCTTTCAGATCCACCCGTTCGGGATTGCCCGACAAAATCTCCTGAATCACCTTATAAAACACTTTACGCCCCGGGTCGCGGAGGCGAACCGTCCCCTCATATTTGCCGAATGGAACGACGGTGGCCTCAAGCGACATTTCGTCTCCACCCAGAAAACTTCGGATGGATGCCGCCATTGACGTTTGAAGTTCCGGTTCATTGATCGAAAGCGCCTGGGGCGCATACCAGGGGACGCGGGATCCCATAATGACCGGAACCGTCAGGGATTTGAAGAAACCCGACAGGAGATCGAACAAGCCGGGATTGGGTTTTATCAAATCGGCCGCATACGTTTCGAGAAGTTTTTGATCCTCATCAAGCAACTTGAGCGGATATCGATCATTGACAATAACCTTGAATTCGCCCTGTTCCCTCATGCAATTCAACCGCCAATCCCCAAGCCGGAACTCGCCGAATACTTCGACCCCGTCCGCCGACTTGATCCCACGTTCCTGAACGATCCGAAAGGTGTTACCGACACTCTTCACGTGAACAACACACAACTCGCAAGAAAGGGATGCCTTGAGCGAACCGCGAATCTCAACGGGGGATTTCTCCGTCCGTCTTGGAACAACAACGGTTTTCGGCGCATGCCGGCAACCTGCGGCGACAAAAGCGAAGACCGCCACGAACACAAACCGTTTTAAAACAACTCCCATCTCAAATCCCCCGATAAACCTCCCGCCGATGACCGACCCGGTATATGCGAACGACCCGGCTTGTGTCATCCACAACGTACAAGATACGATAGTCACCCTGCCTCAACCGATAACCACCCTTCCCGACGAGTTTTTTGACGGAGGGAGGACGCGGTACCGACGCGAGATGATCCAGAACCGCCGCGATGCGATCTTGGGCGTCCTTGGGAAGATCCTCGAACTCACGCAGGGCCCGGCGGCCGATTTCCACCGTGTACCCGGTCATTGCCCGCCCTTCCCGGAATCCGGACGGACCTGATTCCACGGCACAAACTCCACTTCATCCCCGATTGCCTGACGCAGGTCTTCCGCGTCGAGAAGATCCTCCAGTTTTTCCCGCAGGGCCGACTCGACGAGAAAGTTCTTCTTCAGGCCGAACCGCTTGCAGACCTTGTCAAGCGTCTCGGCAAGGTCCTCCGGCAATTTCGTCGCGAATGCACAAGATTTCATTGTCGTCCACCTCCCAGCATCAATGATACCATATCATGATAAAACAAGAAATAGATTATTTTATCAATTTAAGGTCCCCCCTTGGGGATCCGTAAATCCCTCGCCTTTAGGCGACGGTAGGGTAGTGTAGAGGCATGGAATTTTACCGGAAGGGAACGCACACCATCTACGACTGCAAGTATCACTTGGTATGGATTACGAAATACCGGTACAAAGTGCTGACAGGGGAAGTGGGGGAAAGGGCGCGGGAAATACTGCGGGAGGTTGCGCGAAGCATCGAGGTGCAAATATTCGCGGGGGCGATAAACCGGGATCACGTACACATGTTGGTGGGTATCCCGCCGTACATATCGGTGTCCAAGGCGGTGATGCACCTGAAGGGGAAAAGCTCGTATAAGTTGCAGGCGGAGTATCCGAAGTTGCGAAAGCAATACTGGGGACAGCATTTGTGGGCGAGGGGGTATTGGGTGGCTACCAGCGGGAATGTGACGGATGAAGTTTGGCAGAAATACATCGAGGAGCAGAAAGTGGATGAGCCGGATGACCAATTCCGAGTGTTATAGATGAATCTGTCGGCCTCGGCCGACGTACTTGAAGCCCTCGCCTTTAGGCGAGGGTGTGTTCACATCATTCAGCGCTGCAACGAGCTCACGCAACCCCTTGCAAAGCAACGAGTTGATCCCGCGTTCCCATCACGATCATGATGTCTTTCTCCTGTGATCAAACCCTGAATGTCTACACGGGAGGAATGTTCACGACGCGGTCACCCCGGTCGTTCCCGGATGAGTCTCACAAATTCCAGCAGATCATCCAGATGATGCTCGACAATATCCTGCACCACATGGAGATCCACGGCATCATAACCGTGGACGAGAACGTTTCGAAACCCTGCCATGTTTTTGAACGTGCCGACGAGTTTTCCGGGAAGCCATCCCCCGCGTCCCAACAGATCAAAAAGTTCCCGGCTGGTGCGCGGCTCCCCCAGCCTTTCATCGGAAACAATATGCGAAGCCACATCCAGGGCCGCCTGGATCGCCATCTGGAGGGTATGCTCGATGAAGCGGGCTTCCCGGACATCCGTTGCGATGAGATCCAACTTCCCCAGTGTCCGGATCTCCCGCACCGCCGTTTCAATCAGGGCAAGCTTTTTGGCGACAAGATCAGCGTCCGTCAAGGGGCCACCTTCGTGATTCTGCGATATTCCTTCAGATAGGGTTCCACATCGAAAAATTCATTGCGCACCCGCACCTCAAAACGGATGCGCAACGCCGGGTCGGCATCATGGAGAAGTTTTCCGTCCCGGAGCACGCGATGAGTCAAATCGACCGGGGCCCCGTTGAGATCAACCACCTGAACGGGACACCCCAGATACGCCTCCAATTCACCCTCAAGGCGCAACGACAACCCTTCCAACGTCGGGGGAGGCGACTTCTCAAAAAGCACCCCCACATCAACATCACTTTGGGGATGCGCATCCCCGCGGGCAACGCTTCCGAACAGGTATGCCGCCACGACGTCGCGGGATTGACGCCGGAAGAATTCCCTGAGCCGCTTCTCGATATCAACGACGTTCATCCGTTCATTATCACCCGGAATGAACTGGAGTCAATACGTTCCCATGACAATGGATTTCAGGGCCGCCAACTGTTCCCGCGTTCCCATCACGATCAAGATATCCCCCTCCCGCACGACGGTATCCGCCGGGGGATTGAAGATATACTCCCCGTCACCCCGTAGCAGAGCCATCACGAGAAGTCCCGTCCGCCGGGCGATGTCCGCCGCCCCCAAAGTCTTCCCGGCAAGCCCCGGCACCGACGCGACGCCCACCTCCTCGACGCGCAGGACCGCGCCCTTCGCGCGGATCATGGTGTCCAGAAACTTCACCACCGCCGGGCGGACCATGAGGGACGCCATGCGAAGCCCCCCGATGGCGTTCGGGGAGACGAATTCGTCCGCCCCCGCCTTCCGGAGTTTCTCGGCGTTCTCCTCCTCCACCAGCCGCGCCACGATCCGGAGGCGCGGGTTGAGCGCCCGCGCGGAAAGCACCACGAAGACATTGTCCTTGTCCTCGCCCAGCGCCGCCACAAGCCCCCTTGCCCGGTCAATCCCCGCCTGGCGGAGACAATCATCCTCGGAGGCGTCGCCCTCGATGTGGGGAACGTCCCCGAGCGCCAGGACGTGCCGGAGAGACTCGCGATCCCGCTCCACAAGGACGAACAGCGTCCCTGACTTGCGGAATTCGTCCGCGATGCACTTCCCCGTATGTCCCCCACCGCAAAGAACGATGTGGCCCGAAAGTCCCGCGATCGCCTTGTCCATGCGCCTCCCCTCCAGCAGCCTCTGAAATTCCCCCTCCGCCACGAACGACGCCAGCATCGAGACCGCGTACCCGAGCATCCCGACGGAACACACAATGAGAAAAATGGTGAATCCCCGCCCCTCGGGCGTGAGGGGATGGGTCTCCCCGTAGCCGACGGTCGCCATCGTGATGACCGTCATGTACAGGGAATCGAAAACGCTCCATCCCTCGATGAAATGATAGCCGGCCGTCCCGAGAACCGTGATGCCGGCGATGATGATCAGGGCACGGGCGAAACGCCTCCCCGTCCCTTGAAGGGATGACCCGACCGCCCCGATTTCGCGTGTCCCCGGCAAAATTCCCCTTCCACCGGTCAACGGGGGCAAACGCAATGCCCCTTGCGGCCGCCGCACACGCGGCATCGCTCGATGTTCTGGGCGCTCGGATAGCCGGGGCCGGGGGCGAGCATGACGAAATTCGCCGCGTACTCCCGCCCGCCCGTGCGAACCCGGACCCCCATCGTGTTCGTCTCCCGAATCGAAAATCCCCGTATGAAAACGTCACCCGAGATGACGGGCCAGTTCCCGCAGGAATCCCTCCGCGTCCGTGACAAGCCCCACCGCCTGGAAACTCCCCCGGTCGGCCAGTTTCGTGACGACGGCCGGATTCATGTCCACGCATACCGTCCGGACCGAGGCCGGCAGAACGTTCCCCGTCGCAATGGCGTGAAGGGTGGTGGCGATCATGAGGGCGACGCCGACGTTCTTCAGGGCCATGCGCATGGCGTCCTGGGCATCGAGGACGTCCGTGATGACCTCCGGCAGGGGCCCGTCGTCCCGGATGGAGCCGGCGAGGACCACATCCACGCCCCGGGTGAAACAGGCGTGCATGAGGCCGCGCTTCAAGATTCCCTTTTTGATCGCCGCCCGAATGCCGCCGGCGAGGCGGATTTCGTTGATGGCCCGGAGGTGATTCTCGTGCCCCTCCTCGGTCGGGACGCCCGCCGCGAGGTTCACGCCGAGCGACGTCCCGTAAAGGGCGTGCTCGATGTCATGCGTCGCCAGGGCATTTCCCCCGAAAAGGACATCCACCCACCCGCGGCGGACGATCTCCGCCAGATGAATATGCGCCCCGGTGTGCACGATGGCCGGCCCCCCAACGACGAGAACGCGCTGATGTCGCTTCCGGGCCTCCCGGATCTGCCCGGCGATTCTCCGGATGACAAGCCCCTTCGGGTGCTCCGAGGACACCTGACTCCCCATGAACTGAAAAACGTCGGGATTCGAGTCGCGTTCCAGGGGCGTCACCCGCACCCCGCCGTGGCCCACCACGACGCGGTCCCCCCGCCGGACGCGCGCCATGGGCACGGTTCCGACGGTCCCGCGCCGGGGATCCACCCGGATGGCGCAGTCCATCTCGATGTTCCGGACGGGAACCCATTTCCCGGCGATGCGCACCTGGGTTTCGAGGTTGGTCGTGCAGTAGAACCCCAAAGGGAAAACCCCGTCCCGTGGCGCCGGGGACAGGACGGCATCCTCCTCGGACAGGAGATGCGCTCCGTGTTTTTTCACGTCGCGAAGGATTTCGTCAAGGGTCGTCTGGTCCGGCGCCGTGATCCGCACCCGGGCGTAACTCGCGTCGGACCGCTTGTGGCCGATGCGGACGTGCTCGAGGCCGAACTCCCCGCCCTCGGCCATGATCTCGTCGAGCACCTTGGGCAGGGTGAGCGAATCAATGATATGCCCGTGGAGTTCCACCGTTTCGGAAACTGCCGCCTTCGCCGATGACCGCGTTGATTTCTTCATCTGATCTTCCTATCCGATCCTCGCTGTTTTTCGACTCCAAGACTCTCAGACTCTCCGACTCGCCGACTTCTTCAAATACGGCACCACGAACTGATGCACCATCTTGGCGATGACGTCAATTTCGATGTTCACGGGTTCCCCGGTGCGTTTCTGCCCGATGGTGGTGTGTGTCAGGGTGAACGGGATGAGGGCAACAGAGAACGTCCCGACCGTTACGTCCACGAGGGTCAAGCTGATGCCGTCCATCCCGACGGAGCCCTTCTCCACGAGGAAACGCGCGTATTCCCGGGGGATCCGCACCCAAATCTTCTTTCCGTCGCCCGCCGGCGCCCAACGGGCGATTTTTCCGGCGGTGTCCACGTGCCCCTGCAACAGGTGGCCGCCGAGTAATGAATTCAACCGGAGCGGCCGTTCCAGATTCACCCGCATCCCGGGACGCACCAATCCGAGAGTCGTCCGGCGGCAGGTTTCCTCCACGGCGTCGAACGCCGCGACCCCGGCGCGGACGGCCGTGACGGTGAGACACACCCCGTCCACGGCCAGACTATCCCCTTTTTTCAATGAGCGGCCGACGCGGCCCGCGCGCACCCAGAGCCGCCGCCCCGCCCCGCGCCGCTCGATGCGCGCCACATCCCCCATGCCTTCGACGATGCCCGTAAACATGACGGCATTATATCCAGCGGGAAAGGAGGCGCCAGCGCAGAACAATCATTCGAAGTTCTGAGTGCTGAGTTCTGGGTGCTGAGTCTGAAAACTGCCAGAGCATCCTTGACATGAATCCCCGGCCCCCGTACATTCCTTCCTGTCAGGAGAAACACAAAATGAAAACGCCCATCCGGTTCGTCGCGGCCACTCTCCTTCTTGCACTTCTCGTCATCCTGTTAATCTATTGGAATATAAATGATTACGACGCTAAGTACCTACTGAATTGGCCAGCATTCTGCCTCACTACTCTTGGCACCTATCTTACCGTCTGCATGGCGTTCTCCTGGAAAGACCAACAGGACACCATGAAGGCGCTCTTTCTTACAACACCCTCCCCAAGTCACCTAAAAATAGGACAGGACGTTTTTTTATTGGTTGCTTTTTCAACCAGCACACTTGGATGTATCGGTTCGGTTTTTACTTTTATCCTCATGATGATTTCTTTTGTTCGTAGTGGTGGTAATCCAAATATCGCAATCGACGCAATGACAACCACCATGGTGTCCCTTGGATACGGTCTTGTCCTCGCATTGTTCGCTGTGGCCACTCACGTGTATTGCAAACAACGGGCCAACGAACCCCCTGCCGCCCCCTCCGACAATGCCCCCTCATATAAAATCCTGCTGATTCCCCTCGTCGGCATGCTCGGAACCATTCTTACCCTTCTGCTTTTCTTTGTACTTCTTTTCTCAATCGCACAAATGGAGCAAGCAAAGCCGGGCCTTCAACAAAATCATACGAACCGGTTTCAACGAACCCCCTCATCACCACGATAAACCGCCCGGATCGCTACCGAGAACCCCGTTTCCGGTTTCCCGTTTCCCGTTTCCCGTTTTCAATTCGACATTCGAAATTCGCCATTCGGCATTTCATTTCCCTTGTAGTTTCCGGTTTCCCGTTTATCCGACTGAACGCTGGACGCTGATTGCCGATCGCTCACGTTATCGGCTTAATAACCTCAGCCAGCTGATCAAGGTGGTACAGGAAGAGTTCCGGCTTCCACAGCGCCAGTGATTCCTGCTCCCGCGCCGGCAGGAATCGCGCGACGTCGCTCCGGGCCGCGTCCCAATCGAGTCCCCCGATCCGCGCGCGCATGGCTCCGAGATACCAGTCGGCGGTGACGCGGACCCGCTGGCCGGCCCACGGCCCCTGCTGGTCCATGGCGTTCCCGAGAAGCGCGAACTCGGGGACGACTTTCCGCGAGACGTACCAAAGGAAATCGTACCAGTCCCGGCCCTTGGCGTATTCGCGGCAGAGCAACGCGTGCGACTTGAGGGCAAACCCGGATCCCAGCGTCTGGGTGGTAATGGCGCCCGTCACCGGAAACGTGAGATAGTGGGTTTCGAAACCGGATCCGGCCGGCGGGTTGGTGTCCACCTCCAACTTGATCCGGACCTTCCTGGAGCGCTGGCGCGGGAAGGGCAGGTCCAGCACCAGAACCTGGCCGATGGAATCCGTCTTGAGAAACGCCTTCCGGACCGTCGCCTCCGCGCCCGACCGGTCCTGCGCCTCGAAGCGGATCCCCTGGGCCAGGCAGTCGTCCCGGACCTGCGCGAGGTAGTCTCCCCAGGCGAACGCGGGATCGGGCTGGCGAAGCAGGAAATCCAGGTCCTCGGAGAAACGGCTCGTGCCGTACAGAATCCGCAGGCACGTTCCCCCGTGGAAGATGCCCTCGGCGAAGAAGCCGGCCCGCGACAGACCGGCCAGCACGAAGTGCTGCATGATCTCCGCGATCACATTCTCCTGCTCGATGGCGTTGGCCGGCGCGTATTGCCGGATCCGGTCGCGCAACAGGTCATGGTTCATCGTCCGAACTCCTTCACAAACCGCCGGAGATATCCCCGGACACGTTCACTCCTCACGGTTTCGATGACCTCCCCGGAGGCGCCTCCGGCAATTTCGCGAAGGTCCTCTTCCGAAATGCGCATGGACCGGGTCAGGAAACCGACCCCGCCGCGGTCCCAGCAAATCTCTTTTCTAAGATAAAGCAGGTCGGCGATGGCCCGGAGAGGGCTGGCGACGAACGCCCAGCCATTCTCCCCGATCTCGACCGCCGTGACGCCGGCCAACGGCTCCCGGGCCGGCACCCGGTGGAACGAGAAGTGCCCGAGCGGCGTCGAAAATTCCCGGGAGCGGCGCGAGGTGATGCTGCTGACGGTCTGCACGGCCTCCGGGATCAGTCCGTGGTGGGCCAGAGCGGACTCGAGACTCACATGCGAAGGCCAGTGCAACACCGCCGCGACGACGAAGGGATGCGGATGGCTTCTTCGGTACGCGGGAGCCAGACAGAAACATCCTGGTTTCAATCGCAGCACCTCGCCGCGGGCAACCGCACGATGAACCAGCAGCCGCCGGGCCGGGAGCGAAACATCCGGGAACAGATTCCGGACAACACCCTCGTCAAAAAGTCCACCGGGTGGTCCCAACTTATAGACGCTCACCGTCAGCGTTTGCATTGAATTCCATGATTATCAACACTATAAATATGCGCGCATAGATTACATATTTCGTAATATAAATGCAAGAATAATCTCATTTATCCATTCCAAGCGGTTCTCCTCCGTTTCCGGTTTCCCGTTTTCAATTCGACATCCCTGCTTCGCCAAGAGGCTTCGCAGGGTCCTCCGTAACTTTAGTGGAGGAAGATCGGAATTCGGCACACTCCTTCGCCCAAGGGGCTTCGGAGGGCAGGCGCGCGACGCGCCTGTTTCCCCTTGACTTCCCCATCCTCCCCCGGAGAATAGCCGGCGGTTCTGCGAACCCCGAGTCCCGAACCCCGATTCCCTAATCATGTCCTCTCCGCCCAAAACCCTCTGCCTCGTGGACGCCCACTCCCAGATCTACCGCGCCTTCTACGCCATCCGCAACCTCACCGCCCCCGATGGCCGCCCCACCAATGCCGTCTATGGCCTGACCACCATCCTCCTCAAGATTCTCCGGGAACGGAAACCCGACGCCATCGCCGTCGTGTTCGACGCCCGCGGGCCCACGTTCCGCGAAAAGAAGTTCGCCGCCTACAAGGCCCAGCGTCCCTCCATGCCGGAGGAACTCTCCAGCCAGATGCCCCTCATCAAGGACGTGGTGGACGCCATGGGCCTGCCGCGGTTCGAACAACAGGGATACGAGGCGGATGACCTGATCGGCACCTTGGCCGTCCGGGCGGCGGCGGACGGGTTCGCCGTCACCATCGTCTCGGGAGACAAGGATCTCCGCCAGCTCCTCCGGCCCGGGATCGTGATCTATGACGCCGGGAAGGACCGCGTTCTCGATGAATCCTGGTTAATGGCGGAAACGGGGCTGAAACCGGACCAGGTGCGCGATCTTCTGGCCCTCGCCGGCGACACGAGCGACAACGTCCCGGGCGTCCCGGGCATCGGCCCCAAAACGGCCCTTGAACTCGTGAAGGAATGGGGTTCCGTGGAAAATCTCCTCGCAAACCTGGACCGGGTGAAGGGGCACAAGCGCCTGGACAACATCAAGGCCCACCGGGAACTGCTCGTCCAGTGCAAGGAACTCGTCACCCTGGATACAAATTCCCCGGTGGAATGGTCCCCGGAGGCCTTGAAGCCCCGGCCGCCCGACAATAATAAATTAGCCGCCCTGTTTTCCGATCTCGGATTCCGGAAACTCGCATCGGAACTTGCCGTAGGGACCCCCGCCGCCGATACCGCCGCCGCCGCCATTGTAAAAGGCCGCTATCGGACGCTCACCGCCGCGAAGGACATCCGCGCCTTCGTGGCGGAGGCCGCGAAGGCCCCGGCGGTGGCGCTTGTCGTCCACGGCACGGGAAACGGTCCCCAGGCCGGAGAAATCTCCGGCGCGGCGATTTCCGCCCGGGAGGGCGACGCCGTGTTCATCCCGTGCGGCCCGGAACTCCCCCCGGAGAAACTGATTCCGTACCTTGCCCCCCTTCTCGCCGGGAATAATTCATGTCTGGTCTGCCACGACGGGAAATCCCTGATGCACCGCCTCGCCCGGCACGGGGTGCGGCCTGCCGGACCGATTTTTGACGTCATGATCGCCGGGTATCTCCTCGACGCCACCCGCCGGGATTATTCCCTGGCGGATCTCGCCGCCCGGCATCTCGGAGGGATGTCCATCGGGGAATACGCCCCCAAAGAAAAACAACTGGAACTCCTGCCCGCCGCGAATGCCGACGACGCCTGCCGGGAGGCCGATGTTCTGCTCCGCCTCCACCCGGTCCTCGCCAAAGCGCTCGACGAGGCCGGCCACGCGTCGCTCTTCCGGGACCTCGAGATGCCGCTTGTCAGAATCCTCGCCGACATGGAGGAGACCGGCATCGCCCTGGACAAGACGGTGCTGACGGATCTGGCCGCCGCCGCGCGGAAGAAACTCGCCGGGATGGAGGCGGAGATCCACAAACTCGCCGGCCGCGAATTCAACCTCGCCTCCCCGAAACAACTCGCCGAAGTCCTCTTCACGGAACTGAAACTCCCCGTCGTCCGGAAAATCAAGACGGGATTCTCCACGGATTCCGACACCCTGGAGGAACTGGCCGCCCTTCACCCCCTGCCGGCCCGGCTCATCGAGCACCGCCAGCTCCAAAAACTGCTCACCACCTACCTCGAGCCGCTCCCGGATCTGGTGACCGCCGACGGGCGCATCCACACGTCATTCCACCAGACGGCGACGGCCACGGGACGGCTCTCCTCCAGCGACCCCAACCTGCAGAACATCCCCGTCCGCACGGAGGAGGGTCGCCTCATCCGGAAGGCCTTCGTCGCGCCGGACGAACACCACGTCCTCCTCTCGGCGGATTACAACCAGATCGAACTGCGTGTGCTGGCGCATTTCTCGGAAGACCCGGAGATGCTCGCCGCCTACCATGCCGGGAAGGACATCCACGCGTTCGTCGCCGCGCAGGTGAACGGCGTCGCCGAGGGCGACGTCACCCCGGAGATGCGCCGGCGGGCCAAGGCGGTGAATTTCGGGATCGTGTACGGACTCACCCCCTTCGGACTCTCGAAGGACCTTCGCATCCCGATGAACGAGGCCAAACGGTTCATTGACGCCTATTTCGCCCGTTACCGGGGCGTGAAATCCTACATTGACGCCGTGGTGGAGAAGGCCGGGAAGGACGGATTCGTCGCGACCATGCTCGGCCGCCGGCGGATTCTCCCCGGGATCAACTCCCGCAATCCCCAGGAGAAGGCCTTCGCGGAACGGACGGCCGTGAACACCGTCATCCAGGGCACCGCCGCCGACCTCATCAAAAAGGCCATGATCGCCGTGGCGGGGATGCTCGCCGCGGAAAAGCACCCGGCGCGCCTCCTCCTCCAGATTCACGACGAATTGCTTTTCGAGGTGCCTCGGGGCGGGGTGGCCGCCGTCACGAAACTCGTCCGGGAGGCGATGACGGGCGTGGCGGAACTCCGCGTCCCTCTGGCGGTATCCATGGGGACCGGGCCCAATTGGATGGAAGTCAAGTAGCATGAAGCGTGGAGCGTGCATCGTGGGTCGCGAATCGCAGAAAAAGAACCCCATACGAAAATCGCGGGGGAATATCTGCCCCTCCCTCCGCAACTCGCGAATCGCGAATCGCGAATCGCGATCTCCCCATCGTCCCTCCCTCTCCCCGGGTCACAAGTCACGAACCACGGGTCACCGGCCACGTCCCCCGGTAATTGGTTTGCTCGGCGGCATCGGCAGCGGCAAGTCCACCGTGGGACGGATGTTCGAGGCGGAAGGCGCCCTTCTCCTCGATGCCGACAGGATTGTCCACAACCTGTTCAGTCGCGCCAACATCCGGAAACGCCTCCGCGCCCGCTGGGGAAGCCGTGTGATCCTTCCGGATGGAACCGTGGACCGAAAGGCCCTGGGCGCCATCGTATTTGGGAATCGGCGGGAACTCGCCGCCCTCACGGCCATCGTCCACCCTCCCGTCTGCGCGGAGATCCGCCGGCGGGTCCGATCGGCCCGGGGGGTCCCGGCGATTGTGATCGAGGCCGCCATGCTCCTCGAATCGGGTCTCGGCCCCCTCTGCGATGTTCTTGTTTTCATCCACGCCCCCCGGGCGACCCGGGAGAAACGGGTCCGGACCACCCGATTCTGGGCGCCGGGGGATCTGGCCCGCCGGGAACGGTTTCAGAAATCCCTGATCCTCAAGCGAAAAATGTCGGATTATTATATTGACAATCGCGGCCCGATTGGTAGGGTACTGCGGCAGTTGCGGAAGGTCTTGGGTCAAATCCTTCACGTTGATGGTTGCTCCACCCCGGTTTCTCTTCATGCCTCTTCACATCCGCTCCGGTCATGACGCCGGTAAACCCTTCGGTAGAAACACGTAGTCTGACACCCGCTTTTTCATTTTGATTCTGACCGCCATTTTCAAGGGAGAAAGTCCATGCCCCCACGGATCGTCCGCGAAGACCGTCACCGCCACACCCCGCCGAATGGCAACGGCGAGCGCGACGCCGCCCCGCCCCCCGCGTCGGCGCCCGTGGCCGACGCGACGCCCGCCCCGGCGGTGTCCTCCGCCCCCACGCGGCACGTCTACCCCACGAGCGCCCTCGAGGACACGGCCCTCACGGCCGAAACGATCCACGGGAAGATGGACAAGGAAGGACTCTTCATCTCCGAGCTCAAGAAGACCCCTGTCGCCGAACTCCACAAACTGGCCGAGAAACTCAATGTCACCGAGGCCGGGGGCCTCAAGAAACAGGACGTCATTTACAAGATCATCGAACACCGGATGCGGGAGAACGGCGCCATCTTCGGCGAGGGCGTGCTGGAGATTCTCCCCGACGGGTTCGGGTTCCTTCGATCCCCCGATTACAATTACCTCCCCTGCCCGGATGATATTTACATCTCACCGTCCCAGATCCGGCGGTTCGGCCTGAAGACGGGCGTCACGGTTACGGGACAGATCCGCCCCCCCAAGGAAGGGGAGCGCTATTTCGCCCTTCTCAAGGTCGAGACGGTCAACTCCGAGGCGCCCGAGGCCATTTACAAGAAACCGTGCTTCGACGACCTGACGCCCCTGCACCCGGATGAGCGGATCCACCTGGAGACCGCCGGGAACGAGATCAACATGCGCATCATGGATCTCGTCACCCCCATCGGAAAGGGCCAGCGCGGGCTGATCGTCGCCCAGCCGCGGACGGGAAAGACCATTCTTCTCCAGAAGATCGCCAATTCCATCACGACGAACCACCCGGAGATCTACCTCATCGTCCTCCTCATCGACGAGCGGCCCGAGGAGGTCACGGACATGGAGAGGACCGTGAAGGGGGAGGTCATCAGCTCCACGTTCGACGAACCGGCCAGCCGCCACCTCCAGGTCGCCGAGATGGTGATCGAGAAGGCCCGGCGGCTCGTGGAATACGGCCGTGACGTCGTCATTCTGCTGGACTCCATCACCCGGCTCGGGCGGGCCTACAACACCGAGCAGCCTCACAGCGGGCGCATCCTCTCGGGAGGCATCGACGCCAGCGCCCTCCAGAAACCCAAGCGTTTCTTCGGCGCGGCGCGCAATATCGAGGAGGGCGGCAGCCTCACCATCATCGCCACCGCGCTCATTGACACGGGCAGCAAGATGGACGAGGTCATCTTCGAGGAGTTCAAAGGCACCGGCAACATGGAACTCCACCTCGACCGGCGCCTGGTGGACAAGCGCATCTACCCGGCCATCGACATCAATCGCTCCGGGACGCGCAAGGAGAACCTCCTCCTGCGCCCGGACGAGCTCCAGCGGGTGTGGATCCTCCGCAAGGTCCTGAACGAAATGAACCTCGTCGAGGCAATGGAGCTCCTCATCGAGAAGATGAAGAAGACCGCCAGCAACGACGACTTCCTCCAAAAGATGAATGGATGACGAGCCCTTCCGCATTTTCATGACGGCGTTTCGTGGTGTTTCGCATCGTTTTTCGTCTCCATGACGGATTTTTAAAAAAAATCCTGACGCGGCTGTTGCCAAACCCCGCGTCCATGGGGTATAGTGCATCCGACATCTCGACAAGGGCAAACCACGGGAAACCGTGGGACCTCCGTGCGGTGAATCCTGCACGGAGCCACGTGCGCGAAAGCGCCGCGTGGGCAAAGCCGCGGGCCTTCCTCCGGATACCGGAGATGGCTGCCGGGCTGCCGAAGGGTGGAGTGTGCTGACGCGTTTGCACGCATCCTTCGGGGTGCGTTTTTTGTTTGAGCGCATCCCATCGCCTTGCCGGGTCACACCTTATGTCCGAAGGGGGGTGACCTGATATGGACAAGATCAGCCTCGTGGAACGACGGAATCGGCAGGATGCCCTTCCTCCGACACTGGCGCTCGAGCGGGCGCGGCTCCGGGATGCCACCCCGGCGATATCCCCGACGCCCGGGAACTCCCCCGATGAATTCACGGTTCAACTCCCCCCCCAGGAAACCGATCGCTTTGCCGCACTCCGGGCCGAAATTCTCGAAGGGAAGAAAACCGGTCTCGACATGACGGCCCGTGTCCTCCCCGGCGCATCCCGCGGCGGAATGACCCTCACCGTCCAGCTCTTCACCCGGGAAGCCGCCAACCTGATCACGGCGCATGAACTGGCCGAAATGACCCATCTCAATGTCGACACCATTTACCGGTACGTCCGGAAAGGACTCATCCGGGGGCACAAGATCGGAAGGGCCTGGCGATTCGCCTGGCATGAGATTATGGACCCCATCACCCGGCAGGAAACGAAGGAGGTGTAGCCATGTACCTCGACTACTGGAAGTTGAAAAAAAATCCGTTCAACAACGTCCCCGATCCCGACATGTATTTCGAGATGCACAAGGGCGTGGAGGCCGCTGTTTCGGAGGTCATGTTCGCCGTGGAGGAGGGCGACGACTGCCTCGCGGTGGTCGTCGGCAAGGTGGGCGTCGGCAAAACCATGTGCCTGCGGATGGTTCTGGACGCCCTCGATAAAACCAAATATCGCATCGCCTTCGTGACGAATCCGGACCTCTCCTTCGGCCAGCTTCTCCGGGAGATCATCGGCCAGCTCCTCGGAACGCCCTCCGAGGAAAAACGGAAAGACCGGCTTCTGGAACAGTTCAACCGCATCCTCTTCGAGACGAGCGACGCCGGCCGGCGCGTCCTGGTCTTCATCGACGAGGGAAACGCCATGCGCCCCTCCAACCTCGAAAGCCTGCGTCTCCTCACGAACATGCAGGACGATCATCAGAACCTCTTCACGATGATCCTGGCCGGCCAGCCCGAGCTGGCCCGGAAACTCGAGGATCCGCGCCGGGCGAACCTGTTCCAGAGGATCGGGGTCTACTGCCGGATTCCGGGAATCGAATCCCGGGAAATCCTGAAGGATTACGTCGAGCACCGCCTGGAACGGGCGGGCCTGACGCCCGGCCGGACCGTCTTCACGGAGGACGCGTTCGACGCCCTGTGGACTCTGTCCGAAGGCGGGGTGCCGCGTCTCATCAATAAAATGTGCAAACTGGCCCTCAAGGCCGGCGAGACGAACAACCTTTCAACCATCAGCGGAGAGGTCGTGGCGGCCGTGGGGGAACGGTTTGCACGGATGAAACGCACGGCCAAGGCGCCCCGGATCGTGACCGCCCCGGAGCCCGCGGCCCGGGAAACGGAGGAAACGCCTGTGTCCGAAGCCCCGGAGGCGTCGCCCACGCCGGTGATGGAAACTCCGGCGCCGGAATCAGTCGTGTCCAGCACCTCTCCACGGTTTGAGACGGCCCCGACGCCCGCGGCCGGACCGATCTCGCGTCTCCCGACCGGAGCTCCGGAGGAACCGCTCCCGACACCCGTTCTCCCGGAAACGAAACCCAACGGGCATGAAGAGGATAAGAACGTCCAGAAGATTGCGAGCCGTCTGGCGACCGAGCGGATCAAGGCGATGATGCCCGAACTCAAGGATCCCTACCAGACATGGGTCATGACACGAAAGGAGATTCTGAGCGGGCTTCTGCCGAAGAAGTGACCGCGATCGTAGAACAGACTCCGGGGGGAGGACCGGCGGCACGGTTGCATTTCCGGAAGGGGCGGCTAGGATGGCGGGAGGTGGACAACCCGTGGGAGGGCGATTCCATGAAACCGCTATGGCTGGCCTTGCTTGGCGCAGGATTTCTCCTGGCCGCCCCGGCCGCCGGGGATACCATCGTCCTGAAGAAAAAGGGGGAACTCAAGGGAACCATCATCGAGGAGGATGACGAAAAGGTCACCATCACGTTGTCCTTCGGCACCACCACGGTCAAGCGGAGCGAGATCAAGGAAATCCGCCGGGGCGACGACTCCGCGGAGGCGCCGGCGCAAACGCCGGAGACCGGCGGGAAGAAATCCCCCCCTGCCACCCCGAAAGACACCCCCCCCGGGGAAACCGATCCCGGTTCCTCCGGAGACAAACGGGATTCGCGAAATCAGACCGATTCGTTCACCACGTACTCGATGGAAACTCTCGATCAGATCCCCGATCGAGAGGCATTTGAAAAACTTCTCCTTCGCGGCGCATCGGAAAACGGATTGCTTGAAAAACCCGACGTCCTCCGGTACGCCCTGGCCCGGGTATGGACCCGGCAGGTGGACTCCCTTTCCCAGCAATGGACCCAGGAAATGAACAAGGCCCTCGACGACGGCGCACCCGCCGAGAAGCCGGACGTCAACAACACATCCGATTGCCAGGCCTGGCTCAAGACGCTCGTGGACGGCCGATGGCGCTACAACGACAAATCAGAACCTCCCGCCTCGGACAGAAACATCACGGAATGCTGGGTGAAACGCGAAACCTACAAAAACGTCGCCAGCGGGGCGGGTGCCGGGCCGAGCCCGGGAATGATCACATACAGTTACACCACCATCCGCGCCACGATATGGTGGAAATACTCATGGGACCCCGAACAAAACCAGTGGGTCCGCCTCACCCTGGCCATGAAACGAGCGATCGACAAGGACTACGAAAAGGCCCGGCAGGCCGATGTGGACAAGGCCCGTGCGGAAACCCGGAGCGGTCCCATCAGCCACCAAATGGACAGCGCCAAAAGTTACGGACTTCGCGCCGTGGAGTATGACAAAAAACTGACCGAGGGGAAAATCACCGGCGAGAAGGAGAAAAAGGAGGCGGAATGGCGCGTCTACGGCGACACCGCCAGCGCCTACGAACGCCTCATCGAAGCCCATGCCGGAGAATTGAAGTCGCGGCTCACGGAGTACCACCTCAAGAACCGGAAGAAGTGGCAGGAATAGGGAATGGAAGTGCTGAGTGCTGAGTACTGAGTGCTGAGAACAGATGAAATTTCGACCCTCCTTCGCGCAAGGCGCTTCCGACTTCGCCACGGCTTCGTCGGACAGGTCGGAGGGCCCTGCGAAGCCTCTTGGCGAAGCAGGGATGTCGAATTCGGAAGGGGCATTCAACATTCGGCGTTTTGGAGGGCGCGGCTCCTGTCGCGCCGACAAGAAATTTATAATTTGCGCGCCGCGAACGCCCAAGTTCAACGACGGCGGCCACGAGGCGCGACGATTGGAGCAGGTGCGCGAGGCCGCCGTTCGCTACAGTGCATGGTTAGGCCGCATCGTCACAATCTGACATCAACCTCCAACAATCTGCATGCGACCAGCCGCAAGTGATCGTGATCTGCCGATGGCGTTGGAGTCGCGCCCACAATGCCCTCGCCAGTGCGGAAAAGAAACTCAACCAACTCCGGTTCAGACCGACTACCAACCAGAATCCGGTAAACCGGTGCGATGTAACTATCATACTCGTCTTCGGGTAGCATATCGACGAAACCAATCGGATTCCACTCGTGACGAAGAACCTGGCGGATGGAATCCTGAATCTCCACTGCTCTTTTCTCTCGTGAATCCGTCATGCGTGTGAAGTGGCCTAACGGGGGTTGCGGATCAGTCGCGTGGAGCGGAGGGCGCACAAGCGTCCGACCGCCATCAGTACGGCAAAGGCCTTCCCGTTTTTTTGAACTCCTCCTCCGCCGCCTTCATCCCTTCTTTGACGGATTTGTCCAGACGCTTCCAGCGCGCCAGTTCCTCCGCCGCCGGCCAAGAGGTGACCGGACCGGAGATTTCCGCGCAGGGGCGGGACCAGAGGGAAACACCGCCCCCCTCGACCACGCGCCCCTCCTCCGGCATCGCCACGGTCGTCTCGTCGAGTAAAATAAGCAGAACCTCGTCCCCGGACACGCCCGGCCGATCCGGCCATGCACACAAGCCGCAACGGGCATCACGATCCTTCTCCTCCACCGCGACGTCCGCGAAACGATACCCGTTCAGAGGGGCGGGAGCCGCGGCCCCCGCCCAGGCCGCGGCGAGCGATTCGGGAATGAGATCGAGGACCCGGCGGCCGTCGGGGGTCCGGTGGAGGTCCGGCAGACGCGCCGCGAACACCGGCCGGCCGCCCTCTCCTTCACTCATCTCGCGGTAGACGAACTGGGCGACCTGATATTTTCGGAGGGCTGAAAGGGCGCCGGTCCGGTTGGTGACCTTCGTCACCCCCCGGACCATGCGCAGACCGCCGACGAACCCGCCCACGACGAGGACGCCGGCCAATCCCAGAGAAATGATCCGGAGCGGACTGGCCATGTAACACCCCCAAAAAACCGGCATCGCCGGAGCCAAACAGGACAACATCCTCAGTGCCGCTCATGGTGAGCCCGTCGAACCATGAGCGATGGCTCATCCTTCGACAGGCTCAGGATGAGCGGTTTGATCACTTCGGAAACCATATTCCCTTGCCGCTTCTCACAAGATCTCACGACCAAGAGACTATCACGCCGCCATTTCCACCGCCACGGAAAATTTCCAGAAAACATGCGGCGGGTTGAATCCCATCCAACCGCTGTTATACTCCCCCCGATGGTCGCCACACTCACCGGTCTCGCCGTCCAGGGCATCGAAGCGGTTCCCATCACCATCGAGGTGGATACCAGCCGCGGCCTCCCCTCCACCGTCATCGTCGGACTTCCCGACGCCGCCGTGAAGGAAAGCCGGGACCGGGTGAAGGCCGCGATCCGGAATTCCGGGTATGCGTTCCCTCCCGGAAACCTCGTCATCAATCTGGCCCCGGCGCACCTCAAAAAAATCGGCCCGGCGTACGATCTGCCCGTGGCGCTGGCGGTCCTCGCCGCCTCGGGAACGATCACGACCCCCCTCCCCCGCGATACGGCCGTGGTCGGGGAACTCGCCCTGGACGGCGCCGTCCGCCCCATCCAGGGCATCCTTCCGATGGCCGCCGCCTGCCGGGACAACGGCATCCGCCGGATTGTCCTGCCCGCGGGAAACGCCCGGGAGGCCTCGCTCGTCCGGGACCTGGTCATTCATCCGGTCGCCACGCTGGCGGAGGCCGTCGGGTTCCTCACCGGGGAACACCCCATCCCGCCGTTTGACTTCGACCCGCGGCCCCTCTTCGAAAATCCCCCCGACAACCCGGAAGACATGGCCGATGTAAAAGGGCAGGCGCTCGCCAAGCGCGCTCTGACCATCGCCGCCGCGGGAAACCACCACGTCCTCATGATCGGCCCGCCGGGAACGGGAAAGACCATGCTCGCCCGGCGCCTGGCCGCGCTCCTTCCCCCGCTTTCCCTCGACGAGGCGATCGAAACGACAAAAATCTACAGCGTGGCCGGACTCCTCGCCGCCGGAGGCATGGAGGCCGCCGGGGGACTTGTCGCGCGACGCCCCTTTCGCGCCCCCCACCACACGACGAGCAACGTGGGACTCATCGGCGGAGGCAGCATCCCGGGCCCCGGAGAGATCAGCCTCGCCCATCGCGGCGTTCTCTTTCTCGACGAACTCCCGGAATTCGACCGGCGGACCCTCGAGGCCCTCCGCCAGCCGCTCGAAGAGGGGCACGTCACCATCTCCCGGGCGGCCAGCCGCGTCACGCTCCCCGCCGAATTCCTTCTCGTCTGCGCCATGAATCCATGCCCCTGCGGATTCTTCGGCGACACGCGCCGCCAGTGCGCCTGCACGCCGCACCAGGTCCAGAAATACCTCGCGCGGATCTCGGGGCCGCTCCTGGACCGGATCGACATCCACCTCGAGGTCCCGGCGGTCCCGGGCGCCGACATCCGGAAGGACGCCCCGGCGCGGCGGTCCGCCGAGATGCGGGAAGAGGTGCTCCGCGCCCGCGGCGTCCAGGCCCGGCGTTTCCCCGGCAACCCCGCGATGACGAACGCCCGCATGAAGACGCGGGACATCAAAACCCTCTGCCGGCCGTCCGCGGAGGCGGAGACGCTCCTCGCCGAAGCCATGGAGGAAATGGCCCTTTCGGCGCGCGCCTACCACCGCATTCTGAAACTCTCCCGGACCATCGCGGACATGGCGGCCAGCGACCGGATCGAAGCCGCCCACGTCGCCGAGGCCATCCAGTACCGGACCCTCGACCGTGGAATCTGGAGAAGTTGAGTTGACCGGACATCCGAAACTCCCGGCCGTCGGGACGGAATCTTGACAGTCCCCCCGGATGACCTATAATCGCCGCATCTTTTTCAGCCATCGAAAGGATTGAGCCAACCATGGGAAAGCCATCGCACTCATCTCAAATTCTCCGCCGGATCGAAGAGCGTGACGCCAAAGGCTCCTCGAAAAAGGTGATGGTCGTCGGCATTCTGGTGACCGCCGCGGCATTCGTCCTGATCGGAATCGTCTACTGGGCGGCCACCCGTCCCAACAAACCTCTTCTGGCGGCCAAGGCCCATATCGAACAGGCCAAAAGATATCTCCACGCCGACAAACTCGACGAGGCCGAGAAGGAAGCCCAACTGGTGGACCCCCTTCGTTTCAACCTGCGGAAGGAGGCCGAGAGCATCATCGCTTCGGTGAAGGAACGGCGGAAGGAACTGGAACTTCAGAAGAAAAACACCCCGGTCGTCACGCCTCCGACACCCGCGACTCCCGAGACCCCCGCGACCCCGCCGGCGAAATAATCCTCTTTCCGGAGAGGATGCATCGCCGTCCCGAATGAAGCATTTATAACTCAGGTCCGGCGGCGCGCGTCGAGGCAACTCTGCAGAAGGATCTGCGCGGAAAGGATGTGAACATTCTTCTTGCGCGTGGCGCGTGACGCCCCCCCGAACCGGAGAAGCCCCCCCGCCTCGGCCGATGTCAGACGCTCATCCCAAAGCGTGACCGGGACGGCCACCCGCCCCCGGAGAATTTCCGCAAATTCCTCCACCCCCCGGCTCGACGCGGAGGAAGACCCGTCGAGATGAAGGGGAAGCCCGATCACGACCTCGGACACATTCTCCCGGACAACGATCTCCCGGAGCGCCTTGGCATCGGCGTCGGCCCCCGCCGCGCGGATTTCGCCGTGCCGGAAGGCAATCGCCCCCCCGGGATCGCTCATGGCCAGTCCCAGATGAACGCTCCCGTAATCCACCCCGAGGATGCGGCCCGGTTCCGTCATGGATTCCTATAAATAATGGCGGAAATGTTCCGCCGCGGAGAGAAATTCCGCCACCCGCCGGACCTCTTCGGACCGGTCCCGCGGGCAGATGAGCGTCGCGTCCGGGGCGTGGACGACCGCGAGCCCCTCGACGCCAAGAAGGGCCGTGAGCCGGCCCGGGGACACGACGAGATTGTTCCGGGCATCCACGAGAACGGCCTCCCCCCGCACGACGTTCCCACGGTCATCCGCCGGGAAAAGCCCCGATACCGCGTGCCAGGCGCCCACGTCACACCAGGAGAACCGGGCCTCCACCGTCCAGACACGGGAGGACTTCTCGAGAATCCCGTGGTCCACGGAAACCGCCGGAAGCCGCCGAAACGCCACCCCCGGCCATCGGACGGGCCCGCTCCCGCGCCGCGCCCCGACGATCGCCCGGACGCCGCGGGCCAGAGCGGGAAGATGCCGGGCCGTTTCCTCGAGAAAAGCATCCGCCCGCCAGACAAACATCCCGCTGTTCCAGGCGTGACGCCCCGACCGGATAAAACGCCGGGCCGTCACCGCGTCCGGCTTCTCCCGGAACGACAATACCCTCCGGACGGGAACGCCCGCGCCGGGAAGCGTGGCGCCGAGTCGCATGTATCCGTATCCCGTCGCCGGGAAGGAGGGCCGTATGCCGAACGTGACAAGCCCCCTCGTCCGCTCCGCCGCGCGCACCGCCGCGTACACCGCCGCCCGGAAGGCCGGGGCCGGCCGGACGACGTGATCCGATGGAAGCACCAGCATGAGCGCCCGCGGATCCCGTTCCACCAGCAACGCCGCCGCAAGCGCAATGGCCGGCGCGGTGTTCCGGGGAAACGGCTCCACGAGAAGATTCGCCTCCGGCAGCCGGCGGAACGTCGGCCGGAACGCCGCGAGGTGACCGCGCCCGAGGGCCGCGTACACACGGCTGTAGGGCACAAGTCCCGCCAGACGCCCCAACGCGTCCTCGACGAGCGGGCGCTCTCCCGCCAACGGCAGAAGCGGCTTGGGGCGACGCCGGCGGCTTACGGGCCAGAATCGCGTCCCCGAGCCTCCGGCCAGAACAAGCGCGTATAGATGATCATATCGCTTCACGAATTTCTCCTATGGCAGATGCATGAGAAGCCACCGGCATCGCCCCGCCGGATGGAGCGAAACCTCCGCCGCCCCCGCCGGAACAAGCCCGCTCTCGCCCGTCCGCATGGCCACCGATCCACCCCCCCCGGCCGAAACGACGCAAGCGCCCTCCATCACGAACAAGATGCGGAAGGAACCGGCCATCGGAAGCGCGACGGGTTCGGAAGCCTCCCATCGGGACAGAACGAAATAATCATTCGCGACGAGATCCTCACGAACCATTCCCGGGGCCGGCGCGAATCGGGCGGGCCGCACCGTATCGGGCCCCGTTTCGTCGAAACGCATCACCCGCAAAGCCGCCTCGACGTGAAGCGGCCGTGGTTTCCCGTCGAGCCCCACCCGCCCCCAGTCGTACAAACGATACGTCTCGTCCGAACTCTGCTGGATCTCGGCCACAACGATTCCCGATCCGAGCGCATGAACCACACCCGGCGGCAGATCGATCACGTCCCCCGCCTTCACCGGAAACGCGGTCAGGCATTCCCCGACCGTCCCCCGTTCGAGATGCCGGAGAAACCCGTCCCGATCCGTCCCGACTTTCAATCCCCGCACGATTCGCGCCCCCGGCTCCGCCACAAGCACCACCCACGCCTCGCTCTTTCCCGATTTCCCCGGAGGGGCGTTCCCGTCGGACGGATGCACCTGAACGGACAGGATGTCGGACGCATCGATTAGCTTGAAAAGAAGCGGGAACGAGGCATACCGCGCGCCTTTCGCCCCGAGAACGCCCGGGGGATCCGCCGCGGCGAATTCCCGGAGCGTCATCCCCTGGAACGGGCCGGCGGCGATGCGGCTCCCGCGACCCTCGCAATCCGCGACCTCCCAGCTTTCCCCGATGCGCCTTCCCGACGGCAACGCCTTCCCGAAGATCCGGGCCAGGCGATCCCCCCCCCATACCCGCTCCTCGAACACAGGGGAAAAAACTACCGGGGTGAGCCGGGCCGGGGGCGGCATCATGCCAGTCCCCGCACATCGGCCGCGGCCCCGGCGAGCACACGCGCGTCAGGCCCCTTCCGTGGTTCCGTGGTGTTCTCCCGGAGTGAAGAATTCATTTCAACCCTCATCCCCTCTCCCTGGACCGTCGCGGCCCGCCGCGTTTTCATTCCTTGATGCACACCCGGTCCCGCCCCGCCTGCTTGGCCGCGTAAAGCGCCTCGTCGCAGACCTTGATGAACTCGGTGGATTTCATCTCCGGCCGGTATCCGGCGACTCCGATGGAGACCGTCACGGCAAGCGCGTTCCCGTCATTCCGGTAGGATGCCGTCCGGATCTTCTGGTGGATGCGATCCGCCACGACCTTCGCGCCGGGGAGATCCGTCTCGGGCAGGAGAAGAATGAACTCGTCACCCCCGTACCGGCCGGCGGTGTCCACCTGCCGGACATCCGCCCCGATGATCCGCGCGGTTTCCTTCAGGATGTGATCCCCGACCTGGTGGCCGTAGGTGTCGTTGAACTGCTTGAAGTGATCCACATCGATCAGGATGAGGGCGAGGGGGCGTTTGTACCGATGGCTCCGATCCACCTCGCGCCGGAGCTCGGTGAGGAACGTCTCGTGATTGGCCAGGCCCGTCATCGCGTCCGTCTCGGCCTGGTGCTTGACCTCGTCGTAGAGCTGAACGTTTCGAAGGGCCGCGCCCACCAGATCCGAAAGCTGCTGGATGACCGGGGCGTCGTGCATGTCGTTGAACGTCCCGCCCTCCGTCTTGTCCGCCAGGCACAGCACCCCCACCACGCGGTTCCCGGCCAGGAGCGGGGCCACGATGCAGGAGCTCGTCCGATATTTCTCGGCGAACGGCCGTTCGAACCGGATGCCGCGGACTTTTTCAAAGGCCGCGAGATCCTGGATGACCAGCATCTCCTGCTGCTTGGCGACGTAGCCGAGGATGGTGTTGCGGTTCACCTTGAGCCGGATGTGGCTCTCGATGTCCCCCGGATGGTTGTGCCGTTCGAGGAGGAACTCGTCCTTGTCGTAATCATAAAGAAAAAGCGACGCGTACCGGGCGCCCACCAGAAGCGGAATCTTCTCCACGCAGATTTCGACGATCTGGTTGAACTCGAGGGAATTGATCTCGCGACTGAGCCGCGAAATCATGTTGATCTTCTCGGTGACGATCGCGAAGGTGTGCCGCTGCTGATCGAGAATCTCCACCTTCTGCCGGAGAAACTCCACCTCCTTTTCCAGAACCTCGTTCATCTCCCGGAGCTCCCCGACGAGGACGGCAGGATCCTCCCGCGGTTTCGCGGCGTCGGGCGTCGGGGCGGCTGGCGGACTCGGGGGCATGGTAAACTCCAAGGCGATTTTCATAGCCCCGGGAAACCTTGTCAATTAAAATAACGGCCAACCGCAAAACATACAGGGGAAAGCATTTATGAAACTACTCGAAGGGAAGCCGATCGCCGACGACATTCATCGCCTCACCGCCGGCCGGGTTCAGGAACTGAAGAAGACCCGGAACATCCAGCCGGGCCTGGCGGTCGTCCTGATTGGTGAGGATCCCGCCAGCCAGGTCTACGTCAACACCAAGGTGAAAAAGTGCCTGGAACTCGGCATCCATTCCGAAAAGCACGTCTTCCCGGCGACGGCGAAGCAGGATGAGGTCATCGCCCTCTTGAAGTCACTGAACGCGAACCCGAAAATCCACGGCATCCTCGTCCAGTCCCCGCCCCCTGCGGGCATTGACGAGAAAGCCCTCGTCGAGACCATCCTTCCCGCCAAGGACGTGGACTGCTTCCATCCGGAGAACGTCGGGCGGATGACCATCGGCGAAGGAGATTCGCTTCTGCCCTGCACGCCGCTCGGGGTCATGGTGCTCCTGGCGAAGTCCGGGATTTCCCTCAAGGGCAAGCACGCCGTGGTGCTGGGACGCTCCAACATCGTGGGAAAGCCGATGATGCTGCTCCTCGCCCGGAAAGCCGCGAACGCCAACGCCACCGTCACCGTATGCCATTCCGCCACCGCCGACATCAAAGCCATCACCCGCCAGGCGGATGTCTTGATTGCCGCCATCGGCAAGGCCAACGTTGTGAAGGCGGGCATGGTGAAGGAGGGCGCCGTGGTGGTGGACGTCGGGATCAACCGGGTGGATGACCCGTCCGCTCCCAAGGGCTACCGCCTCGTCGGGGACGTGGATTTCAAGGAGGTGGCGCCGAAGTGCTCCTGGATCACCCCCGTCCCGGGCGGCGTCGGCCCCATGACCATCGCGCTCCTCATGCACAACGCCGTCCGCGCCTGCGCGCTTCAAAACCGGGTACCGCTCGCGGATCCGCTGTACGACAATTAGGGTACGATGCCCGGCTATCGTGAAATAATAAGAGCCGTGAAACATTGGAGATGGAAAATCTGTTGGGGAAGTGCAGGCACTGTTTTCATTCTTCTCATCCTCTTCACGTTTGCCGGCCTCTGGCCAGGATACATGAAACCGGAATACGGGGAAACCGGGATTCCTCCGAAGACCGGTTCGATGGAAGAAATCAAAGTTCTGTCCTACAACATTGCGAAGTGTTTTTACTACCAGGAGGGATACTCTCCCGAAAAAGTCAAAAAACGCCTGGATGGAATCGCATCGTTTATCCAGGAAGAGCAACCCGACCTGGTATGCCTGTCTGAAATCGTTTATGACTGCGCCCCCTGCCCGGTCAATCAAGTGGTCTATCTGGCTGCCCAATCGAAGATGCACGCCTATGCCTTCGGCCCCAATTACTGCTGGGGGTTGCCATTTTGGAAGATCCGCACCGGAAATGCGGTGCTTTCCCGATGGCCCCTGCGACCGCTCGAAAATGTCCCCCTTCCCGGCCGAAAATCCTTCTTTTATCCCAAAGGCAATCGTTGCATCCTTTTTTGCGAAATCCGGATCCATGACAAAACGATCCGGGTGGGATCACTTCACAACGATTCTTATGATCCCGGAAACAACTTTCGGCAGACGGAATATATTCTCAACATGATTGACGGGCAACCCACCTTTCTGGCCGGCGATTTCAACGCCACACCGTCACAGCCGTCCATGATCGCCTACAAAACAAGCGGCCTGTTCGCGGGAACGTGGAATGGACCGCCCACATGGCCGGCGGAAAATCCCCGGAACTGCATCGATTTTATCCTCGCCCCCCGGAACTGGACCTTGCGAGAACACCGGGTCCCCCATGTAAATCATTCCGACCATCTCCCGGTGATCAGCGTTTTTCAAATATTACAATGACGAAAAAGTCCCATGGGCATATTGAGATGGTGTTGACATGAGAAAATTTTCCAAGGGATTGCTGATCGGAATGGTGATTTTCGGTGGGGTCTTCGCAAGTGGACTTATCCCCCCTGAATTTTTTCAGCGTCTGCCCGTGTGGGGCTGGTTTCTCGTCGGCGCATGTATCTTGGTGGCAATCATCGAAGCCGGATGTGGTTTGTTTGAACTTCTTTTCAAAAGCAAGAATAACGCCAAAAGCGACTCGGAGCGTCCCGAATAATCCTCCCGAGCCGCCGCAACCCGTTCCCGGCGCGGCGGGAGCCGCGCCCTCCACAATTCAATGCAGAATTCCGAATTCATTCGGCATTCGGAATTCGAAATTCAACATTTCATCCCCCGTGCGGTTCCCGATTCCAAATTTCCGGTGTCATACCCGCGCAGGTCCTTGTTATAATCCCCCCTGGGAATTTCCCCATGGATACCCTGCAAAAACTCTCCCTCCTCGCCGACGACTCCCGGTACGACATCTCCTGCGCCTGCGCGACCTCCAAGGAGGAACACCGCGTCCGCCGCCCCGACGGCCTGTGGCTATACCCGGTCGCCCTCCCGAACGGGGGGAAGTCCATCATGCTGAAGACGCTCCTCTCCAACGCCTGCGTGAACAATTGTTTGTACTGTCCCCACCGCGCCACGCGGGACACCCCCCGGTGCGCGCTGGAACCGGAAACGATCGCTTCCGTTTTTATGGACTACGTCCGGCGCAATTCCGTATTCGGGTTGTTCCTCTCGAGCGGCGTTCTCGGGACGCCCGACGCCACGATGGAACGCCTCTCCGCCGTGGCCGCCACACTCCGCCGGCGCCACGCCTTCCGCGGCTACATCCACCTCAAGGTCATCCCCGGCGCGTCGGACGCCGCGATCCGGGAGGCGCTGTCGCTGGCGAGCGCCGTGTCGCTCAACGTCGAGGCGCCCACCCGCGCCGCCTTCGCGAAAATGTCCCGCGACAAAAATTACGATAAAGACATCGTCTCCCCCATCCGCCGCCTCAGCGAACTCACCGCGCCGGGAACGCCCTTTGCCCATAAAAAAATAACGACCCAGTTCATCGTGGGTGCCTCGGACGAAAAAGACACCGAGATCGTGAAGGCGACATTCGGGCTCTACCGGCGTCTGCGTCTGAGCCGGGTGTATTTCAGCGCCTACCAGCGGGGGGCGGGCGATCCCTCCCTCCCCGGCGAACAGAACTCCCCGGCCCGTCCGGGCGACACCCTCACGCGCGAGCATCGACTGTACCAGGCGGACTGGCTGATCCGGAAATACGGGTTTTCGGACGCCGAGATCCCCTTCGGCCCCGACGGAAACCTGTCCCTCGAAACGGACCCGAAAACGCTGTGGGCGAAACAGCATCCCGAGCGTTTTCCAATGGATATCAATAAAGCGGATCGCGACGAACTCCTGCGTGTCCCCGGCCTCGGGCCGGTCACGGTCAACCGCATCCTCGAATCGCGCGCCGGGGGAAACCGCATCCGGCATCTGACAGACCTCGGACGCATGGGAAAACGGCTGCAGACGGCTGGGGAATACATAACGTTTGGATAGCATGGACACCACTCGCACATTCCGCGGCCTCGTCCTCGACGACTTCCAGGTGAAGGCCATCGAGGCCCTGGACCGCGGGGAATCCGTCCTCGTCACCGCCCCCACCGGCGCGGGCAAGACCCTCATCGCCGAATACGCGATTGAAAAATGCATCGCGGAAGGGAAGAGGATCATCTACACCTCCCCCATCAAGGCCCTTTCCAACCAGAAATTCCGCGATTTCCTCCGGGAGCACGGCGACACCGTCGGCATCGTGACGGGAGACGTCTCCGTCCATCCCCACGCCCGGATCCTCATCATGACGACGGAGATATTCCGGAACACCCTCTTCGACGACCCGGCGCGGCTGGCGGACGTCGAATACGTGATTTTCGACGAGATTCACTACTTGAGCGACCCGGAACGCGGGACGGTCTGGGAGGAAAGCATCATCTTCGCCCCCCCGTCCATCAAAATCATCGCCCTCTCCGCCACCATCCCGAATCACGCGGAAATCGTCCGGTGGATCGAGACCATCCGGGGGACGCGGCTCACCCTCGTCATCGAGGAAACGCGCCCGGTGCCCCTGCGCCACCGCCTGTTTGTCGAGTCCGTCGGGATCACCAGTCCCAATAAACTGGGCCCGGTTCTCCAGAAACTGCGTCGCGGGTGGGACGACGACCGCCGGCACCGAAGCCGGTTCGACCGCCGTCACCGCGGCGACCGCCGGGACGACCGCCGCGGACCGCCCGCCGGCCCCTCCGGGCGCGGCGCCCTCCTCGACCACCTCGCGAAGGAGAACGAACTTCCCTGTTTGTATTTCCTCTTCAACCGGACCGGCTGTGAGGAGCGGGCCTGGGAGAGCCGCCACCGCGCGCTCCTGCCCCCGGAGGCGACGGAATCGAACCTCGCCCGGTTCGACACCCTCGCGGAACGGTTTTCCCTCGCCCGCGACCGCACGACCGAGAACCTGCGGCTCCTCGTGGGCCGCGGCATCGCCTACCATCACGCGGGGATGCTCCCCTCCCTCAAGGAGATTGTCGAGGTCATTTTCTCGGAAGGGGCCATCCGGCTCCTTTTCGCGACGGAGACATTCGCCCTCGGCGTCAACATGCCCGCACGGTCGGTCGTCGTGGATTCCCTCGTCAAGTTCGACGGCGTCCAGACGGTGCCTCTGCGCTGCCGGGAGTACCACCAGATGGCGGGTCGCGCGGGTCGGCGCGGGATGGACGAGGCCGGCACGGCCTACGCGCGCATTGACCGGAACGCCCCCGAGGAACGCACGGTCCTCCGGATCCTGGAGGGAAACCTCGAACGGGTGGAAAGCCAGCTCAATCTTTCCTACGCCACCGTCCTCAACCTCCACGAACGGTTGGGGAAACGCATCTTCGAGATTTCCGCCAAGAGCCTCGCGAGTTTCACGGGACGCGTCTCCGGGGGATCGGCCGCGGACGACGAGGCCTCCGACCGGCGCCTGCGCCGGCGCATCCGCCAACTCGAACGGCTCATCACCGGACGCCTGGCGGTCCTGAAGGAACTGGGGTGCCTCGACGACGCCGGCGTGACGGAGAAGGGGCGTCTGGCCCGGCGCGTCAACGGCTACGAACTCGTCATGGCGGAAATCGTCACCCGCGGGATTCCGGAGGGGCTCGACGCGTCGCGCCTCGCGGCCGCGGCGGCGTCCGTCGTCTACGAGGCCCGGCGGGGCACATTCCACCGGCGCCTGAAGGAGGTGGATTTCCAGGACGTCCGCGTCGCCATCGAGACGGTCGCCGGGGAAATTCACGACCTCGAGGACACCAACCGGGTATACCCGTGCATCCGGATCCCGGATTTCCGCATCGCCTCCGCGGCCTGGCTCTGGTGCCAGGAGGGCGTGGAATTCAACGAGGTGCGCCAGCTCACAAGCGCCTCGGACGGCGACATCGTGCGGACGTTCCGGATGACGGTCCAGCTTCTCCGTCAGACCGCCCAGGCCCTGGCGGACACCCCCTGGGCCCGTTACGCCGACACCTTCCGCGCCGCCATGAAATGCCTCAAGCGCGGCGAGGTGGATGCGGAGTGGCAGTTGATGGCAGGGGAATAACTGCCGTCGCTCGCAGAAACACCGCAGGATGAGCGGTCAGCAATCAGCTTTTAGCCGGAATAGGGATTACCGTCTTCCCAAAGGGCAAACTCGGCGCGACGGGAATGGGTGGCGGCGGCGCTGGAGCGCCGCCCTCCAAACTCTCTCCCTCAGAAAAAACCGATGAAATTCCGAATGCCGAATTGACTCGTCGCTCGACAATCATCGGCATCGGCGATAAGATTCCAGATGGGATTCGGCCCATGAACCACAACACTCGGTTATCATTTTCACGCTGGTTTTTCCTGATAATCCCGATGGTGGTTGCATCATGTCAAACAACGGAAACGGGATCGGGATTACATCCTCAAGATACTACCTGGAAGACGAAACAGATAAAATTCCTAAAAGTCGAAATGCCCGACGGTTGGGATGTCCAACCATACATATACAACAATAAAAATCACGGATACCTTCTGGTTGATGACAAACAGCAAAACATCGGCCATATCGGCTTTTACGTTGGCGGACCGGAATACGTGGATTGTTTCTGCTTGCGCAAGGAAGATTACGGTTATCGCGAGGCGGACGGCATGAAGATTTGGTCAGCATATACCCCATTCAAAGGGGAATCGTTTCTTTCGAGTAAAAAAATTGCCAAAGGCGATTGCCGACTCATCTGGCATATGTCATTCCCGAAAGAAACCAACATTCATGGGAATGTGTTGAACCGGATCGTGGAAAGTATGCGTTTGGTGGATGTGGACCGGTACCATGCCCCGAGTCGTCCGGCATCCGAACCTATAGAACCCTTACCATGGCACGTACGGAAGTGGGACAACCCCCTTGAATCGGCCCCCGTCAATGAGACCCCAAATCCCTCGAAACCCTTCCCCCCTTTGGAAAAGTTGCCACCCCTCACGCCCGAGGAATAACTGAAAACGGGAAACCGGAAACCGGAAACGGGAAACGACAAGGGTTGGCTAATCGCTGACCGCTGATGGCTGACGGCTCTTCATTCGCGTTTCCCTGCTTCTTCGAACGCCCTCCGCCGCATGAAAAGAGCGTCCCGCTTCTTGAGAATCCGGGCATCCCCCGGGTGACGGACAAGGGCGCCGCCCAGGAGCGCCAGACCCTGAGCCTGAAGGCGGATCGCCTCCTCCCGGACACGGGGATCCTCCTTTACAACACCAAGCATCAGATAGAGCCGATCGTAGGCATCAAAATCAAGCGGGTTCCGGCGGAGAGCGGCCAGAAGCGTCCCGGCGGCCTCTCCGTTCCGGCCGAGTTCCCCGACAACCATCCCGAGGCACCGCCGTGCGAACCGGTAATCCCGGCACCCGCCAAGGATGACGCGGTATTCCGTCTCCGCCGCGGCCCACTCCCCGGCCTCCCGTAGCACTTTCGCGATGCTGTAATGAATCTTGACGGCCGTCGCGGGATCCGGGAAAAACGCCAGCGCCAGACGGTACCGCCCCAGAACCTTCTCCTCACCTTTCCGGGAAATGCGCTCGAGGGCGACGGCCTCCTTGAAATTCTTCTCCCGACCCGCAATCCGGGCCTTGAGGCGAGCCTCATGAATCTCCCGCGTGCCGTCCACGCCCTCCGAGTACCAATACTGGGAGACGGCCGGCAGAAGGGCCATCCCGCACACCGCGAGCCCCGCCACGCGCCCGGCCACCCCCGCGAACGGGGCCACGGCCCGGGCCCCACCGGTTTCGCGCCCAAGCCACAGCAATCCCAGCAATGTCCAGAGGAGCATCCGCCCCATCGGAACCGACAGGAACAGACTGACGCATCCGTCCGCGAGAAGGCCGATGACCGCCGCCGCCATGACGAGATCGTGACGACTTTCAGGGGCGCGCCCACGCGACAGCGACCGCGCGACGGGCCGGAGCACCCACAGGAACAACACGACGCCGGCGATGCCGAGTTCGACCAGAGTCAGAAGGAAAATGTTGTGGGGATCCCAACTTTGCTCCGCCGCGTGGGGATGGGCGAAGTATGACACAGAACGGTAATCCGGAAACACCGCCCAAAAATTTCCGCTCCCCCATCCGAGGACCGCCCGGAAACCGTTCGCGAGGGCCATCCGCACCGAGCCCCCCCACAGACACGGCCGGATCCCCCAGAAATCACCGGGAATCACGTTCGGGAGAATGATGACCGCCGCCAGACCTCCCGCCAGAAGTCCCAGTCCGAGCCGGGGCAGATGGACCCACACCACCACGATTGCGGCCACTCCCATTCCGACAAGCGCCCCGCGTCCTTCGCACGCCGCGGCCACCATCACGCACAGAAGACACACCGCCAGACCGGAAACGACACGCCGGACGTAACCGGGATCGCGCGCCGGCGAGAACTGCTTCAGAACGGCAGCCAGCCCGAACGCGAATACCGGGATGAAAAACGACGCCGCCACCGTGGGATTGTCGAAGGGGACCGCGGACCATTTGAACGCCAGCATTCCCGCGCGGGACAGCCCCTGGAAAACGAGAACCACCACGGCGAGTCCCGCGGCCGCCCACCCCCACCACCGGACGAACCGACCCAAGCCAAGACGCCTCACCTCGATGGCCGCGACGAGGCCGCCGAGAACCATCAATCCGTTGTCCAGTCCCTGCCGGAGGGCCGTCAGGGGATAGGCGGCCCACGCGGCCGAGAGGAGTCCCGCCAGAATCCACCAGAGAACCGGCCGGGCCCGCCCCCACAGCAATTCGACAAGCGCCCCCCCCGCCCCGGCCATGAGCGCCGCCCCCGCGATCATCAGGAACAAAGTGCCCTTGAGATACGCATACTCGAACGTGAGCCGGGTGAAAACGAAGGGGATGATGCAAAGTCCAAGAACAAAAAACGCCGGGAACAAAGGAATTCTCCCATCCCGCGAGAGGGAACTTCCCGTTTCCGGTTTTTCGTTTCCGGTTTCCAGTTTCCAGTTTCCAGTTTCCAATTTCAAGTTTCCAGTTTCAAAAGGTTGTCCCGGTGAATCGCCTCGTCGGGCGGCGTGTAGCCGAGCCGGGCCGCCAGGTCCGACGTCTTCACCCCGCGCGCCTGGAGAAGTTCCTCCGCGGAATAATTGCACAGCCCCCGGGCGAAAACCTCCCCGCCCTCGAGCGCCACCTCCACGATATCCCCCCGGCGGAAATTCCCCTCCACGGCGCGGACGCCGATGGGAAGAAGGCTCCGGCCCCCCTCGAGAAGCGCCCTCCGCGCCCCGGCGTCCACGAACACCCGGCCGCGGGCCTTCGGGGCGAAGCGAAGCCACCGCTCGCGGCTCTTCATCGTCCGGGGCGCCGGGAGGAACAGCGTCCCGAGATTCTCCCCGGCGAGGATCCGCGAAATGACACGGGGCACGCGCCCCCCCGCGATAACCACAGGCTCCCCCGCCGCCACCGTCATCTCCACGGCCTTGAGTTTTCCCTCCATCCCGCCGACGCCGAGGCGGCTCTTCCGCCCCTCTTCCACAAACTCGAGGACCCCCTTCGAATACCGCTCCACGAGCGGGATGACGTCGCGTTTCGCGGGATCCCGGTAAAGTCCCTCCACGTCCGACAATAATATCAAAAGATCCGCGTGGACCACATTCGTCACGAGGGCCGACAGTAAATCATTGTCCCCGAACTTGATCTCCTCCACGGCCACGGTGTCGTTTTCATTGATCACGGGGATCGCCCCGAGGCGCAGAACCTCCCGGAGTGTCGCCCGGGCGTTGAGGTACCGCCGCCGGTCGGCGAGATCGTCACGGGTGAGAAGAATCTGGGCCGCGTGGCAGCCGTGGCGGCGGAAGACCTCCTCGTAGAGACCGATGAGCACCCCCTGTCCCACCGCGGCCGACGCCTGGAGGGCGGCCAGTGTCTTCGGCCGCTTTTTCATGCCGAGAAGCCCCATCCCGGAACCGATGGCCCCGGACGAGACCAGGATGACTTCATACCCCTTCCGGCGGAGGCCGCAGACCTCCTCGCCGAGGGAATTCCCGATGAATCCGCGGTCCACCGCCCCGGAGGCGTCGGTGAGAACGGACGTCCCCACCTTCACCACCACGCGCTTCACCGCCCGCATGAGTCCGGCCCGGTCCATGATCATCACCCTGCCTCAAAAAACATTTCGCCACACCCGATTCATATTCCACCGCCCGTTAAACCCGAATCACTCGCCCCTCTAAATTAGACCGGTACATCGCCTCGACGATTTTAAGGCAGGCCAGCCCCGCCTCCCCGGAGACCCCCCACATGGGCTTCTCGTCCCGAAGAACACAATCCACGGCGTATTCCAGTTCCTTCACGTAGCCAAGGTTGAAAAACTCGTCCACCGCCGGCCGCGTCCACCCGAGTGTGTTGTCGGTCTTCTCAATGGCGTAGGCGTAGCCCGGCCGGCTGTACACCGAAAGCGGCGATCCGAACGTCAGATCGGCGCGGACGCGGCCCTGGGACCCGTAGACTTCCACGCAATCCTCCATGCCCCCCACCGTGATGTAATTCCCCTCCACGAAAACATGCTGGCCCTTGGCGAATTTCATGATGCCGACCGCGAAATCCTCCCCGCCGTTGTCCTTGTGAATATAATTATCCGCGAGCCCGCCGTTCGTCTTCCCGATGACCTCCACGACCGGGTTTTTCCCCTCCTCCCCGAGAAAATGGAGCGCCCAGCCGATCGGATGGATCGCCAGGTGGATGAGACACCCCCCGCCGCAGGTCGCCTTGTTCCTGGCGAAGGGGGAATGGGTGCCGTTGTGAACCTCCTTCGCCTTGAGATAGAGCACATCGCCCACCGCCCCTTCGCGGACGATCTCGATGAGACGGATGAGCGCCGGGGCGAAACACCAGTCCTCCGCATAGAAAAGCTTCACGCCCGCCTTCCGGCAGGCCTCCACCGCGGCCTCCGCGTCCTTCACCTCGGTCGCCAGGGGCTTTTCGCAAACGATGTGCTTGCCCGCCGCCGCGCAGTCCCGGACCATCCGGGCGTGAAGGTGGTTCGGGGCGCAGATCGAAACCAGGTCAACCTCCTCCTTCGCCAGCATCTCCGTGTAATCCCGATAAGTCCCGGGGACGCCCCATCTCCGGCTGTATTCCTCGAGATTGTCGAGCGCCCCGACGGCCACGATGTCCACTTTGGGATTCCGCTTGTAGGAATCCGCGTGGAAATCCGCCGAGAAACGGCTACCGATGATGCCGACCCGGATCCGATCCTTCGCCATGGATGAACTCCCTTAAACTCTTGGACTCTTGGACTCTTGGACTCTTAGACTCTTAGACTCCCAGACTCTCCGACTGACTCACAGATTCCGTCGCTCGTGAAGCGTCGTTCGTATCTCGCAGAAAAACCACAAACAGACATGACGAGCGTCTAGCGGATAGCGTTTAGCGTATAGGAAAATTCAACTTCATATCCACGCTACTCCTTCTCTTCCTGTCCGCTACCCGCTACACGCTCCACGCTATTCGCTCGTCCTCATGCCCTCGGATGATACTTCCTGTGGGCGGCTTTTAAATGACTTTTATCCACATGGGTGTAAATCTGGGTGGTGGCGATGTTGACGTGGCCGAGCATCTCCTGGACGCTCCGGAGGTCCGCCCCGCCCTCCAAGAGATGCGTCGCGAAGGAGTGCCGCAGCATGTGCGGATGGACGCTACGCAACCCCGCCGCCGTGGCGTGCTTCCGGACGATGCGCCAGAGGGTCTCGCGGCGGAGACGCGCCGATCGGCGCTTGCCGCTCAAAAAAAGATACGGGGAGCCGGCGGAGGCGAGCGTCTTCCGCCAGACCAGATACGTCTCGACGGCCTCGACGGCCTTCCGTCCCAGGGGAACGATCCGCTCCTTCGCGCGCTTCCCGAAACAGCGGATGTAACGGTATTCGAGCTGGACGTCCTCCACCTTCAGGTTCGTCACCTCGGAAACGCGGGCTCCCGTGGCGTAGAAAATCTCCAGGATGGCCCGGTCGCGAAGCCCCCGCCCCTCCGCCGGCGGAGCGACCAGGAGACGGCCGATGTCCGCCACGCTCAGAACATCCGGAAGGCGCTTCCACAACCGGGGGGAAATGAGGTTCGCCGTGACGGTGGCCTTGACCACCCCCTCCGATTCGAGAAAACGATAAAACATCCGTACGGCGGCCAGACGCCGGGCGACCGTGGCGCCGGCCCGGCCCCGGTCCTTCTGCGCCATCAGGAATGCCGAGACGTCCTCCCCGCGGACCGCGCCGACGGACATGCGCCCGCGCTTCTCCATCTCCCCGATGAACAACACCAAATCGCGCCGATAGGCATCGAGGGTGTGCGGGGAAAGGCCGCATTCCACCGAAAGATACTCCAAAAATCGCTTGAGGAGATCATTCATTTCGGTCTTGAGAGTCGGCGAGTCAGCGAGTCTCGGAGTCTTGGAGTCATCATACAACCAGATTGACAAGTTTGTCCGGAACCACCACCCATTTCCGGACAGGCTTGCCCGACAAGCATTCCCGGATTTTCGGATCCGCGAGCACCCGGGACTCAAGTTCCGCGCGGGCGATCCCCCGCGGCAACGTCAGGCGCGAACGGACCTTGCCGTTCACCTGGACGGGAACCTCGACCTCCGATTCCACCAGGCACGCCGGGTCGAACGCCGGCCAAGGGGTTTTGAAAACGCTCTCGCGGTGGCCGAGTTTCTCCCAAAGTTCCTCCGCCAGGTGCGGCACGATGGGCGACAGCGCCCCGACGAGAAATTCCACGGCCTCCCGGATCGCCGCCTTCTCGACATCGGGCCGGGCGGCAAGATCCCCCACCCTCTCCAAGGCGTTCACGAGTTCGTGCGTCTTCGAGATGGCCGTGTTGAAAGCAAAATCCGTTTCACACGCCTCCGTGGCCCGTTTCAAGGCCGCGTGGGCCAGCCGCCGGATCTCCGTCACCGCCGGGGAGAGCGTCCCGGCCGCGCCGGCGGGACGTTTCGCGGCGGCGAGCCACCCGGCGTTGTCCGTGACCAGCTCGAACACCCGTCCGATGAACCGCCGCGCCCCCTGTACCCCCTCCTCCTTCCAGAGGATCTCGACGTCCGACGGCGCGAAGAACGCCATGGCCATCCGCGACGCGTCCACCCCGTACTCGTCCATCATGGTCGCCGGAGGAACGACGTTTCCCTTCGTCTTCGACATCACCTCACCCTTTGCATCGAGAACCATCCCGTGATTGAAAAGCCGGGTGACCGGCTCGTCCACCGGAACCCACCCCTCCTCGTGGAGGACCTTCATGAAAAACCGGAAGTAAATCAGATGCATGCAGGCGTGTTCCGAACCCCCGATGTACAAATCCACCGGGAGCCACTTCGCCGCCTCGGCCTTTCCGAACGGCTCGCGATTATTCTCGGGATCGGTGTAGCGAAGTTGGTACCACGACGAGCACATGAACGTGTCCATCGTGTCGGGATCGCGCCGGGCGGGCTTTCCGCACGTCGGGCATGGAACGTTCATGAACGCCTTCACGTCCGCGAGCGGCGACCGCCCCTTCGGCACGAAATCCGTCACGTCCTCCGGGAGGCGGACCGGGAGATCCTTTTCCGGCACCGGGACGATGCCGCATTTTTCGCAATGAATCATCGGGATGGGGCATCCCCAGTACCTCTGGCGGGAGATGAGCCAGTCCCGGATCTTGAAATTCACCTTCGACCTGGCGGCCCCCCGGACCGCCAGGTGCTCCGTCACCTTCCGGATGCCCGCCTCCGACGGCGTTCCGTCGAAGGGGCCGGAGTTGACCATGACGCCGGCATCCCCGAAGGCGTCCGTCATCGCGGCGGGATCCAGGCTCTGTCCGGCGGGCTGGATGACCACCCGGATGGGAAGCGTGTATTTCCTCGCGAAGGCGAAGTCGCGGGCGTCATGGGCGGGCACCCCCATCACCACACCCGTCCCGTAATGGGCCAGAACGTAATCCCCGATCCAGAGCGGCACCGCTTCTCCGGTGAGCGGATGGATCATGTGCCGTCCGGAAAAAACCCCGTCCTTCTCGCCCACGGCCGTCCGTTCGATCTCGGATTTCGCGCCGGCCCGCCGGATGTATTCGGCGACCGCCCCCTCCTGGGGAGTCCCCTTCGCGAGCAAAGCCGCCAGAGGATGTTCCGGCGCCATCGTCATGAACGTGACGCCATAAAGCGTGTCGGCGCGTGTCGTGAAGACGGTGAGTTTTCCGCCGCCCTCGATCGCGAAATCAATCTCGGCGCCCTCGCTCCGCCCGATCCAGTTCCTCTGCATCGTCTTGATGGGCTCGGGCCAGGCCGGCAGGCGCTCGAGCCCGTCGAGAAGTTTCTGGGCGTAGGCCGAGAGCCGGAAATGCCACTGCTCGTATTCGCGCTTGCCCACCTCCCCGCCGCACCGCCAGCATTTCCCGTCGTGGACCTGCTCGTTGGCGAGGCCCGTCTTGCAGGTGTCGCACCAGTTCACCGGCGATTTCGCCCGGTAGGCGAGCCCCTTCCGGTGAAGCAGCAGGAACATCCACTGGGTCCACCGGTAGTAATCCGGGTTGCAGGTCCGGACCTCGCGCTCCCAGTCGTAGGAGATGGCCATGCGCTGGAGGGTGCGCTTGCCCATTTCGATGTTGCCCAGGGTCCACGTCCGCGGATGGGTGCCGCGCTTGATGGCCGCCTGCTCCGCCGGAAGGCCGAAGGCGTCCCAGCCGAACGGGTGGAGGACGTCGTGCCCCTTCATAAGGCGATAGCGGGCGATGATGTCCCCGATGGTGTAATTCCGGAAGTGACCCATGTGGATGTCGCCGGAGGGATAGGCGAACATCTCAAGGATATAATACTTGTTCTTCGGGACCGCCGTCGCCGCGAAGAGGCGATCCTTCGCCCAGCGTTCCCGCCACTTCGACTCGATCGCCGCGAAATCGTATTTCATGGGATTCCTCGGATGAAAATGTCCCGCGATTCTACGGGAATCGCCCCCGCTTTCAATGGGCGAGCAGGTAGCGGAGGTAGTCCGGGAATCCCGTCATCGCCGCGGGCGGGGACTCGGCGATGATGACCGGCCCCTCCGCCGATCGCGCAAGAAGCCCGTGGCTTCCCCTGACCAGGGTCGGATCGAGGGGGACCACGTCCATGAGATATCGAAAACCGAGAGACTTCTGGAGGAGCCGGATCCCCGCCCGGGCCTTTGAGGTCATGAACAATTCGCAGGGGTCATACCCGGGCTTGCGGTGAATGTCCACGGTCCGGGCAAAATCGGGCGCCCGCGCGTCGTCGCGCCAGTAATAATAACAAAACCACGCATCCGGTTTCGCCAGGGCGATGAGATCCCCCGACCGCGGGTGGTCCAATTCCAGTTCCGCCGGGGCGCACACCCGGGCCACCCCCGAGACGCCCGCCACGAACCGTTTCACCTCGTCGAGGGGAAGCCCCCGAACGTACACGTGCGCCACCTGGTGATCGCATACCGCGAAGGCGCGGGACTGGTACGGAAGAAGCATCTCCCCGAACGGCCCGTCCCGCACGGCGAGCCACCCCTTCTCCCGGAACGCGCGGTTGAGGAGAACGGGATTCGACACGGGGACAAGGCCGTATTCGGATACCACGACCACCTTCGCGCCGATGTCGTGTGCGGCCTCCATCACGCGTCCGGCGCAGGCATCCACCTCCCGCAGGGGTTTTTCGTCCCCGGGACCGTATCGTTGATAGTCATAATCCAGATGCGGCAGATAGACGAGCGTCAGATCCGGTCGCTTCTCCCTCATGACCAGCGCCGCCGCCTTCGCGAGCCACTCGCTTGAAAGAAGCCCCGCCATCGGCCCCCAGAAGGCATGAAACGGGAAAGGCCCCAGTTTTTCCCCGAGGGCGCACCCCGTTTCGTCCAGGATGGCGAACACCTTCGATCCGTCCGCCCCGTAGTGCGGCCGCGGGGTGACGTACCACGACAGGGGCGCCCCGAGCGGAAACCACCAGCCGATGCTCGCCGCCTTCACGCCCGCGGTGACGGATTCACCGGAAATGAGGGAATACGCCTGCTGCCAGAACCGCACCTCCCCCGTGTCGCGGTGGAGCCAGCCGTTCCCCACGATGCCATGTTTCGACGGCGGAAGCCCCGTCAGCATGGTCGCCTGGGCGGTGCAGGTCACCGCCGGGACGGGCGGCTTCCAGGCCAGGGGATTCCCGACGGTCAAAATCCGCGGCGCACGCCGGGCCAGTTCGGGCGTGAGGCCCACCACGTTGATAACGCACACTTTCGCCATTTGCCACCATCCTCCGGGTACGGTACAATTATACGGAATCGTCCTCCCGGTGAAAGCCGAAAGGAGTCCCCATGATACCCCGGATGTTTTTTGCCGCCGTTCTCCTTGCCGCCGCGACCCTCCCCGCCGACACCGTCGTCTTGAAAAACGGCGACCGGATCGAGGGCAAGGTCACCGAAAACTCCGACAAGGGAGTCTCCATCACCGTCACCCGGGGAAATATGCAGGCCGTCTTCCACTATCGGAAAGACGAGGTCGCATCCATCGAGGCGGGCGCCGATCCCGCCGAGATCCTCCGGGAGGAATACCAGACACGCCTGGCGAAGGTCGCCAACGGCGGGACCGCCGACGGCTGGTTCGCCCTGGGCGAGTGGTGCGCTGAAAAACTCCTGAAAAAGGAGGCCGAGGCGGCCTGGCGCAAAACACTAACCTTCGCCCCCGACCATGAGGGGGCCCGCCGGGCGCTTGGCTACCGGCGCCACCAGGGAACCTGGATGACCGAGGAAGAAGTCCGGATGGCGGAAGGATATGTGAAATTCCGGGGCCAGTGGGTGAAGCCGGAGGAGCGCGACCGCATCCTCGCCGATGAGTCGGACATGAAAAAGAAACTCGAAACGGAACTGGCCGCCCTCGAAAAGACCCGTAAGAGCGACCGGGAATCGCTCGAATCCAAAATCAAGGACCTCGAACGGAGGATCCGGGATGCCGAGGCCGACGACGGCCCCACCATCTCCTTCGACCGCTCTCCCCGCGTCATCATCCTCCAACCCCCGGTCGTCGTCGAGGAACATCATCGGAGCAGATTCGAGGTGGGCGGCGCTTACCGGTCCCCCTCGGGAAGGACGTCGTTGCGGTTTCGGATTGGGGGGGATTGAATCGCGGATTGCGGACGGCTATCGTATCGTCAGTTGAAGAATGACTGTCGTATCCCGGTTACAAACATCTCCACAGCGACGGTAGCCAGTGTCATTCCCATCAAACGCTCGATGGCCTTCAGTCCCCGGTTACCCAAAAGCATGCTCAACCGGCCCGAAAACATCAGAACGATTCCGGCGGCCAGCCACGCACAAAAGAGCGCAAGCAGCCACTCGGGCCGACGCGACGGTTCCCGGGACACGAGAAGAATGACCGTTGTTATGGCCGAGGGACCGGCCACAAGAGGAACCGCCAGAGGGACCACGAGCGGGGAACCGCTTGCCGCATTTTCAAAAACCATCTCGGAACCCAGGAAAACCATCTTCGTCGCGATCATGAGGAGGATAATGCCGCCGGCTATGCCGAGCGATGATCGGGATACCCCCAAAAGAGTCAGAATGTGGTTTCCGGCAAAAAGGAACATCACGAGAATGGCCAGTGCGATGAGTAACTCCCGGACAATGATCCGGCGATGCAGACGGCGATCCACCGTGCTGAGGGCGCACACAAAAAGCGGAATGTTCCCCAGCGGATCAATCACCAGAAACAACACGACGATGGCGGATAATACGGACATCGCGCACCTTCACGTTCATGGCGTTCAACCGGCATTCGACCGTTCCAACACCGACGCGGCACTCGCGGATTTTAACCGACCACCCGCACCGAACCACGAAAAATCCGGCTCGGAGCGGAACCCCTCACCGGAATCGGGAAAACCGTTCAATTTCCCGTGCCGTCACAATCCGAAACGATAGAATGTCCGCGTTGTTAATTCGTCATTCGAAATTCGGAATTCGACATTCCATGCCCCATTCCCTGTTCCGCTCCTACCGCGCCTACCTCCAGTCCAAATTCGGCCCGGGGACCATCCGCAAGGTGACGGTGGACGGCGGATTTTCCTGCCCCAACATTGACGGCACCGTCGGCGCGGGCGGGTGCGCCTACTGCAACAACGAAAGTTTTTCGCCGGCGTTCGCGCTCCGTCGCCGGGAGGGGATTATCCCCGTGCGCGACCAGGTGGCGGCGGGAATCAAACGTCTCGCGGCATCCCGGAAGGCCGATCGCTTTATCGTATATTTCCAGCCCTTCACGAACACCCACGCCCCCGTGGACGCCCTGAAACGCCTCTACGACGAGGCCCTGGACCACCCGGCGGTGGCGGGGCTCGCGGTGGGCACACGCCCCGACTGCGTGGACGAGGAAAAACTCGCCCTGCTGGAAAATTACGCCTCGCGGATGCCCGTGATTGTCGAATACGGCCTCGAATCCGCCCACGACCGGACGCTCGCCGCGCTGAACCGCGGCCACGATTTCGCCGCCTTCGCCGCCGCCATGCGCCTGAGCGCGGGCCGGCGGTTCGACATCGGCGTCCAT
>JAZDJP010000078.1:0-64000 GCA_043803805.1 Planctomycetota bacterium
GCCAGTTCCAGGGCATGGGGGCGAACCTGCTCTTCGTTAGATCGGGCAGCGTCACCAGCGCTGGAGTTCGCTCGGCCTCCGGAACCAGCGCCAGCCTGACTTTAGAGGATGCAGAGGCTCTCATCGACCAGGACAAAGCTCCCGCGGTGGGCGCCGTTGCCCCGGATCGACAGACCTTCGGTCAGGTGGTAGCCGGATCGGAGAACATGAATACGAGAATACTGGGAGTCACGCCGGAATACGAGCAGGTGCGAAACTACGCCATCGCCGATGGGGAGTTCATCACCGCTCAAGAGGACCAGGCGCGCTCTACGGTGGCCGTTCTGGGCGCCAACGTCGCCGCCACGCTTTTCGCGGATTCCAGTCCCGTGGGACAAAACGTAACCATTAACAAGAAGCGCTTCCGCGTCATCGGCGTGCTGACGCCTAAGGGGGGTTCCGGAATGGGCAATCAGGACAACCTGATAGTGGTGCCCATCAGTACCCTCATGTACCGGCTTGACGCCCAACGCACGGCGGGCGGCGGACGTACCGTCTCCACCATCAACGTTCAGGCGGTGGACGAAGCTTCAATAGACACCGCGGTACAACAGATCGGCAACATACTGCGCGACCGTCACCGTATCACGGGCGAAGATGACTTCACGGTCACCTCTCAGGAAGACATGCTGGCGTCCATGCAGCAGGTGGCCGGCGCCATGACGTTATTCCTCGGCGCTATTGCCGGCATCTCCCTGCTCGTGGGAGGCATCGGCATCATGAACATCATGCTCGTCTCGGTGAAGGAACGGACGCGCGAGATCGGCCTCCGGATGGCGGTGGGCGCCCGTTCCGGCGACATCCTGCTGCAATTCCTCGTGGAGGCCATGGTGCTCTCGGCCGTCGGCGGGGTCATCGGGACGGCGGTCGGCGCCGGCGCGGCCATGATCGTCTCGTCCGTGTACGGATGGCCGGTTCTTGTGTCCACGAGTTCCGTCCTCCTCGCGTTCCTCTTCGCCGCGGCCGTCGGCGGCTTCTTCGGCCTCTACCCGGCGTTCCGGGCCTCGCGCTTGAATCCGATCGAGGCGCTGCGGTACGAGTAGTCCTGGATTCCCATCTTGTGTGAATTCCGGATTCTGGATATGATTCGCGTCATGGGAATCGTGCCCCCGGCTGACGCGATTGAAATTTCATGAATCCCCTGTTCCGCATCCTCGACGCCAACATCAACCGCGCCGCGGAGGCCCTCCGGGTCATCGAAGAACATTTCCGGTTCGGAAAAGAGGACAGCGCCCTTACGACGAAATTAAAAAAATACCGCCACGAACTCCGGGGGATGTTCTCCCCCTGGAACCGGGAACTCCTCGCCGCGCGTGACAGCGCGCGAGACCCCGGCCGCGACGCGCGCTCGGGCCGCGAAATTCCCCGGGTCGGATCGTCGGATGTCCGGACCGCCAATTTCAAACGGCTCGAGGAGGCCCTGCGGGTTCTCGAGGAATACGCCAAGCCGCTCCCCGCCTCCCCCGCCGTGCGAATTTCCGCCCTGCGTTTCGCCGTCTATACCATCGAGAAAACGGCCGCCGCCGCGGAACTCCGGGCGCGCCTGGCCGCCGCCCGGCTCTACCTCGTCGCCACCCCGGGCGCCACCGCCGGAAGACCGTTTCTCGAATCGGTGGAAACAGCCCTGCGGGCCGGGGTGGATATCGTCCAATTTCGTCCCGAATCGGGATCCGACAACGCGTGGCTCGCGACAGCGCGGCGCATCCGCCGGCTTGCCGACCGCCATCACGCGATTTTCATCATGAACAACCGGCCCGACCTGGCGCAGATCTCGGGGGCGGACGGCGTCCATCTCGGACAGGACGACCTGTCCCTCCGCGCGGCGCGGGGAATCCTCGGCCCGGACAAAATCATTGGCCGCTCGACCCATAATCTCAACCAGGCCCTCCGCGCGGCAAAGGAAGGCGCGGACTACATCGGCTTCGGGCCGATCTTTAAAACCCTTACGAAACCGGGCCGGCCGGCCATCGGGATGGACAGCATCGCCGCGGTCCACCGCCGCGTTTCCATCCCGATTTTCGTCATCGGCGGCATCACGGCGGCGAATCTCGCCCCGCTCGTCCGCGCCGGCGCGCGACGCGCCGCGGTCATCCGGGGCATACTCCAAGCCCCGGACATCGCCGCCGCCGTGCGCGCTTTCCGCCACACCCTTCACGAAAAAATCCTTCGATGAAACCCCACTCATGGTGAGCCCTTCGACTCGCCTTGCTCGCTCAGGACAGGCCCTTGTGAATATCCGTTCATGGTGAGCATTCCTTGGAAATTAAAATAAATGTCGAACCATGAGCAGAGCCCTGGCTCATCCTTCGACAAGCTCAGGATGAGCGGATTTATTCGTTCGTGAATGGCTCTAATTCTTCGTCGGATCCGCCACCCGCCCCAGGAAAAGGATGTTTCCGGCCGCCTTCTCACGGATGAGGAAAATGAACGGATGATCGGCAATGAATACCGGTTCCGGCATCCTCATTCGCTTCATGACCGCCGTCGCCACGGCCGCCTCCGTGCCCTCCTCGTTCACCTCCACGAAGGCCTTATGCAATACATTTCCGATGAAGAGCGCCTCGTCGGCCGGGGGACGTATCCCGTTTATTCCCGAGAAATCCGCCTTGCCGACGACAAAAGCCTCCTTCATGCCGAGACTTGCCAAAGCCTCCTTTAATTCTTTCGTGCCCCACGTCATCTTGAACTTCGGCAGGGAAACGATGACGTCCCGGTCATATCCCTTGTCGAGCGCATCGAGCCATCCCGCGAGACAGTCCCACTGCCCCCTGGTCCGTCCGTCGCCGACCAGGCGGACAGGCAACCACGCCTCCACGTCCGGGAGACCGTCTTTCCCCCTGGGAAGAATCACCACCATCGAGACCGCCTTCCCCCGGTAGGGAATTTCCAGAATCTGCACGGCGTCATCTTCGAGATAACGCCATTTTCCGGTTTCCTTGAAATTCATCATGTCAGCCCGCACAACCTTTCCCTCCGCCGTGGTGAACGGGGCATTCTTCGTGAGGGTTTTTTCGAATTCAACCTCCCACATCCCCTTGAACCACACCGCGTTCGTGAGAACGAGTTTGGTCAGGTCCGTCAGGACTCCCGGCGGGATGAGGTCCTTGATCCGATCCCGGGTCTTTCCCTCCACCCACCGGTTGATGGTCTGTCGCGCCCCCTCCGTGTTTTTCACGAAATCCACGAGGTTCAGTCCCCCGCCGAATCGATCCCGGCAGACGGTGAGAAACGGATCGAGAAATTTATACCCTTCCTGCCCCCAGAGGGCGTTGACGATGAGCAGATCATGCCCTTTCTCCTTATCGGATTTCCCCGCGGTGTCGAGGGATTTCAAGGTCCCTTCGAACGCCGCCGCCAGACGGTCTTCCGGGAAATACTCTACGAGATCCAATTCGAGAGTTTTCCTCATCTCTTCCGCCGTCGTTCCCCGCGCCCCGGCGTGGGTCATGGCCAGGGCCGTCCGGAGGGAGAAGGGGGAGAAAAAGAGATTTCCCTTTTCTGTTTTAAGTTTCCCGTAGAGCTCCCCCGCGAAACGATTATTCCCCGCGGCCAACGCCTTCAATTTCCCGTCCGGCGCCGGGTTATTCCTCGCGGCAAACGCCTTCGCTTCCTTCATCGCGGCAAACGCCTTCGCTTCCTCCGCCGCCGGGGTCACCTCGCCGCCGCCGTCCCGGGCCAGGGACGCCGCCGTCCAAATCCCCCCTCCCGCGAGCCCCACGACTACCAACACCGACGCCGCGATGGCGCCGATTTTCCGCCACATCATCATTTTCATAACGTCCTCCATAATGGTCAACGCCCCTTCCGAGGCCCCGGAGGCCAACACGGCCCCGGGCAAACTCCCGGAACTGTTTTTCAACGCCGTCTTTACCCAGCCGTCCGGCACACTGGCACGCGCCTGTTCCGCCATCCACGTCCCGAGAATCGCCACTGAAACCACCACGCCGCGCCGGGCGAGACGGGCTCGAAGCATCTCCCGGGCCTTCCCCAGCCGTTTTCGGAACGCGGGAAGGTTCACCCCCACCTCCCGGGATGCCAACTCATGTGTGCGGTTTTCGACCAGGCACAGGACCACCGGCGCCCGGTATTTTTCCGGGAGGCGGTTCATCTCCTCATCCAGAACCGGGGCGATATCCAATCCAACGCGATCCATTTCCCCCGCATGGGATGTATTCCGCATGACCTGTTTCTCCGCCTCCACCCGGGCCGCGCGACGACGCCGCACGCGGAGCGCCGAATGATAGGCCACCCGGGAAAGCCATCCGGGCAGGGACTCCTGTCGGCGGATGGCGGCCGCCTTCCGGGCCAGAATGAGGAATGTCGCCTGAAACACGTCCTCGGCATCTTCCGCCGAGCCGAGTATGCGCCGGGCCACCCCCGCCACGAGCGGCCCGTGCCGACGCACGATCTCCGCAAAGGCGGCTTCGTCGCGCCCGGCGATGTATCGCGCCACCAGATCCCAATCGGAGGAATTCTCATTTGTCATCGCCATGTCTCCTCTTGATATAAGACGACTCGCCCCCCAAGATAATATCAAATTCCGAAAACATTAACATTCTGACCGCATCTCCTTATGTGAAATCAGGATGCGTCAATCGTCCATCAAACATTGCCTCGACGCCAATCGTGAGTATAATCCAATCCCCAAATGACCAAAAAACAGGCATTATCGGATAATCTCGAATTTCCATCGAATCTTCTCGACGAGATGGCCCGCGCCCTCGACGAAGCCCCCGATTTCGCCACCGGGGCCGGGAAGGCGCTCGCTCTTCTGGCCCAACACATCCGGGCGTCGCGATACGGGCTTGGTCTTTTGGATGACCGCTCCGGGAAATCCCGGTTCATCGTGGACCGCCGGCTCACCGACCGGGACAAATCCGCCTCGGCGAACGCGGCGGACGCCCCGGTCCGCGCGGACGGCATCGTCTGGAGGCCCCTCCGGGCCGGAGGCCGTGTGGCGGGAATTCTCATCCTTGAGGACGTCCCCGGCGCGGACGGACCGCTCGCCGTCGCCGCGGCGCTCCTCCTGGCCCAGGCCCTGCGTCTCGATACGGCCCTCCGCCGTGAGAAGGAAGAACTCATTGAGGAGAATTTCCAGCTCCGGGAGGAACTGAAGGCCCGTTTCCGCTTCGAAAACCTCGTCGGGACAGGCGGACGGATGCAGGAAGTGGTGGACACCGCCGCCCTCGTCGCCCGGTCCAACGCCACGGTGCTCCTGTCGGGAGAAACGGGCACGGGCAAGGAACTCCTCGCCCACGCCATCCACTATACGAGCGCCCGCGCCAATGCCCCGTTCGTCAGGATAAACTGCGGGGCGCTGGCGGAATCGCTCCTCGAAAGCGAACTCTTCGGCCATGTGAAAGGCGCCTTCACGGGAGCCGAACGCGACCGCAAGGGACGGTTCGAGCTCGCCCACCGGGGGACGTTGTTCCTGGACGAGATCGGCGAGATGAGCCCGCGCCTGCAGGTGAAGCTCCTCCGCGTCCTGCAGGAGAAGGAATACGAACGCGTCGGGGAGGGAAGCCCCCGCCCCGCCGACGTACGGATCATCACGGCCACCAATAAAAACCTGGAAGAGGAAATCCGCGAACGGCGCTTCCGGGAAGACCTGTATTACCGCCTCAACGTCGTCTCCATCCGCCTGCCCGCCCTGAGGGAACGGACGGAGGACATCCCCCTTCTCGTGGAACACTTCCTGGCGAAATACAACCGGGAGAACGCCCGGGACATCTCGCGCATCCCGCCGGACATCCTTGACCTCTTCCGCCGTTACCCCTGGCCGGGGAATGTGCGGGAACTGGAGAACTGCATCGAACGCGCCGTGGTGATGAGCCCGGGCAACGAACTCGCATTTTCCGCCCTTCCGGTGTCGCTCCGGAGCCTGGCGGAGGGGCCGTCCGGCCCGGCCGCCGGGGGGACCCTTGAGGAAACGCTCCGGCAATTCCTCGCGGCGGAATCCGGGAACGTCGCGGCGGACGCCCCCGGACGGCTACTCGAAAAAACGGAGGCCGCCCTCATCCGGATCGCCCTGCGCGACAATCATAACATCCGGCGGGAGGCGGCGAAGGCGCTCGGCATGAACCGGAACACCCTCAGGGCGAAAATGAAGGCCCACGGAATTTCCGCCGGGGAACGGGGAAATCGTTCAACCGGGTGATGATCGGATGCCCGATCGGACAGGGGCGCACGGCCGCGCGCCCTGCCCGCTTCGCCCTTGTTGACTTCCCTCCCCCTCTCACTACAATAGGCCCCGATGACGGAAGGGGTCGGGGCGAATCTCGAGAAAATCCGGGAGGCCATCCGCCGGGCGTGCGAGACAGCCGGGCGGGATCCTGCCGGGGTGCGCCTCGTGGCGGTCACAAAGGCCGCCACCGTGGATGCCGTCCGGACGCTTCTGGCGACCGGGCATCGCGATCTCGGGGAGAACCGGGTGCAGGAAGCCCTCCGCAAACAAGAGGCCTTCGCGGAGATCCCGGATATCGCCTGGCATCTCATCGGCCCCCTGCAGCGGAACAAGGTATCCAAGGTCATAAACCGGTTCACGTTGCTGCACGCCGTGGACCGGGTGGACGTGGCCGAGGCGCTGGCGCTCGCGGCGGCGGAGCGAAAAACGCGCGTCGCCGCCCTCCTCGAGGTGAACGTGAGCGGCGAAACCTCGAAGCACGGCTTCGCCGAGGGGGATCTGGCGGCGGCCTTCGCGGCGCTCACAGATCTCCCGGCCCTCGAGGTGCGGGGATTCATGACGATGGCCCCCATCGTCACGGATCCGGAAGCGGCGCGGCCCGTCTTCCGACGGCTCAGGCAACTGCGGGACCGCTGGCAGGAGACGCTCGGAAACGCCTTTCGCCTGACGGAGCTTTCGATGGGCATGAGCCAGGACTATCGCGTCGCGGCGGAGGAGGGAAGCACACTCGTCCGCGTCGGCGCCGCCATTTTCCAATGACAACGAACGCAAATCGGCGGAGCCGAAACCAAACAGGGCCGATTTGTCTTGTTAAAGATTCTTCCGTCGAACTCGCCTTCATCGGCGCCGGGCACATGGCGGAGGCCATGGCCCGGGGGATTCTGCGCGGGAGGCGCATCGCCCCGTCACGGATGGCCGCGGCGGACCCGGCGCCGTCGCGCCGGAGACGCTTCCGCGCGCTGGGCCTGCGCGTCACCTCATCGAGCGCCGGCGCGGCCGCGGCCGCGCGGGTGGTGATCCTAGCGGTGAAACCCCAGCAGGCCGATGCCGCCCTCGCCCAGTTGCGGGGCGCCGTGGGCCCGGGGCAACTCGTGATTTCCATCGTGGCGGGACTCCCCACGCGCGCCATCGAACGCGTCCTCGGGACCCGCACCGCGGTCGTCCGCGCCATGCCGAACCTGCCCATGGTGGTCGGAGAGGGCGCCACCGCCATCGCGGCCGGCCGAGCCGCGCGCGCCGCGGACATCCGCCGGGTGCGGGCGCTTTTCGAAACCTCCTCCCGGACACTCGTCCTCCCGGAACGCCACCTCGATGCGGTGACGGCCCTCTCGGGCAGCGGACCGGCCTACGTCGCGTTCTTCCTGGAGCATCTCGCCCGCGGGGCCGTGGCGGCGGGACTGCGGCCTTGCGATGCGCGTTTCCTCGCCCTCCAGACATTCCGGGGGACGGCGGCGCTCCTTTCGGCGACAGGAGACACGCCGGAGGAACTCCGATGCCGCGTCACCACGCCCGGGGGAACCACGCAGGCGGGAATCGCCATCCTGACACGCCGCGGTGCGGATGGTATAATCGCGGACGCGGTTCGCGCGGCCGCGCGCCGGGCGCGTGAACTCGGGGCCTCCAGGAAATACAATGGCGATGCGCGATGATTCAACCGATAACGAAAGCAGCCGCTGATGCCGAAACTGGTCATTGAAAAGGGCGCCGACAAGGGCCGCAGTTACCGGGTGAGCGGTTCAGGAACCCTCATCCTCGGCCGGGACACCACCGCCCACATCCGGGTGTTGGACAACCTGGTGAGCCGTCATCACTTTCACATCCGCATCGAGGACGGCCGGTATCTCCTTTCCGACCTCGGCTCCGCGAACGGAACCTACCTCAACGGGAACCGTCTCGAGGGCGAACAACCCCTGAAGATCGGCGACCGCGTCCAGGCCGGCGAGACCATCCTCTCATTTCTGGACGATGCCGTCGAGAACAAGCCGGACACCCTCATCGGACAAGTCATCAACGGCTACCGCATCGAGGAGCGCGTCGGCCGCGGCGGGATGGGCACGGTGTACAGAGCCACCCAGATGTCGCTCAACCGGACCATCGCCTTCAAGATCCTCGCCGAGGACCTCACCAAGGACATTGTCTTCATCACCCGCTTTATCAATGAAGCCCGCTCCGCCGGGGAATTGAATCACCCCCATCTCATCCAGGCCCATGACGTGGGCCGGGCCGGAGACGTGTATTATTTCTCGATGGAATACGCCCCCGGGGGAAGCCTCCAGGACGTCCTGAGCCGGGAGCGGAAATTCCCCGCGGAGCGCGCCATCGCGGTCATCACGGACGTGGCGCGGGGGCTGGAGTACGCCGAGAAAAAGGGCATCGTGCACCGCGACATCAAACCCGACAACCTCATGTTCGGAGAGGATGGGCTCGTCAAGATCGGGGATCTGGGCATCTCGAAAAAACTCAGCGCCGGGGAGGTCGCGACCGCCGACTCCGTGATGGGTTCCCCCCACTACATGGCCCCCGAGCAGGCACGGGGGGAGCCGGTGGACAACCGCTCCGATTTGTATTCGCTCGGAGTCACCTTCTACCGGATGCTCGCGGGACGCACGCCCTTCACCGGATCGAGTCCCCGCGAAATCATGGAAAAACACGTGCGGGAGGCGCCGCCCCCGCTCAAGGAACTCGCCCCAGGGACCCCGATGGAAGTCGTTCGCATCGTGAACCGCCTGATGGCGAAAAACCCCGCGGACCGTCATCTCAACGCGACGGAACTCCTCAAGGATCTCGAGGGGCTCGGCCGGCCCCGGACCCGCGCCACCGGGACGGCAACTTCCGCCGCCCCGAAATCGAATCCCATCGTGGCCATCACCGTTGCGGCCGCGGTGGTTCTCCTGTTCATCGTCCTGGCGACGATATCCCGAAAACCCCCGGACGACCGCCCCCCGACGACCACGCCGCGCGATGTCTTCACGCCGGTCCGGACGCCACTCGATTCCCCCCCGCCGGAGACGGTGATTGCGGAGCTCCGCCGGGATCTCGCGAAGGCCGAGAAGGATCCCGCGGCCATCCCCCCCCTCAAGCAGAAGCTGGCGAAGTTCCAGCAGGACTATCCCGGGACGCCGGGCATCGAGGAGATTCAGCGAGGCGTCCATCAGGCCGAGGAGGACTACTGGGCCTCCCGGCGACGCCACCAGGAGCACGGCGACAAGGCGCTCCAGACCATTTCCGCCCAGGCGGCGGCGCTCGCCGCGAAACACAAGTACCAGGCCGCAAGCAGCCTGTGCCTTTCCCTCCCCGCCGCCTACAACGACACACCGGCTTTCGAGGCGTCCCGCAGGGAAAGCGAAAAATTCCTCCGCAAGGCGGAAGAGATCTACCGCGACATCGAGACCCGCGCCCTGGCCGCGTCCTCCCAGGGAAGGCCCGAGGAGGCGAAATCCCTTTTCGAGACGGTGGCGGGCCAATTCGACGTCCCGGAGTTTTCCGGACGGGCCCTCACCCACATCAAGGACCTGGATGCCCTCATCGCGGAGAAACAGGACAAGGAACGTCTGAACCGTGAGAAGCGGGAGGCGGAAGCGCTTCGAAAGGCCCTCGACGAAACGGCGGCGGATCTCCTCCATTACCGCTTCGGAAAGGCCCTTGACCAGCTCAACCGGCTCGTCCCAAACATCTCGACACCCGCCGTCAGGAATCAGGCCCTGGAACTTCGCCTGGAGACCGAGATCCTGTTCAATCTCCAGCAACGCATTTTCCAACACACCGCGACCGCCCCGGCCGAGAAACGCCTCTTCCTCCCGAATCGCGGAACATTGAAACGCGCGACGACCGACGAACTCGTTTTTCAACTGCCCGTCCGCGAGGGGGCCGGGGAACGCACCGTCCGATGGGTTGAATTCACACCGAAGGATTTTTTCGAGCTCTGCCGGACCCTCGACCGATCGGGCGCGGAACACCTGGCGACGGCGTTGCTGTGCCTTCGCGCCAGCCTGACGGAGGAGGCCGAGTCGGAACTGCGCCAGATTCGCGACCTCCCGCCCACCCTGAAGCCGCTGGCCGACCGATGCCGGGGCGCCCTTGACGGCGCCCGCCGGGGCCGGCGCGAGATCGAGGCGCGCGATGCCATGAAGAAAGTTCTTGCGGTCCGTCAGGAGGCCCGTCTGAAACGGCAGGAGGGGAAAGTCGAGGAGGAAAAGAAACTCCTTCGCGAGTTCCAGCTCCAGGTGGAGGCCTTCGAGAAAAAGTACGGAGACACGGAAACATGGCAGAAACGGAACGACCCCCAATTCCTGAAAACCCTGGAGGCGCCATGAAAACATGCCGGGCTTCCGCCGTTGTCCCCTTCCTTCTGTTCGCCCTCGCCCTCCCGGGCCTCGGCGCCGAGGAAACGGGCGGCCTCGATGAGCTGAAACAGAAGGCCGGGGACCGTCTCCGGCAGATGGAGTCCACCGAGACCTACCGCAAGCTGGAGGATCAGTTCCGCCAGGACATCCGCCGCGACGTGGAAAAACCCCTTTTCACGATGAGGAAACAGCGCAAGTTCTATGAGATGGTGTCCATTCAGTTCAATCTTCAGGATTTTGCGGAGGCGCTGCGCTCCTGCAAGGACACGGAGAAATTCTCGCCGGTGGACAACTGGATTATGACGAGCGGGGAATTGGCCCGCCGGACGGCGCGGGTGTACATCATGCTCGGCAGGCCGGACGACGCGGCCGCGCGCCTCGAACAAGCGAAGGAACTTGTCGGGAACACCCCGCCCCGGAACCAGGCGTGGATCCGGCGGGAAATCGCCTCGATCGAGAAACTCAACGCGGAAGCCCCGGCATTCAAAAATACATTCCTTGAGATCCAGACCAAGATCCAGGAAGCCCCCGAATCCCCCAAAGGCTGGTGGGAACGGGCCGATCTCTGCCAGGATCGTTACCCGCTGCTCCTCGATGCCGCCACGGCGCTCCTTCTCCTTCGCGAGAAATTTCCCGATTTTGCCCAGGTGACCAGCGGCGAAGTGCTCCTGCGGCTGACGGAGGTGCACCGCCGGTTCGGCCTCCACGAGAGGGCCTTGAAATTCGTGGATGAGTTTTTCGCGAAGGATTCCCCCCATGGGAGCATGAAGAGCGGCGACGCCTACCGGGTCCGCGCCGAGGTCCGGGAGCGTGTCGGCGAGAACCTCCAGGATTCGAAGATGGTCCAGCTCGCCCTCCAGGACTACGAGCGCATCCAGAATAACTTCAAGGACCACTGGCTGGTGAAGAACGAGGACCAGCCCATCATCGAACGCATCGAAAACTGCAAAGCCAAGATCAAGCAATTATCCCCCAAACACCGATGAATACCCACGACCGCATCGCCGACGCCACGATCGCCATCCGCGCGAAAAGCGCCCTTGTTCCCCGGATCGGCATTATTCTCGGAACGGGTCTCGGATCCCTGTCCCGGAAGATCCGCCTGGACGCCGCCATCCCCTACCGGGACATTCCCGGATTCCTCGTCTCCACCGCCCCGGGCCACGCCGGCATGCTGCTCCTTGGGAAAATCGGAGCGAAGCCGGTGGTGGTGATGGAGGGCCGTTTCCATCCCTACGAAGGGTACTGCGTCAAGGACATCACGTTCCCGGTGCGGGTCATGAAGGCCCTCGGCGTAAAGACCCTCGTCGTGTCGAACGCCTGCGGCGGGATGAATCCCCTGTTTGAGGCAGGCGACATCGCCGTCATCGAGGACCACATCAATCTGATGGGCGTCAATCCGCTCGCAGGCCCCAACGACGAACGCCTCGGGCCGCGTTTCCCCGACATGTGCGAACCCTACGACAAGAAACTCATCGCGCTGGCGGAAAAGACGGCCCTGGCGATCGGGATGCGCCTTCACAAGGGCGTGTATGTGGGCGTTCCCGGGCCCAACCTCGAGACACGGGCCGAATACCGGTTCCTGCGGGGGATCGGGGCGGACATGGTCGGCATGTCCACCGTGCCGGAGGTACTCGTCGCCGTTCATGCGGGGCTCAAGGTTTTGGGGCTTTCGGTCGTCACCGACCGGTGCCTGCCGGACGCCCTGGAGCCGGTGGACATCCGGAAAATCCTGAAAACCGCCGCCACGGCCGAGCCGAAACTGACGCGCCTGGTGGAGGCGATCGTCCGGAAAATCCCATGAAGATGAAAGACATGATCCCCGGCAACCCATGCGATTACCGCACCACCGTCCTTCTGCCGAAAACGGATTTTCCCATGAAGGCGGACCTCGCCAACCGCGAGCCGGGGCTTCAGGCCGAGTGGGATCGGGCGGACCTTCATAACCAGTTGCGCCAGGCGCGCGCCGGGCGGCCGAAATACATCCTCCACGACGGCCCGCCCTATGCCAACGGCAACATCCACATCGGTCACGCCCTGAACAAAATCCTGAAAGACATGGTGGTCCGCATCAAATCCATGGAAGGATACGATGCCCCCTACATCCCCGGATGGGACTGCCACGGCCTGCCCAACGAACAGCCGGTGGATAAAGAACTTGGCGCGAAAAAACACACCACCCCCCTCCCCGACAAGATCCGCCTCTGCCGCGACCGGGCCCGCCGCTTCATTGACATCCAGCGGGAGGAATTCCGGCGCCTCGGGCTCGTGGGCGACTGGGCCCATCCCTACGTGACGATGGATTTCGCCTACGAGGCGGACATCCTCCGCCAGGCGGGGAAACTGCTCCTGTCCGGCAACATCTACAAGGGGCTGAAGCCCGTCTACTGGTGTTCGAAGTGCCGGACGGCGCTGGCCGAAGCGGAGGTGGAGTACGCCGATCACGCCTCCCCCTCGATCTTCGTCCGGTTCCCGATCCGCGACGACCAGAAGGATTTCCTCCGGAAAATCGGCGTTCCCGCGGCCGATTTCCCCGTTTCCGTTCTCATCTGGACAACAACACCTTGGACGCTCGCCGCAAACCTCGCCATCGCGGTGCATGCCGATTACGAGTATGTCGCGGTGGAACACAACAATGAGTTGCTGATCGTGGCCGCCGGACTCCTCGACAAACTCGCAACCGCTTCACACATGCCGGGTCTCCCCCCCATCCGCGGGGCATCATTCAAAGGAACGCGTCTTGAAGGACTAATCACCCGCCACCCCTGGATCAACCGGGACTCCCCCGTTGTCCTGGCCCCCTACGTGACGCTCGAGGACGGCACGGGTTGCGTCCACACGGCGCCCGGCCACGGCATCGAGGATTACGAGACCGGAAAAAAATACGGCCTGGACATCTACGCCCCCGTGGATGCCGACGGCCGGTACACCCCCGACGTGGAACACTTCGCCGGGACGCACGTCTTCGAGGCGAATGGCCCGGTCGTGGATCTCCTCCGGGCGAAAAACCGGCTCCTGGCCGCCGGGGAAATCAAACACTCCTACCCCCACTGCTGGCGGTGCAAGACCCCGGTGGTGTACCGGGCGACGGAGCAGTGGTTCATCTCCATGGAGGCGAACGGCCTTCGGGAAAAGGCCCTCGCGGCCATCGAGCAGGTGACCTGGGTCCCCGCCTGGGGCCGCGAACGCATCCACAACATGGTGTCGAACCGGACCGACTGGTGCATCTCCCGCCAGCGGGTGTGGGGCATTCCCATCCCGGTCCTCTACTGCGGCACTTGCGAAAAACCGGTGATCGACGCGCGGATCATCGAGCGCGCCGCGGCGATCGTGGAAGCGACGGGAATCGAGGGATGGCACGCGGCGACGACCGGGGAAATCGCGCCGCCGGGCCTCGTCTGCCCGGACTGCGGCGCCACGGAATTCATCAAGGAACGCGACATCCTCGACGTCTGGTTCGACTCGGGGGTGACCCACGCGGCGGTACTGGACCGCCGGGGGGGGCTCTCGCGCCCCGCCGATCTGTACCTGGAGGGGAGCGACCAGCACCGCGGGTGGTTCCAGAGTTCGCTCCTCACCAGCATCGCCCTGACGGGAGCGGCCCCCTACAAGACCGTCCTCACCCACGGGTTCGTCCTTGATCATTTGGGCCGGGCCATGCACAAATCCCTCGGCAACGTCATCGCACCCCAGGAAATCATCAAAAAATACGGGGCGGACGTTCTGCGTCTCTGGGTCGCCCAGGAGGATTACCGGGACGACGTCCGCATCTCCAACGCCATGATGGAACAACTCGCGGAGGCCTACCGGAAACTCCGAAACACGTTCCGTTTCCTCCTCGGCAACCTGGACGGCTTCGATCCCGCCCGGGACGAGTTGCCGGAGGACCGGCGCCTCGAAATCGACGCCTGGGCCCTCGCGCGCCTGCGGGAACTGACCCGGCAGGTGCGGACCGCCTACGACGCCTTCGAATTCCACCGCGCCTACAGGCTTCTCCTCGAATACGCGTCGGTGGACCTGAGTTCCTTCTACCTCGACACGGCCAAGGATCGTCTGTACTGCTCCGGCCACGACTCCCGCCAGCGGCGCAGCGCCCGCGCCACCCTGTACGACATCCTCCACGCGCTCGTCCGCCTCTCCGCGCCGCTCCTGGCGCACACGGCGGACGAGGTCTGGCAACACCTGCCGGCCCCCCGTGAGGCCGGGAGCATCCACCTGACGCTCTTCCCGGAGGCCGCGCCGGAGACGGCCGCCGACCGTGCGCATCTGGAGGCATGGCGAAGGATCGTCGCCGTCCGTTCCGACGTGTCCCGCGAGCTTGAAAGGCTCCGGGCCGCCAAAACCATCGGGAATTCGCTCGAAGCGGAGGTGACGCTCGTCCCCGGCACCCCGGAACTCCGGGCGCTTCTCGAGCCGCGCCGGGCCGACCTGCCCATGATCTTCATCGTCTCGGGAGTAACCCTGGCCGAAGCGGCCGGAGACGGATTCGTCGCCGGCGCGGACGCCCCGGGACTTTCCCTCCGCGCCTCCCGGACCGGGCGACCCAAGTGCCAGCGCTGCTGGACCCACCGGGAGGGCGTCGGCCGTCATGCCGCCCACCCGGGCCTGTGCGATCGCTGCGCCGAAGTCGTTACGACGTAACCCTCTCCGAGAACCCTTCCGGAAAATCCTGCACGTGACGGAGGAAGGTTCTAAAGTTGTAACTCGAAATAAACGAAGTACTTGACTATGGCGGACGATGACAAGTCCCGGGAAATATCCTCGGACCCGCACAAGCGTTTTTATCAGTCTCTCACCCGCGAGGAGAGCATGCTTCTCGTCCTCCGGGACGAGCTCTACTCCGGCTCGTGGGATCGGATGATCCACGACCTCGAGGACCGATTGAAGGGGAAACCCTATATCTTCAAACTGGTGAATCGCATCGAGGAAGACATCGAACGGATCCGGAAATTGAAAGTCTACGAAGAACGCCACAAAATCAACCTCATCAATTACAGGTAGGTCATCCCCGCCGAAGAAGTCCGCGAGTCAGAGAGTCTGGGAGTCGAAGAATAGCGTGGAGCGTACAGCGGGTAGCGGATAGGGAAGAAAGAATAACCCATAGAACAGGATTATTTCTTCTATACGCTAAACGCTATCCGCTATACGCTCGTCATGGCACGTTTAGCGAGGGCACAGATATGATTGGCTTCGCCATCCTCGGGGCCACCGCCTACACCGCCCGGGAACTCCTGCGCATTCTGGCCCGTCACCCCGCCGTGACACCCGTCCTCCTCGCCTCACGGAGCGGCGAACGGCAGGGCATCGAAAAAATCCACCCCTCCCTGCGGGGACTTGTAACGCTCCCCTGCGAGCCGCTCGGGAACTCCCCCGAAACACAACTCCCGAAGGAAACGAAGATCGTCTTCCTCACCCTGCCGCGGGGCGTCGCCCTCACGATCACGCCCGCCCTTGTGAACCTGGGCTTCCGCGTCATTGACGTCTCGGGAGACTATCGGCTCAAGGACGCGTCCCTTTACAACACGTGGTACAAATTCACCCACACCGATCCGAAGGGACTCGCGGAGGCGGTGTACGGCCTGCCCGAACTCGTACCGGCGAAACGGATCGCCGGCGCGCGGATCCTCGCCAACCCCGGATGCTACGCGACGGCGGCGGCCCTGGCCGCGGCGCCGTTTTTGAAACTGGCCGACCGGAAGCACATCATCCTTGACGCCAAAAGCGGCGTGTCCGGCGCCGGCCGCACCCTTTCCGACGCCACACACTTTCCGGAATGCAACGAGGGGATTTCCCCCTACAACGTGGGCGTCCACCAGCACACCCCGGAGATCGAGCAGGCGCTCGCCGCGTCCTGCGGCGAACCCGTTCATGTCCTCATGACCCCCCATCTCGTCCCGATGGACCGGGGGATTCTCGCAACGATGTACCTGCGCCTGCCACGGAAGACAACGCAGGAGAATCTCTACCGCCAGCTCCGGGAATTCTACCGGAAGGCCCCGTTTGTCCGGGTGCGGGAAGACCTTCCCTCCACGAAGGACGTCTCGGGGACGAACTTCTGCGACATCGCGATCCGGCTCTGCGGCGACACCCTCGTGGTCATGGCGGTGATTGACAATCTGGTGAAGGGCGCCGCCGGCCAGGCCGTCCAGAACATGAACCTCATGATCGGGCGGCCCGAGACGGAAGGCCTGAAATAACCGAATCAGACTCCCCGCGATTTTTTGTGGTGCCGGAAACCCGATCCGGTACAATCAGCGCCCTGATGAAACGCCCGAAGGACAAGATCGTCATCGAGGAAATTCCCGGCGGGGTCATGGCCGCCGCGGGATTCCGCACCGCCAGCCTCCATTGCGGCATCAAGCGCAAGAAGCCGGACATCGCCATGCTCGTCGCGGAACGGCGCGTCCCGGTGGCCGGCATCTTCACCACCAACCGCATCGTCGCGGCGCCCGTCGTCTGGTCCCGGCGCGTCGCCCGGAGCGGCTGGGCTCGCGGGGTCATCGTCAACAGCGGCAATGCCAACGCCTGCACCGGCAAGACCGGAGAGGCGGACACCCGGGAGATGGCCGCGCTCGCCGCGAAGGTCCTGGACGCCCGGCCGGCGGACATGTTCGTCGCCTCCACGGGAGTCATCGGACGACTTCTGCCCATGACGAAAATTCGGAAGGGCATCCGGGCGCTTCCAGAGAAATTGGCCACCGGCCCCCGCGCGGCCACCGACTTCGCCCGGGGCATCGCGACAACCGACGCCTTCCTCAAGGAATTCGCCGTCCGCGTGCGCGTCGGAAAACGTGTCTTCCATGTGGGCGGCGCCGCCAAGGGCGCCGGGATGATCTCCCCGAAGATGGCAACGCTTCTCGCGTTCCTCACGACGGACGCCGCCGTGCCGCCGCCAATCCTGAAGCGGCTTCTCGCCCGAACCGCCGAGACCTCCTTCAATGCCATCACCGTGGACGGCCACATGAGCACGAACGACTCGCTCATCCTTCTCGCCAGCGGCGGATCCGGGGTCTCCGTCGGGAAGGACGCGCTCCTCCGGAAAGCGCTTCTGGAAGGAATCAAGCGCGTCTCCATCCACCTCGCCAAGGAGGTCGTGCGCGACGGCGAGGGGGCGACACGGCTCCTGACCGTGCGCATCACCGGGGCGCGGACGAAGGCCGCCGCCGCCGCCATCGCGCGGGCGATCGCGAACTCGCCGCTCGTCAAGACCGCGATCTACGGCGGCGACCCGAACTGGGGACGGTTCCTCTCGGCGGTGGGATACGCCGGCGTCCCGTTCTCCCCATCGAAACTGCGTCTCATCCTCGGGAAAACCCTCATATTCGCCGGCGGCGAGCCGCGGCGGCTTTCCTCCGAAACCATCCGAAGAATCTTCGCCGAAGAGGAAATTGACCTCACCGTGGAGATGAATGACGGCCGCCACGACGTCACGGTCTGGACGTGCGACCTCACGCCGGAGTACGTGCATCTGAATTCAGCATATACGACGTAATTCACCTCCGTCATGACGTCATACGGTCATGAAGTCATGACGCGAGTCTCACATTCTTCGAATTATCGAGATGGCTGGACTTGCCGGTACGGCGGCGGGGGGATTTCCGGATATCGCAGGCCGTCGGATTCACAGTAGCAGAAAATGTCGGGAAGTTCATTTCCCTTGAGATCGGTGAGGGTATCCGTCCTCCCCCCGTTTTCCATGATCGCGTTGAGACGGTTTGATGCCTTCTCAGGCATATTCCAAGCCCGGGGGCTGGAACAGGTTTCCACCCGTTGGAGACGAATATCTTTCGGCAGACGGTCGAGTTCCTCCAGAAACTGATCAAAATCCGTCGTCCCAAGATATCGTTTCGCGGATCGGTCGAACAGATAGAATCCGCGTTCGGTTTCCCCCCAGACAATGAGCATGCCGTAGTCCAAACGAAGCAGGGCGGGTTCGTCTCCCGCGGCATGTTTCACCCACATCATGACAACCTGCCCGGTTTTGGGATCGAGAGGCGCGTTCCGCCAAGAGGAGGGACGGAAGAACGGTGCCGTGACACAGCCGCTGACGAGCGCAGCGAACAGGATCAATCCGTACGGGAATTGGGAGGGCGTGATGACCATCAAGCGCATCTGAATCCAGCGGAACTGATTCGGCATTCGGAAATCGAAATTCGGCTATCCACTGACCACTCTTCACTACCCCTGTGGCGGAACCCTGAACTCCACGTAAAGTTCCTTGAGCTGCCGCGCCGTCACCTCGGCCGGCGCGCCGGTCATGAGGCACTGCCCCTTCTGGGTCTTGGGGAAAGCGATTGTGTCGCGGATGCTGTCCCGTCCGAGAAGAAGCATCACGAAGCGATCCATTCCGAGCGCGATGCCCCCGTGCGGCGGCGCCCCGTAGCGGAAGGCCTCCAGAAGGAAACCGAACTTGCGTTCCGCCTCCTCGTCGGAAATGCCCAGAGTCCGGAAGATGCGCGTCTGGACCGCCGGGTCGTGGATCCGGATGCTGCCGCCCCCGAGTTCCACCCCGTTCAGAACCACGTCGTAGGCCCGGGCGTGAACGGCGAGGGGTTCGCCCTCGAGTTTTTCAATTTCCTCCCTCCGGGGAGACGTGAACGGATGATGGCGCGCGACGACCTTCTTTTCCTCCTCGCTGAACTCCATGAGGGGGAAATCCACCACCCACGTGAACGCCCAAGCCCCCGCGGGAATCTGCTTCAGGCGCGCCCCGAGCGACAGACGGAGCGCCCCCAGAACCTTCGCCGCAATGTCGGGCTTGTCCGCCACGAACAACAACAAATCCCCGTCGCTGGCCTTCATGCGCGCGATGAGTTCCTTCTGGATCGCCTCGTCGAGAAATTTGGCGATGGGGGACACGAATTTACCCCCCTCCACCCGGCACCAGGCGATGCCCTTCGCCCCGAGCGCCACGGCCTGCGGCGCGAGGTCGTCGAGTTCCTTCCGGGAAAACGCGGACGCACCCGGCGCAACGAACCCGCGGACGCACCCGCCGCCGGCGATGACGGACTTGAACACGTTGAAGGCGCTCCGCCCGGCGATGTCGCCAACGTCGGAAATCTCCATCCCGAACCGGATGTCCGGCTTGTCCGAACCGAACCGACGCACCGCGTCCTCGTAGGACAGACGCGGGAATGGGCTCGGCACCGTCACCCCCTTCACCTCGGCGAACACCGCGGCGATGACCTCCTCGGTGATGTCCTGGACGTCGCGCTCCTCCACGAACGACATCTCGAGATCGAGCTGGGTGAATTCCGGCTGGCGATCGGCACGGAGATCCTCGTCACGGAAACACTTCACGAGTTGAAAATACCGGTCGTAACCGGCCGCCATGAGCACCTGCTTGAAAAGCTGCGGCGATTCCGGAAGCGCAAACATCGTTCCGGGGACGTTGCGGCTTGGAACGAGGAAGTTCCGCGCCCCGCCGGGGGTGCTGCGGATCAGAAACGGCGTCTCGATTTCAAGGAATCCCCGCGCCGCGAGCGTCCGGCGGATGACTTGGAACACCGTGTGGCGCGCGGCCAGGGCCTCCTGCATGGCCGGACGGCGCAGGTCCAGGTAACGGTGCTTGAGACGCAGTTCCACCGAGATGTCCGCCCCGTCGTCCACGGGGAACGGAAGCGGCGCCGCGCGGTTCAGCACCTCGAGCGAATCCACCCGCACCTCGATCGCGCCGGTGGCGATGGCCTTGTTCTCCATCCCCGCCGGGCGGCGGAGAACCCCTCCCGCCACACGGATGACGTCCTCGTTGCGCACCGTCTCGGCGAGTTTGTGGGCGTCGGCGCTCCGGGTGGGATCGAACACCACCTGGGTGAAACCGTAACGGTCCCGAAGGTCCACGAACACCAGCCCCCCGTGGTCGCGCCGCGAGGCCACCCAGCCGCACAGGGTCGTCGTGGCGCCAGCATCCGTGTCGCGCAGTTCACCGCAGGTGTGGGTGCGTTTCATATTCCCCCATTTTCTGTTTTCGCGGGCGAGAGGCAAGTCAGGCAAGGAGCCTAGCCCGACGGCGTGTCTACCCGGTGACACGCCGATGGCGTAGCGACGACGCATGACGCCGCCTATCGCCCGCGAAAACTACCCCCACGGGGATTTGAACCCCGGTCCCCAGGCTGAGAACCTGGTGTCCTAGGCCTCTAGACGATGGGGGCCTGCAAGGCGCTACATGGTAAACGGGCATTTGCTTCTGTCAAGAGGGGCCGCCCAGGCATTCCTCAATCCCCTCGTGTGGCATTGCGACGTTTATCGGCTGTAAACAGCTGGGAGCGGGATTCGAACCCGCAACCTCCGGTTTACAAAACCGGAGCTCTGCCGTTGAGCTATCCCAGCAAAGCGAATTTTTATCCGAAGTCAAAGCCCCCGCTTCCCGGAGGCGCCGTCACATCCTGACTTTTTTCTGCTTTTTCGAGAACATCGCCTCCGCCCGGCTCTCGAGTTCCTTCCGGTAGGCCGCAATGTCCACCGGCCGGCAAGCCACGCCCGTCTCCATCGCCGCCCCGGCCACCGCGGTTGACACCCAGGGCATGAGGCGCGGATCGAAGGGTTTCGGGATGAAGTAGTCCGGCCCCGCCGCGATTTTCGCACCGCCGTAGGCCTGGGACACCACCGCGGGCACGGGCTCCCGGGCCAGATCCGCCAAGGCCCGGCTCGCCGCCACCTTCATCTCCTCGTTGATCGTCGAGGCCCGGACGTCCAGCGCCCCCCGGAAGATGAACGGGAACCCCAAAACATTATTCACCTGGTTCGGAAAGTCCGACCGGCCCGTCGCCACGAGGACGTCGGGACGCGAACCCTTTGCGTCGGGATAGGAAATTTCCGGATCGGGATTCGCCAAGGCGAACACCACCGGGTTCTTCGCCATGGCACGAACCATGTCCGGTGTCACAAGCCCCTTGGCGGAAAGCCCCAGGAACAGGTCCGCGCCCTTCATCGCCTCGGCCAGAGTCTTCGCCGTGGTGTCGGCCGCGAAAAAGGATTTCTGGGGATTGAGATCCTTCCGGGATTTCGACACCACCCCCTTGGTGTCCACCAGAACGATGTTTTCGCGCCGGACACCCAGGCGGATGTAGTGATGGGAGCAGGCGATGGCCGACGCCCCCGCCCCGCTCACGACGACGCGGAGCTCATTCATTTTCTTGCCGACCGTGCCGCAAATGTTCAGAAGGGCCGCGCCGGTGATGATGGCCGTCCCGTGCTGATCGTCATGGAATACCGGGATCTTCATCCGTTTCTTGAGCTCGTCCTCGACGAAGAAGCACTCGGGGGCCTTGATGTCCTCCAGGTTGATGCCGCCGAACGTCGGTTCCAGGCTCGCGATGATGTCCACGAGCTTCGCCATGTCCTTGCAGTCGATCTCGATATCGAAGGCATCCACGTCGGCGAACCGCTTGAACAGCACCGACTTGCCTTCCATGACGGGCTTTCCGGCCAGGGCCCCGATGTTCCCCAACCCCAGCACGGCCGTGCCGTCCGAGATGACGGCGACAAGATTGCCGCGATTCGTGTAACGGTAGGCCGCCTCGGGATCCTTCTCGATTTCGAGGCAGGGCGCCGCCACGCCGGGCGTGTACGCCAGCGACAATTCCGCCGCGGTCAGGCAGGGCTTCGTCACCGCGATGGCGATCTTGCCCTGCGGTTTGGCCTCGTGGTACGCGAGGGCGTCTTCCTTCAGTCCCATGGTATCCTCCGGTATGCAATGGATGTGGCCGGCGTATTGTAGTGCCCCTCCGCGGCACCTTCAATTTTTTTACACACGTGGCGGACATTTGCTATTGTCCCGTTACGGGGTATGATGAATTCCCGACTACAGGATGGTTGCCCCATGCATGAGCTTCCGGTCGCCGAAAACATCCTGAAGGCCGTCCTGCAAAACGCCGCCGGCGCCCGCGCCATCCGGCGCATCCGGATCCGGGTGGGCGAGTATTCCGGAGTCGAACCGGACCACTTCGAGGCCCACTTCAAGTCCGCGGCCGCCGGGACCCCCGCCCAGGAAGCCACCTTGGAATTCGAAATGGAGCAACCCGCCTACCGGTGCCGGAGGTGCAACAAGGATCTCAATCTGGAGGAAGAACCCGACGCCCGATGCCCCGACTGCGGCGCCGCCGAGATTGACATGACGGCCGGGAAGCACATCACCCTGATATCGCTGGAAATCGAGCAGGACGCCTGACAACCTCCCAATCCGGCATTGCCGGAACCAAACAGGACGACATCCTCAATGCCGCTCATGGTGAGCCTGTCGAACCATGAGCGCTGGCTCATCCTTCGACAAGCTCAGGATGAGCGGCTTGATCACTTCGCAAACCATATCCCCTTGCCGTTTCTCACAAGATTTCACAACCAAGAGTCTACCGGATGGCGCTGTCTTTCCGAAGATAAATTTTCGCCTTCACCGCCCCCTTCGAGGGCGCCGTGGCGGAAAGGGCGTTCGTCACATTGCCCGGAAACACCATCGGCTCCCACCGGCTCCGGGCGTCCGTCATCTCGAATCCGTTCGCATCATAAAAAACGAACTTGTATTCGCACCGGACCGGGGACTTCCCGGCGTTCTTGAACTGGGCCTGAACGGTGAGCAGCCCCCCGTCATCCCGGGTCACGATGCCCCCAAGATCCAGACTGCCGGCGAGGCTCGAATCCGCAACCTCCACCAACGGTTTCTGTTTCCCGGTCTCGTAGGTGTAGACATTCGCCGGCGCGACGGTGTTGCATCCCGCGGACGCCAGCGCCAGCGCCATCACCGCGGCCATTCCTGCGATCGCCTTCATGAGATCCTCCCTGAAAAAAGTGCGGGGCGACGCGCTCGGCCGCCATCGCTCCCCGCATTCTGCCTTATTTCCGCAGTGCGTCAAGCACGCTTCCGAAAAGCGCGCCCGCCGCGACCCCCGCCCCCGTCTCATAGGATTGGTGTCCGATGACGCCCCCCACGGTGCCCCAAAGCAACGTGTTGGGCCCGACGGGAAGATCCACCGAGGGCCCCCACCACCCGTCATACCCGTAACGTCCGTGATGCCCGTAGGAATATCCCAACCCCGTGTGCCCGTAGTGATCCCGCCACCGCGGGAGTTCGGCGAACGCCGGCGTCGGAACAAACACAATTTCCCTCGCCGCCGGCGCTGTCTCGACCGCGGGCGCCTTCGGGGGCGGCGGCGGGACCGCCCGCAGAATCCCCTGGACAAGCACATCCTTCCCCCTCTCGACGGACACCCGGATCTCCCCGTCGCGTTCCGCGGGGAGCAGAAGAACCGAAGGCGCCGGCGTCCCCGCCTTCGCGCCGATGTCCAGCCGGTACTTCGCCGGCTCCCCCACCCAGCGGATGTCGTGGGCCCCGAACGCCAGCGGGATCTTCACCTCCCCGCCGGCGGCCGCCCTCTTCCATCCGTTCTGATTTCCGAAGTAGAGAAAAAACCAACGGCGCTCCGCGTCCACCCGCACGGAAACGTCACGGCCGAGATGGTTGACGAACGCCACGGTTTCCCCGGCTGGAGCCGGCGCAGTCTTCGCCGGGGGATTGTCCCCGGTGGGCGTTCCGGGAACGGATATTCCGTCCGGGGTTTTATCGGATGCGAAAAGGGCGCCGACCGCGAGAACCGCGGCGGCGGCGAGAAGCGCGTGCCTCATGACGAACCCCCCGTCAATTCACGACAGCGAGCGTATTCAGGACGTCAATCTCTCGGGGACAACCCATTATCATGTGATTTTCCGCTCCCACCCCCCGGCCCCGTAGTACGGCCCCACGATGCCGGCGAGCTTGAGACAGGCCAGCGCCGCATAGCAGGTGACCCGGGTCGTGATAAAGTCCGTGGGTTTCGCGGTCTTCGGGCCGTAATACTCCACAGGCTCGTCCTCCCCGCGGAAGGCGCCATCGGTGAGGGCGTCCCCCTTCCGGTTGACCTGCAGGGGAAGCACATGATCCACCAGGATTTTCGCCGCCCACTCGCGGTACCGGACATCCCCGGTCGCGGCGGAAAGTTCGATCATCGTGCCGCAGAGGCTCGGCGGGCCCGACAGGGCATGAAACGGCGGGCGGATGTTCGCCACCACCCAGTCGCCGAAACGCCGGCAGGCATCGAGGTACTTCGCGTCCCCCATCACCCGATGGGCCGCCAGCATCGCGACCATGGTGCCATCGTCGTTCATCACGACGCCGTCCCGGACGTGATGGCCGCCGGCCCCCTCCTCGGCGAGCGCCCCGTCCGATCGGACGTACCGGAATACCCCGTCCGCCAGGGGCCTCACATGCCGGAGCCATCCGTCATTCTTCGTCGCCAGCGCCAGGTACCGGAAGAACAGAAGATGAACGGACTGGTAGAACGCCCCCGGACCGGCGTTCTTCGCCGGATCCATCAAATTCACATCCCCGCGCGGCCACCCGGACGGGGTCCATCCGTTCCGCTCGAACCACGTTGCGTAATCCACCGCCCGGCGGACGTAGTCCCCATTCCCCGTCGCGCGATACAGAAACAAATACCCCAGCGCCGCCTCCACGGAATCCCGGGGAGACGCGCAGGGGCTGTTGGGCACCTCCTCCCGGATGGCGTACTGACGGCGCGGATTATCCGGCGAATCGTACACCTGAAGCGTCTTGATGTACTCGCCGGCCAGGACGGCGCTGTCCCGATATTCCTTCCTCCCGGTGAGCTCCCACGCCGCCAGAGTCACGAAGATGCCGCGCCCCTGGGTCCATGAAAGCCCCAGAACGGGATTGCGGCTCTTTAAGTACAGATTATAAATATAGCGCCCCTCGTTCGCGTCCCAATGGGGCCTCACCGACCGGACCTGGCTGCGGACGAACCAGTCCGCGGCCCGCAGGCCCGCCACCCGGCACCGTTTGATGTCACTTGCGGAAATTGTCATGACTCCCCTCCTTCAATGATATGACGAGCGTACCGGCGATAGCGTATAGGAAGAGAAAAACACCTATTTCTTTCTTCCTATCCGCTCAACGCTCTACGCTCCACGCTACTTCACCTATCCGCTAATTCTTCCAATGCCTCAATTTCCCGTTCCCTCGCCCTTGAATCATGCATGGGATCCAGATTCCCCGTCGCCGGGAAGAACGGCAACGGCGCGAGCGTCCCGGCGTCGAGCGTCTGAAGAAAACACCCGCCGATGGCCGCGTTCGGATAGTTCCGGTAACCCGCGTGGAAGGCCCGGCGATACACCTCCCACAGGGATTCGTCTTTCGTGAGCGCAAGAAGCCTCAACGAGGCCGCCGCGAGTTCCCGCACGTTCCACCACGGGGCCGTCCGGTACTCCCGGCCGCCGTCCCGGACGTCGGCGACGCCCTGCCCCGTGAACACGTCCACGTTCTTGTACATGACGCCCTTCGGGCCGTACCCCACGCGATCGGTCCATTTCACGAGAGTCGCCGCCGCCGTGACGACCGCGTCGCGGCCCCACCGCCGCCCCACCGCCGGCAGGTATTTCGCGATCTCCGCGAGGAATCCGCACAATTCCGCGGTGTGCCCGGGGTCGCAGATGAGATGCCCCTTCTCGTCCACGTACGGCTTCCCGTCGAGGTTGGATTCCCAGAAGGCCGGCTTCGCCGGATCGTAGTGACGGTCCAGGATGTAATCAATCCCCGGGAGCATCCGCTCCGTCAATTCCGGAACGAGCCCGTCCCACCGCCGCTCCCCCTTCGCCCGGCAAGCCTCCACGGCCTTGATCACATCCACCGCCGCCCCGACCGTCACCATGATGGAACCATGGCGCTCGAAAGGTCCCCGTTTCTTCGTCAGATGATTCACGAAACGGAATTCGAGGCCCGCCCGGACCGACTCGTCAAAGACCCGGCGGGCGCGCCCGAGAGCGTCCTCACGGCCGCGAAGGATGGCGTAATTGAAAAGGGCGGTCGCCAGAAACACATGGCTGGCCTCGAATTCATCCGGTTTTATCCGGATGTTCCGCGGATCGTCCGAGACGCGATTCGTGGCGATATCCGCCAGGAAGGGCATTTTCCCCCCGCAGGCGTCGAGGCGTTCGGTGATGACCCGGTAAAGGTGATCGCTGTACGCTCCGTAAAACGCCCGGAGATCCACCGCCGCCCGGGATCCGTCGAGAAGCGTCACCTCCGACGGCCCGGCCGGGATCCATCCCTTGAGAAGAAAGTACGACCATATGCCGAGCGCCCGACAGTCCCCCCACGACCAGGCGCGTTGCCGGTCGAGGGGCCGCATCCGCCCGGTGACGGAATCCACCTCGGCGCAGAGCCCCGGGAACGTCTTCCCGGGATTATCCTTCTCCCATGTCAATTTCAAGGCGGCGAAGTATCGGAGAACCCTCACTTGGAACGCCCGGCTGAAGGCGACAACCTTCTCCCGGACGCGGGGCGTGGGCGGCCCCGGCGGAATTTCACACAACTCCCCCGCGGAGAGCGGCACCCGCTGATACGCGCCGACGGCTTCGGAATCGGCCATGACATCCTCCCATCGTTTTCCCCAGTATAGTTCCCCCCGATTTTCAAACAAGATGTATTCGAAACGAACATGAAGGGGCTCGCGGAAAAGCCAAGACTCGGAACTCGGGGCTCGGGATTCGCAGAAACACCGACGACAATCCACATCAGAAGTCCGCGAGTCGGAGAGTCAGGGAGTCACAGAGTCCTAAACCTAACCCGGCATAGCCGGAACCAAATAGGACGGAATCCTCAATACCGCTCATGGTGAGCCCACCCACTATTCCGCTCGTGGTGAGCCTGTCGAACCATGAGCAGCGCCTTGGCTCATCATTCGACTGGCTCAGGATGAGCGGATTGATCCCGTTGCGAACGGCATGATATCTCCTTGCCGTTTCTCACAAGATTTCACAACCAAGAGTTTACCGGACGGCTTTTCGTATCCATGCATTCCGGATGCAACTGACCGTGGCCAAAAGAATCAGCATCGTTTGAACGCACGTAATCGCCCATGAAACCTTTGCCACAAATTCACCGGGTGTCATGCCGAATGGAATACTCCGATGGGTCCCCTGTGCCCAGTGCCTTAAAACCAAACCCGCGAAGGGCCACACCACCAGTGTCAAAACCAGAAAAACAAACATCGCGCTTCGGAAACGGACGGCGGCATAAATCAAGGATACACCACAGATGACTTGTAAACTTATACATCCCCAACTCAATATTGAACCCCATGGTTCTGACATATCCCCTCCTATTCCGCATCCCTGCTTCGCCAAGAGGCTTCGCAGGGCCCTCCGAAGCCCCCGCGAAGGAGGGTCATCACTCATCATTCATCATTGCATTCCATGCTCCCTCGCACGCCGGCGTCACCCAGGAGCGCGGGCGGTTCCCGTATCGCTTTTCGTATGCCCCGGCCACGGTTTCCTGGAATTCCTCCGCCCGATCCGCCTCCACCCACGCGATGATGGCGCCGCCGAATCCGCCGCCGGAGAGGCGCGCCCCCCGGCAGCCCGGCGCGGCGCAGGCGGCCTCGACGAGGAAATCCAGTTCGGGGCAGGAATTTTCGAAGAAGTCCCGCGAGGACTCGTGGGACGCCACCATGAGCCGCCCCACCGCGGCGGCGTCCCCGACTCGCAGAGCCCGGACGGCCGCGAGGACGCGATCGTTCTCGCCAACAACATGATGCGCCCGCTTCCACGCGACCGGCGGGAGACGGCTCCTTGCGGCGGCCAGCGCCTCCGGGGTCACGTCGCGAAGGGCCTTCACCCCCATCACCCGGGCGGCCTGCTCGCAAGAGGCCCGGCGCTCGTTGTAGGCGTCGGAAACCAGGTTGTGCCGAACCCCCGAATGAACAATTACGAAAACATGGCCCGGCGGGACGGGAATGTTTTCCACGCGATGATCCCGGCAGTCAATGTAGGTCCCCGCCCCATCCCGGCCGAGGAGCGACGCCAATTGGTCAAGCAGGCCGCACCGGACCCCCGTGAACTCATGCTCCGCCGTCTGCGCGAGACGCGCCATCGCGAGAGGCTCCATGTCGAACGGGTAGAGCCGCTTCACAAAAAACAGTGTCGCCAACTCCAGCGCCGCGCTGGAGGACAGCCCCGCCCCCATGGGGAGCGTAGCCGAAATCCCCATCTCCGCCCCCCCGAACGCCACCCGCCGCGCCCGGAGGCCCGCCAGCACCCCGATGACATAATTCGCCCAGGGCATCCCCGGCGCCGGCCAGAGCGCCTCGACCGCGCCTTCCCACGTCTCGCCGACCTCCCGGGCATGCACCCGCAGGCGGCCGTCGGCGCGCGCGCGGCCGGTCACGGTGACGCCGAGATTCACCGCCACGGCAAGAACAAACCCCTCGTTGTAATCGGTGTGATTCCCCAGCCACTCGGCGCGGCCGGGAGCGTAGGCAGTGATCACTTCACTCATAAGCGACTCTTCCGTGGCCCGTGAAATGCCGAGTGTCGAATTCCGAATGCCGAATTAATTCAACATCTCGCGCTCGAAATTTCATTCGCGACCTCTCGCAACATACTGGCACCATGCATCACAGATCGCCGGGCCATCACACACATCACTGGTCACTGGGCCGCTTCACAAACCATGCCTTCAAGATGCTTGCAACAAACGGCGCAAGGACGAAATATGCCAATAACAAGATGGCATCGCGTGCAAAATTCCTATACGTTTCAAGTGTGAATGAATGTACTGCAGTACAATAATCTACGTGAACGAAACCCCAATACTGTGGCAGTGTGATAATATACGAAACGAGTCCGAAGTATATCCACCAGCGTTTTGGAACCCCAGGCCTCGAAAAAGCAAATGCGCAGAAAGGTAGCCATGCAAGTATAAATAACTCGAAACACTTTTCAGAAAGGCTTGGCTCATAAGTAGGTCTCATGCGAACAAATTCGAAACCCATGAGCATACTGAGAGCCACCCCAATGATTGGAATCAGAAATGTACCCTTGAGTATTCCTTTCTTTTCCACGTCTTCGCCTCTTGATATCAAACACCCAATCCGAAAAAGCGCATCCACTCAAAACATTCACGAATCAACTCGGCATTCGGCACTCGCCATTCGGAATTTCATCCGACTCCCAGACTCGCTGACTCGCCGACTTCTTATTTATACCCTTCCGGATGCCCCTCGTGCCATTCCCATGCCGAGCGGACGACCGCCTCGATGTCCGTGTGTTCCGGCGCCCAGCCCAGCACATCCCGCGCGCGGCCGGCCTTCGCGACGAGGCGCGCCGGATCGCCGGGCCGGCGGCCCTCCATCCGGAGGGAAATCTCCCGGACGGCGACCCGTTTGGCCGCCGCGACGATCTCGAGAACGGAATGTCCCTGCCCGGTGCCGAGGTTGAGAAAATCCGACGCCTTCCCCGCCCGGAGCGCGTCCAGCGCCAGCACATGCGCCCGCGCAAGATCCGAAACATGGATGTAATCCCGGACGGCCGTGCCGTCAGGGGTGGGATAATCGCTTCCGAACACGCACAGCGCGGGAAACCGGCCCGCCGCCGCCGCGAGGACGTTCGGGATGAGATGGGTTTCCGGCGCGTGATGTTCGCCGAGACGCCCCGCCGCCCCCGACGCGTTGAAATACCGGAGCGCCATGAACCGGAGGACGCCCGCGGCGTCGAGACCGCGCAGGATTTCCTCGCAAAGGTATTTCGTCCAGCCGTAGGGACTGGCCGGCCGGCGGGGATGGTCCTCGGGAATCGGCACCGCCTCGGGCTCCCCGTACACGGCGCAACTCGACGAGAATACCACCCGCCGCACCCCGGAAGCCGCGAGGGTCTCGAAGAGCGCCGCCGCCTGGGTGACGTTATTGTCGAAATAGAGCGCCGGTTTCTCCACCGACTCCCCCACGCAGGCGAAGGCGGCGAAATGCACCACTTCCCCGATTTTTTCCGCCGCCACGACGCGGGAGACGAGCGTCCGATCGCCGGCGTTCCCCTGGACCAGAATCGCCCCCGGAGAAACCGCCTCCCGGTGCCCCCGGGAGAAATTGTCGAGCACCACCACATGCTCCCCCCGCGCGAGAAGCATCTCCACCGTCACGCTCCCGATGTATCCGGCGCCGCCGGTCACTAGCACAGCCATAACGACCTCCTCCTGCTACAATACCGTCGCTCGTCACTCGTGAAACGTCGCTCGCGGAAAAAGCACACCACGAAAACACGAAAGGGCCGAGAAACCACGAAATCCATTTTATCAGAAGACATACACCGTTACGAATTCTCCATTCAACAAGGATGGATGAGTCCCAATTCAAGTCCAACCCATAAACCCAAAAACGTGAAAATGCCATAACCGAATGTAGCGGCAATCCACGCCCCGATTGGATATTTTCGAAGTAGAGGGATGTTAACAATGCCAAATACCGAGATGACGGGGACTATCTTCACCAACACCATGATGGCAAGCGATTCCCTGGAGAACGCAATCCCCCCCTCAAAAATCGTCCGCATCACAACCAACGCCGAAACAACCACACTCCCATACCAATATACGCGTGAACCAAACCGACGCAATATGACAGCAATGCCTCCAATTATAAAACCATGAAAAAGAAACCGATACACATCCATCTGCCATGTCTCCCTAACGACATCTTCAACCAATCAGCAAATCCCTGCGTTTCAACGCCTTTCGTAGATGCGGTTCCATCTGCGCCCGGATGGCGCGATTCGCGTAGCCCACCCACGCCACGTCGCCCTCCACCGAAAGCGGAGTGGCGAGGGGTTTTCCCGCCGGGTCGGTCACGATGACGCCGGCCTCCCGGGCGATGAGTTCCGTGCAGATGTCATAGGGATGGCAGCAGATGACCGGCGGCAGACCCCTCTCCGCGAGGAGCCGCCCGGCCAGGGGCCGGAGGTCCGCCACGAAGGCGTCATGGCCCGCCACGAGTTCAGACAACTGCCCCCCCGTGGAGGCGTACTGGTCTTCGAAGCAGGAAGCCCGTCCGGCCTCCGCCGGGCCGAGGGCGCCGCGAATCATCTCCTCGTCCATCGCCGAAAGTTCCTCCCGCGCCCCCGGAAAGAGGCGCGTCACCGTGGCGAATCCGTGCGCGATGGAACGCGCCCGTGTGGGCGCGAGATGCACCGGCCGCGACGTCCCGTCCAGCCGGTTGAATCGCCGGGCCTTCATTCCCTTCCCCTTCTCCGCCCAGAGCACGTCCGAGAGATGCTGTTTCGCGAGGGGGATTTCCGTCTGGACGGCCAGTTCGATATCCGCCAGAGTCGTGCCGGCCCCGCGGTTCGGCGCCACTCCGGTGAGAATCCAGGCGCTGCGTTTGCCGTGCATGAGGCCGCGGGTGCCGTCAATCGGATCCATGATGATCCGCCACGCCGCGTCGCGCTCGCGCGTCCCGCGCGGGAGGACGACCCGCCCGCCGCACACCCCTTCCGCAATGAGAATCACGGGCGCGTGAACGGCAATCTCCCGCCGGACGAACCGCAGAAGATCCTTCTCCACAAGCCGGTCCATGGTGTAAATCGTGTCTTCGTTCGCCTCACGCGCCACCCGCGAGAGCCGTCCCGCGGGGGAACGCCCGCAAACCCGGACAATCCGGTCCCGGAGCATGGCCTGAAGACGAAGCAGGGGCGGAAGAAGCGAAACGACGGAATCCATGACCGAAATGTACCCGCGCCGGGAGCGGAGTCAAGGGCTCCGCCGGAAAATACCACACTGTTGATTTCCCCCCCACCGTCTGATATAAGAATCATTGGCAATTCAATATATTTCGAGGGGCACGGGATTTGCCCTTCAATAATGTATGAAACGACTTTTTCACAATGAATCCGGACAGGCGTTGACCGAGTACGCCATTACGACGTTCTTCTGCATGGTCATTCTGCTCGGGCTGACCCAGCAGATGGCCAATGCCTTCGCCCGGTATTACGACTCGATTGCAACACTTGTGGCCTTGCCGATTCCGTAAACCCTTTTTCGGGAGGATGTCATGAAAACCCTGCTTCGCCGGGCCGCCGGCCGGAAGGGCCAGTCGCTGACGGAGTATATTCTGATTGTCGCGCTCGTGGCGATCGCGTCCATCGCCATCGTCACGATCTTCGGCAACCAGATCCGGTCCCTGTTCTCCGCATCGAGCAAACAGCTCTCCGGCGACGAGAGCGCGCAGACGGAAAACAAGTCCACGAACGCGGACAACGAGGTCGAGAAGCAGCTCGACAAGTTCTGATCGGACGGGGGAACGGGAGGGCGTCGTGGTTGACTCGAACCACCTCCGGCTGGGGGCGCTGGTCATGGTGCTGGTGGCCGCCACATGGGCGGATCTCGCCCGCCGGAAGATTTACAATCCCATCACCTACGCGGGCATGGGCCTGGGCCTCGGCCTCGCGGCGGGGGACGCCCTGTTCTCCAAAAGCGTCAATCCGGCGCTGTCCGCTCTGGTCGGGATGGCCCTGGGACTGGGCGTCTTCGCCATCCCCTATTTCCTCGGATGGCTGGGCGGCGGCGATGTAAAATTAATGGGCGCCATCGGCTCGCTCGTGGCCCCCGTCTACGGCCCGTTTTTTCTGATGCGGGTGATTTTCTACTCCTCTCTCGCCGGATGCTGCATGGCCCTGGTGGTGCTCATCTGGGAGGGACGCTTTCTGGCGGGACTCAAGCGCGCGATGTGGCCCTTTGCACGGCCGAAAGCCCCCCCGCCGGGGGAGCCGGGCACAACGACCATCCCCTACGGAGTGGCCATCGTGGTCGGCACGGTGACGACGATTGTCCTGACGACACTGGTCAAGAAACCATGACACGGCGCGATGAAAACGGCCAGGCCATCGTCGAGTTCGCCATCGTCATGCCCCTGGCGCTTTTTGTGACACTGGGGCTTCTGCAACTGGCGCTCCTGTTCGTGGCGCGGGGGCTCCTCAACTACGCCACCTACATGTCCGCGCGGGCCGTTCTCGTGGGCGAGGATCCCCAGGCCGCGGCGCAATGCATCATGAGCCCCGTCTCCGGGCCCACCTCCCTCGGCGGCGCGACCACCCCCACCCTCCTCCCGGGCTGGGGAGAGCTGCCGCGCTCCCGGGCGTCCTCGGAAAAGACGAAGGCCACGGTGGTGGACCCTCTCGCGGCGGACAGCGACCACGTCACGGTCGAGGTGAAACACGAATATGAACTGATGTTCCCGGAGTTCGTCCTCCCCCTCGTGGGAGTGCCGGGACCCACGTTCCGGTCCTATTTCCAAAACGGGTCATCGTTCCTGACTCTGACGGACACATGCACCCTGGCCAAACCCTGGCCGGGGATGTGAGGAGAACCTCATGACGCCCGGCATTTTCAGATTCCCTGCGCGAACACTGACGGCGCCCCGCCGGTCGCGACGCGACTCGGGCCAGGCCCTCATCTTCGGGGCCATCACGTTCTTCATGATCGTCGCCGCCATCGCGCTGGTGGTGAATGTCGGCCAGTCCGTCAACACCAAGATCCGGCTCCAGAACGCCGCGGATTCGGCCGCCTACGGCGGGGCCCTCATCGAAGGCAACTGCGTCAGTTCCGTCGGCTGGGTCAACGACGGCATGGCGCTTGTCTACTATCACCTCATGCGCTATGCCGTGGACACCTCGGTGCATGCCACGCTCGCCCACATGAAGGAACACGGTCCCCCGTTCCCCGACGACGGCGTGGTGGGGCTTCCGAACGCCGTGGCCGAGTACGACGCCGCCTGGCAGAAGGCCGACGAGTGGATCCCGAAGGGCGAGCGGTGGCTCACCATGCTCGCGCAGATGGAGCGCGTGGTGGCTCTCATCACCCCCGTCCTCGTCGAAAAGGAGACCTACGACGTCGCGAAGGCGAACGGCGCGAAGAAGGCGGCCCTCTTCCCCAAGTTCCAGATGTTCCCCGACCCGGAGGGGTACGTCCGCGTTTACATCGAGAAGCTCGCCAACGGCTGGCGCCTCACCTCCTCCACGGGCATGACCGTCGAGGCCGTCCAGACCGGCGACGAGAGCTGGCACATCGAGATGGAGCAGGGCGTCTCGAAGACGACCGTGGACATCACCAAGACCAGCCCCGAGCAGTTCATCATCGAGTACGACGACGGCACGACGCAGGAGACCATCCAGATTGATCGAACCAAGGTCGGCGACATCATCATCAAGGGGAGCGGCGCCACCGTCACCAACAACCCGGACGGAACCACGACCATCTGCGAGGGGAGCAAGTGCGTGTCCGTCCGAAAGGGTCCCAACGGCCCCCAGACGAACGACGGCTCCGGATGGAAGGACCTCCCCCGCACGGACTCGGTGGACGTCGGCGGCTCACAGGTCCGCGTGGACAATTTCGACCAGGGCATCCACGTCGGCAATAACGCCACGGTCTACCCGGACCACATCAACATCGGCAACACCACCATCTACTACACCAACCCCATCCGGATTATCACCCACTTCGGACCGGTGGCCGTGCGCGTGGACGAGGACTACGCCGTGGCCAACGGCCTTTCCACCAAGCGCGCCGACTGCAAGTGGCGGCGGCTCTGGAACGACCGCACCCGCCACAGGATGTGCCAGGAGAGCGCGACGAGCTGGATTTACGAGTTCCAGAAGAACGCCTCCTACATGCTTCCCGATTCCCCGGAGCGGTACACCGTCACGCACGCCATGCACGACAACGACGACGTCTGGAAGGCGACGAACCAGCTCCCGGAATGGGCGCTGAAGACGGATCCGGTCACGGGCGAGGTGTCGGGATGGTTCGACCCGCGCGCGGGGAAAAGCCCCGACCCCATGCTCTACCACCAGACGCGGCCCTGCTGGCATCCGAGCGATCTCGTCTGCCCGTTACACGGCAAGAGCGACACCGACGATCCGAAGGAACCGAACGGCTACTGGCACGACCCGGCGGGAAATGTGGTGGAATGCCCCATCTGCCACGGCCAGGACAACGACGGGGACGGGTTCATGGATGTCCGCATCCACCAGTCCGACACCTACGTCCGGAAGGGCCGCCCGACCCTCGACGCCGCCGACCGCCAGAGCGTGGATCTCCTTCGCCTCGAGATGCCCCTCGTTCTGACGGAGGATTTCTTCAAGTTCGGAATCAACGTCGCGGTCTGGAACGCCCACCCGGGCGCGCCGGTCCTGAACGCCCTGTACAAGGCGCCGTCGTGGGGGTATTACGCCGTGGCCAGCGCGAAGGTGGGATTCTACGACTACGAGACCGGGGAATACCGGTACGCCTTCGACGACCCCGATGAGCGGAAGGACTGGGTGGAAAACTCATTCGCCAACCTGTACGAGCCGACATGGGCGGTGAAACTCATCCCGGTCCGCACGGCCGTCAAGTCCGAGGACATCGAGGCGGATACGGCCGTGGACAGCGGGACCAATTACCTCTTCCGGAGCATTGCCGCGACCGAGTGGCGGGAGGATTATTTCGCCCGGGACGAACGCTCCGGCCGTAACCTCCGGCACATGCCAAGCCCCCGGAACGGGCGGAATTTCGACCTCTCGGGAAAGGAGTTGGAAGATGCCCTCCATCACTAACCGGGGCGAGACGGGCAGCGCGGCGGTCGAATTCGCCATTCTCCTGCCGGTCTATGTCCTCTGCGCCATGGGACTCATCCATCTCGGCGGGCTCTCGATCGCCCGGACGGACGCGACCCGCGCCGTCATTCTGGCCTCCTGGATGCCGGGCATCCAGACGGAAGGCGATCTCCCCGCCAATTACCTCACCGAGCACGGGGGCAACGTCTACCCGGCCTCAAAGGGTTCCGTCACCAAATTTCTGGACACCGAGACTGGGGAGGACGTTTACACGGCCCACGACGTCGAGGAGAACCTGGACGAGATCGCCCGGGAACCCGTCGGGCGGTATGTCTTCGAGGATGGCGTGATCAAGTACGTCATTGATACGGACAATCTCGGCCCCTACGGGAAGTACATCCTCGACAACAACCTCAAGCAATACGCCGATCCCGTGGCGGAAATCATGAACGGCTGGATGAAGCGCGGGGATGCCCAGGCCGAATACACATTCCGCGCCCCCCTCGCCGGCCTCGACGCGGTCACGGTCACCGGGGCCACGAAGTCCGTCATCCGCGGATCCGAGGAACGGGGCCACCACCCGTCCGACGGCGTGACCGATTTCAACACGACGGTCGTGAAGGATCTCATCGGGCAGGATCTTCCCGGTTTCGGGAACACTCAAAAATTCTGGATTCCCAACTGATCCCGCCATCATGCCCCCATCCCGCATCCTCGGCAAACTCGCGCTCGCGGCCCTCGTGGTCGTCGGGGCGCTTTTTCTGGCCGCCATCGAGAGCGGCATCGTCCGCCCCCCGTTCTCCGGCCGCCGGGCGCCGTCGGGGCCGGGAATTTTCTCCTCCCTGCGGGCCCTTCCCGACAGCCGCGTCCGCGGGAATGCCCGCATCCGGTTCAACGGGGAAACGACCGCGACGCTCCAGGCCATGAGCAAAAAATCCCCCGAAGACGTTCTGGAGGATTTCCGGGCGCGGGCCACCCGCGAGGGAAAGCCCCTCGACCTGGCCGTCGTCGCCCCCGGCTACACCCTCGGCGCCTATCGGGACGACAAAGGACTCCCGAACCGGCTCGTGGCCATCCGGACTCCCGGCGGCTCCGCCTACTATCTCGGCCGGGGCGAAAAACCGTCCCCCCCCGCCCCGTCCCGCGGAGACTCGCCCGGGGCCGATGCCGGGGACATCCCCCGCCCGCCGTGGGCCGTCCGCGTCTTCTCCATCGAGAAACCGGATCCCCCGAGATCCCTCATGAACCTTTACGAAAGCGGTGGAAATCCGGACGACCTTGCCGTATACTTTGAAACCGGAATGAAGAACGCCGGCTGGATACCGAACGAAAATGTCAAACAGGCCATCGAGGGAGGCAACCTTCCCCCGCTGATGGCGTTCTCGCGCCCGGGGCGGGAATGCCTCATCGGGATTTCGGAGGCGCGCGGCCGGACGAGCGTCTCGGTCCTCTCCCGCGACGTGAACCCCGTTTCCATTATCACGGAAAGGAACTGACCCATGCGCCAGACCATCGCCCTCATCATCTCGATTATCCTCGGCATCGTCGCCGTCTTCGCGATGCAATCCTACATCAGCCGGAAAACCGGCGAGGAGGCCAGAAAATTTGACCTCATCCAGGTTGTGGCGGCCAGCCGCCGGATTGCCGCCAACACCGTTCTCAAGGCCAGTGACGTGGAATTGAAAGGAATCCCGAAAGAGTACTTCAACCGGAAAATGCTCCAGAAGGACAGCATGGATCTCATCACCGGGCAGATTCTGAACCAGGACGTGGATCGGGGCGACATCCTCTTCGACATTGACATCAAGAGCGAAGAGACGCGCCTGGAGACGAGCCAGCAGGCGGACGAGAGGCTCGTCACGGTTTCCGTGAATCAGATCACCGGCGTCGCGGGGCTCATCCAGCCCAAGAGCCGCGTGGACATCTTCTGGACGGTGGCCGAGCGCGGCGCGGCCGGATCCCAGCGCACCAGCCGCACGATCACGCTCCTCTCGAACGTCCCCGTCTACGCCGTGGATGACCGGGTCCTGAACCTGGGCGTGGGCCCGAACCGCAGGAAACAGGGCTACACCTCCATTACGGTGTCCGTGAACGCCCTCGAGGCGGCGCTCCTCATCGCCGCCCAGGCGACGGGCGAGGTGACACTGGCCCTCCGCCACCGCAACGACTTCCGCGTGGTAAACGACATCCCCGGGATTGACGCCGAGAGTCTTGAGCTCAAGGCCAAGGACGCCAACACCAAGCGCAAAGAGACGATGGAGAAGATCCGCTAGTGCTGCCTGACATTATTATGGTGAAGGCGGAGGAACCGAAAAAGTGATATTTCAAGACCTGACCCCAATGGTCTCGTATAGGCTTGCTGATCTTATGCATCAAGATAAGGAGAATTGGCTGCCATTCATTGAAGAGAAGGCGAAGATCGACAAGGAATGTTGCAAATCGAAGGGGTCTCCACAATGAAGCGGTTGCTGCTTGTCACAATTTGGCTTGCTGCAACTGTAACGTTTGTTGTGTGCAGCGTGTACTTGTGGACTACGGAGACCACATATGTTGATATTAGTAACGGGGAAATGAAATATGAGTATGGGGTATTTGGCATAACATATAGAATCAAGAAAACAGAAACGAACTATTCTAAACTGGTGAAGAAATGCAATTGTGAGGAGATTCCCGAATGGGTTATTGTCGGGAATGAGGAGTATGGGTTAAGAAGATTCTTTTATCCAAACAGTATCGGCTATCATCGTGGATCTGAGGCGGCAAGCATAATTTATGATGTCGGGGAGTTGAGTGCTTGGTGTGATTTGCCAAAGCCAAAAGACATGATTATTGAAATACGATCAATGTTGCGTTGTGGAAAGGTTGAAAAAATGCGGATGTTTGTTAGGGAGCTGGTTGACCGATGTAGAACGGCCAAAGAATAACGGGGGAACGGAGAGCGGAGTGTAGCGGTCAAGCCGACTGTGGCACTAGGGGACGTACATGAAATTATGACAATCTCTGGTTGAAGAACGGATGAACGATGACAGGACGACAGAAAAAACAAGGTGACGTGCGACTCGGCCGGACGACCGGTTGGGTTGCCGCCGGGGCACGCCTCCGCGGAGGGCGGCGGGGTCAGACCTTAATTTAAGTAAAGTTAGCGAAAAGACAAAAAGCGATGACAAGACGACAGACAAAACAAGGTGACGTACAACCCGGCCGGGCGACCGGTCGGGACACTCCCCATCCCGCCCCAAAGGCAATGGGCGGGACTGACGAAGTCCCGTTGAGACAATGTCCCTCACGGGAGGTGAAGTGAGATGGCATCCGTCATCATCCATCGCAATGCCGGGGAATCGCGGACGGCGCCCCTCACGCCGCCCGTGGTAACCATCGGCAAGAGCGCCGAGAACCACATCGTTCTCGACCACCCGGGCATCTCCCGCCGCCACTGCGAGATTCATATTCTCTCGGGCAAGACGTTCGTGCGGGACATCGAGAGCCGGAACGGAACGTATGTGAACGGCGTCCGCGTCGTCGCCGATCTTCCCCTCCGGCACGGGGAAATCATCCAGCTCGGCGAATTCACCCTGACCTACCTCGAGGACAGCATCCCGATCCGGGCGGAATCCGCCCCCGCGGCCGTTCCGTCCGCCGCGCCGATTTCCCCGCCGCCTGCCGCGCCCGCCGGCCCGGATGCGGGCGCGCTCGAACTCCGAAAACTCCTCCACCGGGATCTCCTCGAGAGCATGGACCTGAAGCGCCTCGACATCTCGAAACTCTCCGCCGACGCGATGCGCCGGAAGACGCGGGAGACCGTGTCCAACCTCGTGGAACGGCACGCCCACGCGATCCCCCCCGGAATTTCAAAGGACCGGATCATCAAGGAAATCGTGGATGAGGCGCTGGGTCTGGGGCCCCTGGAGGATCTGCTCGCCGACCCGGACATCAACGAAATCATGGTGAACCGCTTCGACAGGATCTACATCGAGCGGAAGGGGAAAATCCAGCTTTCCGGGAAACAGTTCACCGACAACCGGCAGGTCGTCGAGGTCATCCGCCGCATCATCGCGCCCATCGGCCGTCGCATTGATGAATCGAGCCCCATGGTGGACGCGCGTCTGGCCGACGGGTCGCGCGTCAACGCCATCATCGCGCCGCTGGCCCTCTCCGGACCGACCCTCACCATCCGGAAATTCTCCAAGGACCCTTACACCATCCGCGACCTCATCAAATTCGGGACGCTCACCGACCCCATGGCCGATTTCCTCCGGCTTTGCGTGACGTACCGAAAAAACATGTGCATTTCAGGCGGCACGGGATCCGGGAAAACCACGCTCCTCAACGTGCTGACGTCCTTCATCCCCAATGACGAACGCATCGTGACCATCGAGGATGCGGCGGAATTGAGGCTTTCCCAGGAACACGTGGTGTCGCTGGAAAGCAAGCCGCCCAACATCGAGGGCGAGGGCGCCATCCCCATCCGAAAACTTGTGATGAACTCCCTGCGCATGCGCCCCGACCGCATCGTGGTGGGCGAGTGCCGCGGCGGCGAGGCCCTCGACATGCTCCAGGCCATGAACACGGGACACGACGGATCGCTCACCACCCTCCACGCCAACTCCTGCCGGGACGCCATCGCGCGGCTCGAGACCATGGTGCTCATGGCCGGGATGGACCTCCCCGCAAAGGCCATCCGGGATCAGATCGCCTCGGCCATGGACCTCATGGTCCACACGGCGCGCCTCACGGACGGGACCCGCAAGATCACGAAAATCGCCGCCGTGGGCGGCATGGAGGGCGACATCATCACCCTTCAGGATATTTTCGAGTTCAAGCAATCCGGTTATGACGGATCAGGGAAAATCATCGGCAAATACGAGGCGACGGGTTCCATCCCGTCGTTCATCCACGAACTCCGCCAGCGCGGCATCGAGATCAACATGGGGATTTTCCGCACATGAACGGCATCCCGGACATCCTCATCCCCCTGGCGGCCATCCTCACGCCGGATCACCTTCTGCTCCTGGTCTCCGGATTCCTGGCCGTGGTGCTCTTCATCATGGTCGGGGTGGAGATATTCAGCCGCGGATGGGAAAGCTACGAGGAACGCTACGTCCAGGGCGCCGAGAAAACCCTCGATTCCATGTTCATCACCCTTCCCCGCGAGCATATCGTTTACCTGTCCATCGCGGCGTTCGCTGTCATGACGGGACTGGGCACCCTCGCGTCCGGCTATATCTGGGTGGGCCTCCCCGCCGGGATGGCCGCCTTCGCCGCCCCCCCGTTCGTCCTGCGATGGATGAAGAACCGCCGGGATGCCAAATTCGGCCTCCAGCTCGTGGATGCCCTGTCCTCCATCGGGAACGCCCTCAAGGCGGGGTTGAGCCTTCCCCAAGCCCTCGACCTCATCGCCCGGGAGATGGACAACCCCATCCGTCAGGAGTTCCGTCTGGTGACCCACGAACTCAAGTTCGGGATACGGATGGAGGAGGCCCTGGGACACCTCAGGGACCGGATGCCGAATCCCGACGTCGAGCTCATGGGCACAGCCATCACCATCTCCCAGGAAGTGGGCGGGAATCTGGCGGAGGTCTTCGAGAACATCGCCAACACCATACGGGAGCGCCACCGCGTCGAGGCGCGCATCAGGGCCCTCACCGCGCAAGGAAAACTCCAGGGCATCATCCTGTGTCTGGTGCCCTTCGCGCTCGGAGGCTTTCTCACCGCGTTCTACCCGGGCATGATGCGCCCCCTCTATGAAACAGGGATCGGATGGGCCCTGATCGGCGGCGTCCTGATTCTCGAGGCGATGGGGGCGTTTTTCATCAAGAAGATTGTGACCATTGACGTATAGGGACGCATGGAAATCACCGTTATCTCCATTTTGGCCGGCGTGAGCGCGGGACTCTTCCTGTGGTCGCTCGCGGCGATGCATTCCGGTCGCAACCGCTCGACGCCCGAGGCGCGGTTCATGACCGAACCGGCCCCGATCCTCCTCCGGATGCTCCTGCCGCCGGCGGCGCCTCTGGCCCGATCCCTCTCGACCCACGCCGGGAATCTCCGCGCCTGCGGGACCTCCGACAGCTCCTTCCTCAAATTCCGGGATCACATCGGCCGCTCGCTCATCACGGCGGGCATCCCCGGCGGAATCACCCCCGACGAGCTCATCGCCATCTCCGCCGTATCGGGATTCCTGAGCGCCCTCTTCGGCGGATTGCTTGCGGCCGGGACGGGACGTCCCCCGGTCCTCTTCGGCTTCGCTCTGGGCGTCCTGGGCCTGTTTCTCCCCTACCTCTGGCTCAACGACCGGATGAAACGGCGCCATCTGGCCATCCGGAAGGCCCTGCCCTACACGCTGGATCTCCTCACGCTCTGCGTCGAGGCGGGGCTCGACTTCACGACGGCGCTCGCCCGGATCGTTCCGAAACTGGCCAGCTCCCCCCTCGGCTACGAACTCGGGTCGCTCCTGCGCGAACTCCAGATGGGGAAGCCCCGCGCCGAGGGCCTCCGGGACCTCGCGTGGCGGGTGAATCTGATCGAAGTGACCACGGTCGCCAATTCCATCATCCAGGCGGATGAACTGGGAACGAGCATCGGCCCGACGCTCCGCATCCAGGCCGAGGAGGCCCGCCGCCGCCGGAGCGTCCGCGCGGAGGAACTCGCCATGAAGGCGCCCGTAAAACTCCTCTTCCCGCTCGTGGCGTTCATCTTCCCGACAACGTTCATCATCCTCTTTGGTCCGATTTTCATCAAAAACCTGCCGCTCCTGGAAAAGCTGTCCAAGTGACGCCATGACCCACGACCCGCCGAAATTCCACGTCCTGTCCGGCCCCCTGGAGGGCCGGGAGATCACGCTCACCCGGCCGCGCCACCGCATCGGACGAACGGCGGAGTGCGAGATCGTATTCGATACGCCCTCCGTCTCGCGCGTCCATGCCGAGATCCTGGAGACCGCGGAGGGACTCCTCATCCGCGACCTCGAAAGCAAAAACGGCATCACCGTGAACGGACAGGCCATCCAGGAAGCCATCCTCACGACGGGAGACGAGGTGGTCCTGGGCTCGGTCCGGCTCAAGTTCACCGCCCCGGCCGGGGCGGCGCTCGTCATAAGGCCTCCGGACGCGGTTCCAGCCCCCCCCGCCGCGCCGGGGGCCCCTTCCTCCAGCCCCTCCCCGCAGATGCTGCCCGTCCCGTCACGAACGCCCTCCGCGGGCTTCACGGGGGGCCGCTGGCTGACGGTGGTGTTCATTCTGGCTGGCGTCCTCGCCGCGGCGGTGCTGGCGATTTCCTTCCGAAAACCCCCGATCCCGCCGGAAACCATCGCCCTCAAGGCCGGCGAAGAAAAACTCCTCAACCTTCGCGATTATCGCATCATCTTCCTGCGCCTGAAAACCCCGAACCCCGAGATTCTCACCGTGCGCATTGATGGCAAAGCGAACTGGATCCTGTACCTCAAGACCCTTCAGATCGGGGAGACCACCGTGGATTTTCTGGACACGGAGGGCCGCATCCGCCAACAAATCAAAGTTATCGTAAAGGGATACGTGAAACCGCCCTCCAGCGAATTTTCCGGACCCGCGATCGCCCTTTCCGAACGGTTGCGCCAGGCGGAGGAGGCCGTCCTCGCCGGCGAGGCCCTCGAACGGGACCGCGCCCTCGAGGCCATCCGGCGTTACCAGCAGGCTCTCGACATCCTGGAGAAAATCCCCCAGAAGCCAAAACTTTATTTCGACGCCAAGATCAAACTCGACGGCGCCCAACGCCGGCTTCAAACGGAACTCGACGCCATGTGGGAGCGATTCGAGCGCCACCGCCTGAACAAGGACTACGCCCAGGCCCGACTGGAGCTCGAAAACATCCTCAAATTCGTGCCGGACCCGGCGCACCTCGACAACCAGCGGGCCCGAATTTACCGGCAAGTGCTTGATAAACGTCAGAAACCCGTTACAAATCAGAACCGTGCGATTTCTAATTGACGACGGATCGGAAAAGCGGGAGTTCCCCCTGGTCGGGGACAAGACGCTCGTCTTCGGACGGGTCAAGAGTTGCCACCTCGTCATCGAATCCGGAAAGGTCTCCCGCCGCCACTGCCAGTGCGTCATCCAGGCCGGCGCCGTTACCATCAAGGACCTGGGGAGCAAGAACGGCACGTTCGTGAACGGCGTTCGCATCACCGAAAAAATCCTGGAGGATGGGGATGAGGTAAGCCTCGGCCTAGGGGTGACATTCCGCTTCGACGCGGAACGTTCGACCGCGCCGTCCCCGGTCGCCGGAAAAACATCCTTTATTCCCGCCACGGAGAAGTACCGCGAAGATTCCCCCACCCCGATGGACAAGTCGTTCGCCCCGCCGGCGAATTCCGTCCCGGCGCCCCAAGCCCTCGTGGTGGCCGTACCCGTGGCGTCCGACCCGCGGCATGAGGCTTCGCAACCCCGCAACATCCAGGCCGGTGGCCTGCTCCGATCCCCCGTGGCCAAGGCGGCCCTCATCCTCGTGCCGATTCTCGCCATCCTCGGCGCCATCCTCTACCAGATTCTCAACGCCCCTCCGCCGACCATCAAACCGGAGGAGAAGTACCTGTCGGACCTTGAAAAATCCGTGGATCTCTTCAAACGCCGGGAATACAAATCGGCGGAGGAGACGCTTACGGACGCCCTGCGGCTCACCTCCAACAATCTGGCCGCGAAGGCCTTCCTGGATTTCGTCCGCGTCTGGGAAAAGGCGGGCGCCGACTATGGCCATCTCAACTGGCGCGAGGCGGAAAACTTCTGCAATGAGCTCATGGACGCACAACCCTCCACCCCGGCCGTCCGTCAGTTCGCCTCCGACCAGCAGAGATGGCTCCAGCGGGAAGCCCCCAACATGGCCATCATCGCCGCCATCCAGGGTTTCCGCAACACCGACGACTGGACACAGGCCGTCGTTGAAATGGACAAACTCCCCGCCAACAGTGACTTGCGGAACGCCTATCGCCGGCTCATCGAGGATGTCCTGACCGGCCATTACCGATCCCTCCTGGCCTCCGCGGATCAGGCCTTTGCCAAGGAACGCTGGGAGGATGCGCGCGGCACCTATGAGCTCGCCATCGCCCGCGCCCCCGAGGTGGAGCGCGCCGCCATCGACCGAAAAAGCGCCCTCTGCCGACAGAACCTCGAGGATGAAAAAGCCCTCCGGGAAGGCGAGAACTTCCTCCGCAACCGCAACTTCCAGGAGGCCGGAAAATCCCTTGCCCGGATCACCGCCGGATCCCCCTACCACGCCAAGGCCGGGGAATTCATCACCCAGATCGAAAACGCCCTCAATTACGAGCAGGCCATCCGGTTGTATGACGATGGGAAAATCGAGGAGGCCCTCCGATTCCTGTCCCAGAAGAAACCCGCCGGGGGCGATGAGCTCCGCAAACAAATGGAGCAGGTCCAGGAAACCTTCCGCATGGCGAATGCGGCATTCGAGAAGGACAACCTCGAGGAGGCGGTTTCGCTGTGGACCCACCTCAAGACACTCGAGCCTTCGCCCTCCAATTACTTCAACCGCCAGGCGAAGGACAAACTGACCCGATGGGGGGATGATTCCCGACGCGCCCAATACTACTTCGACAAGGCCGAAAAGATGTATGGAGAAGAGCGGTATGAGGACGCCCGTGCGAATTACCTGATGGCCAACCGCACCGACAAGACCGGCCGCCCCGGCGATGCCGGGATCCGAAGGATGGAGAACCGCGCCTCCGACCTCTTCAACAAGGCCATCAACATCTCCAGTTCCGAAGAGAAGAAAAAAATGCTCCGGGATGTCATCCGACTCGTTCCCGCGGATAACCGGTTTCATGAACTGGCGCGGAAGGAACTCGACCGCAATCCCTGACCGGTCTCCGAAATCCGATTCCCCGCTTGACTCCCCCGTCCCGGTCGCCTAATATACCTTCCCTTAAATGTTTAAAACGGTTTCCCCGCACGGATGACTTTCACGCAGCGTATCCACAAGCTTTTTTCCCGGCGCGGACTCACCGTGGCCACGGCCGAGTCCTGCACCGGCGGGGTCGTCGCGACACAACTCACCCGCATGGCCGGTAGTTCCCGCTATTTCATCCTCGGCCTGGTAACCTATGCCAACAGGTCCAAAACGCAACTACTGGGGATCCCCCCCGCTCTCATCCTTCGGCACGGAGCCGTCAGCCGTCCCGTGGCCGAGAGGATGGCCCGTGGCGTCCGCCGGCTCGCCCGCGCCGACTTCGGCGTCGGAATCACCGGTATCGCCGGGCCATCCGGGGGAAGCCCGGAGAAACCCGTCGGCCTCGTCTTTATCGCCGTTGCCGGACCTGAACGCACGGCGTTCCGCGCCTGCCGCCTTGCCGGAAGCCGCCCGACCGTCCGCCGACGTGCCGCCGACGCGGCCCTGCGCCTCCTCGCCCGGGAAGCAACCGGAAAATGCTTGTGAAACCATCCTCGATCACCCGCGTTTCGCTTCTCGTCGGCCTGCTCGTCCCGGCCGTGGCCGTTTCATCCCCCCTTCCGCGACCCGCGGCGGAAATCATCGTCCGCTTCGATCCCTCCGTCGAAAGCGATGACACCCTGCGGCGGGATCTGGCCGGGTTCCGCGCCATGGGATTCACGGGCGTTTACAGCGCCTTCATCGTCCCCTGGCCGGACGCGGACACGCCACCCCTCCCCGCCTTTCTCGCCTCGCGACAGATGAAACAACTCGAACGGCTTCTGGCGCTCTCCCGCGAAAACGGACTTTCCGTCTGGATCTCCGCCGCGCCAATCCCCGGATTTTCGCCGCTGGAGGGCCCCGGAGGAGAACGGTTCCCGTTCGGCGCGGGATTCACCCCCAATCCATGGGATGTCAAGGTCCGCACCGGGATCGTGAAGTATTACCGCGCGCTCACCGCCAAATTCCGCAACGATATTGCGGACGGGACGCTTTCGGCCCTCATCATCGGGGACGATTGGCGTTTCGTTTCTCCGGACGGCCGCGGGACTCCCCTCATTTACTCCAAGGCCGCCCGGGAGTCCTTCCGGGAATTTCTGAAGAAGAAATATGATCTCCTCCTCCGACTGAAGGAGACCTGGAAGGAATCGCCCGAAGGATGGGATGACGTCCAGCCTCCCCGCCCGGAGGACTTCCGGACTCCCGGGCCCCGCATGGAGGACGCCGCCGAGTTCCTGGCGGAATCCTGCGCCGCCTTCCTGTCGGAAATCACAACCGGAATCCACACCGAATTCGCCCCCGCGCGCACGGCGTACCGGCTCGCCCCCGCACCCTACTGGCGCCAGACCCCCGAGGATCCCTTCGGACGGGGATGCTGGTCGCGCCTTGCCCGCGGCGCGGATCTGCCGATCGCCACGGCAACGGACAACCGGGATATTCCCTCGCTTGCGGCATCCCTGAGGCTCCTTGGGGGCCGCGCGGGCATCGCCGCCCCGCTTCCCGAACGGCTTCCCGACGCGCTCGACGATGTCTTCCTCGGGGCATTCCAGAACGGAGCCACCGCCCTTCTGCTGGACGACCGGGGGCCGGCGCGGGCCGCAGAAACGTTGCATGCCGCCGGAGAAACCGCCCGTCGCCGGCTACGGCTCCTGAATCTCTTTTTCGCCGGCACGGGGCCCGCGGGCCGCCCCCCGCAGACGGTGGTTTTTCTCGATGCGCCCCCTTTTTTCGATCCCGTCTATCCGGCGTTTCTGCGTCGCCGGAACGAGGAACTCGCCCCGCGCGGCGCGGTCGCAATCCCTCTGGATGCCGGAGGAATTGACCGCAAGGGAAAAACCTCCCCCCTCGCCGCGGCGTCGCTTGTCGTTGTGCCGCGCGGCGACCATCCGGACAGCCTCCAGCCGGACCTGAAACAACTGGCCGTGTCCGGCGGAAAAGTTCTTGTTTTCCCCCGCCAGGCCCGCTTCTGGGGAAATGACTTCGGCATCCCCGCCGCCGAACCGGTCCGGAACCTCCGCAATCCCGCGCGACTTCTTTTTAACAAACCCTGTCCCCCGTTCGCGGCCGGCGACATTCTTCCCCTCGGCGCCGGTTGGGACATTTGCCAATTCACAACCCTGCGGTACAAGACACCGGCCATCCTCGCCTCCCTGGGCGACTCCCGCCCGGGACTGCTCCGAAAGGAGATCGGGAAGGGCGCGGTGATGCTGGCAACGTTCGATCTTCCGGGCGGGGAATGCACCGGGGGGATTCCCGGCGACACCGCCCGCCGGCTCTGGGACATGATCTACCGGTGGGCCGGTCTGCCATCCTCCGGAGCGCCCGTAACAACCCCACCCCCCCTGTGCCTCCACCGGGAGCCCGGGGGATTTCTCGCGGAATCCTCCTTCGAATCACCCACCATGATCCTCGAAGTCGGCGGAAGAAACCGGGTGGCTCTCATCGAGTCCCTCCAGACCCGTCCACGCGAATGCCTCCTTTTTGCCGAGAGGGACGGCCCGATCACCCTTCTTTTTCAAAACGGTTTCCGCCCGGCGCGTTTCCAGGATGAGGCCGGCGGCGAGGCGCCCGCGGATATCGGCGGGGACGCCATCACGGTTTCACTCAAAGGCGGCATCCTCTACCGCATCACCGATGACAATACGGCCGATGACTCCCCGACAAGGCCCCCCGGCGGCGGAATCCGAAACTTCGCCTGCTATGCCGGACGGGGACGCATCAATGACCTCAAGCGGTTCGACCTGGTGATGATTGAACCGGAACAATTCTCCGGCGACGAACTTCGGGAACTGACCGCCGCCACGCGGACCTGCGGCCGCCTGATCCTGGCCGCGGACCGCATCCACCGCCCGGAGGAAGGTTGGTACCGCGACGAGGATGCCGACGGACTTCCCGACCGCCTGGGGCCCTGGGGCTGGTACCGCGTCAACCCGGCGCACCCGGGCTGGACCCGGCACGTCCTCGGCGAGGCCCGGCGGATTCTCGAAACGAACGGGTGCAACGGTCTTTTCCTGGACGCCCAGGGACGCACCTTCCCGGCCAATGAGGAAGACGCCTTCCAATCACTTCTTCGGCGCATTCGGAGCGAATACCCGAAGGCATTCCTGTGCCTGAACGCCCGCGGCAACCTCCCGCTCACCGCCGCGCCCCTCCTCGATGCCGTGCTTCTGGAGGGATTCCACCTCCGCTACGACGGGCAAACAGGACGGGCGGTCCGCTGGTCGGATGAGGAACAGACGGCGGTGAACCGCCTGGCGGACAACCTTTCGGCCGTTCGGCAGAAGACGAACCTTGCTGTATTGACGCTGGATTTCGCGGGATTCCGGCAAGGCGCGCTGGTCCGGGACTGCGTTTCCCGTGCGCGCGGTCGCGGGTTCATTCCGTACGCCACCAATCCCGAGATGACCTGGCTCAACACCCGCCTCGGCCCTTGAGCGTCTCGCTCAACACCGCCACCACCTCGTCGGCCGCCCGTTCGAAAGCCCCGGGGACGCCGAGATGACGCCGGATTTCCGCGAGCTCGCCCCTTATTCGCCGGCGCCGCCCGGGATCACGTAATAGCGCAAGAGCTTCCTCCGCCACACGCCGCGGCGTAACCGCCCCCTGGATCAGTTCCGGATAGATTTCCCTTCCCGCCAGGATGTTCGGAAGGGATATGTGGGATACGCGAACGAGACAACGCGCAATCCCGTAGCTGATCCATGATCCGCGGTAAATGACGACGGCGGGAAGCCCCAGGAGCGCGGCCTCGAGGGTCAGCGTTCCCGAAGCGGCCACCGCCAGGGTGGATTCGCGCATGACCTCATGGGCATTACCGGTTTCAAGCCGGACGCACGCCCCAAGACCCGCCTCGGCAACGTGCCGCTGGAGAAGACGGGTGCAGGCATCGTCCGCCCCCACCATGCGGAAGATCGAAGCAGGCGCCTCCGCCCGTATCCGCCGCGCCGCATCAAGAAGGATCGCCGCATGATGGGCAATCTCCGACGGCCGGCTCCCCGGGAAAAGGGCGATGGTGACGCCATCGTCATCAACCACACCGACCGGCTCCGGAATGATGTCCAGGAGCGGATGCCCCACCCACCTCACGGAAATGCCATGTTCCTGATAGAGCTTTTCCTCGAAATCGAACAACACCAGCATTCGTTTCACCGTCCGCCGGATCATCCCAATGCGCCGCCGGCCCCAGGCCCATATCTGGGGGCTGACGAAGTAGACAACGGGAATTCCCCGCTTCGCCGCGAGACGCGCGAGACGCAGGTTGAAACCGGGATAGTCGACAAGCACGATGATATCCGCCTCCCCCCGGGCAAGGCGGGTGTCCAGTTCCGACAGGAGACGCCGGTATTCGGAAAGGTGCCGGAGAACCTCGATGAACCCCGTGACGGAAATCCGGGTCATATCCCGGACAAGTTCAATCCCCGCACCGGCCATGCGGGGACCTCCAAGCCCAAAGAACGACGTTCGTGAATCCCGGCGGCGGATGGCTTGAACAATCCCGGCTCCGTATGCATCGCCGGAATGCTCGCCGGCAATCACCCAGATGCGCTTGGAGGAAAACGAATCCATCACACCGGGGCGCCCGCCAACCGGGAAAGTCCTCGTTCCTCGCAGGACGCCCGGATGGATCGGCATATGTGCGTGGCCACCCGCATCACCGCCACCCCCTCCTCCGGTCCCACCACGGGCGGGGCGCCGGTTCGCAGACAATCCACAAAGGACCGGATCTCGGCCGCAAGCGGCTCAACGGAAACCATCGGGATATCTTCAACCGAGACAAACTGGCGCATGAAATACTCATGGGGATCCACGTGGGCGGGGGGCTCCGCGATATTCCCCCCGGACGGAAGTGCGCCCGGATTCCGGGAAATGCAACTGGCGTGCCCCCCGGCCAGATCCACGGTGATGTAACGATCACGCTGAAATATCCGGAATTCCCTCACCTTCTTTCGGGCAACACGGCTGACGGTAAGATTGGCAACGCACCCATTTTCGAAGTTGATGCGGGCATTGGCCATGTCCTCGGAGGAAGTGAGCAACGCCACCCCGACGGCCTCAACGCGCGAGACGCTTGATCGCGAGAAATGCAGAACCAGATCCAAATCGTGAACCATGAGATCCAGCACCACACCGATGTCGGTGGAACGAAAAGAGAAGGGGCTCACCCGTCGTGTCTCAATGTAGCGCGGAGCGTCCACCAGGGACTCGATGGCGCTCACCGCCGGGTTGAAGCGTTCGACATGCCCGATCTGAAGGAGCATCCTGCGTTCCCCGGCAACGGCCGCCAGCTGCTCCGCCTCCTCCAGGGTGGAGGTCATGGGTTTTTCAAGAAGCACCGCCACTCCGCGCTCCAGAAAGTGCCGGGTGAGGGGGTAATGTCCGATCGTTGGAACGGCGATGCTGACCGCCTGGACATCCGGGATATTCCGAAAATCGGAACAGGCGACGGCGCCGAACTCGGCGGCCGTCTTGGTGGCACGACGCTCGTCCAGATCCACGACGGCCGCCAGACGAACCCCGGGCATGGAGGCATACACCCGGGCATGCTCCCTTCCGTGCTTACCCGCCCCGATGACTCCGACACGAATCTCGGTCACGAATCGCCCCTCCCCGCGGACGCCGGAGAAACACCGCAAATCGGCGGAGCCGAAACCAAACAGGGCCGATTTGCCTTGTTAAAGATTCTTCCGGCGAAAATCTTGTGCTTTTGCACGAGATTTGAGACGGAAGAATCTACTCCTCCCCCCGAGTTCCGGGAAGATCCTGACGCAATGCCTCCCGTGCCCTCCCCATCTTTCCGGAAGCCGTCTTCTGAAGGAATCCGATGAGATAGGCCACATCCTCGGTCAGAGACCCGTTTTCCCGAATCCGCTGAAACGCCTTCTCCTGAACGGGTTCCTGCCGGAAGATGATCCGATGAGCATCCTTGATGGCGTTAATCCGGGCGTCATCAAAATGGGCCCTCTTCAATCCCACCAGGTTGAGGCCGCGAACCCGCGCCGGATTCCCCTCCACGATCATGAACGGCGGCACGTCTCGCGAAATGCGGGAGAATCCGCCCACGAACGCATGACGTCCGATTGCAACAAAATGATGAATCGCCACCATGCCCCCCACCCGCGCGAAGGATTCGATTTTCACGTGTCCCGCAAGAACGGTATTGTTGGCCAGAACGATGTCGTCATCGAGAAGGCAATCGTGAGCCACATGACAATAGGCCATGACGAGATTCCGGTGCCCCATCCGTGTTTCGCCTCCGCCCAGGGCGGTTCCACGATGGATGGTGACGAATTCGCGTATGTCATTGTCATCCCCGATGCGCACATAGGAGGTCTCCCCCCGGAATTTCATATCCTGGGGAATGGTCCCGATGACCGCCGACGGAGCGATATCGTTGTTATGGCCAATGGACGTAAAACCGGTAATGGTGACGTGATTGGCGATACGGGTTCCGGAACCGATTTCGACGTGCTCGTCAATGACGGAATAGGGTCCGATGACCACGTCATCGGCGATATGGGCTTTCGGATGAACGACGGCGGTGGGATGGGATCTCATGCGCTGACGAAATAATGGAACCGTTTAGACCCCTCTCATTCTAGATGATACCGGTAGCTCCGCAAGCGAAAAGGACAACGTCCGCCACCCCCGGCAGGAGTTTGAGTTGCGGATTTTGAATTCCTGCGATACAATTTCAGCCAACCCATGATGCTGGTCCGCTCCCTCCGCCTGGCGTTTCTCCTTTTTCCACTCGTCTGCCTGTCCCTGGCGCTCCTCACGGCCATGGGGGAAACCATTCTGCCCATGGATCAGTACGCCCTTCTCGTGTTCGCGATCGCACTCGCCGTCGCGGTAATCTGCGGCGGCGGTCTCCTCGCCCTCGACCGTCTCACACGCCTCGATCGCCGTCTCCGGGAAATGGAGGATCATCAGCGATTTCTCGAAAGCAACACCAAGAGCCTCCGCTATCAGGTGGAACTCCTTTCCGCCATGCGGGAGGTCAGCCGCGTGGTGAGCGACGATGTCCAGTTCGACAAGATTCTCGACAAGGTGATGCGCATCGTCGAGGAATTGCTGGGGACGGAGGAGATCGTGATCTTCGCCGTGGACGAGAGCTCGGAAGGCCTTGTCCCTCGCGCCCTCCGACGGGACAGGCAGTCCGTCTTCGAGGAAGAGGCTCTCGCCGCCCTCCCCCCGGACCCCCAGGTCCAGGCCGCGATGACGTACCGCCAGCTCTTTATGGAATCGGAGGGGGGATCCACGGGGGCCGGATCCTTCAAATTGGTCCTTCCCCTCATCGCCGATCAGGAGATCTTCGGTGTCATGAAGATCCGCACGGGAGTCGTGACACCGAACGTCAGCACCGAACTTCTCGAATATGCCGTGAAGGACATCGCCAAGCACATCACCCTGGCCCTCAAGACACCCGCCCTCCACTCACGTGCGGTCCTCGACAGTCTGACCGGACTCTACACGAAACGCCACTTTGCCCAGCAGCTGTCCGGATTCTACCAACGCTGCCAGAATGGAGAAACAACCTTTTCTCTCGTGCTTCTCGACATCGATCATTTCAAATTGATCAACGACCGGCATGGACACTTGAGCGGCGACCGCGTTCTGGCGGATATTTCGGAAAACCTCAAGGCCTGCATCCGGGATGGCGACAGCGCCTACCGATACGGGGGCGAGGAGCTGGCGATTCTCCTCCCTGGATCCTCCATTCCCATCGCCACCCAGATCGCGGAGCGTATCCGGAAACGCGTCGCATCGAAGGCCTTCCGCACCGCGGACGGCCGCGAAATCACCGTCACGGTAAGTCTGGGCGTGGCGGAACTCACGAAGGCGATGCCGAACCCGGACGCCCTCGTGGCCGCGGCGGATGCCGCCCTCTACAAAGCCAAGGAAAACGGCCGGAATCTGGTCTGCACCGGTTAACCGGTCAGGCGAGCCCTTCCAACAACGCCTCAACGTAATGCGTGTCCACATCGCCGCCGGCAAAACGGTTGTCCCCCATCAGCCGCTGGTGCAGGGGAATGGTGGTCTTGATGCCCTCGATTAAGAATTCCTGAAGGGCTGTCTTCATCGTCGAGAGCGCCTCCGAGCGCGTCGGGCGGTGAACGATGAGCTTTGCCACCAGGGAATCGTAATTCGGCGGCACCAGATACCCCGCGTGGGCATGAGTGTCCACCCGGACCCCGAACCCGCCGGGGGGGATGAACCGCGTGATCCGCCCCGGGCACGGTTTGAAGCCTTTTTCCGGGTCCTCCGCGTTGATGCGGCATTCGACCGCGGATCCGCGCAGGATGATATCCTGCTGCCGGGATGTCAGCTTCTCTCCCGCGGCAACGCGGATCTGCTCCTTGACGATGTCGATACCGGTGACCATCTCGGTGACCGGATGTTCGACCTGTATCCGTGTATTCATCTCGATGAAGTAGAATCGCCCGCCCCGGTCCATCAGAAACTCGATTGTGCCGACGCTCGAATACCCGGCGCTCCGGGCCAGATGAACCGCCGCCTCCCCCATCTCGCGCCGCAGGGCGCGCGTCATGACGGGCGATGGACTCTCCTCCACCAGTTTCTGATGACGCCGCTGAAGGGTACAGTCGCGTTCCCCCAGATGCACGACATTCCCATGGGTGTCGGCGAGAATCTGGAATTCGATGTGACGGGGCTGCTCGATGTATTTCTCGATGTACACCGATGCGTCCTTGAACGCCACTTCCGCCTCGGCTTTGGCGGACATCAGCCCATTCACCAGGCTCACGTCGTTGTGGGCCACCCGCATCCCCCGTCCTCCCCCTCCGGCGGCCGCCTTGACCACCACGGGATAACCGACCTCGTGGGCGATCTTCAGGGCTTCCTCGTCATTTTCGACAAGGGATTTGCTGCCGGGGATGATGGGAACCTTCTCCTTCTGGGCGAAATCACGGGCGCGGGCCTTGTTCCCCAACATGAGCATCGCCTCGGGGGTGGGCCCGATGAACTGGATGCGGCAGGAACGACACACCTCGGCGAAGTGGCTGTTCTCGGCGAGAAAACCGTAACCGGGATGGATGGCATCCACATCCATCACTTCCGCGGCGCTGATGATGCGGGGGATGTTGAGATAGCTCTCGGCCGGAGACGCCGCCCCGATACAGATTTTCGCGTCCGCCATCCGCAGGTAACTGGCATCCCTGTCGGCTTGGGAGAAGACGGCGACCGTCTCGATGCCCAGCTCCTTGCAGGCGCGCATAATCCGGAGGGCGATTTCCCCCCGGTTGGCAATAAGGACTCTTGAAAACATGGCTGGACCGGAACCTCCCCTTCGGTTGGCGTTAAAGACCCTGCACAATGAGCCCGAGGCGCCTGGCGTATTCCACGTAGATACCGGCGGCGGCACGGGCGTCCGACACGCCCTTCCCCTCATGAACGGCGGCCGCCATATGCGGTTCGATGGAAATCCAGCCGTCAAATTCCCGCGCTTTCAAATCCGCAAGGACACGGCGCTGGACCTCATCCTCGTCCGGATAGCATGTGATCCACTTGCCCTCCGGATCCGGCTTGCAGGCCTTGATATGCACGTGGACAACCCGGTCCCGGCAGGCCTTATAGAACGCCCACGTGGCCTCGCGGCTGCCATCGTGCAACGTGGTGTTGCCGGTATCAAAGATGAGTTTCAGCGCCGGGCTGTTGACGGCATCCAGAATTTCGAACGTCTCCCGGGAGCCAAGTCCTCCATAACCACTGCAATTCTCATGGCCGAGAATAACCCCCTCCCCTTCGGCAATGCGGGCAAGCTCCCGGATCCGCCGGATCACCTCGTCCCGCCACCGGTCCCGGGGCCAGGGATTGTCCTTCACATTGGGATAGGACATGATGCGGATGAGCCGTGTTCCACATTGGCGCATCCGCGGGATGGCCCGGCGCAATTCGGTCACGTCCGCGGAAAAATCCATGGCAATGGTCTTCGCCCAGTTGGCAATCCCGCTTCCGAACCCCGCCACGCGGATGCCCGCTGTCTGGAGCGCCCCCCATGTCCGGGCCCAGTCGTCGTCACTGATGGACGTCACCGTGTCACCGGCAACCCCCCGGAGCTCGATGCCATCCCAGCCGGCCTCTTGGGTGGCGCGAATCTGTTCTTCGATGGTCGGACCGGCCTCGTCGGCAAATCCCGTGAAACGAAATGCCATGTACTCCCTCCCTTTGAAAAAGCGAGCGTCATGATAACAGGCGGGGGCCCTATTTCCATATTTCCTTTGAAAGACAAGAGATATCAATTAGACTCTTCCTCAAACAACTTTTTCGCCGAGGAGCCAAAAATGAGAGCGCTTGGAGTTGTCATCGTTCTTGTCCTCATCGCCGCCGGTATTGTCTTCGGCGTCCGGGCCTGCCGTTCGAACGAACCCGAGATTCCTGTTCCGATAACCGAGAATCCTCCGACGCCTCCGGTGTCGTCGGTGACCAACCCGGCCGCGATGCCCGCGACACCCGCCCCGGAACCCTTGCTCACACCCCAGGAGTATTACGCCAACGCCCAGAAGGCCGCGACCTCCGCTGCGAAAAAGAAGAATTTGAGAAAACTGCTCGACGTGGATGCCACCTCGGAACTCGCAAAGAAGGCGGCGTCGGAATTGGCCGCCCTCTGCCGTTCGGAAAACAATGCGCGGGGAGCCCTCACGGCCGAACTGAAAGTCGCACCCGCGACGTCCGAGCAACGCGACATGCTGCTCAAAAAACTCGACGCGCTCAACGATGAGTTTTTCTCCCCCAAGCCCGCGCCCGGCACCACCATCCATATTGTCCAGCCGGGCGATGTCCTTTTCAAAATCGCCAAGAAATACAACACGACCCCCGAATTCATCCAACGGCTCAACGGCATGAAGGGGACCACGATCCAGCCCAATCAACGGCTGAAAGTGATCAACTGTCCCGTGGAAATCGCCGTGAGCACGTCACGGTTCACCCTCGACATTCTCATCAATGGAGACATTCTGAAGACCTTCAATATCGGCGTCGGGGCCGCGGACAAGACCCCGGAAGGGACGTTTGTCATCACGAGCCGCCTGCCCAACCCCTCCTGGTACAAACCCATGCCGGACGGAAGAAAGAAGGAGGTCCCGCCCGGAGACCCGGAAAACATCCTCGGGACGCGCTGGCTGGGATTCAACGAGCCCTACCGCGACTATGGCATCCATGGAAGCGTGAACGGCGAGGGGATCGGCAAGGATGCGTCCAATGGCTGTGTCCGGATGTGGAACAAGGACGTCGAGGACGTCTACAGCCTCATTCCCATGGGAACGAAGGTTACCATCACGAAGTAGGTGATTTCCGGGATCGTCTTTACCCGCGGCGACGCCTTGTCGCCGCGGGTTTTCTTTTATTCAACCGTTGACCACGTTGATCGGATGGCCTGCCAGAAAAGCGGCGATATTGGCCGCGGTCTGCCGCATGAGTTCCTGGCGGGCCTCAAGGGTCGCCCAGGCCATGTGCGGGGTGATGATGCAGTTCGGCGCGGTCAGGAGCGGATTTCCCGAGCGGATGGGTTCGACGGAAACCACGTCCACGGCCGCGCCGGCGATTCTGCCGGCGCCCAGTGCCGCGGCCAGCGCAGGTTCATCAATCAATCCACCGCGTGACGTGTTGATCAGGAACGCCCCGCGTTTCATCCGGCCGAGAAGCGCTTCTCCCACCATCCGCCGGCTCTCCTCGGTTTCCGGGCAATGCAGACTCACCACGTCCGAGCGCCCAAACACTTCCTCCAGACCGGCCCAGGAAAACGGCTGATACGCCGGGGGATCCGACCGGCGGACGTCGTGCGCGAGAACATCCATCCCGAACGCGTGGGCAATCGTCCCCACTTGGCGTCCGATCCGCCCGAACCCGACGATTCCCATGGTCAGCCCGTTCAACCCGACCAGCGGATACTTCCAGAAACTGAAATCGGGGCACCGGGACCACTCCCCGCCGTGAACCGCGGCATCATGCGCTCCGACGCGATGACACAACTCCAGAAGCAACGCGAAAACGAACTGGGAGACCGCGCGGGTGCCGTATTCCGGGACATTGGAAACCGGGATTCCACGCCGCCGGGCAGCATCGATATCAACCACGTTATAGCCCGTGGCCAGTACCGAAATAAATTTAGCCCGCGGGAACCACCTCAGAATCTCCTCCGAAAAAGGAGTTTTATTGGTGAGGAAAATATCCGCCTCACGCCCCCGCTCCCGGAGATCGGACTGTCCCGTCCGGTCGTATACGGTCAGATTTCCCAGCGCGGCCACGGGATCCCAGGGATTGTCCCCGGGGTTCAGCGCGTAACCGTCCAATACCACGATATTCACAGGTCACCCAGTATCCTCACCCGGAACCCCAGTGTCCGGGAGAGCGAAACCATTTCACCGAAAATATCCCCGTACGCCACCGCGATGTGATTCGAAAGGTAATGGGCCATCAGGGTGTCGCGTCCCAGGTTGAGCCAGGCGGCCATGAACGGCCATTCCCGAGTCGTCCCCCGCCACCACCGTTCGCGTTTCGCGGGCGGCATCCGCACGGATTCCCCCTTCCCCACATCCATCCACATCTCGCCCCCGCGAAGGTAGGCGCGGGCCCAGGTGATTTTCCCCGGCAGGCTCTCCCCGGCGAACGTCCCGCCCGGGATCGGAAAGTATCCCGACGGCTGGCGATAGGAATGGACACCGCGAAGGGTGCCGGGATCGTGATTGAAGGGATAGGCGCCCGTCGATCCCGAGTTCAACAACACCCAGAGGAACCTCCCGGCATGAACACCGCCCCACCGGACATCGTGGAACATGACGGCCGGATGAAGCCCCCTGGCCGCGAGAAGTCGTTTCATCATCTCCATGGGCAGCAAATTCCCCTGGTCGGCCTCCGTGGAGCAGACAATCGCCCGGCCGTCGCCCTCCGGCCGGCAGGCCGAGTTGAACAACCCCTCGGCGAAATCCGACGGGGGCCGGAGCGGAAGAAGCCCCAGCTGATACTGCCAGCCGATGCAATCCGCCTTGAACTCGCGGACCATGTCGAGCACCGCCAGATAATCCCGCAATTGCTCCCGGGTGGCGTTCTCGTCGAAATCCTCCGCCCCTTTCTCACGCCAGTGAAACATCACCCCCTTCGAACGGACAAAATCAAAGGCCCGCCCGATCCGATCCTCGGAAATCCGTCGTCCGCGGTCAATGATCCATGCCTGATCCACCTTGTGTTCCGTGAATCCCACCTCATGAAGCCGTTTCGGCCCGAAATACCCGTTGGTCATCCCCATGGAGGTGTCGCCCAGCATCAGACATAAAATTCGCCTCTGGCGAATTTTATCCGCCACCCGCCCGGCGATGCGGACCGCCGCCGGCGAAATCGCCGCGGCGAAGGACACCTCATCATCCGGATAACGGATGCGTCCCGTCAGACACCATTCCTCCAGGCGCGCCATGAACGCGGCGTCACGCGCCCAATCCTTCTTTTCCGTCCAAATCCGGGAGAACATCCGTCCGTCGGCCTCAAGGCAGGCCCCCGTGTTGAGAAGACCAACGAGACCCGGCCATGTCCCCGAAAAATTGCTCGCCAGCAGAAGCGGGTTGTCCTTCCCCGTCACGCCGTCCACGGTGTGCGGCCCGTACACCCAGTGGACAAAGACCCCGATGAGGGGATCGTCCACCGGCCCCAATTTCTCGATGGACTCATGGGGTTTCGTGATGAACCCCGGGATGCGGTACGAGGGCCGGCCCAGCCGCTTGAGCGCCCGCTCGATCTGCGCAGTGGCCTCCCGCATCTGGGGAAGGGCCAGATCATTGGGCCGGGTGCGGTAATCCCCGGGCCAGAAAATTCCGATTCCGCATTTCATACCGGTTTCCTTGAAAAACGAATTGCCCAAGTCCGTATCTCTACCATGCCTATGGTCGCTGTCAAGTCCCCACGACCCGGAATTTGCCAATTCCGCCTCTTGCAAACACAGCCGGCGCGATACAATGGGCGTTCCCATGATGAACATCCATCCCACCGCCCTTGTGGATCCCGCGGCTGATATCGCGCCCGACGCCTCCATCGGCCCCTGGACCCGGATCGAGGCCGGCGCCCGCATCGGCGCCCGGACCCGCGTCGGCCCCCAGGTTCAGGTGTTCAGCGGCGCCATCATCGGAGAGGATAATGACATTCACACCGGCGCCCTGCTCGGCGCGCCGCCGCAGGATCTTTCATACAAAAACCAGCCCACCGGAGTCAGGATCGGCCACCGCAACACCATCCGCGAATACGCCACCATCCACCGGTCCGCGAAGGAAGGCGCGGTGACCACGATCGGGGACGACAACTTCATCATGGGATTATCCCACGTCGCCCACGACTGCCGGATCGGGAACCGGGTCGTCCTGGCAAACGGAGCCCTCCTCGCCGGTCATGTGGAGGTGGCGGACCGCGCCTTCATCTCCGGCAATGTCGTGATTCATCAATTCGTCCGGATCGGCACCCTCGCCATGATCGCGGGGCTTGTGCGGGTGGGAAAGGACGTCCCTCCATACACGATTATCGAGGGGGATTCCGTGGTGAAGGGGTTGAACGTCGTCGGCATCCGCCGGGCGGGATTCTCCCCGGAGCAGAGGGACCGGATCAAGCAGGCCTATAAAACATTATTTCTGTCCGGCCGGAACGTGACCCAGGCACTCGCCGATCTCGCCCCACTCGACATGAACGACGAAATCCGAACCCTCACGGATTTCATCCGGAACTCAAAACGCGGCATCTGCCGGCATGCCGGGGGGGAAGAGGTTTCGGGGAGTATTCTGGAAGGGGCGTGAAGAAGTCTTGCGAGTCGGAGAGTCAGCGAGTCTTGAGTCTACAACAAAAAAACCTTCCCGGATTTCGGAATTCCGAGTGAGACAGTCTTGCGAGTCGGCGAGTCAGCGAGTCCGGAGTCTTCAATCAAACAAAACCAGACTCGGTGACTCTCCGACTTCCTTCTGATTCCTATTCCTTCCCCGACTCGGCGACTCGCTGACTCGCTGACTCGCTGACTTCTTATTGCTCGTACGCCCCCATATCCGGCTGCGTCCCGCCCTGCGGACGGGGGGTGCCGCGGATGTCCGTCCGGGGCGCATCCGGCCATGTCCCGGTATTCTTCGCGCCGCTTGTCACCTGCAACATCAGGCCGTCGTCGCCGGTTCCCCAAAGGTTATCTGCGCCGTCCGGGTCACCGGGCGTCTCGAAATAGGGATCGGAACTGATGTTGCCACCACCATCATTAACCGTTCCGCCTATGCCCGCCACACCTCCAGCGATATCGGTATTATTAATATATACAGTATCCAGGTTCGAAATCTCGATACCAGCATCCCCCCACAAAATGCAATTGGTGATCTTCAAAGTGCCGGCATTATGCATGATTCCACCACTAGAACCGCCTGTTTTTGTATTCCCTTGGAAGGTGCAATTAATTACTTTCAGCAAGGCAACATAATTACTCATCATGGCACCACCATCCATAGCCGTGTTTCCTTGGAAGATGCAATTCCGTATTGTATTTGGAACCCAGATACTGTTGAATATGGCACCTCCCTGCTGACCTGCCTGATTCCCCTTGAAGATGCAACCGTCTATGAAAGGCGACGACGTGTCCGCATTGCAAATAGCACCACCTTCACTGGATGCGTTATTTGCGACGAAGAGACAACTCCGAACAGTCGAGGATGCACCGGGATTGTATATCCCTCCGCCACGTCCCTCTTCTGCCCCCCCTCCATTCGCATTTCCACCACAAATAACAAAACCGTCAATCATGGATTTGTTAGCCATCGTCACGACATGATAGGCATTCTCGGTATTGTTGGTGAAACCGGAATCATCCCCGTTGAAGTCCCCGGAAAGCACCGTCGGCCGCATCCGCCAGTCCCGATCCTTTCGGTAGATTTCCGTCCCGGTGAATCCCCCGTACACCCCCACCCGGCCCACGAGCGTGAACGTATTGGACCGGGACCCCGCTGGCGGCTTGTAGGTCCCTTCCGCCACCCAGATCTCGTCCCCCGCCGCGGCCACCCCCAAAGCACTGGCGAGCGTCGTGTAGGCATTCGCCCAGGACGTACCGTTGTTCGATCCGGTCGCATCCGCGTCCACATAGATCACCGTCCCGGTCTGATTCTCATAGGCCCCCATGTCCACCCCGCCACCCCGAACGCGCTCCTGGCTGGCGACATCGAATGTGAGCGGATCGAGGTAAAGCCCCACGTCCAGGGCCGGGCTCGCATCCCCGAGAGCCAGACCGTCGTCCAGCGTCCCAAATCGGTTATCGGCGCCATCCTTGTCGCCCACGTTCGTAAACTGCGGATCCACGTTGAGATTCCCGCCGTCGTCGGTCGCCCCGCCGTTCACCCCGGCGACATTCCCGGAGATGTCCGTATTGGCGATGACCACCGTCCCCGTGCCGTTGTGGATTTCCGGTCCCGCCGTGATCATGGTGTCGCCCCAAAGGACGCAACTCGTCACGTTCAGCACCGAGGACATGGCGCAGGCGCCGCCGCCGTAGTTCGCCGAGTTTCCCTGGAACGTGCAATTCAACAATTTGGCCGTGGATCCGCCCGCGCTGATGAAACCGCCCCCGTTCCCGCTCGTCGCGGTGTTCCCGGTGAACACGCAATTCGTGAAGGCGCCGTTCACCGCGTTGAATATCCTCGCCCCGCCGCCGGAACCGGCCGAGGTGTTGAAGGCGAACACACACTCATCCACGCCGGCGGATGTCGTCGAATCGAAGGACAACCCCGCCCCGCCCGCCCCCGCCCCGGAGACGTTGTTCAGGAAGAGAGACCTCCGCACTGCCGCGGGATTGCCGACGAAGTAGGCGCCGCCCCCCGCGTCCGTCGCGAAATTCTCCCGGAATTCGCAGTTCTGGACCGTGAGGGTGGTGCTGCTCGTCAAACCCCCGCCCCGGCTGTCAACACCCGTGCTGTTGGCATTCCCGCCCCGGACGGTGAATCCGTCCAGGAATGCGGGCCCTGCCCCCGTCACCACGTGATAATTGTTCTCGGCGTTGTTGGTGAAGCCGGCGTCATCCCCGTTCACGTCGCCGTTTAAAATCACAACATTCGTCACCCAGTTCCGGGCGCCCCGGGCATTTTCGCCCCCGGCGAATCCCCCGTACATCGGAAGGCTCGCCTTCATCTGGAACGTATTGGTTCTCGATCCGCCGGGCTTGTACGTCCCCCCCGCCACCCAGATCTCCTTCCCGGCCACCGCGTTCGTGAGCGCGGTGGTCAAACTTGTGTAGGCGTTCACCCAGGAAGTGCCGTTGTTCGAACCCCCGGCGTCCCACTTCACATACACCACATCCTCATTGTCGGTGTTGGTAAGGGAGACGTCGCTCGCGTTCATGGTGTCATAGACGCCGTCCGCGCTCGAGGCGGGAAGGGTGGTGATGGAATAGCCGACGTTCCCGTCGTCGGCGTCGTCATCCACCCCCGTCACCACCACCTGCTGGATCGAGGCCCAGTTGGCGGGGGTGAAGGTGAGCGACGTCGGATTGGCCATCCCCTCCGTCGTGTCGGCGCTTGTGAGGGTGATCGTCACGTTCGCCGTCGGCTGGCTGGTGAGCACCACCGTGAACTGGGTGGCGCCGCCCGTCTCCGTCGTCGTGAGTCCCGACATCGGGTTCACCGTGATCCCGGCCGTGTCGTCGTCGGTATTGGTCACCGACACGTCCGACGGATTCATCCCATTATAGACCCCGTCGCCGCTCACGGCCGCGGCCGTGATGATCGTGTACCCCACGTCGCCGTCATCCACGGCGTCGTCCTGGCCGTAGATCCATACTGTCTGCGGGATGTTCCAGGTGGCGCTCGTGAACGTCAGAGTCACCGGATTGATGGTGCCCTCGGAGGTGTCGGAACTGGAGAGGTCCACCACCACGTTCGCCGTCGGCTGGCTCGTGAGCACCACCGTGAAATCGTCCATCCCGCTCGGTTCGGTGGTGACGAGTCCCGACGTCTCGCTGACCGTGATCCCGGCCGTGTCGTTGTCGGTGTTGGTGACCGACACATCGGACGGATTGAACCCGTTGTAATTGCCGTCGCCGCTCGAGCAGGCGCCGGTGAGGATGGTGTAACCCACGTTCCCGTCGTCCATGGCATCATCCACGCCGGCG
>JAZDJP010000079.1:0-13110 GCA_043803805.1 Planctomycetota bacterium
GCGGATGCGACCGACGGGATCAATCGAGGCGATTGGGTTGCCGTTGGCGTCATAACGGGTCTGGCTGAGGCGATCGCCTTCCGTGGCGGAGAGCGGCCGGTCCATTGTGTCAAACGCCCGGGTGACAACCTGGGACTTCACGCTCACGGAAGTTCCGTAGGGGTCGTCCGGCGAGGGCGTCTGACGTGTGGTCTTCGCCAGGTTGCCGTTGGCATCGTAAGCGTAGAGAGTATGGTTCCGCGCCGTGCCGACCACGGGCGGAGAAATCTCTTCCGTGAGGCGGTCGAGGGTGTCGAATGTCCTCACCCAAGCCATGCCTTTTGCGTCCACCGTCGTCGTGATGTTGCCCCGCACATCCGGGACAAATTCCGTCACCAGACAAACGAGGCTCGTCCGGGGGTCGGCAGGCGGCGTATCGGCAAGAACATGGCTCCGGTCCGTGGACTGGATGGCGCGTTTCTGATAGCCTTCGAGGTCCGATGCATCGCCGGGGCGGCCATTGGATTCATAATACGCATACCAGGTGATGGAGGTGTCGGGCGCAAGCACCGCCTCCACCTGGCCGGCGGCGTTGTACCGGTATTCCGTGGCGAGTTCGGTCTGGGCCGCCGAGCCGGCGATGGTCCTCACGTTGCGGCTGGTCTTCGTGAGATTGCCAGTGTCGTTATAGAAATACGTGGTGATTGCGCCATCGGCATCCTTCGCGGTCTTCACGAAGTTCCAACGGTCCGCCTCCGCCGGGGCCTCCGGGTCGAAATCGGTTTTCGTCGTGTAGGTCGTCTCGGTTTTGATGGCGGCGTAGTCCCCACCGCGTGTTGAGTCCGGAGTCTGAATCACCGAGAGGAGATTTCCGCGCTTGATGGGGTCGCTCCCCCCGGCATAGATGTAGGCGACCTTGTTTTCGAGAGGGTAGGTGACTTCATTAAATTCCTTGTCGGCGGTAAATGTGTAATGCGTGGTCTTGCCGGACGGAGCCGGGTCCGTGACCGATGCGGCGAGTTCCGGATGGGCGTCATCCCAGAGGTATGTCCAGACATGGGTGTTGGCATCCGTGAAGAGCGTGGAACCGGCACTTCCGGAACTTCCCCCGATGTATTGAACTCCGACCGTCCCCGTCCCAAGGCGCTGGCTTTGGACGCGGTCGTCGGCGGTGTAGGTGTTTTCCAGGTATTCCTGGCTCTTCGCGTCGGTGATTTTGACAAGGTTATGAGCGAGATAGGAAACGCTTCCGCCCTGATAGGCATAGCGCGTGGTCGGGGCCGTTGTGCCGCCGCCATCCACCGGCACGGTCGGTAGCGTCACCTTGACGAGGTCTTTCGTCGTTGTGTTGTACTCGAATGCGACTTTCCGCCCGGAGAAGTCCTCGATTTCCTTGAGTTTTCCCGTGAGCGCTCCGCCGAAATCCGCGGCGGTGAAGTAGCGATAGACGATGTTCCGGTCGTGGGAATCATTGACGCGTTCCAACTGACCGTAGGCGTTGTAGAAGAAGGCCATCCGATTGCCCATCCGGTCCGCGATGGACACGAGTACATATTCCGTGGGGCGGGCCGTAAGGGTCTGATAGCGGAGAACCGTGCCGCTTCCGTCCGTGCGGGCGAATCCGGCGGCGTCGCGCTCCAGAAGGTCATAAAATCCCGTCGGCGAGACGAATTTCCCATTCTCGCCCCGGTACACGTCCCGGCGGCCAAGACCGTTGTAGAACACCGCATCCATCACGCCGTCCCCGTCATCATCCTTCTCCACGAGGCGTTGGAAGTAGACATGGTCCCAGCCATAGCCCAAAGGCCCTTCATAGTTGATTTGGCTGCGATAGGCGCGAGTGAATGCGAATCCCGGCCCCTTTGCGGTTGAAATGGCGAGGTCCGTCGCCGTGTGGACGAATTCGCCATTGTGAAGATAGATGCCGCTTCCGCCCGTGGGGGTGTTGCCCCGTGAGGATTCCTGCGGCGTGAGGCGATATCCGCCCGTGGGCCGGGAGGCGGTCCACGTCCGGGTGTAGGGCGGATAGTCCCCGTAGGCGGGGATTTCCAGCGTGGCGACGAATGTGACTTTCCCCTCGGGGATTATCCGATGGGTGAGACCGGCATCCTCCGCGCTCCCGGCGGAGAATCGGATGGCCGCGCTGCGGAAGACCGGCGTCGTCCCTACCCGGATGAGCATCATGCTTTGGTCCACGGGAGGCTCGCCCGCCTGATTGACCAAGCGCGTCCCTTTCGAGTCGAAGGAGGCGAGATTGGCCGGAATCGCCGTGAGCGGTCCCGAAACGTTTCGCATGACCCGCGCCTCTTCCAGCGAGGCGAGGTCGCTTTCCGTGAGGGCCACCACGAGTTCCGCATCCGCGCCGGATTCGATTGAAATGGCGCTCGGGCCGCTCTCGGCAAACTGGTAATCCGTGCCGGGAACGGTGACGGCATCCACATAAGGGCTGCCGTCCCGAGCCTCGATTTTGTCCCCGACCCGCGCCGGCAATACCGCAAGCGTCGCCGTCACGTTTTCCGGGATGAAACTTCCTTCCGGGGCGAGGATGAATCGTCCCGTGTATCGAATCCCCCGTCCGGGACCGGAGGAGTCGCCCGAGGGCGGCTCCAGATTGACCTGACGAGTGTCCCCTCGGGGATTTTCCACCGTGATAAACTCCGGCGGCGGCCCGGCGTAGAATCCGTTCAGGACGCCGACATCCCCGGAGGATAGGCTCTTTTCCACGGAGACGACCTTGATGAGGAAGTCGTTGGTGAGGGGATTGCCGTCCTGGTCCTGGGCATCGATTACCGCCATGGCTTTCCCGGCGTTGCCCAGGGCGTTGGCGACGGAGAAAGGAACGGAATTCCGACCCCGGCGGAGGGTGACGGGGCCGCCAAAGTCAAACCGTCCCGTGAGTTTTCCGGCCAGGCCGATTTCCGTGGTGTGTTGGTTGGTCGGATAGCGGATTTCGGTAAGGGAGATTTCCCCGCCGCCGGCACGAATCTTTTCCGGGCCATAGGCATTGAAGGCCCTCGCGATTCCGTCATCCACCACGCCCCGCACGTCCACCTGCGGCTCGTTGTCGGCGGAAAATCCGGCCACGCCCAGAATTTCCCCAGCCTTCAGCGCCAGTTCCACCCCCGGAGCCACTTTTACGAGGGAGGCATCCGGGATGCGGACGCCTTTCACGCAGATGGACAGGTCTGTCGCCTGGCCCAATTCCCCCCAAAAATTGGAGCATGAGGAATTATTGCCCAGCAACGGTACGATACCCGGATTGAGCGCGTTCACCCGGAGCGTGGTTGCGCAATCGTCATATCCTGTGTTCTCAATCATGGCCACGTCGCCTCGAGAGGCTCCTGGGAAATACAAATACCATGGAGGTTCTCCCCCCCAGCGTGCGTCGGCGCTTTCCCCCGGAGCGAGAACCAGCGATGCGGGCGAAAACCAGTTCATGGGGAGCGCCTGCGCGCTCAAGGATGTCGGTAATGTCCCCACCAACCCCCCGGCGGAGAGGTTGTCGGCGGCGATGCGGCTAATGCCCTCTCCCGTGAGCACGCCGTCTTCCTCGAACAAGACGCGCACGTCAGAACAAGGTCGCGCGTCGATGGATATTACTAACGTGGCGTCCACGTGGAACGGCCCCTGCGGCGGGATGGCGGCGCTGGGGAATTTCACGAATACTGTATTCAGGCCGAATTCCGTGATGTACATCGATCCCTCTCCCGTCTGCCCATCGTGGGAAGTGGCGGATACCCCAAGCGCAGCGAATCCGGCACGGATTTGATTCGAGGGGTTAGTCGGGTCTGGGACATAGATTGCCGAGGGCCATTCGCTCAACTTCTTCGTTATGCCGATGTTCCCCATGCATCCGGAGGCGGAAATCGGGAGGTCAATGTCCGCCACGTCCACTTGGAAGGGAATCCCGCTTTCGTCCGGCTTGAGAACGTTGAACTTGGTTGTCGCGGAATTGAAATTCAACTCGTGGTCATGGGTACTCACGGACAGGGTGTTTGTCCCTGCCGAAAGCAATGATTCCGGGATGTCGAAGGTCATCGTGGCGCTCGATACAGGATTGGCCGAGTTTCCCAGCGCCGGGGTAATGGTGAGGTTGAGCACGTGGTTCACGATACTGCCGTAATTGAGATATATTTCCGGCAACCCTCCGTAGAGCCCTCCCCGCAGCCCCGAGAAATCATCCGACAGTGTCACGGAAACCGGAAGGACGCCCCCCACGGGCACATTCACGCTTGCGCCGCTCTCGGGAGACGTGATGACGACCACCGGCGGGGTTTCATCAATGGAGTAGGTGGCCATCTTGAACTCGTAGTTCCCCGCCTTGTCCGCCACCACATATATAACGAGATTGTTGATGTAGGCGGAGGCGTCGGTTTTGCCGAATCCGATTTCCGTGCCGCCCGAGAGAGTGGCCTCCGTGGAACTCACCGTGAACCGGCCCGTGATGTCCTGAATGGTGTGCTGGAAGAATACGTCGTACACCCATTTCACCCCGTTCCACACCGGGAAGCCGTAGACGGGGTCGAAGGCCTTTTTCACAAAGAACGCCTTGAATGTCGCCGGGGCCACCCCACCCGAGAGTCCCGTTTCCGTGAAGGCAACTTGAAGCGGTGTGACGAGTCCCGTCTGGTCCAGGACGCGCGTTCCGGAAGTCGGCGTCATGGCGAGCGTCGGCGCGGTCTGGTCCACCTGGAGCGTGATGCGGGAAACGGCGTTGAGTCGCCCCGTGGCGTCGGTCGCCGTCGCTTCGATGATGTTTGCGCCTTCGACAAGCGGAATCCCCGCTGCGAGGAACGTGGTCGCTCCCGAGGGGAAGATGGCCGATGGCGCGATGTCGGGTCTCGTGGTGTTTTTCACTTCCACCCGGACGGCGAGCGCATCCACCGTGCCGGAAATTTCCATGAGGTCGCGATTGGTGAGGGCGTTGTTCGCCGGGGATGTAATTTTCACGAAGGGTACGAGAGGATTGTTGTCTACATTGTCCGGGATGCCGTCGCCGTCCGTATCCTGCGTCAGAATCGTAAAGGAGGTCGAGGCGGAGGCGAAGTTCCCGGCGAGGTCGGAAATCGCAACGGCGAGGGTATGAGTGCCATCCGAAAGGTCCTGTGCCGGGGTGAATGTGAATCCGGAGGAGGTGATAGCGGCTTGGCTCGTGATGTCGCTTCCGTCCAGGGTGATGTGAACGCCCGCCGGGTCCACGCCAGAAAGCATATCGGCGAAACTGGCGGAGAACGCCGGGCGGGCGGAGGCGGGAGTGCTGCCGCTCGTCGGGAGCAGATTGGAAATCACGGGGGCGGTCCTGTCGAGGTTCACCGTGGCGGTGACATCGGCGGGGTTGCCTGCCTTATCGGAAGCGCTGCCGGAAACAGTCTGCCCCGCCCCTTCCGTGGAGACGATGGCCGGGGCGGAGACCCCGGAAATCCCGGAGAGGTTGTCCGTGGCGGTGAATGTCACTGTCACATCAGAATTGTTCCATCCGGCGGCGTTCGGGGCTGGCGAGAGGGCGGCGGAGAGGGAGGGCGGGGTCTTGTCCAGATTCACGGTCGCAGAGAGCGTGGCGGTGTTCCCCGCCTTGTCCGTGGCCGTGCCCAGCACCACTTTCCCAGCTCCATCCATTGAAATCGTTACGGGCGACGTGATGTTCAACACGCCGGAAAGGGCATCTGTGGCCGTGAAGGTCACGGTCACATCGGTGCGGTTCCAGCCTGCGCCATTGGGCAGCGGGGATAATGCCGCCGAGAGGACGGGTGCGGTTTTGTCAATGTTGACCGTGGCGGTGAACGTGACAGAGTTTCCCGCCTTGTCCGTTGCGGTCCCTGTCACAAGTTGCCCCGCGCCTTCCATAGTGATTGTCACCGGCGCGGTGATGGTTGCCACGCCGGAGAGATTGTCGGTGGCGATAAACGTCACCGTGACGGGAGAATTGTTCCAGCCGGAGGCGGTCGGCGTTGGGGACAGCGATGCCGTGAGCACCGGCTTCGTCCGGTCCACAAGAAGATGAACAATGTCCGATTCCGCCGTCTCCTCCCGCTTATTCTTCCCCTGTGAGGCGAAGGCTTGGAGGGCGATTGACTTATCCGGGTAGGCGGCGAGGTTGAGGGTGAAGGTGTAATTCCCCTCGTGGACGGGGCGGCGGGGGTCGTAGCGGCCCACCACGACGCCATCGGCCTTGAGGACGACTTCCTGAATCAACCCGATGGGAACGGTCTTCTTCCCCAGAATCTGAATCTGCCCCCGGAAGTGGACCTTGACCGGGATGGAGGCGGCGTTTGTGGCGGTGTTGTCAACCGGGGAAATGATGGCGATTTCGGGGTCGGGGCGAAGGGGGCGTTTGGCGGCGGCTGCGCCTTCAGCCGAAAGCATCCCGGAGAGCCAAGGGGCGAACGTCAGCGCGGCACACAGGGCAAATCGGCGCATGTATCCATCCCTCCAGAAGTTGTTTCCGTTACCGGGAACCCTCGCAAAATCCCTTGCCCATTTCCTCTACGCGCCACATTCCTTGGATGGGATAAAACAGTGGAATATGAAAGGAATTATACCCCATTAACAATCGTTTCGCCAAGTGAGACAAGGAATATTTCAAGAAATTTTGGCGCGCGGATCCGCCAAGTTTCAATTATGCCGAAATTCTCGTCTGTCTCCGTGTATGCGGGGAGGTAACCCGAAATGAAGGCCTCGATTTTCCGGCCCCCACCCCCCTTTTCCAAATTAGCCGACAACATCACCCGGGGGGCCTTTCAATCTCAATTCCCGCTGTTGTTTCAGCATCTCCCTTGATGCAAGATGTACGACAACGGTTGGAGGTCGCTCGGGATTCTCCCGGGGTCCATTCCCCACCCCCATCGCCTTGCCCAGCAGTTCGAGGTCGTGCCGGGCCTCCTGATGAAACGCCCGGATCGCCAGCCAGTTGTCCGCCGCCTCGGCCCGCGCCAGATGGCCGCGCATCCGCCGGAAAAGGTTCTTCAACTCCTCGACGAAATCCACGCCGGCCAATTCCGGATCGGCCTTCACCTGGCGCGTGACTGCCGGCAACAGATGGTGGCGCACGTGCCGATGGACGGCGGTCCGGGAACACCCGATGAGACGCGCCACCTCGGCTTGGGACAGGGTGCTGGCCGTCAGGCCGCGATCAAACTCATCACGCCGGGAATCATTACAAACTATACACAACGGGCCACCTTTTCGAGGTGTAACAGACGTTACGGTTGTCACGGGGCGGGTGTCTTCCCCCTTCGAATCGGTCGCGATTGGGACAACCTTTTGTTGAATTTCAAACGGAACCGGGAAATTGTCGTTTCGGTTGTTACTCATGGTTCGCTCGCTTTCTTGCAAGGGCATTCGTTTCATCCCCTACCAAAAACACTTCCGCGTCTCCCTTGGCGCCCATGCGAACCATGCAGTGGATGTTCCCATTCTCGTCGTAAAAACCTACGTGGGGCAAATCCTCACTGCTCAACATCAGACAGAAACGAACCTGCCCTTGTTCGTCGGGGAATGCCAAGTATGGGCCATTCGATTGAAGCACTATCGTCGCCCGGGTCTCCCCACTGGAATCCATCAGGTAGCAGTGCTTGGCTCCGATAACATCAGGAATGGGATCGGTCATGGTCTTCCCCCTTTCGTAGGTTCTGTCGGTTTTGTCGGTTCTGTCAGCAACATGTTTCTCGAAATCATCCTTCCCATCGTCAGGATTCGCCCAGAATCGCATCCAGCACCCCGTCATGACTCATTCTCCCAATCACTTCCCGGCAAGTTGCTGGGCCAACGTCAGCAACGTCTGGCGGGCCGTGGCGGGGAGCTTGTCCCACAACCCGGCAAGGACCGCAAGATCCTCCGGCAACACGGGGAAATCCTTGGCGGAACCTTGGCGGACGAAGTCGCACAACCCCGCTTTTCCCTTCGTTTCGTTGCAGTCGCCATCCCCCGAAACCGCGTCCCGATTTTCTCCGTTAGTGGAATTGTTTTCACCACGTTGCGGAGAATCGCTCTTGTTTTCATTTCGATTGCGGCTACCATCGGAATTGTGGGACGTGCGACTTCCAAGCTGGGTACGTGGGTTCGATTCCCATCGCCCGCTCTGAATCGTCGGCGGACGGCGCCATGCGGCGTCGCTACGCGCTCGGCGTGTCGCTCTGCAGACACGCCGTCGCGCTAAGCTCCTGGCCTGGCTTGTCCGGCGACGATTCAGAGGTTTCCGTAAATAGAATAGACTGTCCCCGATATTCCGTTGGGAGGATGTTATGAGAAACGCTCTGCGAATTCTTGTCGTGGTCGTTCTCGGAATGGGGGTTGCCGGGAATCTTCCGGGAGCGGAAGATTTTCGGAAATACGTGAGGGAGTCAAAGGATTTCAAGCGGGTATCCCAAAAGAAGGAAATGCTGTTGCCGGAAGGCCGGTGGGATCACTGGATATTCATGCCGTGGCGTTACGATTGGGGAAAGAAGTATGACGAGGCCGTGGCGGAGGAATTGGCGAAGGCGGGATTCAACGGAGGGTATTGTGATTTTCGTCCCGGGGACGATGCCAAACTTCATGAAAAATACGGATTCCTCTGGTATATGGATCACACGGCCGGCAAGCGGTATTTCAAGACGGCGAAAAAGCTGGATCGGAGCGAGCGGATGAGTCCGAATCGTCCCGTGTGTCTTTTGGATCCGGAGGTGCAGGCCCGGAAGAAGAAGGAGGTCCGGGATGCCGTCACGCAGTCCCTGGCGTACAAGAACCGGGCGGCGTACGCGTTTGATGACGAAATCGGGTGGTCCTTCTTTACAAGCCCGACCAAGTGGGACAACAATCCCTTGTCGCTGGCGGATTTCAGCCGCTGGCTCAAGGAGCGCTACGGCTCGGAGGAAGATCTCAAGCGGCAGTGGACGTCCGGGGCGCCGGAGGGCGTTTCCGATCTGGTGTCGTGGGGCAAATGGCCAGCCGGGGAACCGTATCCTTCCGATTATGTCAAGCGCATGGCGAATCCCGACGATTATCTGGAATTATTCAAACAGCCGATGTCCGAGTGGAACCTCTCGGCCTTCTGCGACGCCCTTTCCTACATGGATTCCCAATTCAACAATGTGCTGGGGGATTTTGTGGATGTTGCGAATCAGATCGATCCCGAGACGCCCTGCGGTGTCGTCGGGATGCATGCCCCCGCCGCCTACAGCGGGTCCGACTACGCCAAGGTGATGCGGAAAGTCCAGTTTTTGGAGGCGTACGACATCGGCGGCGCCATGGAGATCAACCGGTCCTTTTCGCCGGGGAACATGATGCCCCTGGTGCGGACGGGCTTCGGGGATCCCGTGAAAGCCCAGTCGTCGTGGTACAACTGGTATTATATGGTGCACGGGGATCGCGGGATCATCTATTGGGCGGAGAAGTGGTTCACGGACAAACTGCCGATGGAACACATCAAGAAAGCCGGTCCGGACATCAAGCGGATTGCGGACGGTTCCCGGAAAATTTTCGGCGCGACCTGGGTTCACGACGGGGTCGCTCTCTATTATTCGCATCCGTCCATCCAGGTTTCCTGGTTCATCGACATCGAAACGCATAAAAAAACGTGGGGCGGCCGGGGGAGTTCGCTTAGCAATGCCCTTTGTTCCAGCGTCGGCACGACGTGGTCGTGGCAGAAGTTTCTCGAGGATCAGAGGATCCAGTACAACTGGTACTCCTACGCGGATCTGCTGGAGAAAGGGATTGACCCCAAGGAGTACAAGGTGCTCATTCTGCCCCGGGTTCTCTGTTTATCCAAGGAGGAGGCCGAGGAAATCCGGAAATACGTCGAGGCCGGCGGGTGTGTCATCGCCGACCATCAGACGGGGATTTTCGATCAGCACGGGAAGGCTTATCCCGGCGGAAAGGGCATTCTTGACGACCTCTTCGGGATTGAAAAAAGGCCTGTTTGCAAGAAAGAGGCCCTGTTCTACGGAAAAATCTTTGGGGAAAAAGATGACGATAAAAACTCGAACAAGAATTACATCGAGGCGGGGCTCGAGACGTGGAGCCAGTGCCGGCGCGAGAAGGGTCTGGTTATGGCGCAACGCGACATGCCGTGCTTCGTGAGGAAAACCACGGGAAAAGGATGGGCGTGCCACATGAATATCTCCTTGATGGAATATTCGGCGGTCCGGTCGCAGGGGACGGACGCGGCGGCGGCGTATGTCGCGCCGGTGGTCGCGCTTATCCGGGAGACCGGTGTGAAACCGTGGGTGAAGCTCGATATGGGCGGGAAGGAACCGGACATCACCGAGGCCGTTTACTGGAAGAAGGATGGCCGCATTGTCGTTTGCGTGGTGAAAAACCCGCTCAAATTTGCGAGTATCGAAGGCGAGACGAAGACGGAAGGCGTTGTGAGGGACACGCGGGACCTCACGGTGATTTTCTCCGGCAGGAAGGAAAAGGTCGTGGACGAGGCGAGCGGAAAAGACCTGGGATCCGGGGATCGTTTCACCGTGCCGTGGAAGATGGACGAGGCCGCGGTGATTTCGTTCGCGGAGGGGCGCTGAGTTTCGGCCAGGGAAGAAGGGGTCAGGAGCACTCGAACACGAGCCGGGCTACCTGCCCCCCTTTTAGAGCAATTCACGCTTAACTGAATCCTCAGTGCCGCTCATGGTGAGCCCTTATGAATACCGTTCATGGTGAGCATTCCATAAAAATTACAATAACTGTCGAACCACGAACCATGAGCAGCGCACGGGCTCATCTTTCCCGCCCTACGCGTTCTTCGGAGCCCCGCTGATGCGCTCCAGTTCGTCCCAACGACGGTACGCCTCGGCCAATTCCGTCTCGATGGCGGAAAGCCGCAAACGGCTGCGGGAAACATCCTCCTTCGCCTTCCGATAATACCCGGGATCCGCCATCGTTTCGTGCAGCGCCGTTTGCTCCGCCTCGAGCGTCAGAATCCGGTCCGGCAGACGTTCCAGTTCGCGCGCTTCCGTGAATGTTAATTTCCGAGGCTTTGCCGGTTGTCCGGACGGCTTCGCCGCGGTGGGCGTGATGACCGGAGCGGGCGGGGTTGCCGCTTGAACCGCCGCCGCGGATTGCCGGAGCCAGTCGTCGTAGCCGCCGGCGTATTCCCGCACGTCTCCGCCGCCCGTGAGAACCAGGGTGCTGGTGACCACGTTGTTCAGAAATTCCCGGTCGTGGCTCACCAGGAGAATCGTCCCGGCGTACTCCGGAAGAAGTTCTTCGAGCAGATCCAGGGTTTCGATATCCAGGTCGTTGGTGGGTTCGTCCATCACCAGGACGTTGGAGGGTTTGGTGAACAATTTGGCCAGCAGGAGGCGGTTTCGCTCTCCGCCGGAGAGGATGCCGACCCGGTCCTGGATGCGATCCGATGAGAAGAGAAAATCCCGCAGGTAGCCGATGACATGCCGGGACCGGCCGTTGATGGTGACGGTGTCTCCGAATTCCACCACGTTTTTCTGGACGGTTTTGTTCAAGTCGAGATGGTTTCGCAACTGGTCGAAGTACAGCACTTCCAGCCGGGCGCCGAGACGCACATGCCCCTGTTGCGGCGTCAATTCCCCCAGAAGAAGCCGCAGGAGGGTGGTCTTGCCGGATCCGTTGGGCCCGATGATGCCGATCCGGTCGCCCCGGAAGACGGTGGTGGTCAGGTTTCGGATCACCGGCCGGTCGTCAAAGGCGAACGAAGCGCCTTCCGCCTCCGCCACCAGAACGCCGGAGCGCTCGGCGTCCTGTATCCGGATTTTCGCCGTTCCGATTCGTGCCCGTTGGATGCGTCGCTCCTCGCGCAGGGCGATCAATGCCCGGACGCGCCCCTCGTTGCGCGTGCGGCGCGCCTTGATCCCCTGGCGCATCCACACCTCCTCTTGGGCCAGCTTTTTGTCGAAGAGCGCCCGACGGGTGATTTCCGCCGCCAGAAGTTCCTCCCGCCGCGTCACGAAGGCGTCGTAATCGCAGTCAAAGGCGTAGAGGTTTCCCCGGTCGAGCTCCGCGACGCGGTTGGAAATCCGGCGCGCGAAGGCGCGGTCGTGGGTCACGAAGAGAAGCGTCCGCACCTGCTTGAGCAGAAAATCCTCAAGCCAGCGGATGCTGTCAATGTCCAGATGGTTGGTCGGCTCGTCGAGCAGAAGAATATCCGGCGCTGACGCCAGGGCCCGGGCGAGCATGACGCGGCGCTTGGTGCCTCCGGACAACGTCGCGAACGGGACGTCCGCGTCGAGACCGAGGCGGGACAGCATTTGCGTGACCGCCTGATGCCGGCGCCACTCCTCGGCGTCCTCCGTGTGCGCGTCCGCCGTTTCCGTTCCCAGGGCCACCACATCGAAGACCGTTCCGGCCAGCCCTTGTGGAATTTCCTGGGAAACCAGGGCGATCCGCAACCCCGGCTGGCGGAAAATTTCGCCGTCATCGGAATTGAGTTCCCCGCGGATCAGTCTCATTAACGTGGTTTTTCCCGTGCCGTTGCGTCCCATCAGGCAGAGCCGTTCTCCCGCCTCCAGTTGCAGGCTTATCCCGTCCAGAAGCGGCGGCCCGTCAAAGGCCAGGTGGATATTGCGCAGACTTACGAGGGGCATGACATCATTTCCGAAGCGATCCCATATTTCAAATATCCCGCGCGGGTAATCAGAACCGTCATGAAGTCATGCGGTCATGCCGTCATGCGCGACACCCTTGAATTCCATTCCTCGCGGGAATTGCCCCAACGCCTTCAGCCCCGGCTCCGCCGTGAACCCGTGGGGCTGGTCCTTCCCGTGCGGACCGCCGTCTTTCTTCCGCAGGCGTAGGCGAGCCGGGCGGTGTCGGCGTGAGAGAGGGAGGGAACCGACCCCGCCTTCGGCGCAGACGTCAACCCCTTGAACCCCGGAACGGGAACCCACTTATTCTTGGCCATGGTCAGGGCCTCCTTACTGGAAGTCGCGTTGTCATCCCACCCGCCCTCACTTCTCCTCTCGTGAGGGACGTGGTCCCGATGGGTCGGATTCCGACCCTGCGGGCGACTGGGGGGAGGGAGGGGGAGTGAGGGAATCTTCCGCCTTTGCACGATGTTGGACATCCTCACTGTTTCCTACCAATTTCATACTCGGGATATATCCCCAATCCGGGCCTTTGAATACCAGACTGTCAACTATCCATATTGGATAGTAAAAACAAACTAACGAATAATGCAACCTC
>JAZDJP010000080.1:0-6691 GCA_043803805.1 Planctomycetota bacterium
CCGGTGTCCGCCGGAGCCGGTGTTCGCGCCAACTCTCGCCAACACGGATACGTCCGCCATTCTGAAGCCCCGAAAGATCAATCAGACCTGGCATCTCGATTTCACCACATTGGATTTCCTCTGGTTTCGCTTCTACATCGCCGCCGTCGTGGAAGGCTTTTCCCGAAAACTTATCGCCTTGCACGTCTATCCTGACGCTCCAACCTCGGCCATGATGATCCGACTCCTCCGAAACGTGATTATGATTCATGGATCGCCGAAATTCCTCGTCACGGATCATGGGTCTCAGTTCCGGAGAAGGTTCAAGGAGGCGATCTCCGAGAAATTGGGCATCGTATTGGTCAAGGGTCGCGTTCACTTCTCGTACTTCATGAATGGCAAGGTCGAACGATTCTTCCGGACGTTTTGGATTTGGGGCGGAAGAATCCTGCCCCTCTTGAATAAACGCTCTTTTCAAGTGAGACTCGACACCTACCGGGATTGGTACAACACCCAGAGGCCGCAGGCGGGACTCGGCGGGCGGACGCCGGAGGAAGTCTGGAACGGCGTTCTTCTTTCCGATCCCACGCCAATCCGGGAACGAGATCTCGTGAAACCGGCGATTACCGTAACACGGCATCGCTTCCGCGGGGACCCGCGACTGCCCGTGCTCGACATCACCATCCAACGGGAGGAAATGATCGCGGCATGACTCATGTTCTGATGTCGGAATATCCAACTCTGACAGGGACCGTCCGCTCATACGTCGGAAACGGGCAGGGACCTTGTCTATTTTTCGGAAAGGAGGCATTTGATTGATTAACCAATAAGGTAAATCAGTCACGGCATTTCAAAAAAAATCATCCAAATCCTCTCTGGCACTATGCATCACAGGTCGTCGGGCCGCTACTCCGGCACCAAGTGGGGCACGCATCAATACATGGACATGGGGCTATTGCGCACGGAGCGGAAGGAGGTGATGGCCGAAGCCGGGTAGAATCACGTTTTTTTTCGCGCGCCGCCCCCATGGGGGCGGGGAGGGAATGAATGCCAGACCGAGGACTACCTCATATGAAAGTGCGAAAGAATCCTTGCGCTACCACTTACGAGAAACCTACCCGATTTCCAATCGTACACGTATAAAAATTTCCTGGAGCGGTTTTTGGATGCGATGTCGTTTTTGCCAAGCGCAGCTTTCCGATCAGGTCACTTCAGGCGATAGGGATGGTAATAATTTCTTTGCCGATTTCTCGATTTGGCAAAGTCGATGCCCCAGTATCTCCGTCTTGATCTGTTCGGGGGTGAGATACTCGGAAAAACACCCGTACGTATGGACACGATCTTCCAGATATCGCGCCACAACCGACGCCGCCCAAAGCGGCCGGTAGTGTTTATAGATATGGCTGTACCGCTTATCGCTTTTCAACAGGTGATCCCGCCGCTCGTGGCTCGTCCCATGCCTCGCCCGGGGATCTTTGGAAAACAACGCCTCGACGATATGGAGCGCCCTGTAAAAGGCAATCGTCGTGATCCACTCCGAATGTGCCGAGATATCGTTCAGAAGATAGTCTATCGTCTTCTGATTCCGTGCCGCCAATGCGATGTGTGCGGCTTCAGTCGGCATGATGATAGATGATACTGTTCTCGGGATGCAGAAATGATGCCACCGACTCCGGGGACGATGCGGGAATCGCCAATACGCTCAACCGAATCTGATTCAACTCGCGATCCTGGGCGACTTCTATATCGAGTTCCGTCAAGGCATCCTCGAAATCGCGCTGGTAGGCTTTTGCCTTTTGCACAACAAGGAACAGCAGGTCGGCATCTCTCACCGTGATGTATGAATTCGAAACATCGCCTCCATGTTTCCCAAGCCATTCCGCCAACCGTTTCAGCAGGGTTTTGAACTGAGACCGGAATTTCCCCATGCCCTCGACGGCGCGACACGCCGCGATAGCCGCTTCCACCGTGACCGCGAAACGATCTTCATCCTCGGGAGTAATCACGATCTGCCGATTCCTCTCCTGCCATTTAAGTTGAAGGGGCTCCAAGCCAGCCTGGATCGTCATGTCTGCACCCTCCTGCGTGGTTACGCCACTTCATGCATCTAATCGGCACGCGCCTGCGTTGTCAAGAGGATAATCAGCCTCCTCCTCCTTCTCCGCCGGATGCGTCCGATGGTGGATTTCCTTGAGTTTGGCGATGGCGACGTTGGTGTAAATCATGGTGGAGTTCAGGTCCTCGTGTCCCAGTTGCGCCTGTACGAACCGCACATCCGCCCCGTTTTCGAGCATGAGCGTGGCGCAGGTGTGGCGGAAGATGTGGCACGCGCCGGGCTTGCCCAGTGCCGCCCGTTTCACGTACGCCCCCATGAGTGTCGTGAGGCTGTCCGGATGAAACCGCCGCCCCTCCACCGTGAGAAACAGCGCCCCGTCGTCCCCCTCCCGGATCATCCCCGGCCGGACGTCGTGCAGATACGTCTCCATCCACTGCAACGCCCGCCGACCGATGGGCACCACGCGGTCCTTCTTCCCCTTGCCCAGGCGCACGAACACCGTCCCCCGGATGAAATCCACGTCCTGGACGCTCAGCCCGCAGAGTTCCATCCGGCGGATCCCCGTCGAGTAGAGCGTCTCGAGGATGGCCCGATCCCGAATCCCCAACGGAGTCCCGACATCCGCCAGGCGGATGACCGACTCCGCCTCGACCGCCGACAGATAATTCCGCGGCAGACGCCGTTCCATCTGGGGAAATTCGATTTCCCCCGCCGGATTGACGAGCATCATATGGCTGCGCACCGCCCACCGGAAAAACGATTTCACCGGCACGAGCAACCCCAACTGGCTCTGAAACGCCAGGGGTTTCCCGTTGCGTTTGCGATACCGGAACAGATGCCTCTGGTAACTTTCGACGACAGGCCGGGTGACGTCCTCCATGCGTTCGATGCCCCGATCCCGGCACCACGCCAGAAACCGCCCCAGATTTCTCCGGCGATTGCGGATCGTACCTTCCGAAAAATTCCGCTCCTGAAGATACTGGGAATACCGCTCCGCCATGCGTTCAAACGACGTCGGAACCGGTTCCATGAAAGCCTCCCCGTGATTTGGATGGATATGGCGATGACGACGACTACGAATGCGTCCCGCGCCGGAAGGCCCGGTCGTGCCTTCCCGGGGGGATTCCGGTCACTTCTCCCGTAACTCCCCGGCGGCCAAAGCAGTTGCATCGATATTGTCCCTCAGCGAGGCGGGTGCGAAGCCGGCGCGAACAGCCTGCGAAGTACATGCGAGGCCGCGCGAGGTTTCGTCGCAACCGGGGATTTCCTCCCCCGGGCGCAGGGATTTCACATCCACCAGGCCCAGGAGGAACGGGGCTCCGTCCGTTCCCTCTCCCTGGTAAACCATTTCATAGGCATACTGCCGCCCGGGGCCGCCCCGGTGGGCGTGGAGGTATTCCATCGCCACCAGCCGATCCAGATGCCCCCGCAATGTCGTCTCGCTCCACCCGGTGGCCTCCCGCGCCTCCCGCCGGGTGAATCGGATGTCCTCCCGGGGTTTCCCGCTCGCGCGGCATCGCGCGTCCGTCATGTCCCGCAACTGGGCGAGGAGCCGGCGGGAGGAGGGCGCCAGATCATCCAGCGACCGGCCGAGAATTTCATGGGCCAGGCGATGGGCCGTCTCGATGTCCGCCAGCGTCGCATCGATGTAGAAAATCTCCTTCCCGCCGTCCCGCGCCACCTTCGTTTCCCGCTGGAATTGATGCAAAAACGCCACCGCGCGGATAAGCGCGAGGTATTTGGCGTGGTCCCGCCGCATCCTGAGGCGCGTGTCCCGAAACGTGAGGCGCATGGCGTAGGGATTGACCACCTTCACCGATCGCAACAGCCGTTGGGCGTTCTGGTGGAGTGTCGCCACGGCCGACGCCGATCGCCTCCCCAACAGTCCCGCCAGCGTCTCCCCCTTCCTCTGGACCTCGTGGATGGCTCGCGTCTGGGCGCGATCCTCATTCACGGAAAGCACGATGCACCGGTTTTGCAATTCCTCGTCAATTTCCGCCGCCGTGGTCGTGAGCATCACCTGCACCGGCCCTTCCACCGTGTATGTCTCCGTCTCCAGACGCCCCCGGTCGTTTTTCCCGGTGGTCGCGATGACGAGGCGCTTCTCCGACTGCAACACCTTCACCGCGTAGGCCGCCGCCGCCATCCCCTCGCTTTCGCTCACCGCCAGGGTCTTGTGGGCGATTTCCTGTTTGGGCAGGTAGTACAGGCTCTGCCCCGTGACCGCGGAAAACCGCCGCTGATCCTCCGCCGGCACGAATCTCAGGATTCCGTCCATCAACGTGGATTTCCCGGCGGCGCTCGAGGACTGGAACACCACCGCCAGGGGATCGTCCATTTTCCGCGATACCGCCGCCAAGTATCCCACCAACGCATTGGTCCGTTCCCCGATGACCCCGATGGCCTCGAAATCCCGCGCAATCCGGTCGAGGATGCCCGGGTCGCGCAAAAACGCCTCCGCGGCCTCCCGGTCCCCGGCCGGGATGACAGGCGCCATGATCTCCCGTTTCGCCTCCCGGGCGATGGCCTTCGCCTGAAACGTCTCCAGCGCCAGCAGCACCCGCCCCAAATCCTTCTGGACCAGGGCTTCGTCCAGTTCCAGTTCCGAGGCGGCGCCGGCGGCGAATTGATGCCGGGATCGGGAAACGCAGATGTCCAGGGTGTCTACAAACACCCGATCCCCGTGGGACACCCGGAGATTGACCCGGATTTCCCCCAACGACCGGTTTTTCGACAATCCCCGGGCCCGGTACAGCCGGTTCGCCAGATGCACCTCCACCCCATCGCCGTCCATCTCTCGCACGGGAACCGGGCGGGCCGAGGCAATCGGCGAAACTGCCGGCGCGGGATCCTCCTGATTCCCCGCCAACGTCGTATCCGTAACGACGGGCGATGGGGGAGCGCCATCCGAAGAAGTTCCCTCCCCGGCAGAAATATCCAAGACGGGCGCCGACGCTTCGGGAGGAAGAGGCAGACCTGCCGTGTCCTCCATTTCGCCGGATGCGCCGCCGCTGGTCGTTCCGGCCAACGGGCCGGGGGGAGTTGCCGACGGATCGGAGGCCGGGCCGCCCGGCCCCTTCCCCAGCCACACCGCCTCCCGCCAAAGCCCCGCGAGCGCATCCCCGTCGGGCACCCGTTTCATGATGAATTCGCCGATGTCCATCCCCTCGGGGATGTCCACCCGGAAACATTCCACCCCCGCCGCAAGAAGCGCCGCCGTCAGTTCCCCCGCGGCGCGATCCGATTCCTCCCCCGTCCGGTAAAACAGATACGCCGTCTTCACCCCGTTCGATTCGATTTCCCGGAGAATGCCCCCCGTGACCCGGTTGCCGAAGGATGCGGTGACGTTTCGGCACCCACGCCCCCACAACGCCAGCGCGTCGAACACCCCGGAACAGATGTTTACCACCGGGTGCTGAAAGGCCGCCAGATTCCAAACGCCCGCCACCTCTCCCGATAAAAAGAGATGCCGCGGCGTCCCGGCGCGCAATTGATTCAGGACTTTCCGACCGTAGATCTGCCGGATCACGCCCCCGGCATCCAAGAGCGGCACGACAATGCTTCCGACCATGTGCTCCCGCCCCGTGGCCCGATAAAGCCCGACGCTCTGGAGGTGCTTGCGAATTTCCTCCCCCAACCGTCCCTGTCTGGGAATTTTCAGGCCGAGCGTCCGGTCGCTGTACCCAATGCCGAATGTCTCGATGGCTTCCAGGGTGACGCCACGGCGTGCAAGGTAATCAAGTGCCTCGGGGCGGGACTTGAGCGCCTCGACATAGTACGCATGGACGATTTTCAATAGCCCCGGATCGTCGGAGTCCTGGAGGGATTTCAGGAACACGTCGTTGGAATCGGGGATCGGCTCGATCGCAATTGACTCGGGCATGGCGACGCCTCCAACGATTGTTGAATTTACTACTCCAGAATTGTCACTATACACCGGACGTATATTCCTGCCAATACAATTATTGTCCTTTATTATTTCATGCCATGGGTTATAATATACACACTAGCGTCGCGGATTCGCCCGTAACCACCGCCACGGCAAGCGGTTGAATGCGCCTGGGAAGCGTAAAAAAGAGACCTTTTTCAAGGTTGAAAATATTTCAAAAATCACGATTTTTCGGTTAGCCGGAGGGATGATTTATGAAAAACAAGGCGGTTTTGGACAAGGACAACATCAATCGCCCTGCAATGTTCGGCGTGATCTTACGAAAGGTCCGGGATTCGCGCGGTCTCAGTCAGGTGCAACTGGCCAAAATGATCGGAATCACTCAACGCATGCTGTCCTACTACGAAAACCACACCCACAAGGCCCCCGCGTTTCACCTCACGAAATTCGCGGACGCCCTCCAGGTCTCGACCGATGTCCTCCTGGGACACAAATCGTTCCGGGATCCCCACACGAAGCACAACGCGCGTTTATGGGGAAAACTCCGGTTGGTCGAATCCCTGCCGCCCAAAGACCGCCTCGCCATCGTTCGCGTGATTGATGCGCTGGTGGAAAAGGACGAATTTCGGTAGCGCAAGGATTCTTTCGCACTTTCATATGAGGTAGTCCTCGGTCTGGCATTCCTTCCCTCCCCGCCCCCATGGGGGCGGCGCGCGAAAAAAAACGTGATTCTACCCGGCCTCGGCCGTCACCTCCTTCCGCTCCGT
>JAZDJP010000081.1:0-10325 GCA_043803805.1 Planctomycetota bacterium
TCCCGTGAAGGCGGAGTTCTATTCGGAATCCGGCGGGCTCTGGAAGACGTGCGCGTACGAGGCCTATAAAACCATCGACGGGCGCCTCCGGCCGTCGAAGATGATCATCAAGGGGGCGGCCAAGGTCAATCAGAACAATACGTCAACCATCGACTACGACAGCACCCAGGTCAAGGAACTGGACGAGAAGATGTTCACGAAGCACTATCTTAAAAAGATGAAATATTAGGATTGACGGATTTGGGGTGTGACCATGCTGCGGATGGCGTTTCTTAACATCTTTCGAAATTCCACGCGATCGCTTCTCACGGCGGGGGTCATCGCCTGCGGGGGCGCGGCGGTCATCTGCGCGCAGGGATTCATCGTGAATTCCATGACCAACATGGAGGAGAGTTACATCGGAAGCATGCTCGGGCATCTCCAGATCGCGCAGGACGGGCATTTTGCGGAGGCGACGGCGCACCCCTACCGGAAACTCGTCATGGACGCGGAGGCGGTTGTCCGGGAGGTGGAAGGCGTGTCCGGCGTGAAAGCGGTCACCCCGCGCCTCTCGTTCACGGGGCTCATCGGCGGCGGCGACGGAAGCGTTCCCTGTGTCGGATTGGGGGTCGAGCCCGCCGGGGACCGCAAGATGGGGCAGTACCTCTGGATGAAACAGGGCGCGGATCTGGAGGGACCGGAGGATGATTTTCTGGTCATCGGGTTGGGTTTGGCCGAAGCCCTTCGGGTGAACCTCGGCGACACCCTCATGATCGCCGGGACCACGGTGAAGGGGCGGGTGAATGACATCGTGGCTCCGGTCAAGGGGGTTTTCGCGACCGCCTCCAAGGCGTTTGACGACCGGGCGGTGCGGGTCTCCATCGGGATGGCCCGGCGGTTCCTCAAGACCCGGGGCGTCCAGACGATCGTGGTGTTGCTGGATCGCACGGAGGACACCGATCGCATCGCGGCGGCGCTCCGGAGCCGCTTCCGGGAGAAGGGGTGGGTTTTGGAGGTGAAACCCTGGCACGAGATGGAGGGGGTCCGGTTCATCCACGACACCCGGAAACTCTACGACCGCCTGTTCGGGGTGATGAATGTCATCCTGGTGGTGATTGTGGTGCTCGGGGTGTACAATACGATGAACATGGCGGTTCACGAACGCATCGGCGAGATCGGGACGATGCGGGCGCTCGGGACGCGGCGCGGCCGCGTGGTGCGGATGTTTCTCCTGGAGGGGGTGGCGCTGGGAGTCATCGGCGGTGTGACGGGGATGGTCCTTGGGTACGCCCTGGCGAAAATTCTGACCTGCATCGGGATCCCCATGCCGGTGCCTCCCGGGACCACCTGGGAATGGGTGGCCTACATTGACGTGGTCCCCTGGGCGTTCGGGGCGGCGTTCGGGCTGTGTCTGTTTACGGCGGCGGCGTCTTCGCTCTTCCCCGCGATGAAGGCATCGCGTACGGATACGGCGGAGGCGTTGCGGCACAACGTTTGATCGGGGGTTTCGCGGGGCTCCCGGCGCGGCCCATCCGCCGGGTTGCCGGTGGCGCGGGAGGTGGCGGGCCAATCAGGGAGGGGAGGATTTCATGCCGGATGTGATCGAGGTTGAAAACGTCGCGAAGGATTTCCACCTGGGGCGGATTGTCGTTCATGCCCTGCGGGGGGTGTCCCTTTCCGTCAAGGCCGGCGAATTCATGGCCATCGTCGGCCCCTCGGGGAGCGGAAAATCCACACTGCTGAATTTGATCGGCTGCATCGAGCGGCCGACGTCCGGGCGCGTCCTCGTGGACGGCCGGGACGTGTCGGCGCTGTCGGGAGATCGTCAGGCGGATCTCAGGGCCCGGAAGATGGGCTATGTCTTTCAAACGTTCAATCTCCTTCCGGTGCTCACCGCGGAGGAGAATGTGGAATATCCCCTTCACCTGCAGGGGATTCCCCGGCGGGAACGGCGGGAACGGGTGCGCGCGCTTATGGCGGAGGTGGGCCTCGAGAGCGTGGCCTTTCACAAGCCGGCGGAACTCTCCGGCGGCCAGCGTCAGCGGGTCGCGGTCGCGCGGGCCCTCGTGGGGCGGCCCGCGATTGTCCTGGCGGACGAGCCGAGCGCCAATCTGGATCACAAGACGGGGGTGGAGATACTCGAGTTGATGAGGCGCCTGAACGAAAAGACGAAGACGACATTCATATTTTCCACGCACGATCCCAAGGTGATGTCCATCGCCCAGAGGGTGGTGGAACTGTCGGACGGGGAAATCGTGAAGAAGGGGTGAGGGACGCCGTGATGAAACCGCATCGGTTCATATGGGGGGCGGCGGTCCTGCTGGCCGGAGGATGGATTTCCGGCGCGGAGGATCCCCCGGTCGCGCCGGAGAGGAAGGATCCTTCCCCCGTCGTGGGGGAGGAGGGTGGCGCGCCGCCCGCGCCGACCGTTGAAACGGAGGATTCCGGCGGGGCGTCTCCGGCGATACCGGCGGAGAATGCGGGTCCCGGCGTTCCGGCGGAGGCGCCTCCCGCGGCACCCGCGGGTGAGGCCGCTCCGGAGGAGGATGTCCCCGGTGAAGCGCCGCCCGACGGCCCCCACGCGGCCGGACCGCTCGAACCGGCGGCGGAGGAAAAGCCCGCCGAGGTTCTTTCCGTAGCCGACCGGATCGTCCGGATGGCCGACGAGGTGCGGAACCCCGTTCTGGATTACGTTGCCGTTATTTCCGTGAAAAGCCGGCGGCCCGCGCCGGGGAAGGAGAAGGCAACCGAGTCGGAGGCGCAGTACGAGGTGCTCGTGAAGGGCAAGGAGAAGGCCTTGGTCAAGACGCTCGCCCCGAAAGTGGATCGCGGCCGGACCTACCTCGTCCAGGGGGCGGACATCTGGGTTTTCGCTCCGGATGTCTCCCGCCCCATCCATCTGGCCCTCCGGGAGCGTCTGGCGGGCGAGGTGTTCTGCGGGGACATTGCCCGGTCGAATTTCGCCGGGGATTACACGGCGACGCTTATCAGGGAAGAGGCGGGGGAGGGTGAAAATTATTACGTTCTGGAACTCACGGCGAAAAAGGACGAGGTCACCTACCCGCGGGTGATTTACCGGGTGGCCCGGGGGACGTACCAGCCGGCGAACGCCGAGTTCTACGACGACAAGGGGAAACTTCTGAAGCGGTGCCTCTTCGACGACTACCGTCCTCTCGGGGGGCGTCTCAGGCCTTCGCGTCTTGTCATCGAAGGGGCCGGGGGGAATCCCGGGGTATCGGTGCTGGAGATCCGGAGCATGGTGATCCAGCCCCTGGCGGACAAGCTGTTCACGAAGAACCACATCCGAAAACTGAAGTACTGAACGACGGGGCGATGATGCCGATTTGGGGGATAATCGGGGTGTTCCGGGGGCGCCGCGCGAGGGGCGTCCGAATCGTCCTTCTGGCGCTGGCCTTCGGTTCCGCCGCCGCCGCGGAGGAGCCGCGGATTCCGACGCGGGAGGACAAGGCGCTCGCCGAGGTGAGGGGGGTGATTGTCACGGCCCTTCCGGACATGGTGAGTTTCGCCATCACCCTGAGCCGTCCGGCGACCTATCGCCTCCAGTTCGAGGAGGAGACGGGATCCATCCGGCTGGACGTCGAGAAGGCCGTTCTCCCGAGGGGGAAAGGCGGCCCCCTCGATACCGGCGACGCGCGCATCGGGGAGGCCGTCCTCGGGGAATTCCTCTCGACGGTGCGTCTGGTGGTGAGGCCTTCCGTGGAGGCGGATTTCCGCGCGTATGCCCTCGCCACGCCGCCCCGGATCGTCCTGGTGATCGTGGAACGCAAGGCGGCGGGATTCGAGGCCGCGGAACGCAAACCCGATTTCTGGGAGCGTCTGCGGTTCTCCGGTTACGCCGAGAACGCCTCCGCGGCGCGCCTCTCGGGCGGGCTCACCAAGTCGCGGGATATGCTTTTTCTTTCCGGCGCGGGGGATCTCGCGTCGAATCTCTCGTTCAAGGTGAGCGGCCGGGCGTTTTACGACGCCGCCTTCGCGCTCACGGACCGGTACCCCGCCGCCGTCAAGGACGACCTCGCGTTCGAGGCGGACCTCCGCGACGCCTATTTCGATTATTCGGCGGGGGCGTGGGACGTCCGGGCGGGGAAGCAAACCATTGTGTGGGGGGAGGCGGTGGGGCTTTTCTACGCCGACGTCGTCAACGCCAAGGACCTTCGGGAATTCGTTCTTCCGGATTTCGAGTTCATCCGCATCCCCCAATGGGGGGTGGATCTCGAACGGACGGGGGAGAATCACCATCTTGAATTCGTCTGGCTCCCGGCGCCCGTAATGAACAAAATCGGGATTCCCGGTTCCGAGTTCGCCCCGTACGTCCCCCTTCCCGAGGGGATTCCGGTCGTGGTGGATCCCGAACGCAAACCCGGCGCCGCCATCGGGGACGGCGAATTCGGGGCGCGGTTCTCCCTCCTCGCGGGCGGGTGGGACGCGAGCGTCTTCGGCCTCCGGACGTGGGACAAATTCCCCGTCTACCGCCGGACGGTGGATCCCGTGGCGCCGCTCGTCCTGTTTTCCCCGGAACATCCCCGGATGACCCTTGGAGGGCTCACCGTCGGCAAGGAGGCGGCCGGCGTCGTGTGGAAGGCCGAGGCGGTTTTTTTCGCGGGCAGGCGGTTTTCCGTGACCACTCTCGCGGACGATGACGGTCTTGTGTCGAAGGATGTCCTGGACGCTCTGATTGGCGCCGACCACACATTCGCGAAGAAATGGGATGTGAATATTCAGCTGGCGCGGCGGCAGATTTTCGGCTGGGAGGAGGGCATTGCCGGGGAGAAGGAGGGGCGCACCACGGCCTCCCTGCGCGTGGCGACGGGGTTCCGGGACAACACCATCGAGCCGGAAATTCTGATCATTTCGGACCTCGGGGAACCGGACATTCTGATTTCCCCGAAGATCGTCTTTCAGCGCGGCGACAACTGGAAATTCAACGTCGGGGTGAATGTCTTCGCGGGTCACGCGGACGGCGTTTTCGGCCAGTATGACAAACGGGACCGGATATTTGCCGAAGCCCGGTATAACTTCTGAGTAGGGGCGCAGCATGCTGCGCCCCTACAGGTGTTAAAGGGGTAGGTTACCGTTTGGTAGCGCGGTACCGTTTCGTAACCCGATTTTTCGGGATGAAATAAGTCATATATCCCTATCTCCTTGATATTGAACGAATAAGAATAATCCCAATTTCGCGGTCAGCGGCACCTAAATTGCTGTCTGGATTATAACATGCGCAGGAGGAGGGCATCATGAGGCTCACTAAATCCAACGGATTTACGATTGTGGAGCTCATCGTGGTGATCGCCATCATCACGATTCTGGCGGGAATGCTTTTCCCGGCCCTCCGGATGGCCCGTCAGCGCGGGAAAATCGCCCGGGCGAGGACGGACATCGCGAATCTGGAGATGGGTCTGGCGGCCTACCAGGAGGACAACGGTTCCTACCCGTGGGACGGAGGGACGCCCGCCGCGGGCGGGGTCACGGCCGATCCCTTCGACTCCGAAGTGAAGGTGAATGTGTCGAACAAGGTGCTTGCGGCCTTCATGCGGGGGGATATCTCGTCCCCGCCGGACAATCGGGTGGATCCGGGGTTTCTCAACGCCCCCTACATGGATTTCAAGCCGGAGCAACTTCTTCTGGACGGCGGATTTTACCTCTTCATTGATCCGTGGGGGAAAGCCTACGGTTATGACGAGAATCGCTCCGAGGCGGCGGGGAGCTGGCAGGGCAAACGGAGGATGACGTTCGACATCTGGTCGGCCGGCGTGGACGAGCAATACGGCTGGCACAACCGGGATTACACCGTGTCGGATCCGAAGATCCAGATGGACAAGGACACGCAGGACAACATCAACAGTTGGTAAGGATTGGGATCGTAGGGGCGGGTTTCAAACCCGCCCTTGCCGTGGAAAACGGCGGTGGGGCGCACGGCTGTGCGCCCGTGTTGGTAGGGGCGAATGGCGTTCGCCCGGGATGTGGTCGGGGAATGGGGTTATGGAGGGGTCCATGAAGATCCGAATGGGGCGGGTGTCGGGGTTCACGCTCGTCGAGATGATGACGGTCATCGCCATCATGGTCATCATCGCGGCCATGATTGTCGGGACGAGCGCGAAGATCCAGTCGCGTTCGCGCTACGCGGTGGCGCGGACACAGGTCGCCATGTTCGAGAACGCCCTTGAGCTCTACCGGGGCGATTTCGGGAAATTTCCGCCGGATTACCATTCGAGCGGATACGACGAGGACGTGACGTGGACGGACCACCCGCCGGATGCTCCCTGGCATCCCTTTTGTGATGGTAATTCTCCCAGGGGTTCCTGGGGAACCGACACCGGCGAGCCGTTCGGGGTTCCGTGTTGCAACGGGGGTGCGCCCTGTTATCCCGCCGGGGCGTGGAACAACACGCAGGACGTCAACGAGGCGCGGTTGAACACGGACGAGGGGGCGAAGGCCCTGTATGATTATCTGTGCATGGCCGTGCCGGATCCCCCCCTCGTTGGGGAACAGCAGGTCGGCCCCTACTGCGACTGGGATGCGGACAACACCACGGGTTCCGGAGACTGGGTCGTGCCCGTGCGGACCGGGCACGACAAGAAGGTGGCGGACCCCTGGGGGCACGCTTTCCGGTACACGTCTCCCGATGACGACGATCCGCCCCTCGAGCAGCCCGCGGGTGGAACCACGAAGGCGCGGGCGTGGGCGTGGGAGGGTGTGGGGGGGCTGATAGATGTGCCGGTGGGCGCCGGCAACGTCGGCGCGTCCCGCCGGCCGTACCTCAATCCCGGATTTGTTGATGTTTACAGCATCGGAGAGAACCGTGAGGATGACAAGGGATACTTCAACACGCGCAAGCGCCAGGTCCCGCGGCAGGTATGGGCGGGGTTCGCCGGTGCGACGGTTTTGGACTATCTCGATCTTGACGGAGATGCCACTACTTGGTCCAACACCCCGGACGTCGTGACGGATGGTTCTTACGGATTCGCCACCGGTTTCGGGGAGGAGGATGACGTCAGCAATCAGCGTGATTATTAGTCGAAGCGGCATGGGGGAACGATGAAACACGGAAACGACAACCCGGGGCGGCGGCGCGGGGGGTTTACGCTTGCCGAGATGCTTGTGGTGGTGCTTGTCATCGCCCTCATCGTGGGCATGGCCCTTCCGGCCATGCAGGGGTTCACGCGGGGACAGCGCCTGAAGCAGGCCTGCCGGATCACGGAGCGGGCCATCCGGGCGGCGCGGTCTCTGGCCATCGAGAATGGCGCGGTGTACACGGTGGATTTCGCCGGCTTCGGCCAGGCCGTCTACATACAGTGGGTCGCCTGGCCCGACAAGCCCTACCCGTATCCGTACAACCTGGACCCGGCATCGCCCTGGCATAAATTCTATCCCGGCGACTACGCCGGGGGGTTCACGGATATTGACCATGCCTATCGGGACGGCAGGGACAACGACCGCGACAATACCGTGGATGTGGACATGAGCGGCGGGGGATTCGGGGTGTTGGATCTGGCGGAAACCCGGGGCAACGGGGTGGATGATGATTACAACAAGATGGTAGACGAGCCGGCGGAGCGCGTGGTGTGGAACGACAGCGGCGATGGAGTTTTTCGGCCAACGAGCTCGTCCGGGGCGGCGGGGGAATCCATGGATATGTCCCAGAGGGACCGCGATATGCAGAAGCTTTACAGCGCCTGCGACATGGGCGTGACCCAGCCCATGCAGATCCCGGGGCTTTGCTTTTTCAACACGGCCGACGCGGACTGGAACTGCGACGACAACTGGGGCGTGGCGGACGGGGAACGCGACGACGACGACCTCGACGGCGACAACAACGAGGGCGGCGCGAACAAGGCCGGGTGGAACACGAAGGCCGCTGACGTGGCGACGTACAACGAGTATCCCGACATCGCCTTCGGGCCGGACGGGATGGTTTTGGATCCGGACCCGACGACGCCCCTGGTCATCATTATTTCCGATCCGGGGACGACGGACAAGGCCAGGATACTGGTCACCGGGAGCGGCCGGACCCAGTCCTACCAGTGGGACACGGTCGGGGCGGCGTGGAAAGAGTTGCGTTAGATTCTTCCGTCTCAAATCTTGTGCAAAAAAACACAAGATTTTCGCCGGAAGAATCTTTAACAAGGCAAATCGGCCCTGTTTGGTTTCGGCTCCGCCGATTTGCGGGGTAGGGAACGATGAATTGCGGATTTCGGATTGTGGATTGAGGATTGAACGGCGGACGTGCGCCTGCCGGCAGGCCGGAGAAGCGCCGGGATGGGGGGAATCATGAAGGACATTCGCGGGGACGGTGGATTTTCGCTCCACGAGGTGCTCATCGGGATCATGGTGCTCTCGGTGGGGCTTGTGGGGATTCTGGCGGTCTTCCCGGCCGCCATCCGGAACGCCTCCCAGGCCTATGACCGGTGCGTCGCGGGGCCCCTGGCCAACGATATCGTCGCGCGTCTGTCGGAGGCGGAGCGAAAGGCGCCGGGGACTCTGGCGTTGGGGTATACGACCCCGATCGTGACGATGGACACCAAGACCGGCCGGATCTACAGAGCCCAGGGGTTTGTGGTCGAGGACCTCGGGGGGTTGTACAAGGTGCAGGTGGTCGTGGACTTGGGCGGCATGTCCGTTGGGAAGTTTCACCTGTACCTCGCATCGCCGCGGTAGAAGTATCAACCGGCAAGGGGGTTTTCGATGACGTTCATCCGATTTTCCGCCCGTCACGGCCTGACCGGATTCCCGCGGGCTTCCCGGTTTCCGGTTTCCGGTTTCCCGTTTCCAGTTTCCGCTTCTGATGTTTCTGCGATTCGCGATTCGCGATCCACGACCCACGCTTCCTGTGTTTCTGCGAGATACGAGCGACGAGATACGAGCGACGCGGGTATGACCATCATGGAACTCCTGGTGGCCATCGCCCTGGCCATCGTCCTGGTGGGCACCATCGCGGTGGTTTTCGTCCAGTCGGCCTCGCTCTACAAAAAGACCGACGCGCGCCTGCGGATCTATCAGGACGCCAAGCAGTCATTCCGGTTTTTCTCGCGGGACGTCCAGAACATGTTCCTGGACGCCGGCGGCGCCATGTACAACTTTGCGGCCGCTTCGGTTACGTTCTCCGCCACGGGCACGAACCGCGGGGACGGAGATCTCTATTACGTTCGTTACAAGATCGAGGCGGACACGTTCATTCCCTCCAAGAATGTTCTGGTCCGTTACGAACAGGTGGATCCGCTGGATTTTGCCACCGGCTTTGACGAGGCCGGCGCCAAGACGACCCGGACGGAACTGGCCATGGGCGTCACAAGCATCACATTCAGCGAGGGAGGAAAGAAGCTTCCCTCCAATATTCCCGAGTGGATTGAAATGGAACTCGAGTTCGAGGAGCCGGGCAATCCGAATCCCCTTGTCCTGACCCATCGGACGAGCCCGCTCATCACCCCGTAGGAGGCGATAATGCGACTTTTCCGGCGATCAACAGGCGATGATGTTGTGGTTTCCGGTTTCCGGTTTCCGGTTCCCGCCGCCGGTGTTTCTGCGATTCGCGATCCACGATCCACGCGTAAAGGTTCCGTGCTCATCGTCGCCCTCGGCGCCCTCACGGCGCTATCCCTCATCGCCGTGGCCTTCGCGACGACGATGCGTCTGGAATCCATGGCGACTCTGAACTACACCCGCACGGTGCAGGAGGAACTGATGGCCCGGGCGGCGTTCGAGTACGCCCTGTCCCTTGTCAAGGGCGACACGAACAACACCGATTCGAAGACGGATGCCTGGCATTACGAGAACGCGGCGTTCGTCTTCAAGGGCGCGCCCACGGACACGAACCTCACGATGCCCCCCCGGCGCCCGGCCTACGTTTCGCCGGCGCCCTTTGACGGGATGACGACGGCCTACAAGAAGACCCCGGACGTGGGGGCGTTCATGGCGCTCGTTCTCGACACCCAGTCCAAATTGTACATCAACGACTGGCGGGATCTGAATCCGTGCTGGCAGACGGGCAATCCTCTCAAGTGGGAGGACAAGTCGTGGGGCCTGGCCTATGTCACAAAAGAATTGACGACCACCGGCGACTACCTTTCGCCGCAGTTCATGGTTCTGGACTTGATCGGGAGCGGTGCGGTGCGGGAGAAGACGGCTCCCAGCGATCTTATGAACGCCTCCGCCCAGTACCACCGGTTCCTGAAGCACGTCCTCACCCCGTGGGCCTACGAGAACGCCGTCACCAAGCGCGCCCCCGTCAACGTCAATACGGCGAGCGATCAGGTTCTGAAACAGGTGTTGAACGAGGTTCCCGGGATGGCGCCATCCCTCGACGCGGTCGTGGCCAAGATCATCGAACTGCG
>JAZDJP010000082.1:0-26250 GCA_043803805.1 Planctomycetota bacterium
TCGTTTCGGTTTTCGCGGCGCACGGGGCGCAACGACGGCACGCATTCGCTTCGCTCATGCAAGGCGCGCGCGGAAAGGCATAAGAAGGAGCCCTCCCTCCGGGTATCCCCACTTAAGCCTTTCGGTCTCGCGTCGGCTCGACCATGCTTGGCCCAGGGCGCGTTCGCCCGGCTTCGCTCGGGCGCGCGAGGTTCGGCCGGGAGTAGGAATTATCTCCATGGGCGCTTCACAAGTTGGGGCAACAGAAACAAATGAAAGGGAGCAACAAAACCTTAAAGATGAACAACAACAAAACAGACGCGAAGGAATTGCTGGATGAATTGAAATCATTCAGCGGAACGGAGCACTATTACAGGAGCTCATTCGGACGGCTTCGGTTGACGGATGGGATGCACTTTTTAAGAGAAAGGGCATCCTGCTATTGGCTGGTGGATGTCGTCGAGAGCGTTCAGCACCTGGCGAAAATCCAGGAATATGCGGGGTTCATCGTCTGGCAAATCCGAGTTTCAGGCAACAAGGCGGTGGTGAGCGCGTGGAACGACACGCCAGGAGAAAGCGAAAAACTCTATGTCCAGGAAATCGAATACACCGATTTCCCGCTTAAAGAGTTCGAGTTTTACCAGGTGGGCGACGTTCTGCTTTTGAAGGGGGAATACTGAGATGGAAACCGATGACAAGCAGATAACAGAACAGAAGTGGAAGGCGCGGGCAAATCCGGAGTTTTTAGGAAAATATCCGGCTGTCTGCGACGTCCTTGAAAGGCGCGTGGAAGACAGCTTGTTTTGCCTATGGGCGATGGATGAGAAGAAATTCTGGAACGTTCTGAAAGAGGAGCTGAATTTCATCAATGAAATCCAGGCACTCTTGGGAAAACAACTTCTCACCCGCGAGGATGTTCAAAAGTACAGGGAGACGCAAACATGAACGGGCAGCAGAAACAGAAGAACGCTACAGGAATTCGGGAGCCGCAGAGAATATGTCCGTTTTGCCACAAGCGACGGGGAGAAATCTCCATCACCGACGGCGATACGGGCGAGGAACTTTTGATTTGCGAGCCTTGCGACTTGGATTTGTTCGACGCGGGGACGCTCCGCAGGAAACTGGAGAAGGAAATCGCCATCCAAATCAAGCACCACAGAGAAGAGAGGAATATCCCCGCCGAGAACAGTTTGAAATACATTCTGGAGGTGATGAGAACATGACAGAGCGAAAAATCAAACTGCGCTGGAAATATGATGAAATCGTATTTGACGATGAAGTCGAGACGTCGGAAGACGCCATCGTGGGGTTCCTGGTGGGGCTCTCCGAAAATTACGGGGATTACCTGGATATGGAATTCCCCGACGGGCTCAATCTCTGCCCAAAATGCGCAAGACAAGAGGTGCTTGAGGGTGAGCCCTGTTGCGAAGAGTGCGGGAAACGCGCCAAATGCTCGGAGGGAGAAAATCGGGATGGCTGACATTGATTTCAAACAGGCGCTTGAAACGATTTCGAAGATGGGATTGAAAGCCCTGGAGGAGGCCTGCCAGTGCGAGGCGTGGCTGGCGCAGTCACGGAATGACAACTTGTCGGCGAAAATGGAGATAGCCCGGCATCTTGTCGCCATGGCGGCGGAAGGGCATGCGGACGCGGTGTTCATCCTCGGAGAGGGCGGGATCGGCAAAACTTATCTCACCCTCAAAACTCTGGATGCGCTTTCGGAGGATTACGTCTACTGCAACGGCTATGTCACACCCCTATCCCTGTTCAAGTTTCTCCAGGCGAACAAAGACAGGATTGTGGTCTTGGACGATATTGAGGGGGTGCTTCGGAACGAGACATCCCTCGCCATTCTCAAGGCCGCGACATGGGGCGCGAGAGGGCGCCGGGTGGTGAGTTACTCCTCCACCTCGGAAAAGGCGGCGGATGTGAAATCCTCGTTTGAATTTTCAGGGAGGATCATCCTCCTGGGGAACCATATCCCGGACGAAAATCCGTCGTTCTCCGCCATGCTGAGCCGCTTTTTCGTCTATGAGATGGGGCTTTCGCACGAGGAGAAGATGGGCATCCTTTTCGAAATCCTGGAAAGGAGAGACGACCTGGAGGATCCGATGAAGGAAACGATCAAGAATATCATCCAGGGGTGCGTCACGCCCTTCACCGAGAATTTCAATTTCAGGACCCTCGAGAAACTGGTTTCGGTGCTGCGTCACACACGGGATATATTCAAGGCCGAAATCATCTTCAGGGGGATGCTCACGGAAAACGAGGATGAGAAGATTGCCTGGGCGCTTATACGCGAAAAAGGACTTTCCGCGATGGAACGAGCCGCGAGATTTTACGAAATCACGGGGTTGAGCCGCCGGGATTATTTCCTCATGCAACAGCGGCTGTCGAAACGCTTCGAATTGGGAAGCGCAACAACATGTTCAAATATTTGTAAGGAGGTGACTACAACATGAATGAACAAGACATGATCGGCCAGTACTACGGCCTTTTCGAGCAGATCCGAAGGATGACAACAAGCGACGAAATCGCCCTTGCAATCCTGCAAGAGATGGGCAAAGACGCCAGAATGAGCCGAATGCAAACCCAACGTGAAAACAGGAACGGAAACGGCGATTTTTCATCGAGCGAAAACACGCCGGCGACTCCGAAGCAAATCGGCTTTATGAAGAAGCTGGGGATCGAGGTCCGAAACGGACTCACCAAGCGAGAGGCGTCGACGCTTATTGACGAGGCGCAGGGAACGAAGGCAACGGAGTATTAAGATATGGTTAACGAGCAGGCCAAATAATTTATTGCATATATTCTCGGAGCCTGCTCAACTCCATGATATTTATCATACATGACGAGCATTGTTGCTGTTGTTTACAACTCCCATCGCTGATTCTCGATTGCTTCATCTATGTTTTCTAAAGATTCGATGATATTAGATTTGCGTTGACTATCGCGTTCTGTCCTGCACATCGCAAGAATCCGTTTTTCATAATGCTCAAGCTTGCCAACTTCTTTCATTTTATCAATTGCGCATTCGCGCATGATTTGTTCCGGTTCATCCACAAGTGACGCAATCAATTCGTTTTCGATTTCTGGTTTTTTATCCATGACATGCTCAATAGCCATGTCCACAAACATAATGTCTCTTGATCCAATTAGGTTATCACGGATAGATTTTTCCATCAGTTGTCGCATTGGTTCTCCGCCACGATGCAATTCAAGCATTATTGCGATTTTCATTACGCTGTACACACGATGGGCATCTCCATTTCTAATGGTATCAGCGATAACTCGAATTAACTCGATATCTTTTTGCCAACCATACGTCTTGATAATTTTCACCATATACGAATCATCACGGTAATCTGCCTTTGGCAACAACATCAATACCACTTTTCTGATGTTTTCCTTTATGCTGTCCTCGTAATTCAATCCATATTTATTAACCTCCTTCAAAAAAGCACATATGCTCATAACATCTTTCTTTTTTATATAATGCGAAAAGATGCTCGTGGTCGCTCTTTTTATTTCTGGCATATTCACAGCGCCGATTTGTATGAGTTCATTAATTATTTGCTCGCGATCGAAGACCTGCACAGATTCATTTGCGAGTACTGATACCATAGCATTGACTACGCCCGGGTCGTCCTCCCATCCGAGTTCTTTAGCTCTGTAGATACATTGGATTTTCTCATATGGTTTTCCATGCGTTAGCAATTTGCGTATTGCGTTTTTTAATTCGGGCTCATCATGCCATCCGAGATCGGTTGCTCTACATATTGCCAATAATTGAGCACTCCTGCTCTTACCTTCCAATTGTGTCTTTAATATTTCAGATACCGCTTTTTCACGTTGCCATCCAAGGAGACAGATCAAATCAATGATCCTGTAGTTGTTTTGGAACCCCAAATCCTTTGTTAATAAATCAAGGACTGTAGATTTTACAAGATCGCAAATATGCAATAGAGACATAAGGTTAAATTCGGAGGCAATCCTGACTGCCCTCAGACGAATTTGATCATGCGAACTATGAATCATTTCCTGCACGATCTCCTTTAATTGAATCGTGTTGGTCAGCGCGTACTCTTGGATAATTCGGAAAAGCAGTGGATCTTCGGCTGAGTAATTATCCGATTTCATTTGCTGGAGCAGAAAGTCTCGCACGTCATCTCGTGTATGCCAGCCGAAACGAAGAAAAACGTCCAGCGGATTCAAAGTATCTATGTCATTATCATTCCTTGATCTTAATTTCTCCATCAATAGTTTAATTATCGCCGCTTTCCATTTGGGATACTTATGCCACCCAAGACAAACATCGAAAGCGATAATACGATAACCAATATCTCGTTTTGAATATGACAGATATTTTATCAATTCCTGCCTGACCTCGTCATTGTCCAGATATTCAATTAGTTTGGCGCACCTAAGAGTAATGCGCATTATTTGCGCTGAATCACAATAGCGCATATTCTTCAGCAGGGCGACGTGCAAATCTTTCGGCTCAATTCCCCCAGATAAAATTGCTAACACAATAGATTCGGTTCGTATCTCTGCATTTTCGCTTCTGAGATGCTCAAGGATCTTGTTTTTGATGAATGGCAACCGGGCAATACTGGACTTCCCCAATCGCGTAACAAGCACAAACACAGAATCCTCATAAACTTCCACGGCGTGCGAAAGATGCGTGCATACGGCACTATTGAGAAATAACTTCGAACATATTTCTGTCCATTTTTCCGCGTAACGTGGTATTTTATAAAATACATCCGTGGAAATATCCGCCTCTTTGATGACGTCGAAAAATAATGTTGTCAGCGATTCCTTACCCGTCGCCTCTCCGATCAATTCACTTGCCACCGCCAGATTTTCCAAAGTGATTTTTTTTGTTTCGTTTGCTTCTAAAATCAAGAAACGGATTAAGGAATCGATCTTCGTGATTGGCAATCCGCCACTTAAATATTTTATCACCCCTTTGAATAACGGATGAAAAAGGTAATTTCTTATTTGCTTATCGTCCTTGCCCTTCAAGTCAAGCGAGGCAAAAAATTCCTGTAAAGATTGATGACCATACTCGAAACAGTCCGTTTCGTTTTGAAATCGTCCCAGCAATGAACTGTAAATCTCCAAATTGACTTTTAATGTATGGTAGTCGGAAAACGATGGGTTTTCCCTAATGAACGCTTCCAAGCACTCATCGAACCGTTTTCGTCGAGGGACATTTTCAATCACGCGTTGCCACCCCCTCTGAAGACTATATAGGGATAGGTGGGGCATGAATTTGTCGACGATTTCTCTGAATGGTATTTGGATCACGCCCTCATTCTGAAATCTTGATTTTTTAACCTTGTGCTTCTCGACCTTCTCGACGACAAATGCAACGAACAGCGCAAAAAGATCATATTGAGATTCGACGGATTTCAGTTTGTTCTCTTTGTAGAGATCGTGACAAAATCTCAAAACAATGGGGGCATTAAGAAAATCTGCACGCTCACCCAGAATGCGCATTATTTCGTGAATGCTCTCCCCAGCATAAGATTTTTGTTGATCTTCATCGAAAGGCAGAAGGAACATAATCTTGAAGTCAGCCGTGCTTCCTTTTAGATCTGCCTCTATCTCTTGAAGACAATTCGGCCTTGTGGCGATGACTTTAATGACCCCATCAAGGCTGTTTGCAAGATTGAAAGATAATTGACTCACATGGGATTCATTGAAACCATCCAGAAGAAGCACGAGTTTGCGCTGGTCAACAATTGTTTGCACGAAATGACGCACCGTTTCGTCATCAACGCCATCAAGATAAGCTCGTTTGATTGGCAACCTGTTATCTCTTTTGGATATTTCATCGATGACATTTTGACGCCATGAAGACGGATCGGTTGCGAACTGTCTGCATTCCATGTACAACGGGACATATTGATGTGAATAACTATCTATCAGAACTTTGTTTAGCCACAGCAGAAACGATGTTTTGCCGATGCCTCCATCTGCCATGAGAAAGAAGGTCTTGCAGGCATCTTTTGAAATATATTCAGCTATCTCGCCCCCTTGGATCGGAATTGCTGTAGATTCCGATGCTGGATCGACAAAAGAGACCCTGGGCGGAATGAACGCGCCGATATTTTCTCCAAGTGCCTGTTTTGTCATTGCCGCAAGAATTGCCCGAGCGTTTGCGGAAAAAAGCGTATTGAGCGCTCTCCTAGAAATTTCATTACGCCGAGCGGTGTTTTCTGCGGCTGCCTGTTTTGAGAATTTTCGTTCTGGTGCAAGCCACTCATAACATGTACGCAACTCTGCGCTTGAGGGAGAGAGGCCGCATTCTTGAATATCCGTCACGAAATAAGGGGAATTGGATTCGATTTCATTTTGAGATCGAGAGAGATGTAGCGGCCCGACCGCATCGGCAATATTTTTCCAGGCGACGCTTGGCGATGGCCGGCCAATATTGACCACTTGAATTTCTATCACATCTTCCCATCTGCGTATCGCCGAAAATGTTTTGTCTCTGGAGTTCTCATCGAAAAGGGCTTCGAATATTTCGGATGGATTTTTAACATAATATTCACGGAACAAACGCGCGAACGTACTCCGACTGTCAGATAACGCAACCATCTTCTGCGACAAACGTTTTGCCGAATGCCCCCCCCCCAGAGATGACCAGTGACGACTATTACGTACACGCTTAATATAATTGCTTAGGGTTGACCCATGCTCTATTTTTTCATTTAGAAGAAAAGTCCCGATGAGTATCCCCGCCATGTTCTCGTAAGGACTTCGGAGATTTGCGTCGAGTTTTCCAACTCCGACAAATTCCCATTTCCCCGTCAATCCGGTTTTATCAACGGCAATTAAATGCAAACGCTTTTCAATATCGTCAGGGTCCACAACGAGAACGATTTTCAGTTTTTTAGACGTCTCCCCATCGGTGATATCGAGTGGTACCGCTGCCGGTTGGATGTTTTTGTGATGTTCAATTCCCATATGCGCCCTTCACTCCCCAATCGGGCAACCTTAGGCAACCTACCTCCGTAATTTTACACAAAATCTCGGTAACTGATAGTGCTTGTTTGACAACGGATTAGGACAAATCCGCCGTCCTCTTGCCGCGCAAGCCCGCCTTGGGCAACCCGAAAAACCCTCTTCCTTGGAGGTAGGGTAACGGGAGGCATTCGAGTATGAAGACAAAACATTCCAAAACTCTGCCGCCGGCCAATCAGATGGGTCAATTGATCGCTCAATGCAAATCTATTGTTGAATATTTGCGGAAAAACGATGTCGCTCAACGTAATCTCGCTACCTCAAATGAAGCCCATCATCGCAACCTTTCAGCTCTCCTCACCTGCTTGTCGAGGATGGCTGGCGTTTCATCCTTCATCGACGCGAAGATACCTCCCCGATTGATAATGGATGGTGGCGTCGAAGGCAATCTGTTCAAAATCGTAGTCGATGGAAGCCCGAAACGTCTCCAGCCCAAGTTATACGATGTGCTCGCAACCCTTTCCTATGCCAAAAAGTACCGACGGATCTCGCACGTTCCGCGGGAAAGGTTTGGAAATCCAACCAAGGGTAGTTTTTCGGTGAATATGTGGCGGGTCCGGGAAGCGACTGGCTTGAAGATCCTCTGCCATGACGACGGTTATGAAATCAACCTCGAACCCGAGGAGATCGGGTTCCTCTGGGCGGGGAACAGGTTTACGGAAAAGGATATCGTCGAACATCTTGGCCCGGAGTCCTGACATGTTAGACCGTGTTACCGCTGTGTTATGGGCAGGAAATTCCCAACGGGCGCTCCATGGTTTTTACTGTGGGCAGGGAAGAGAAGAACACGCGGAGGTGACCACAAACAGGATGAACAAAGACAAAAGGAGTCGCGATGCGTACGGATGTGGTTTGAAAACCTATCCCATTTTCAAGGAGGCTGCCATGTTCAGCATCAAATCCCTGGAGGAGGCCAAGCCGCTGGACGAATTTTGCCTGACCGTGAAGGACGAAGAAGCCAAGACGCAGTACGAGGAGGCCTGCGCTTACGATCTGGAATTGTATCCGGATGGCGCGCTGGCGGTCAAGGGGCGCGGAGCGGTGCCGATTTCGGACAGCGCCCTGGACGATCTCGCCGGCTTCGTCAAGGTTCCCGCACCGTTCTTGTCCAACTGCGACTCCGAGCTTCGCGCTCACATCTTCAACTGGCGGTTGCGGCGCACGGAACCGGAGAAGATACCGATTCAAATCGTATACCGCGAAGACCGGGTGGATAGGATTTTGGAAACTGAACTGATTTCCACGCATCGCTACCCAATTCTGGATACGGTTTCAAACGCTATTCCTTCCGATATCCAGCGGGATGGCCTGCGCGTCCTTCCGTATGCCTGGAATGGTCATTTCGACATCTCCATTGTCACGCGGGAACGCCAGAGCGAACCCCAAAAGGGCGACGTGGTGGCCTTTGGGATCAACGTCAGTGACGGATCGGACGGTTCCATCCAGATCCACGGCGCCACGTACCGACTGGCCTGTTCCAACGGAGCCGTCACGCGCGTCTGCGATGGCAACAAGCACCGCCTTCGCCGTCCGCTGAACAAACCCGGACGCGAGAAGGAGTATTTCAAAAAGTTGAGTAGTTTCGTCGTCGAGGCATGGAACGGATGGGAGTCCCACGCCCGGGAATTGGAAGCGCTCACGCGCGAGAGCGTCGACCGGGACCGCATGGAAGCGATTCGGGGACGATTGCGCCAGGCTCCGTTCTTCCTGTCGAAGAAAAACATCGACCGCGTGTTCGCCCAACTCGACCGGGAAATCGCCGGATCGGGAGGAATCCCGGGGACGTCGTTCCGCATGTACGACCTGTGGAACGCCATATCCGCCGTTGGAACCCACACGGAGAACCTTTCGAGGGTCGACGCCAACCGGTTGCGGCTTGGTGCCGGGGAGTTGACCCGCGGCAGTTCGAGGATCTGCAACGTCTGCCGCAGGGCCATCACATCATAAGGAGGCGATCATGTCGGAGAAAACGAACATCGAATGGACCGACTCCACTTGGAACTCTTGGCTAGGCTGCCACAAGGTCTCGGCGGCGTGTCGGCACTGCTATATGGAACGCGATATGCGCCGCTACGGCCGGGATCCGAATGTCGTCGTCCGGAGCCGGACGACCTTTGACGCGCCCGTGCGTTGGAAGGAACCGAAGCGCATCTTCACCTGCTCCTGGTCGGATTTCTTCATCGAAGAGGCGGATCCGTGGCGGGATGAAGCATGGGACATCATTCGCCGGACGACCCGGCACACCTACCAGATTCTGACCAAGCGGCCGGAGCGCATTGCGGAACATCTCCCGCCGGATTGGCCGTTCCGGCATGTCTGGCTCGGGGTGACCGTGGAAAACCGGGAGGCCGGCCTTCCCAGGATGGACACGTTGCGTGAAATCCCGGCGACCATTCGATTCATCTCCGCTGAGCCACTCCTTGCGGATTTGGAGGGTATCAACCTCGATGGATTCCACTGGGTCATCGCGGGTGGCGAGAGCGGACCCCACGGCAGACGAATGATGCCGGGGTGGCCCCGGCAGTTGCGCGACCAGTGCGTCGCGTGCGGAATTCCATTCTTCTTCAAGCAGTGGGGCCGTTTCAACGAGGCGGGCAATGCCGTGGGCAAGAAAAAGGCCGGGAAGGGTCTGGATGGAAGGGAATGGTGCGAGAGTCCCGAAAGGAACGACAAGTAATCCGTGTAATCGAGAGGTAATGGACACGAAGTTCCCATCTCGCGGTTCATGTGGTTGGATGATAACGGAAGAAAAAAATATCGGAGGCGACCATGCGCATATCAGGAAGCAGGAAGCGGAAGCTGCGGGGAATCCGGGAGTGGCAGGAGAAACGCCAGCACCACTCGAGCTGGCTCCGGAGGCACCCCGAGACAAAATGGGATTATATGGACCACCCTCCGGCGGTCTGCTCGGAGGTTCCGGCGGTCATCGCGGTGGCCGGGACGACGGCCCCGACGCTGCCCGCGACGGAGCGGCACTACGGCATTCGCCGGGGATTCCACCGCGCGGCTATTCGGCTCTCCATTCGGCTGAATCGGATCTGGAACGGGATCATCAAACGCGGACTCTCGGCGTGACTGGCCTAAAGGTGGCGCATGCTGGATTTCTCACATCTTGGCTCCAACTTCGCGAAGGTCCTTCGATACGCGAGGACCATGAAGATGAAACTGTCGGTCGAAAAATTCGCCGGTCTCGCCGGTGTTTCCCCGGAACTCATCAAGAAATTCGAACGTGGAGAAGGCGAATGTGTGAAGTTGATCACGCTGGCCGCCATCGCCCAGGCGGCGAACATGACACTCGAAACGATGGTCGGGGAGATCGAGGATCTGCCGCGCTTCCGTCCATGCCGGGTGGTAATACCGGCGGCGGACATTACGCATGCGATCGAGAACGGGATCGTGGTCGAGTTTAGCCCCGGGAAAATGCGTGGGCACGTTTGTGACCAGCACCGGGCACGCAACGCCGAAAAGCCCGTGATAGAGTGTGGTCGAAAGGTCGTTCAGGAGGGAACGTGATGACGCCATGTTTCGGCAACGCTTTCGTGGAATCGGCGATTTAGAGAACAAGCGGCAATTGTAGTTTAAACAACAAGGGGATCGCCATGGAACAGATCAATACCGAACTCCGCCGGCATTCGACCAACGTGCCCGAGAAGTGGGATCACATCGGTTGGATGGAATTCTGCTACCGATGGCTTGACCTGTTCGCGGGAAAATTCTTCGAGACGCCTCTCCCCCCCTGCGTGATTTCGTTTGACCGTACCCGGATTACACGGCGGGGGCACTTCGTCCTGGGCCGGAACGGGTACGGCGTCGAGTACGCCATCAACATCAACTCCGTCTACCTCTCCGAAAAAGATCGCGTCCGGATCCTCGTCACACTAATTCACGAGATGGTCCACGCCCGGCAGTACGACCTCGTGAAAAACGGGATTGCCCGCAAGTTGCGGTCTGCGGGCAGTCGGAATTACCACGGGAAGTTCTTTGTCGACACGATGCGAAATATCGGGATCGAGTGCGATTCAAAGGGGCACACGCTGGGCTACGGAGACCCCTTCATCCAGTTTCTGCGGGAGAACGGCATCGAGGAGGCCCGTCCGGTTCCGAAGGTGGAGCCAATGGCTCCTCTCGGGATGGGGCTCGTGACGGGTCCCGGCTCGAATCTCAAAAAATGGGTGTGCAACTGCGGATACGGAGTGCGGGTAGCCATCGAAGACTTCAGGGCGAAGTGCCTCGCGTGCGGAACGGTCTTCCGCAGGGCCGACGGCCAAACGGATGGCAAGGAGGAACACTAACATGGCCATGGGGATACCAGCACAGCCGCCTCCCGCGTGGTGGACGAGAGCCATGCTGTGGATCCGGTTCGCCGTAAAGCTGCCGTTGGGGATTTTACTGACGGCGGCAAGCGTGGCGGGTGCGTTTGTGGCGGTCGTATTGTTGTTCCGTATCACGCAGTGGTTATGGAAATCCATTTTGTCAAAACCGTGGTGAGGGGATAGACATGATTCCTCGGCCTCCGCTCAACAACATCAATCCGCCGAACACCACGCCCATCGTGAAGGTCGAGGTGGACGTTCACGTGTGGGAAGACTTTGGAAAAAGCCATGGAGTAAAGAAGACGACCGAATCGGTCCGTGCCCCCAACGGAATTCTCCAGACACACATAGTCACAGCATCCAGCGCCGCGGACTGCCTTTGCGTTGTCACAGACCCGACTCGACTCGTAGCCTGCTCCATTTGTTCGAAAATCGTCTGTACGGAAAAGCATGCCTGTCTCTGCGAAGGATGTCGCCGGAATGTCTGCGTAGCCTGCAGTGCGCAGCGGGTCGTCGAGGAGCCGGTGTCAAACCCGGCGGATCCGATGCAGCCGATCCAAAAAAACAAGCGGGTCATCCTGCTCTGTCTGGACTGCGCCAAGGCGTTCGACACGCCGGCGATCGTTCGCAACATCAATAAGTGGGTGTTCGAGCCATGATGACAAACAACGCCAGCGCGGATTACTTCCGCCAATCCCTGGCCCGCAGCGTCCTGACGGGCGGAGTGCAACTGACTCCGGAGCTTTTCATCGCCCTCCTTCAGGATCCCGATCTGTGTCTGGCGAAAAATTACCCGCACCTTATCCCGTACCTGGACATTCTCCTGGCGAGCTGGGACGAGGATGCGGCGGAGTGGCTCTGGGCCCAGATACAACCGTCGGTGCTGGACGCCATCACGAATCCCGATCCCTATCGCGCCTGCGCACCCGCCTCCGGAGAGATTCCCGTCATTCCCGACGGCATTCCGCTCATCCAACTTCCGACCGGGGACCGGCTGGAAAATTTGCCCCAGGATTTTCTGCGCAACACCCTGGTGCTCGGCGCGACGGGCCGGGCCAAATCCACCTTCGTCCGCTGGCAGGCCAGGCGGCTTGCGGAGCGTGGATTCACGGTTGTTTATTTCGACCGGAAAAGGAACGAGGCGCGGATGCTTCTCGGCGCGCCCGGCATGGCGGATCGGGTGACAGTCCTCAACCCCCACCACCTTCGGCTTGTTCTCTTTGGGGAGATCCCCGGCGTACCCCAGGATATCGTCAACACAACGACCCTGGAGACGGTGGCGCGCATTACGAAGCGTTTGACGGCCCACTGGATATTGTTCCCCGAGATCGAGAAACTCCTCCGCCAGGCTGGCGGCGGCCGGGGCATCCCTCCCGATGTCCTGATCCAGCATCTCAAAACCATGACAGTCCGGGGGCTCCGGCAAGTGGAGCTCAAAGAGGCGATGGTGATGGCGCTGGTCTATTTCGCCACCTACCTGCGCAAGGCCTTCGTCTGGAAAAGCGATTTCATGCAGAAGATGTTCCGGAAGCGCGGGCATATTTTCGTCATCGAGGCGCCCAACATCAGCGCGGAGATTTTCCAAGGATTAGTCTGCCTAATGACCATGTGGCTTTACCTCCAGAGGACGCACCGCCCGGAGGCCGATCCCCAGCCGGTGATCTGGATTCTCGACGACGCCACCACCGCCGTCAGCAAGGAGATGGACGAGGAGGCGTCGGGCGCGTCGCTCCTGGCCGAGCAGACGCTGATGAGCCGGTCGCTCAAGACAGGGTACATCATCAATGCTCACGATGCCAACGGCACCTCAGACAAAATCAAGAAAAACGCCGCCACGGTCGTGGTCGTTGGAGCCCAAGGGGAGCCCCTGCGGGTGCACGAGGACCTGATGGGCCTTTCCCCGGAGCAGGCGGACTATCCGAAACGGATGCCGATCGGCGAAGCAGTCTGCCTCTGCCCCACGTGGCCCTACGCCCTGCGCGGGACGTTCGAGGACGACCACCTCCAGCCCGTCAGCGACGCGCAGTGCGAATCGTCGGCGAAAGCGTTCCTTGACGGCGTCACCTGCGAGCCGTTGGAGGCGTTCTCGCTGGATCCCGGTCCGACGCCTCCACAGGCCGGAAGCGCGCCGTCGAAAACCCCGGCGGTCCGTCCCGAGGTGCTGCGGGCGTTGGATCTCTTCGCCAATGAGCCCCTGCTTTCCTTGACGGAGCATTACAAGCGGCTGCACCTCAACAACCGCGAGGGGGTGAAACTTATCGGGGAAATCCGCGCGCTCGGCCACATCGTCGTGCATGAGATGCAGACTGGCGGGAGGGGCCGCCCGATTCAACTGATCGAGGTCAAGGATGCGGCGAAAAACCTGCTTCGCGCCAAGGGATATCGCGTTCCGGACGCGCTGGTCCACGGCGGATTCGAGCACGACCTCGCCGCCGTCGCGATCTCCATCATCGGTCAGCCCGAAAAGTGCCGTGTTGATTTCGAGGTGACGCAGGGGCGGGTACGGTTTGACATCAGGAAACAGTTCCCCGCGGGGCAGGCCGAACTCTACCAGGTCGGCGTGAGTGATCCCCGGCGCGAGGCGGAGGCGCTTTCCCGTGCCCTCTCGCTCCCGTCCGTTTGCGCGGGGGATGACATTCTCACGCTGATCGTCCGGGAGGCCGCGTTTGGGGAGAAAACAATGCTTTCCCTGCGGTCGCTCACGTCCCGTGCCGATCCGGAGAGCCTCATGAGAATCGTCCTGTTGGGCGAGCTGATTTGCAAGGCGTCAACCGTTCGTCAGGCCGGAGGGAAGATATGACCGCGCCTGCAAACACGACGTCGCAATGGACTGAAACCGAGATGACTCTCGGCCGGACGTTCGCGCGATTCGCGATTATGCCGACCCGCCTTCAAGAAATCTTGAATCACGTCTCCGCCGAGGCGCCGCTCCTTCGCCAGATTAGTAGCAAAAACGATGAAATCCGTCAGGACACGACGTTCATCCGGGAGACGCTGAACAAGATCGCGGGATGCGACGGCGGTGACGCGAAAATCGAGGCCGGCATCGCCGCCATCGCCAAGGACATCCGTGGAATCCAGGAATGGCGGACATGCCTTGAAACCCTCGGCGAACGTCTCCAGACGTACCAGGAGCAGGTCTCGGACCCGTTGGCGCGGCGGGTCATGGGAATGATCTACACCTACGAGGATGTTCTGGCGAACCAGCCCGCATCCGGGAACGGCGACATGGCGGATCTGCTGACGTCCGTTATCCGGGAACTGACCGAACTCCTCGCCGAGTACGGCATCGAGCCGGTCGCGCACAAGCCGGGTGTTCCGTTCGATCCGAAAGAGATGAAACCGGTCGGATTCTGCCTTCCGCAAACCCCGGAGGAGGCGAACACAATCGCCCTTTCGAAACACACGGGGTTTCGCCGCGGGAGGCAGGTTCTCCGTTACCAGGAGGTGATGATTTTCCGGAGCTGACAAGACAAACCCCTTTTCAAGGAGGTGTGCCATGATGTGGGCTGGAACGGATTTGGGGAATATCCAGACGAAGTCGGCCATTCCGGACGAGCACGGAAACCCCGTGATCCTCGAAACCGAATTGGGGGCGAAATCCTGGCTGTCGGTCGTGTATTTCGACGAGGGGCGCCTGGACAAGGTCCTTTTCGGGGACGAGGCGGTGAACGCGGGTCTGGCGCATCCCGAGTGGCTCGTCATGGTCTGGAAGCGCTTCATCGGGACGGACGATGTGCGTTGCACGCTGAAGGACGGCATGCAGCTCAAGGCGAAGGACATCGCGCGCATCCTTCTCTCCAAGGTGTGCAAGGATTTCGAGCGCCAGACCGGCGGGATTCTGACCGAGGTTGGGCTGAGCATTCCCGCCAATTACAACGACAAGCAGCGCCAGGAGATGATCGACGCCGCGGCGGCGCTCAACGTCAAGGTCCACATCACCCACGAGCCCACGGCGGCCGCCCTTGGGAACGGGGTGCACAAACGGGGCGACGGCCTTTACCTCATTGTGGACGTGGGAGGCGGGACGACGGACGTGTCGCTGATCAAGGTCGAGGGAAACATCGTCAGCATCCTCGGCACGAACGGCAACAACCAGCTCGGCGGGATGGATTTCAACGCCCGCCTCGAGGAACTGTTCCTCGAGAAATTGTCGAAGGGCAAGGGCATCCCCAAGATCAAGGAGAACGCTCTTGCCTACGCCGACTTCCGGCAGCGCGTCGAGCAGGCCAAGCGGGTGCTCAGCAAGCTTTCGGAGGCGTCGATCTCGTTTTCGCTCGACGGGAAGTTGTTCCAGGCCTCGGTCACCCGGGACGAGTTCGAGGCGCGGTGCGCCGACCTGGTCAAGGCCGTCGGGGATCTCGGCGAGCAGACGCTGCGGGAGACGACTAACGACGTCAAGGACGTGAAGGACATCCTGGGCGTGGGCGGCGCCGCGATGGCCCCGATGGTTGGGGACATGATCGAAAAGCGCTTCGGCAAGAAGGTTTCCTATCACTGCGAGGCGCTCTTTGCCGCCGCGAAGGGAAATGTGATCCTCGCCCGGCAGGCCATGGAGGGCGAGGGGCGGACCGCCAAGGTGGGCAACTACAGCCTGCCCCCCCTTGAGCAACACACGAAGGAAGTGACCTCCCACGATGTGGGCATCCTCGTCCTTCGGGACGGAAGCGAGAACGACGAGGTGAACGCGCTCATGCTGCCCAAGGGGACGCCGATCCCGCATTGCGAGAAGGAGATGTTCAAGTTGGTTGAGGACGGCCAGACGGCGGCCCGCATCGTCATCCTTCAGGGGCCGCACGGCGCGCCGGCGAAGGAATGTCTCCAGCTCGGGCATTTCGAGCTCAAGGATCTCCCGAAGATTCAGGGCGAACCGCATCGGATCGAGATCGCCTTCGAGATCAGCAAGAACGGCATCCTCTCGGCCATCGCGCGCTGCGTGCATTCCGACAAGTTCGCCAAGATGGAGATCGACTACCGGAAGGCCGTGAACGGCGGCGCGAACGGATTGTAATGATTGGACCACTTCATTTTACGGAGGCGACCATGAATCGCTTCGTCCAGTTTGCGGAAAACCCGGTGGCGTCCGGTCCGGAAACGATGTTTCTGGTCATCGACGCATCGCCGTCCATGGAGGAAGACGACTGGAAACCCAACCGTTTGGCTGGTGCCGTCACGGCGGCCAAGGCCCTGCTCGATGTCAAAAGCCAGCATTACGCCTCAGACAAGGTTTGCCTCATCACGTTCCACAGGGAGGCGCGCATGATGCATCCCCCGGCGGAAGTCGGGGCAAACCGGCCGTCGCTCGACGCGGCCCTGGATAAAATCAGGACGTCCGCCTGCACCAACATCGCCGCCGGCTTGGAGATGGTGAGGGACGTGCTCGATGGAAAACAGAGGGTGTCGAAAAAAATCGCCAGTGGAGTCTCGTGGCTCGACAGATGGCTTTTCGAGGCGCCCTCCACGCCGGACACAAACGGTCCGGCTGTGCGAGGCGTTCGGGCGATTCTCTTGTCCGACGGCGGACACAATGTCCCCTACGCCTATCCCGTGAAAACCGCCAAGACGCTGAAAAAACGCGGCGTCGTGATTGACGTCATCGGCATCGGAAATCCGAAGGATCTTGACGAAACATGCCTCCGGAAGATCGCCTCGGCAAACGAGGACGGGTCCGTCCGGTACTGCTTCATCGGGGAGCAGGATCATCTGGTCCGGGAATTCAAGAAGCTGGCGCATCACATCCGTTTGATGGGAGGCGACGAATGATCGGTCTACTGACGCTGGTGTTTTGTCTCGGAGCCGGGATGGCCCTGGCGCTGATGGATTTCATGGCGGGGATGGTCGTCGTGCATCTCCTCGCCAAACGATGGCCGGCAAGGCTGCTGGTGGCATTGGACAGGGCGGCCGCGCCCATCGTTGAATACCTTCAGGAATTTATCGGTAGCGTCGCGACCCGGCTGACGGGACGAAAAATCCGCAGGGAAGCCGGCGTGTGGTTGACTCTGTGGATGCTGCTGTTCGGGAGAATATTCCTTGGCGCGTTGGCCGCCGGGATTTTAGCGCGGTAGAACACGGTCAGATTGAAATAACCGGGAGGACATCATGAGTACTCGGGTGACGAAGACGGTCGGAGGAAACGGGCTGGTTCGGGAGGGGACTTGGAACGCGATTCTGGTGACGACGGTGCGGCATCGGAGCCGGAAGGGCAGCCCGGTGGAATTCATATGCCAATTGACGGACGGTCCCGACGCCGGCGGGTATGTCAATACCTATGTGTGGGGTCTCGGACACGGGAGCCGGGCGGATGGGTGGCTTTCAAACCTCCTGGGTAAGCCCTGGAAGTTCGGTGAGACGCTGTGTCTTGGAAATCTCGAGGGGACGCCTTGCAGGGTCGTGGTTGGACATACCATCAAACGGGGCCGGTGGTATGCCAACATTCAGAATCTCCTGTCTTTGGATGTCGTGTCGGGGACGGGCGATGGCAAGCGCACGGAATCCAATGAAAGCGGTCGGGCGGGCGTCAACGGGACGGATCGATCTGCCCGCTGTTGAGGAACGGATGTAACGATTGGCCCGGAGGTGTGCTGTGACGAACAACGAACATTCCTCCTATCGCGAAATCTACACGTACGTGGACTGCCAACATGTCATTAACGGGCGGCACAGCCGGTGGCAGCGGAAACACCAGGATTCGATCATGGATTACACAAAAACCCTCGTTGGTGATGTCGAATGGTTCGTCACCATCCAACGGTTTAAGGCGCCGGCATGCACGCCCGGGGAGCCGCATTGGTGCGGGCTTTTTTTCGATCTGGATGGAGATCTTGAGACAACGCGAAGGGAGGCTTTGATGATCGCGGATTTTTTCACGAAGGGGTTCGGGGTGGAACCGATCGCAATTCGCTTGTCGTTTTCAGGTGGCAAGGGATTTCACATTGTCGTTGAACCCGAGGTGCTTGGGATTATTCCCCACCCTCGACTCACCTATGCCATCAAAGCGGCCGCCTTCGATGTTAAAACAATCCTTGGGTTGACCACGATGTGCCCGAAAGTTTACTCCTCCCGTCGCATGTGGCGGCTCGAGGGCAGCCGCCACGGGAAATCCGGGTTTTATTGCGTGGAACTGCCTCATTCGGCGTTGCGGAGGGGCATCGACCACGTTCTCGCAATCGCTCGAACACCTCTGGAGTCGCTCTATCCCGAGGAGGAGTACGCCGCCCTCGAGGGAAATCCCGAGGCCGCTCAATGGATGCGATCTTTTCTCAAGGATGCGGTCCAGTGCGATAGCTGTGTCGTAACGGCGCCGACCCTTGTGAACTTCGATATCAAAGACACGCCCGTTTGCGTTCGGGACTTGCTTGACAGGCATATCCGGGTCCACGGGGATCGAAATAACGCCACGCTCGTATTGGTGTGCGCGTTCAAGGACATGGGAATTCCCTGGCCCGAGGCCGTCGCCAGAATCACCGAATGGGCCTGTCGGACTCCGCAGCATCTGACCTCGACACACGCGCGGGAATCCTATGAGAAAAATGCGAAGTCCGTCGTGGCCGCCGTCTATGGCAACGCCAGATACCGCTTCCTGTGCGGGGCTATGATGAACTTGGGCGATGCCGTCGCCGGGCGTCCTCCCTGTAACTATCGGGACTGCAAATTCATCCACGCGCGTTATCCGAATATTTACGACCGGAATCCTTATCTGGGAAAGGGCGTTTTGGCGTCGGCCCGGGATTGACGCCGGAGAGGGGAAGCCATGTCGATCAATCTTCAGGATCTGCACCGCAGGAACCAGGCTCCGAAGGAGTCGCAGCGGGTCGTTATCCAATCGGCCGTGGACAAGAACTCGAAGGAGTCAAACAAGCCCATGCTGGAGGTGCGGTTCCGGATGGAGAACGGGGAATCCGTGTACGATCGGTTCGTGTACGGCCTGCGAAGCCACGACATGAGGATGGAGGCTTTGTTTTGCGCAGCCGGCTTCGATCCGAACGACGGCAGGGAAATCGATCCCAAGGAACTTGAGGGGAGGGAGATGTTCGTGGATCTGAAATCGGACGATTTGCCCTACGCGCAGGGTTGGCGGATTGTCCGTTATACGCCCGTCTCCGATGGGAATCGGGGCCAGGGCAACGAGGTGCGCGCCGAACATCGGGTGCGAACGGTCCGGAAGGAGGGATCTCGTGATGGAACCGCTTAAACTTGCAGCCTGGATTGCGGTTGGCTTCCTGGTTTATGTCATGGTGTATCGGGCCGTGCGGCACTCGGCGTTTCTGGCCGAGACGCCGGTGCGGGGGAAGTTGATCGCGGTGTGCGTGACGATTCTCGGACTGATGGGGATGAAACGGTGTATGGACCTCGTGTTGATACCGTACGGGGCTCTGGCGATCGCGCTGGCGCTGCTATGGCTGTTTCTGGCGTTTCAACGGACCGCGAGAGGAGAATCTGATCGAGGTCATCCCGACAGAACGAATAAAGCCAAGCGACAAAAGATATGCGAGATGCCGCGGGAGGACACATGAAAACATACATCGGCGTCAAAGAGGTTGCCAAGCGGCTCGGATTGACCGATCGCGCCGTTTATATGAGGGTCGCGCGCGACCAGTTGCCCTACATCCGTTTGGGACCGCGGACCATTCGGTTTGACGAGGACATCCTGGAGACGTGGCTTCGAAAGAGGGTGTGTGTGCCCAAAATGGAGGATGACGGGGGAAAATGATGTTGACGCAAGACGAGAAATGCATTACAATGCATTACATGCAAGAAAGCCAGATCATCGTTCGGGTCGGCCGGGACTTGAAGAGGAAGCTTCGGGAAATGGCCGCGAAAGAGGATCGGTCTCTCTCGAACTTCGTTCGGAAGGTGCTGCAACAAGAGGTCAAGAAGGTCGAGCAAAGGTGATTCGCCATGGCCAGGATCTACCACGACAAGCGTCTGGACTATTGGTGCGTGGATTATCTCGACGCCCGGGGATGCCGAAAGCAGGTCAAGGCCGGACGCACAAAGTCCCTCGCCGAGTCAGTGCTCGCCAAAGTTGTCGACGGGGTGGTCAGGGCCAAGGTCTTGGGCGAACACGCCATCCAGCAGCGGGAGTTTTCGGATTTCATGAGGAAGGAGTATCTGCCCTACTCCAAGACGAACAAAAAGCCCAACTCGTATCGCCGGGACACCGTGAGCGCGAAGCATCTTGTGGGGGAGTTTGGCGAAACGCGCCTGACCGACATCACGGTCAAGGACGTCGAAAAATACAAGGCGAATCGTTGCGCGATGGTTTCCCATGGCTCCATTAATCGTGAATTGGCATGTCTCAAGCACCTTTTCAGCATGGCCATCCGTTGGGGAAACGCCTCCAGAAATCCGGTGAAGGATGTCAAGTTTTTCAAGGAGCCTCCGGCTATCGTTCGTTTTTTGAGCGATTCGGAGCGCCGTCGGCTGATGGTTTTTTGCCCGACGCACATCAAGCCGGTTGTCCTAACGGCGCTTTACACCGGGATGAGGAGATCCGAGGTGTTTTCCTTGTGCTGGCCTGATGTCGACCTTGACCGCCGGATGATCCGGGTACGGTACACCAAGAACAACGAGGATCGCTCCATCCCCATCAATAGCGATCTTGCCGATGTGTTTGGCGATCTGCCGAGAAGCATTCAGGATCCCCGCGTCTTCGGACATGTCGTCAATTTTAGGAAGGAGTGGGATGCCACGCTTCTTCGCGCGGGGATTGCGAATTTCCGGTTCCATGATTTGCGGCATACTTTCGCCTCGTACCTTGTGATGGCGGGCGTCGATGTCAAAACGGTCCAGGAGATGCTGGGGCATCGTTCGATCACCATGACGATGCGGTACACACACCTTGCGCCGGCTCATAAGCAGTCGGCCGTCGAGAAATTGTGCGACATGTCGGAGACAGGGGAGAAATCGTGGGCAGTTCGCGACAGAAATGCAGAATATATGCAGAATCAATTGTGTGCTGTTTCTGCGGGATAGCGAATGGACACCGCAACCAAAGAGTATACAATGGGTTAGAGTTGTCCGGGCCCTTAGCTCAACAGGTTAGAGCAGCGGACTCATAATCCGCGGGTTCCCGGTTCGAGTCCGGGAGGGCCCATTCATTTCCCCTCTGAGAACGCGTCCCGCGTTGTCTTGGGAAGTCCCGTTTCGTCCCCCTGTTCCAGTCAAGTTTTCAGTCAAGTTGTGTGACCTATTCACTGGCATGTCGTCCGTGCCCGTTTTTCGCATCGCCACAGATTCTGTAGGTGGCGACGAGAGGTCCGGGAGTACGTCCAGGGCGTCCCGCTGATTCCGGACGGACAAATGGGTGTACCGGTCCATCGTGAGGGTGATGGTCGAATGCCGCGCCAAGGATTGTGCCACCTTTGGGTGAACGCCTCCCGCTGCCAGGTTGCTAATGAACGTGTGTCTCAAAGAGTGAAAATCAATTTCGCGCCCTCCCTCGTCACGCCAGGGGATCTTCGCTTTCTTCAAGTCAACCCGAAGCATTTCCGCTCCTCGATCAACGGGCATTGGAAATGCCTTGGCCGAAGGCTCCTTCGTGGTCAGGTACCTGTCTAAGGCGTTGGCCGTCTCTTCCCGGAGCGGCAGCGTGTCGTCCCGTTTCCGCTTGCTGTAAGCTGCGCCGACCGTGATCGTTGGCATATCGCACTTGAGGGCGAAACTCGATTTCGTCAAGCTCCGCAATTCCGACCACCGAAGACCGGTCTCCAATGCCAGTCGATAAAGGATTTCGCGATCCGCCCCGGTCATCCCTTTGGCAACGGATCCTTTCCGTGTCGCCTTGATCAATTTCCAAGTCTCATCCGTGGTCAGCACCCGCCGCACATGTCTTTGGTCCGTTTTCTCATTCATCTTTGACAGATGCGTCACGGGATTGGCGGAAATTCGCCTATCTTTCACAAGCCAGGAGAAAAAACTTTTGATGGCGGTTAGTATCGCGTTGCTTCGACGCGCCGAGATATCGTCTGTCTTCCTCCGCTCGGCGAGGTAATTTTGTAGGCGGGAAGCCGACACGTCCGACAGAACATCAAAGTGACATGTCGAGAAGACGTCCTTGCACATCCCGACCGTGTCCAAAACATGCCGGGGTGTGTTCCCCTTGCCGGCGAGATGAGATTGAAAATCGGCCAAATGTTCCATCAAGGTTTTCCCTTGGCATCGCTCACTCAACACACCCCAATTCACGAGGTTTTGTTTGATCTCCGCAGGTATTGATTCCAGCCAGATGGAAATTTCCGAATCGAACGCTTCGCCGGAATGACGACAGGCAATCAAGCGATCTAATTTCCGGGAGAACCCCTCCGTCACTTTCATGTCGGAAAAGGTCTTCAGCCGACGGATGATTCCGGCGTGGTCTCGAAATTCCACGGTGTATTTCCGAGCCTCGTGCTTCCTTTCCCGCTCATCGCGGTATCGCCGTTTGTAAATCCTCATGGTTAGCGCCTCCTTCTTTTGCCCTTTAGGTTTTCAACGACAATGCGCAGCCCGAGGGCTTCTCCCAACCGATCCAACGTGCTCATGGCCAGGTTGGTCTTTTTTGCCATGAACCGCGACATGACGCCCTGATCCAGTCGAATCATTTTGCAGATCGCGTAGCGGCTCAGTTCGCTATCGTCAATCGCACATCTGATTTGATCCGATAAAAGCCTTTTCCTCATGGCGTCAATCCTACTCGTTGCTTGACCGTAATGCAATGCTTATCCTCGCGATCGTGGGCGGGTTGTTTCCCATCTCCATTGGCGGGCCGGTGGACAGCCAGACAGAATCCAGTCTTCGATCTCGGCACGTCGCCACCGCGTGAGCCCTCCTAAATGAACAGGCGTTGGCGCTTTTCCCGCTGAAACCAATCGCCAGAGCGTGGAGCGACCACATCCGAGCATGGCGGCCAGTTCCTCGTCCGAAATCAGTGTCGAGATCGCGTTCACGTTCTTCCCCGCGGTTATATCCAATATCCCTCTTGCCTACCGTTCCTCCCTGTGATCGTTGGGGTCTTCATCGTCAGCAAGCCCGAGGAGCGTGACGGCGCCCTCCATCAGATTCCCTTGCATTGGCGTCTCGGCCAGGAACGTCGAGTGTCGAATGGCGCGCTCAATCATAATGAACACGATGAGCCCGGTCGCGATGAGCGTCACCAGAGTTGGGAATTCGGCCATATTCACCTCCGTCCGTATTCGAACGGATTGTGCGAATTGGCGTGAGCCGCATCCGCAGGGAAGATTTCGATGTATGGTTTTTCCATAGAGCGCCGCTTCTGTCAAATCGACCGATAAACCCATTCGAGCATGTACCGGACCACCGTGAGCAAGACGATGCACACGACAAACCGACTCTTCCATTGGAACGGATGCCCCGTCAGCACCACCCCCAAGGCGTCCGTCAGCCGGGTCAACTCGTCCACGACGGGCCTCCCGATGGCGTCCAACGCCACAAGTGGCCTCGCGGGCCAGTGCCTTGCCAGGAGATGAACCAGAATCAAAATCGCCGAGGCGTCGATCAGCGTCATCGACACCGCGAGCGCGATTTTCAGCATGTGAGCCAAAAACCAGGTCATGGGGCGCCTCCCGTGGTAGCATTGTTTGTCGGTGGAGTGACGCTATCTTGGGGTTCTTTCCTCGGGATTTGAGGAGGTGGAAGGACTTGAGCCTCGTCCCCAAGCGCGTTTTCTTTATCCTCGCCTCCCGCGTTCTTCTCGACGTTCGTTACCGGTTCGCGAGGGGGTTCGATTTGATTGGTGGTCGACGCCTTATCGGGAGGAATGACCTCCTTTCGGATCTGCGCGGTGGGCTCGGGTGTCGTATTCGCCACTCGACGGGGTTCTTTCGCCTTCGCAACGGTGACGACGATCGGCGACGGATCGTGAAGTGCCATGCCGAGAATCACGCCAGCGGCGAAGACGACCGACAGCAGGATGAATGCCATGCATTCCAATCGCCATCTTTCCCAGAGTTTCCGCCAGAGGGATGTTGCCTCCTGCGGTCCGAAATACGGTACCGCAGGGGCGATATTCCGGCGGGCGCGGTTGCAAAGTTGATTCAGGGTGATGTATTCATTTTCTGACGAGGACAGCAACCCGGCGTGGGCGCGTTTCAAAAGGGAAGCGTTGATTTCGTCCAAGTCGAGAATCATCGGTTCCGACTGCGGACCGCGGAATACGGCAAGGCTCTTGGCCCATTCCACAAGCGGATCCACGACGATGGCCACCTGGTAGTTCTCCGGCCAGCTCCGCTGGGTCTGCCTGTCGACGCCGCTCATGAACGGTCCGCAGCCGCAGTGGCTGTGGAACCAGCCCACGCGTTCCGCGCACGGCTCGGCGGACGAAAGCGCGTCAAAGCACGACAGTTCGCTCTCGTGTGTGGTCTGAACGCTCCCCCCTGTTGTGATGGCACCGCGATCGGTCACCGCATGCGTGACGAACAGGTAGAGCCCGCGATCGTCCCGGAAGACGCGTCCGCCGAGCTGACCCACAACCTCGTTCGGACGTCCATCTCTCGCGAAGCGAAACATCCGCTCAATTGCTTGGCGAGAAATGTAGGCCGCGAACCCGTCCCTTGCCCTCGCCCAGAAATATCCGCGAATGGACTGATAGTTCCGCCCACGAACAATCGGATCAGCTCGGTGTTCGGCAACTGGGATGAAATCGTCCATGGCGTCCTCCTCACAATGCGGAAAACAAATTGTCGCTCGCGACGGACTCGAAAACCGGCTTCTCGGATGCGGGTTCAAAGACCGGCTCGGCGGCGGATGGTTCGAACACCATCTCGGACGCGCTTTCGATTCCGTGGGTGAGTTCGGTCGGCAGTATTGCGTAGACAAGCCCGGGAGTGATAGGCTGGCATTTCATCTCGCGGCGCCAATAGGTGATGGCATCGGGATTAAAACCCATATACCTCGGGCCATGGGTATCTCTTTCGTGAAAATTGAGAAGGTGCGCAACATGGATGACCCAGTGAATGAACAAGATCTTTCCCCTCGATTGCGTCCAGACGTCATCGTTCGCGCAAACCCATCCTCCGGAATCGCAATGCGGGCTCCAAAAGGCCGGGTGGATGTTGACGGATGGCGCCGAATAGGGGTAATTTCCTCCCGCAAGGAGATGGAAATGCGCGGCGAATTTATCGTGATACTTCCCCCGCGCGACCATGCTTTTAATCGAGAACAGCACCATATAATGTTCGGCCTCGTGTTCGTCCGCCGAATCGACGATCTCACGCCTCCCGGCCAAAGCGTCCCGCTGTGTGCGATAGGCGTGAATCGTGAAGCAGTCGCTTTTCGTCGCCTTCGCTACCCGATAATCATAGGTCAATCTTAACTTGAGCTCTTGCGGGTTGAGTCGCGGCATAGTGCACCTCCCGAATAAGATTCGGGGGGAGGGTGTATGGACCCTCCCCCCGATCAAGGTTCATGCCCCCGAGGCGACTTCAGTGACACTGATCACGTCGCCGGACTTCGCCCCGACCTGGCCGAAATTGTCCCGGTCCAGCATCTGCTTTCCCGTCGCCTGATGGGTCAGCGCGTATTTCTCCAGCGAGTCAGCCAGGAAACCAAGGGTCTTCAACCCCTCCTTGGCCTTGAGCGCCGTGCAATCCGGGGACACGTCGATCTCCCGGGAGCCCGAGCCCCGCGGGTGCGTAAACGCCAGCCGGATTTTCTCCGCCATGGCTCACCTCCTCCTAAAAGTGGTGAATAGCAGGCTCCCCGCCCATTGCGAAGAGTCCCGACCCGTTTTTTGAAAATGCGTAAAAACGGATCTTTTCGTACAATCCCATGATGCGGCATGAGGCACTGATCTACTACTCCGGAGAATCGTCGTGCGGCGCGGCGATATTCATGCGGCTTTGACTAGGAGTTGCTTGATGGAGGCACTACGAGTTGCAAAGAGCGCGGCAGTGAGCAATTCGCCACGGTTGGTAAGGCGGTAGCG
>JAZDJP010000083.1:0-11729 GCA_043803805.1 Planctomycetota bacterium
TCGGCCTCGGGACCGGCGGCGGCTCCGGAACAAATGCCCCCCCGGCCTTCGGCACGGTCACCGCCGGGGGAACCGTCGGATGCGGCGCCGGTTTCATTCCGGCCGTGCCGCCTGCCGGCGTTGCGCCCGGCACCGGAACCGCCGCGGGCGGAACCGGCGACGGAACAGGGACGGGCGGAGGGGCCGCCGTCGCCCCGGCAGGCGTCGCGGCGGCTGTTGAAACGAAAGAAGCCCTCCACGCCAGGGATTCCACGGCCTTCGCCGCGCGCGAAAAATCTTTTTCGACGCGTGAAAATTTTTCGATGATCTCGGCCTGACCCTGCTGAATTTTTTTCAGCCGCGCGCGGACCCGGAAAAGGAGCACAACCAGAAACGCCATGCAGATCCAAACCAATCCCAGGTCCATGTCATTTGCCTTTCCGAAACCCGGCGGGTTTCCCGAATCATTTGCCGCGGGGGGATTGTATCATCGGAATTCCCCGGGACGTCACCCTGACACGGAGACCAATCCCGATACGAACCCCTGCGCGCCGCGTTCGCGCGCTTCACACAATTTCAAGAAACCATGCCGCCGGCGTTTTCCAACCGTTCGCGAGCCGCCGTTTCGAGCGCGGGCAGATGCCGTTCCACGATGCCCCAGACCACCGCATCATCCAGAACATCATAACCGTGGACCAGCCGGTTCCGGAAGGCGATGATTCGTTCGGCCTGGGGAAAGGAATCTGCGATTTCCGGGGCCATCCGCCGGAGACGGACAGACGCCTCGCCGACAATCTGCAATTCCCGCTCCGTGGCGCTCCGGAGCATCCGATCGCGTGAATAGTCCGGGAACACCTTCCCCGCGCAATACTCCCGGATGGCGACGCAGGACTGGAGAATGTCCAGAAGAAGTTTCTTGGCCTCAACGTTCATACAGGATCTCCCTGCCAGCCTCCACGGTCTGACGGAAATAGGGATTCCGGATGGATCGTCCCGTCACGAGATCCACGCGGCGGCCGAAGAGCCGTTCCAGCGCGTCCGCCAATTCGAAATACCGATCGGAGTAATCGGCCGGCGGCAGGTCATCGAAATCCACGAGAAAATCAAGATCGCTCCGCTCGGCGGAAAACCGCCCGTCCGCCCCTGATCCGAACAGGCAAAGCCGCCGCACCCCCAGCCGCCGGCAGAGATCCGCCACCGCGAACCGTTTGTCATTCACCAATGCAATCATGGCGGAATTATACCACGGCGGCGAACCGGGAGCAAACCCTGCGGGAACAGGACCGCCGCGGTGGCATATCGCATTCACACCCCACTCTTCTCCGCTTTTGAATCAACTTTCCCAATATTCACGTTTCCCAGCCAAAATCCCGCAATATACAAGGGGATGGATATCGCGAATATAACCGCTGCCCTTCGTAAAACATCATGCAACATCATGAAATCTTCACTACCCGGCATGTGATGTACGGCTGACAAATGATACTCCATGAGTCCGGCAATCGCGCAAAGCAAACCCACCAACAAAAACAATGTGGCGGCGAGAATCCCTAAACGACCGGTCCTTGCCACAACTGAACCTTCCAGAACATTTTGCAAAATGACATACGCCAGGCAAAACGGCATCGAAATTATAATCCCAAGAACACCGGGACAAAGAGACTGATACACACCATAGTCAATACACCATGGCTCAAGAGAATGAAAATGCGTGCTCTTCTCGTAACTCAATGACGCGAAACCGAATAGGGCCTGGGAAAACCCCATTAGCAGAATCATCATAACAACTAATTTGATTCATCGGATCTTCCCAGTCATTAGTCCTGAATCTTCCTCGCGGACAACGAAAGCGATACGAATGATATACACCAATCCCGCGATCGCGACAATTGGAATCGCATAACCAGCCAATTCCGAATACAGAATCATTGCCTGAACATTCCACACGCCATGATATCGAAGGATGTCAAACCCCCGGGAACTAAAAAAACCTTCCCGCCACGATACAAAAACCGAAATCAGCGCAAATACCCAAACCAGCCAAGACACATCACGAAACCGTTTGAGCAGTAACATAAACCGATATTCCCTATTTCTGCTTTCTGATCCGTCGGCTTCATGGTGCGCGGCGGCGGCCGGGGAAGTCGGGGCCGCGCCCGAACCCGATCACATCTTCCGCCGCCGCCGGATTTCGTCGTGCCGCCGCTTCGCGTTCCCGTAAAAGAAACGATCCAATTGTTCCGGCGAGGGCGTCACGGGAAGCCCGGCGAGGATCCGTTGCCAGAACGCGAGTTGGTAGTCGTACTGATCCCGCCAGCCGTCGGCGTATTCCGGCGAAAAGACGCCGGTGACGGTGTCGGTGGCCCACATCACGACGTCCCAGGCGTTCGGGAGGCCGTGCATGGCCGCGTGAAGAAAACGGGGATCGGCCCTCAGCAGAAAACGGATCCCCCCCGAGGCGTCCCACATCAGCCGGGGCGAATACTGCGTGGCGCGAAAGGCCGTGACCACGTCCGGATTCCCCAGGTGGGCGCCCTGCACAATAAGATCCGGGTGACGCCCGGCGATGGTGTCCAGCATGTCCGCCCGCATCAGACTCATGCCGGTGCCGGGGCTCCCCCGGGAACCCCCCAGCACCCCGACATGGAAAAGGCAGGGCATGCCCAACGCCTCGGCCCGGGCGAGCAGGGGTTCGTGGAACCGGTCATCATAGGCCGTGACCGGGGCGATGAATTTCAACCCCCAGAATCCCAAATCATACGCCCGGGTCACCTGCGACGCCCGGGGGTTCGCGAGATCCAGCCAGTAAAACGGGATCACCCGCGTCCCGATCGGCCCGAGCGTCGCCGCGCGCCGGAGCCACGCCCGACCCGCGCCCTTCGGCGAAATGAGATTCACCCCCTCCACCCGGTGCCGGTCCATCACCGTCCGGAGCGTCTCCAGGCGGCGCGGATCCCCGTCACTATGGACATGAGGATCCATGAGCCGCTCCACGGGCGCCGCCCGGCGGGCGTCCCAGTCAAACGCGGTCAGCCGGCGGTCCACCCGCGACGTTCGCTTTTTCATGCTCCTCCTCCCGGATTTCCGCCACCGTCGCGGTCAGTCGCAGATAAATCTCCCTGCAGGCCCAGGCGTCGGTGGCCGCGTAGGACACCTGCTCGGGGGTGAGGGGAAACCGACTCCAGTTCGTACACTTCATGCTTTTCGAGATGCGGATGCCCAGCACCGCCGCCGCCATTCCCCGCAGACCGTTGTTGGCGATGCCGGCCCGGTCCGAGAGTTTCTCGAGTTCCGCGAATCCGGCCTCGCGGAATTTCCGGATTTTTTTGAGTTCCCGGAGATCGTAGGGCACGGCCACGCCAGCCTTGATGATGGCGGAATTGATGAAGATTCCCGTGAGCCCCCCGAGGCGCGGAAGGGCGCCGAGGCGGAAAATCCACACCGCCTCCGCCCCCGCCAGTTGAACAATCGCCGGCGGGTAATGCTCGCCCTTCCGAAACGCGGCGCGGGTCTCGGTGTCGAACCCCAGCACGCGCTCCCGGGAGATTTCCGCCAGAGCGATGCGCGCCTGCGCGGGCGAGGCCGCCAGATGCACCGGCCCCGTGTAGCGGGCGATCGGCAGGCGGTTGATCGCCTCGGCGGTGAATTTCACCGCCGCCGGGGCGGCAGATGGAAGGGAAGGCGTGCTCGTGGAATCAACCGCCATGGATTTTCCGCCCCCGCTACTCCAGCGCCTTTATCCGGAAATTCGAATACTCCACCACGTTCCCGCCCGACACATACACGCCGACGGTCCCGGTCGGGTTGACGTTCCAGTCCTGCCGGCCGATCTCGCGGTCGTTGATTTTGATCAAAACGCCCGACCCGCGGACGACGGCGGTGAGGGTGTTCACCCGGCCCGTCTCGACCGCATCATGTTTGAATTTTGGATTCTTCTGACCGTCCACGAACGTGAACCAGGCATACTCCCCTTTCTTGTATTGATAAAGCGCGCACCGCCCGTCGGCGGTCACGTTGAAAATGAACCCGTTGTCGTCGGCGAACCGGAAAAAGATGCCGTTGCCCTGGGTCGCCGGGCCGCTCTTAATGTCCACCGTCGCGGTGATTTCAAAATCCCCGTGAACGCGCCCGCCCGCCTCGGGCTGGAAATAATCCTGCGCCCCGGCGCGGTCGTTCTTCACCACCAGCACCTTGTCCCGGTAGGACACTGCGGGAGCCGCATCGTCCTCCCCGGGAGGTTTTTCCTCGAACCGGACCTCCCCGATTCCCCCGACAACCGGCGCGGCGGCCACGGGCCGGGGACGGGACACCAACTCTCCGGAGGGCTTCGTCTCCGTGAGATCCTCCAATTCCTCCAACCGGGACTTGGCCTCGTCGAACCCTTGCGCCGCCGACCGGCGATACCAGATCATGGCCTGGTCCCAGTCCACGTTCCTCCCCAGCCCCTCCTCGTAACACTTTCCCAGATGATACTGCCCCAGCTTGTCCCCGTGTTCCGCCGCCTTTTGAAACAATGCCGCGGCCTCGTTGAGATCCTGGCGAACACCATTTCCGTTCTGCAAAAGCATTCCCAGCGAAACCCGAGACATGGCGTGTCCCTGATCGACAGCCTTCCGATACCACACCGCGGCCTCGGCATGATCCTCGCGCACCCCCCGGCCGATCTCGTAACAAAATCCCAGTTGATTCTGCGCCTCCGCGTTCCCCCGGTCCGCCGCCTTGTGGAACCATTTCACCGCCTCGGCGTAATCCTGCTTCACATCCTGACCCGAGTAATACAATATCCCCAGCATGAGTTGCGCCCCGGCATTCGCCTGGCCGGCGGATTTTCGAAGCCACTTCACCCCCTCGACGACATCCTTCTCCACCCCAATCCCTCCGATGCACACCAATCCGATACTCAATTGCGACCCGGCATGCCCCTTTTCAGCCGCCTTGCGATACCAGGCCGCCGCCTCGGCGGAATTCGAATTTGTTCCCTTCCCCTCATCGAAACAATTCCCCAGTTCATACTGACCGTCCGCATCCCCCTGTTCGGCCGACTTCCGGAACCACCCGACCGCCTCCGCCTCGTTCTTCTCGACGCCCGTCCCGGTCTGGATCCGCCGGCCGAGTTCGCACTGGGCTTTCGCATCCCCCTTTTCCGCCCGTTTTCGAATTGTGGGGATATCGTCACCGGCGGCGAAGACCGCCGCGCCGACCAACGCAACAACGCCGACAATTCCATCCCGAAAACACCGGTTCATGCGCATGACACACCTCCCGGGATGACTGGCGATTCCCTTCCGCCCGTTTATAATGCGGCCGACCGGAGAACGTACCACGCCCGGCCCGCGGAGACAACGGAAAACCCATGGTCCCCGACGTCCCCGACATCCCCGAGACCGGCCCCGTCCCGGGGGAATTCCAGCGGAAAATGGAAACACTGGAACAGAAAATCGCCCGGGTGGTGAAGGAGGACGTGGCGGTCGTTCCCTACGATCCCCGGTGGCCGGAATTGTTCCAACAGGAAAAGGAGCATTTATTAAAATGCCTCCCCCGCGATCTCGTCCGGCGGGTGGAGCATTTCGGAAGCACGGCCGTCCCGGGACTGCCGGCCAAGCCCATCGTGGACATCCTGGTCGAGGTCGCCGACCTGGGCGAAACCCGGCGGAGAATCGCTCCCCTCCTCGAGGCGCAGGGGTATGATTATTTCTGGCGCCCCACGTGGGGGGACGACACCCCGCCGTTCTACGCCTGGTTCATCAAGCGCGATCAACACCAAAACCGGACCCACCACATCCACATGGTCGAGAAGCATTTCGATCATTGGGACCGCCTGCTCTTCCGGGATTACGTGATAAAACGGCCGGAGATCGCGGCGGAATACGCGGCACTCAAACGGGAACTCGCCCGGGCCCACCCTCACGACCGCGTGGCCTACACGAAAGCCAAAACGGACTTCATCACCCGGATCACCGCGGAGGCGAAGAATAGCGTAGAGCGTGAAACGGGTAGCGGATAGGGGAAAAGGATGGGGACAAGAAAAGTGCTGAGTGCCGAGCAATGAAATTCCGAATGCCCATTCCGCGATGGTTCTGCGATCCACGCTCCCGCTTGCATTCATCCCGTTCCCCGTTACGATAACCGGCATGAAGAAACCGACCCCCGCCAACTTGAAACGCATCGCGAAGGCCGTGCGGGAAATTCTCCTCGCCATCGGCGAGGATCCGGATCGCGACGGCCTCCGGGACACCCCGGCCCGCATCGCCCGGATGTACCGCGAGGTCTTCGAGGGGCTCCGCACCGATCCACGGCAGACCCTCCGGGCCAAGTTCGACGAGGACCACCACGAGATCGTCGTCGCCAAGAACGTGTCCTTTTATTCCTTTTGCGAGCACCACCTCCTCCCCTTCGTCGGCGTCGCCCACATCGCCTACATGCCGCACGGGAAGATCATCGGCATCAGCAAACTGGCGCGCCTGGTGGACGCGCTCGCCAAGCGCCCCCAGGTGCAGGAACGCCTTACCTCCCGCATCGCGGACCTCCTCATGGAGGAACTGCGCCCGTCGGGGGTGGCGGTCATCCTCGAGGCCGAGCACATGTGCATGTCGGTCCGCGGGGTGAAAAAGCCGGGAAGCAAAATCGTGACCTCGGCCATGCGGGGGGTGTTCCGGACCAACCTCGCGACGCGGTCGGAGACGATGGCGTTGATTCGGGGGGGGTAGGCGCAGTCATCCGGGATGACATCCGGCGGACAGCAGGAAAAATCAAGACTTGTCCGTCACCCGTTCAAGGATATCCCTTCGACGATTTTTTCCACGTGGGAACGGATGCCTCGAACCAACCGGAGCGCGTCCGTCCGGTCAAACACGGCGGATAGCGGCAAATCCTCATAACGAAAAACGGTGGCAAACGGTGTGAGTTGGCTCACGTCGGACAGATCGGGAGGAAGCGGGTGCCCCTGCGCGTTCAGAAGTTCCAGGAGGGTTTCCAAACTGTGGACCTTGGGGTAGTCAATGCCCAAGTGGGCGAGTCCCGCCTTCAGGGATTTCTCGACCGCCTGCTGGGCGTGGAAGCCGAGAATCTCGTTTTCCAGATCGGGATCCGACAGAAGCCGAACCATGGCCGCCTCATCCTGGGCGGCCTTGTGAAGGAGCAGGCGGACAAGTTCATGCTGTTTCATAAAGGACTTTTCCTTCCCGGAGGACGTCACGATAAACGCTACCGGGGGTATCGGCCCATTCGTCGAAATCCCGCTCGCCGATGACGAGAATATCCACCGGCAGGATCAGTCCACGCAAGACCTGGTGAAGCCGGACCATTTCGGCGTAACGGTCGGGAACATTCCGCTCGACAACCACCAAATCCATATCGCTGTCGCGACCGGCATCGCCGCGCGCCTGCGAGCCGAAAAGGATCACGCGGACCGGATGCGCCGCCGCGACGATCCGCCGCACGGCCTCGGCGATTTTCTCCGGCGTCACCGCCCACAACGGTTGCGTAAGGGAAGGGATCGCTGACATCGCCGTTCATGATAGCCGGCGCACCGGTTTCTGACAAGAACCCTTTACCCAAGAGATCACGTCACGACGCCCCCATCGCCCCGCCGATCCATCTCGACCATGTGCAGGGTGTTCCGGACCAACCTCGCGACGCGGTCGGAGACGATGGCGTTGATTCGGGGGAGGGGGAGGTAGGCACGGACCCGGGGACACGAAAGCCCCGGGCTATTCTTCCGTCTCCAATATTTTCCTCAATTCCGTCTTCCAATCTTCGTGAAGTCCCTCATCAATCACACGGACGCAAAACCGGTTGTCCGGGAACCCCCGAGATAGTTTTTGCCAGGGAACGCGTTGCCCCACCCTGCCGAAATATTCCGCGACCTTGCGTTTGTATTCCGTATCCTCGTTCCCCTTGAGGTGCCGTCCCTTGCTTTCCACCACCACCACGGAAGCCGCCGGCCTTCGGTCCCGCCCTTTCTGCACAATGAAATCCGGATAAATCTTACCGCTGCGATATCCCTGAATGGAGAAATGTTCCGGCCCGACAAGATTCCGATACCACCACAGCACCTCCGGATTGCTATCAAGAAAAAGCGCCACACTCTTCTCGTAGTCGTTGAACTGATTTTCCGAAACGCACTCGAACAGATACCGTTGGACATAGGTGTTGTCATCCCGCACGAGTTGTCTTTCCGTCGAGGGAATTTCCATCTCCGGTGGCAGTTCAAAACGGGCCTCGACGCACTCCAAGTAAAACTCCAGTCGTCGCTCGTTGAAAAGTTTCTCAAACGTCTCCTGCGTCTGCCGATCAGTCTCTCGCTCCACAAGAGCGATGATCCTGTCCCGCGCCGGGAATTTGACAAGTCCCAACCTTCCGGCAAGTCCCCGGTTGGCCGCGAGAAACCGCCGGGCCGCCTTCTCCACCACCTCACGAGTGGCCTTGAAACCCAACCACTCGAACGGCAAACCGGCCACAAGCCACGCCTTCACCTGTTCGTCATTCTCCAACACCGCCGCCTCGCGTTCCTCCTGCGAATCAACTCCCGTTCCACCCAACCCCACCCGGAAGAATGTCTCCTTTGTAGCCGCCAGTTCCGTGCTCAAATTCCAATCTGCGGCGTCATAACGGAATCCCCGGATGTCCACCTGACTGGCAAGATGCCGGTAATAATCCAACGGTTCATACTCCCTGCCACTCCGGACGCAAAACCGGGGCAAATAAACCTTGCCTTCGAATGGCCGGTAAAATTCCGCCACATCCCGGCGCATGGCGACCTTGCGTTTCGCCGATGCTGCCCCACCCTCCCCGCTCCGATCCACGACGCTTGTCGCGTCACCCTCGTATCCTTCCTTTTCGAGCGCCGCCTTCACATCATGGACCACATCCACCGCACGCCGCCGGAGACAAAACACATAACTCTGATTGAGTTCCTCGTGGGGAGTTCGCCGGGTGTGGGGTTGCCGAAGGATGCGCCCCACAAGTTGCGTCATCGCCAGTTTGCTACCCATATTGCTGAGTGAAACCAGCAGATATGCAAACGGACAGTCCCATCCCTCCTGAAGCGCCGCCTTTGTGATGATCCATTCGATCGCGCACCCCTCGTTCAAAAGGTCAATCCCTTCAATATCATCCGTTTCCGAGGTCTTGATGGCGATCGCCTTCTCCGAAACTCCCATCTTTCGCATCAAGTGTTCCTTCACATCCTCGCTGTGAACAAGCCGTCCATCTCGTTGATCATGCCCTACTCGTTCCACCTGAACCAAAACAATGGGGCGGATAAACTTTCCAGATTCTTTGTAATGCGTTACGGCGAGCGCCGCAAGCGCCTCACGCTTGTCCCGCGCCGCCACAAGACAATCCATCCACGACTTCTGGTTCGAGTTGGCGACATTGATGGGGAGTTTGATCATTTCCTCGTCGAGTAATTCTTTCCCGGAAACGTGGACGAGCGTGTTCTCGCCTTCAATGGGAGTCGCGGAAAGTTCCACGAGAATTGAAGCGTTATATGCCTCGACGGTTCTTCGGGAAAGATCACTCCTGTACTTGTGCGCCTCGTCAAGAATCACTGCCGGTTCCGACAGACGCACCAGATTTCCGATGGATGTCCTGGCCAGATACCGCCCACTCTTGGAATTCTCCTCAATCATCTCCAGGTTGTGTATCCGCATCTTCAACGCCTTGTGCCCTTCCACATCATCCTCCGGCGGGAAGTGCTGGACGATGTTTCCGCCGCTGTCCCGGAAGAATTTCAACTGATCTCGTGTCTCGCGGTTTGTGCTGGCGAGTTTCAGAACAAGGATGTTGAGATTCGCCGCCAGCTGCGCGGGCGTGAGACGCGCAATTTCGTCCTTTTCCCAAACCTCAATCCGGCGGGAGACGGCAAATTCCAAGGATTCCCGGTAATAATCCCTCCGGTCGCGCAGACGCCGGAGCGTGTCCTTATAAATCTGGTCGCTCGGCACAACCCAAAGGACAAGACCGGTGCCGTTCCTCTCCTTGAGAACGGATCGGTAAACAAGCCCCAACATCTGTGTCGCCAGAAGCGTCTTGCCGCCTCCGGTCGGAACTTTGATGCAGAACGTGGGCAGGTCTTTTCCAAGGCCGTTCTTCCGTTCGTTGTAATGTCCCGGGATTTTCAACTCTTCCCATGTGTCGAGCGCCGCATGGCGGTTTCCGGCGGCCTGTTTGACGGCAAGGATATCGAGGAACGACTTTACTTCCCGAATTACCCGTTCCTGGTATCGTTTGAGCGGCATGGAATTCTCCTACTTCAACTGAAACGGCACGAGCATGGGACGGACGGTTCGTTTCGCCGACTTCTCGAAGGCCGCAAGGTCATCCCGATGGACACATAGTTTTTCACAATACACGACAAGATTCCGACAGGTTTCGGTCCTGTCCACGGCCTTGAGCCAAGCCAGATCGAGCGATTGCGCTTCATCACCCTTCGCCGTGTAGAGAAGATAATAGGCCGTCCCGGCGTGCTGGCCGATCCGGCCAGATTTTTCATCCAGCGCCTTCGCGTCAAAATCGTGACTTGTCTCGGTGTGAAAAATATACTTGGCGAGTTCCTCGAAACGCGGCAGTTTTGCCACGAAGTTCCGATACGCCCCGAAAAGTGGTTCGCCGAGACGAACATAGGAAAACCCGCCGCCAAGGCCGCCGACCTTCTCCTTCTCCCCGTTGGATTTCTTGAAAGAATATCCCTCGATCACCCGCCGAACACGTTCCGCCGCGACTTTCTCGCATATATTGAATCGTTTCTTCTCCTGCTCCTTCGTATCGTACGACATCTGAACAAGGATGAACTTTCGATTGCCGCCATCCTCCTTGTTCAACGCCAACACCGCATGTGCCGTGGTGCCGGATCCGGCGTAGGAATCGAGAATAACATCAGGTTCTTTCGACCCGGATGCAATTTGCAGTAATGCCTTGATAAGTCGCGATGGCTTCGGAGTTTCAAACGGGCACTTCCCGTCAAAGATTTTGTGCACCTCCTTATTTGCCTCATCATTGTGCCCTGCCACTTCAAATGGCAACCATGACGTTGGAACAGATCCTGCCTGAACCTCGTTTAAATAGCGTTTCAATTGTGGTGCTCCCTTACCAATTTTTCCGAAAAATATACGCTTCTCCTTCAACCAACGTTCAATCGTTTCCCTGCTTCCACGCCAGCAACTTCCCTTGGAGGGCATGTACTTTTTACCTGTTTGTGGATTGGTGATCGGAAACACATAACTTTCCGAAAAACTTTTCACCAATAAATTATCTGATCTCCAAGGCCCTTTGCCATCACCATCATCGAAACGATAGGCGGCGTTTTGTTTTTCTGTACGAGGCAACAAATTTCTCTCAAAGGAACCCGATTTAGCGTAAACCAAAATATGATCGTGCATTGTCGCGATCCCTTTCGCATCATTCGACGCAGCATATTTCTTCTGCCAAACCATATTCGCCACAAAATTCAACTCACCAAATACCTCGTCCAGCATCATGCGTAAATGATGAACCTCGTTGTCGTCAATTGACACGAATATCATACTGGCCCCCTGAAGGAGCGAGACACCCGATAGGGTGGTAGAATGGCCCCGGCGGGAAACGGAGGGAGGGCAAAGCCCGACCGGAGTTGCCCGCCGGGGCCGCAGGCAGCCCAAACAGGCTGGCCGAAAGGGGGGGTCTTATGGGACGGGACTGCAAGTTCTCGGACGAGAAGAAGCTGGAGATCGTCCTGGAGTTACTGGCGGGAAAACTTTCGCACGAAGAGG
>JAZDJP010000084.1:0-185672 GCA_043803805.1 Planctomycetota bacterium
CGGGAAGAACATGAAGATGGAGGAGGTCCTGCGCATCATCCCCGGCTCCGTGCTGGAGTTCGAGAAACCCTACAACGAGCCCCTGGACATTCTCGTTCACGACCAGCCGATCGGTCGCGGAGAGGTGGTGACCGTCGGCGAGCGGTTCGGGGTGCAGGTGGTCGAGATCGGTTCCGTGCGCGACATTATCCGGAAACTGGGGGGGGAGGGGGAGGCGCACGACATGGGAAGTCAGCGAGTCTGAGAGAGAAGTGCTGAGTTCTGAGTGCTGGGTGCTGAGTAGACGACGAGTCAGAACGGGAATAGGGGTCAGGGGATAGGGAAGAAAAAGTCAGAGAGTCGGCGAGTCTGGAAGTCCCAAGGCGGATGAAATTCCGACCCTCCTTCGCCCAAGGGGCTCCGGAGGGCCCTGCGAAGCCGCTTGGCGAAGCAGGGATGCCGAGTGCCGAATGTCGAATTCATTCGGAATTCCCCGTGAGGGGGACGTTGTCCCGCGTGGCGAAGCCGCACGCGGGACTCACGTCCGGAATTTGGCGTTCGGCATTTCATGGATGTTTCTGCGAGCGACGTTTCACGAGTGACGAGCGACGATTTAGAGAGGACGCCTCAACATGTCGGCGACGGTGATCATTGAGGGGAAGACGCTTGAGGACTGCCGGAAAAAGGCGGCCGCCGAACTCGGCGTGCCCGGGGAGCGTCTGGAAATCAAGGTCCTCCAGAAGGCCCGGCAGGGCTTTTTCAGCGCGACGCCGTTCCGCGTCCAGGCCTCCGTTTCCGGCGAAGCCGCGCCCGTCCGCCCGGACGCCTCGTCTCATTTCCTCGGCAAACTCAACACTCATGTCGCCATTGTCACGGCGGAAATGGAGAAGGTCGAGGCCCTGCGCGACGAGAAAAAAGGGGGCAACCTCGACGAGATCCTGAATGCCTACAACGATTTGAGCGATGAGCTCCGTAACGAGATCCGCGGTCTCTCCGGACTCCTCTCCGGGGACAACGCCAAACAGGTTCAGGAGAAGATATCCCGGGAGGGCCGTTTCCGACTGGACGTCTCCGAAGACTGCCTCGCGGTCACGCTCGATGTCAAGCCGTCGGAGGGTGTCGGCCGGGCGGTCACGTTCGAGGACATCCGGCAGAAACTGGTTCAGTTGAATGTGACATTCGGCGTTGACGCCGGCGCCATTCAGAAGGTTCTGTCGGACGTGTCGCGCCTCGGCCAACCCGTAAGCGCCATTCCGATCGCGCAGGGGCGTCACCCGCGCCACGGAAACGACGGGCATGTGGAGTTTCTGGTCAAGCCGCCGTCGAAGGAGACGGTGGTCCGCCAGGACGGCACCGTGGACCACCGCGGGGCGGCCGGGATCACCATGGTCAAGGCCGGGCAGGTCCTGGCGCGCATCGTTCCTCCGTCGGCCGGCGAGCCGGGCATGACCGTGCATGGCGTGGCCCTCCCGGCGCAAGCGGGCCGGCCGGCGGCGCTCACAGCGGGGGAGAACGTGGAATTCAACGCGGCGGCCGGCGAGTACCGTTCGATTATTGACGGGGTGCTGGAGGCGACGGCCAGCCGCATCGCCGTCAAGAAGAGTTTCCGGGTTTCGGGCGATGTGGACGTCGGGGTGGGAAACATCGAATTCGGCGGTTCTGTTGTTGTATCGGGTTCCGTGCGCGACGGTTTCGCGGTGCGGGCCGTCGGGGATATCGTCATCCAGGGGAGCGTCGAGGGTTGTGAGATCGTGTCGGAGAAGGGGTCCGTCCGCGTCGGCCAGGGGGTCGCCGGGCGGGGGCATTGCTTCATTTCCGCGGGGGCGGACGTGGAAGCCAAGTTCATCGAGAATGCCATCATTCACGCCCGCGGCAACGTCATCGTGGGGACGGCCATTCTGCACAGCGAGGTGGCGGCCGGGGATTCGGTGGTCGCCATCAACGGCCGGGGGGCGATCATCGGCGGCGTCACACAGGCCGGAAAACTCGTCCACGCCCTGGTCCTGGGGGCGGCCAACGAACCGCCGACGCTGTTGATACTGGGGGTTTCCGACGAGGCCCAGGAGAAAATCCGAGCCATGGACGGCCGCTTGGTGTCCCTTCAGAACACCACCGCCCGGCTCGACGGGGTCATCCGTGAATTCGAACACGTCGTCACGGACATCAGCAAACTCCCGTTGCCGGAACGGGAAAAATACGTCGAACTCCGGAAAAAGAAGGTGGTCCTGCTGTACGAGTTGGAGAAACTGAAGAAAATGCGCCAGGAATTCATGGATGGCATCGCCGCCCAGGCCGTGGGCGAGGTGCGCGTCAGCAAGGAAGTTTTTCCGAAGGTCACGGTGCGAATCGGTCAGTACCAGGATGTCGTGACCTCCATGATCTCCGGGACGTTGTTTCGGGTGGACACGGAAAAAGGTCAGATTGTGCGGGGGAGATGACGGCCCTTGCGGCGTCGGGACAAATCACGGGAGGGATGATCATGAGTCAGCAACGCGTGCTTGTGGTGGATGACGAGGAATCCATCCGGGAACTTCTGACGCGATTTCTGGAGGCGGGGGGGTACGCGGTGGAGACCGCCCCCGACGGCGTGTCGGCGCTCGAGGCCTTCGAGCGGAACCCCGCCGACGTGGTGGTGACCGACCTCACCATGCCGAGGATGGGCGGGGTGGATCTCGTCCGGCGGATCAAGGCGAAGGCCCCGCAGACCATCGCCATCGTCCTCACCGGGTACGCGTCCCTGGACAGCGCGGTGGGCGTCCTTCACGAGGGGTGCGATGATTATTTATTGAAGCCGCTCTCCGACATCGCGATCGTGACGCACACCATTGAAAAATGCCTCGACCGGCGGCGGGCCATCGCGCTGGCGGCCTCCCATTTGAAAATCAGCCAGGCCAAGGACAACCTGTTGGGGCTTGTCGTTGGGGAGTTCGAGGGACGGATCGCGGAGATGCGCGTGGGGGTGGACAGGATCCGGGCGATTCCGAACGCGCCGGAGTCCGAAAGGGAGGCGGCGAAACTGGGGGAATTGGTGGACCGGCTTCAGGGGCTTCTCCAGGCGGTCCGGACCGCCGCGCAGACCGTCCGGGCGCGGGGGTTTGACGAGGCGACGGAAGAGCGGAACTGATGGAGTGGAATGTCATGCGCAATGAGTCAGGAATTGTTGGTCGCGTCCTCGCGGTGGACGACGATGAGGCCATTCTCCGGCTTGTGGAGTCGTGCCTCCGGTCGGAGGGGTATGACCTGCGATTCGCCCGTTCCGGCGAGGAGGCGCTTGTCCTCTTCGGACAGGCGGCGGCGGATGTCGTTCTCGTGGATATCGGGATGCCGGGGATGGGGGGACTTGCGCTCATTGACCGGCTGCGCAAACTTCCGGGCGGGAATATCCTCGATATCATTGTCGTCACGGGCGAACACGGGGTTTCCATCCGCCTTGATGTCCTGCGGGAAGGGGTTATCGAAATCATCCACAAGCCCTATGACGTGACGGAACTCGTGCTTCGTGTCCGGAATGCCTTCCGCCGGAGGTGGCTCATGGGTGAATTGGACGACGCGGAGGCGGTGCTTTTGTCGTTGGCGCGGATGGTCGAGGCGCGGGACGGGACGACGGGGGATCATTGCGAACGGCTCCTCGCCCGCGCCACGGCGCTGGGAAAGGCGCTGGGTGTCGGTGAGGGGGGATTGGACATGCTTCGGAAAGGAGCCGTTCTTCACGATATCGGGAAGATTGCTGTGCCGGACGCGATCCTTCTGGCCCCGCGAAAACTGACGAGCGAAGAATGGACGGTCATGAAGGCGCATCCGGCGACGGGCGAGGCGTTGTGCCGGTCGCTTCGGAGCGTGCAATCCGCGCTTCCCGTGATTCGAAGTCATCATGAGCGATGGGACGGCTCGGGTTATCCCGACGGATTGAAAGGCGACGCCATCCCGCGCGGCGCGCGGATTTTTCAGATGGCGGATGTGTTCGACGCCCTCACGTCACGGCGTCCCTACAAAGAGCCCATGTCGGTGGAATCCGCCATTGACGTCATGCGGGAGGAGGAGTGTCGGGACTGGTATGAACCGGGTTCCGTTGGAATATTCGCGGATGTTCTCCGGCGGGAAGAGGAAGAGGAGAAAAAGATATGAGTGCAAAGAAACGCATGGACGGAAAATCAGGGGCGCCGGTCGCGAACGCGGACGAAAATCCGGAGGGAACAGTGCTCAAACGGACGGAGCAGACGTTGAAGGAGAGTGAACTCCGGTACCGGAGGCTTTTTGAAACGGCGAAAGACGGGGTTCTGATTCTCGATGCCGATACGGGGGTGATTGAGGACGTGAATCCATTTCTGATCGAGATGCTGGGTTTCTCGCGGGAGGTATTCCTTGGGAAAAAACTCTGGGAATTGGGATTCTTCAAGGACATCGCCGCCAATCGGGCCAACTTTGAGGAATTGCAGAGGACGGGGTATGTTCGCTATGAGGATATGCCGTTTGAATCCGCTGACGGGCGGCGGATTCATGTGGAGTTTGTCAGCAATGTCTATCTCGTGAACAACAAAAAGGTGATCCAGTGCAACATCCGCGACATCACCGAACGCAGGCGGGCGGAGGAGGTGGTGGTCCGGACGGCGCAGGAGTGGCAGCACACGTTTGACGCCATGAGCGAGGCCGTCTGGATTCTGGATAAAGACCAAAGGGTGATGCGGGTGAACAACATTACCTCGCAGTATTTCCCCCGTTCCTGCGGAGGATTCGTCGGAAAACACTGCTGGGAAATCGTGCACGGGACAACGGAGCCGATCCCCGAATGCCCCATTCTGCGGGCGCGCAGGAGCCGGCATCGTGAGGCGCTGGACATCGAGGTCGGCGGGCGAAGTTTCGAGGTTGTCGTGGACCCCATTCTGGGCGCGGGCGGTCAGTTTGCCGGCGCCGTCCATGTCATCCGTGACGTTACCGATCGCAAGCAGGCGGAGGAGGCGTTGCGGGATTCGGAAGCGCACTACCGGATGCTGTTCGAGAATGCCCTGGACGGCATCGCTCTGGCCGATGCCGAAACCGGACGGTTGGCCGATTGCAACCCGGCGCTGTGCCGCATGGTGGAGCGGGACAGGGCGGAACTTGTGGGACAGGCGCAGTCCATTCTCCATCCCCCGGAGGAGAACGCCGAGGGCGTATCCAAAACCTTCCAACAACATCGAGTGAGTGATGCCGGGCAGGCGGTGGAAGATTGGCTCATGTCCAAAAACGGCCGGTTGATCCCGGTGGAAATCCGGGCGGCTCACATCGTGGTGGCGGGCCGCGACCATCTCCTGGGAATTTTCCGCGACATCGCCGAGCGCAAGCGGGTGGAGGAAGATATTGCGTTGAATCTCGAGACAGAGGCCGCGATGAACGCCTTGATGGATATCTCTCGTGAGGATGGTACCATTAATGAGTACTTGGACCGCGCCTTGGATTTGATCCTCTCGCTCAAGTGGCTTGTGTTCGAGTCGAAGGGCGCAATCTTCCTGGCTGACGAGGCGGGGAAGACTCTGCATCTTCACGCGCACAGGGGTTTTCCCAAAGACCTTCTTGCCGCGTGTTCCACGGTCCCGTTTGGCCGTTGCCTGTGCGGAAGAGCCGCGGCTGCGCGTGCCGTCCAGTTCGCGGATCGCGTGGACGAACGGCACGACGTGCGCCACGAAGGCATGTCGTCTCATGGGCATTACTGCGTACCCATCCTGTCCGGTGATGACGTCCTGGGCGTCATCAATCTGTACATGAGGGAGGGTCACACCCGGAAGTCATGGGAAGAGGATTTTCTGAAGGTTGTGGCCAATACGTTTTCCGGGGCTATTGAGCGAAAGCGGGCGGATGCGGAACGCGAGAAGATGAAGACGCAACTCCTTCAGGTCCGGAAGATGGAGGCGGTTGGACAACTCGCGGGCGGGGTGGCGCACGACTTCAACAACATGCTGACCGTCATCCTTGGACATGCGGAGATGGCGCTCTCGAAACTCGATCCCTCCGATCCGATTCACGCGGATATCCATGAAATCAAGAAGGCCGGGGAACGTTCCGCGGACCTCACAAAGCAACTTCTGGCGTTCGCCCGGAGGCAGATCATCGCCCCGAAGGTGATGGATGTCAACAACACCATCGCGGGCATGCTCAAGATGCTCAACCGGCTGATCGGCGAGAACATTGATCTGCTCTGGAAACCCGCCGATGATCTGTGGCGGGTGAGCATGGATCCCGCCCAGGTGGATCAGATACTGGTCAATCTGATGGTCAACGCCCGCGACGCGATTTCCGGCGTCGGCAGGATTGTCATCGAGACCGCCAACGTGGAGTTCGATGCGGCGTACGTCAAGGCCCATGTCGGGGCCGTTCCGGGCCGTTACGTCCGGATCGCGGTCAGCGACGACGGGTGCGGCATGGACAAGGAGACCCAGGGGCGGCTTTTCGAGCCCTTTTTCACCACCAAACCGCAGGGAAAGGGGACGGGCCTGGGACTCGCGACGGTGTACGGCATCGTGAAGCAGAACTTGGGTTTTATTGACGTGTACAGCGAATCGGGGAAGGGCACGACATTCAAAATCTACATGCCACGTCACGAGTCGGAGGAGGAGGAGGAGGAAACCGGCGAAGCGCGGATATCCGCCGGGGCGCCGACCGGCACGGAGACCGTGCTTCTGGTCGAGGACGAGCCGGCGTTGCTTGAACTTGCCCAACAACTGCTCGAATTGCTGGGGTACACCGTACTGCCGGTCGGGAGTCCGGTCCGGGCGATTCGGCAGGCCACGGAATACGCGGGTGAAATCCACCTGCTGATGACGGACATGGTGATGCCGGGAATGAACGGACGGGACCTTCGGAAATGGCTCGGCGCCGTTCGGCCGGGCATGAAATGTCTCTTCACGTCCGGCCACACCGTTGACATCATCGCCCACCAGGGCGTCCTCGATAAAGGCGTCCATTTCCTGCAGAAGCCGTTTTCCATGGAGACCCTTGCCGTGAAATTGCGCGAGGCGCTGGGGGAAACGCAACCTTCCCCGTAGGGGCGGGTTTCAAACCCGCCCCTACAATGATTGAGATGTCCCGCGTCGTTCCCGCCTTGCCCTTCCGGCGAATCCGGATACAATCGCCCGGGTTTCGCTCATCCGGGGGGGGAGAAGGCCATGGCGTCCGAAACAACCGTACGGGATGTGCGCGTCAGTATCCAGCTCGATCCCGATTCCATCGTCCAGAGTTACGCCCGGTATCTCAAGTGCGCGCTGGCGAAAGATAAATACAGCGCCACCCGCTACGACCGGTTCCTCTCCTTCTCGCGCGCGGTCCGCGAGAGCATCATGGCCCGGTGGATCAGCACCCAGCAGGCGTATCACCGCCTCAACACCAAGCGCGTGTATTATTTTTCGCTTGAATTCCTCATTGGCCGGTCGCTCCTGAACAACATCATCAATCTGGGTCTCGATGGGCCGTGCCGGGAGGCCTTGAAGCGTCTCAATCTCGACTGGGACGAATTCCTCGAGGTCGAGGTGGAGGCGGGGCTCGGCAACGGAGGCCTCGGGCGTCTGGCGGCGTGTTTTCTGGATTCGATGGCGACCCTCGGCTATCCCGGCGTGGGGTACGGCCTCCGCTACGAGTACGGCATTTTCCGGCAGACGATCGTGGACGGTTCCCAGGTGGAGGAGCCCGACAACTGGCTGCGCCTGCGGTATCCGTGGGAGGTGGATCGGCCGGAATTCGCCTTCCCCGTGAGTTTCGGCGGGTGGGTGGAGTCCGATCCCGGCGCGGGCCCCGGGCGCTACCGCTGGGTGGACACCCGGGTCGTCACCGGAATGCCCTACGACATTCCCGTCGTCGGTTACGGCGGCAAGACGGTGAACAACCTCCGCCTCTGGTCGGCCCGCTCCGGCCAGGAGTTCGACCTGGACGACTTCAGCAAGGGCGATTACGCGGCGGCGGTCGAGAAGAAGATGTCGGCGGAGAACATCACGAAGGTCCTGTATCCGGACGACCGCGTGTACGCCGGGCGGGAACTGCGCCTCTGCCAGCAGTACTTCCTGGTTTCCTGCTCCCTCCAGGACATCCTCCGCCGGCACAAGAACGACAAGAACCCGATGGCCGCCCTCCCGGACAAGGTGGCCATCCAGATGAACGACACCCATCCGTCGCTGGCCGTGGCGGAACTGATGCGGCTTCTGGTGGACGCCGAGGGGCTTCCGTGGGAGGAGGCCTGGCGGATCACGACGGCCACGTGTGCCTACACCAACCACACGCTCATGCCGGAGGCCCTGGAGACCTGGCCGGTGGACATGTTCGAACGGCTTCTCCCGCGCCACCTTCACATCATCTATGAAATCAACCGGCGTTTTCTCGATGACGTGTCCCACCGTCATCCCGGCGACGGGGCGCGTCTGGAGCGCATGAGCATCGTCGGGGAGGCGCCCTACAAGCACATCCGGATGGCGCATCTGGCGACGGTGGGGAGCCATTCCGTGAACGGGGTCTCCCGCATCCACTCGGAACTTTTGGGGAAGCGTCTCCTTCCGGATTTTCACCACTTTTTCCCGAAGCGGTTCAACAACAAGACGAACGGCATCACCCCCCGGCGATGGCTGGCCTTGTGCAACCCGGGACTTTCCCGGCTCATCACGGAACGGATCGGCGACGGATGGATCACGGATCTCGACAAACTCGCGCGTCTGGAACCGGCGATCGGGGAGATCGCGTTCCGGCGCCGGTTCCGGGAGGTCAAGCATAACGCGAAGATCGCGTTTGCCGACTACATCCATCGGACCGTCGGCGCGACGGTGGATCCCGCCAGCCTCTTCGACATCCAGGTGAAGCGCATCCACGAGTACAAGCGTCAGCTCCTGAACCTTCTTCACGTCATCGTTCTTTACCTGCGTCTCCGGGACAAACCGGACCAGGAGATCGTTCCCCGGACGTTCATCTTCGGGGGGAAGGCCGCGCCCGGCTACTGGATGGCCAAACGCATCATCCGGGCCATCCACGCGGTGGGGGAGACTCTCGATGGCGACCCGGCCGTGAATGGCCGGCTCAAGGTCGTCTTCATCCCGGACTACCGGGTGTCTCTGGCCGAGAAGATCATCCCGGCGGCGGACCTCTCCGAGCAGATTTCGACCGCGGGGATGGAGGCCTCGGGGACCAGCAACATGAAATTCGCCCTGAACGGGGCGCTCACCATCGGGACCCTGGACGGGGCCAACATCGAGATCATGGAGGCGGTGGGGCCCGAGAATATTTTCATCTTCGGGCTTGAGGCCAGCGAGGTGGAGGATCTTCTGGAGTCCGGGAAGAATCCGGGGTGGGAGGTTTATCAGAAGGACCACGAGATCCGCCGGGCGGTGGATCTCCTTTTCGCCGGTCATTTCCCCGGGATGGACCGGGAGTGCCTCGAACGCCTCCGTCACACCCTGCTCATCCAGCCGGATCGTTTCATGCATCTGGCGGACCTGAAGGCCTATGTGAAGATCCAGGAGAAGGTGAGCGCGCTCTACCGGCGGCCGGACGAGTGGTCCCGGCGGGCCCTGTTCAACGTCGTTCGCATGGGCCGTTTCAGCTCCGACCGCACCATTCGCGAGTACGCCAAAAAAATCTGGGGTATCGAGCCGGTGAAGGTGACGAACGTCTGACCGTCTTGCGCGGGAATGGACGGGACAACCGGACGAGCCGAAGTGGCGGAACTGGCAGACGCGCATGGCTTAGGACCATGTGGCTTTGGCCGTGGGGGTTCGAATCCCCCCTTCGGCACCATATTTTGTTGAACGACTGCCGTTGATTGGTAGAATCAAGCAAGAGTTCAAGATGAGTTTGAACGGCAAGAGATGATCCTGATTTGATTTGTGGAAAGAGGTAAAAAAGGGCTTGTAGCTCAGTTGGCTAGAGCGCACGCTTGATAAGCGTGAGGTCGCTGGTTCAACTCCAGCCAGGCCCATGAGTTTTTTCGGATGGTCCGACACGATGAGCCGAAACCGACGCCGCTCCGGAGGAAACCCGGGGCGGCGTCTTGCTTTCCGGAGGTGAGCATGGCGATTCCCCGGTCGGCGGTGGCGCGGGGGGCGGCCGGGTGCGCCCCGGCGGGGGATTGGTGGAAGCGTCCGCTGGCCATCCTCGCCCACGCCTACGAACCCATCCCGCGGGAGCACCTCGCGGATCCCCGGGCGCTCGACCGGCTCGTGCGGTGGAAACGGTCCCTCGGGTTCGACGCGGAGCATCTCCTGCTCAACGGCTCGATGCTCGAGGGCGGGGCGGGGGGGGACGATCCCCGGCGGTATCTTTTCAAGAACCGCCACGGCTGCGCGGTGGATTTCCTGGCCCATTACCTGCCGCAGGCGAAACGCCGGGGGATGCGGGTCATCGCCTATTTCAACGTCCACTGGTTCAAGCCGGGTTCCTTCCCGGCGGATCACTTCATGGTGGACGCGGCGGGGAAACCGAAAATCCTCTATGGCAATGGGAATGCGGTCTGCCCGAGGGGGCCCTTCCGGGCGTGGGCCGAAGGGTTGGCGGAGGACCTGGGGGAATACGCGATTGACGGCGTTTTTCTCGATGGGCCGCTGCAGGACCGGTGCTGGTGCGCGGCCTGCCGGGGGGAATTCCAGTCGCGTCACGGCGCGGCACTTCCGGCGAACGCGGGCGGATGCCCCCCGGCGCTGCTGCCCGCCTGGACCGGGTTCCCGGCGGACGGCGCCATCGGGTTCGTCCGGGCGTTCGCGCGCGGGTTGCGGAAACACAACCCGGCGGCGCTGCTTTACATCAACGATATCGCCGGCGGTGGGGACGGGGTGGTGGCCGCCGGGACGGCGGACGTGACGAATTTCGTGGGGGCGGAGGGCGGGTTCATCGGGTACGGGCCTTTGTCCAACGACAATCCCTTCCGCCCGTCGGTCGAGGCCCGGGTGCTCGCGGCGCGCGCCCGGGGGCGTTCCCGCGTCATCTTTTCCGATTGCGGCTACAAAAAATACGACTACCACGCCCATCCCCGGGCGGAAATCGCCTGGATGTACGCCGGGACGGTCGCCCACGGCGCCAACCCCTGGTTCCTGATTTTCAAGCACGCCCTGAAGACGGAGGGGGTCCGCACGGCCCTGCGGTTCAACCGGTTCATCCGGGACCACCGGGACGCGCTCGAAAACGGCGAATCCCTGGCTACGGCGGCGGTGATCCACAGCCCGCTCAACGTCACGCTCGCCGGCACGGTGAAGGGCGGGTCGGGGGACGACGTGGCGAAGCGGGAGGGGGGGGCGGCGAAAATCGCCGTGCCCCGCCACGGCGACGAATTCATCGGCGTCTGCGCGGCCTTCGCGCGGAGCGGCCATCCCTTCGACGTGCTGGAGGAATCCAATTTGATGGAAACGGGGATTCCGCCGCGGATCCGGCTGCTGGTGCTCCCGGGGGTGGGCGCGATGGCCGATCCCGTCGCGGAGGTTCTCCGGAAATTCGTCGCCGGCGGGGGGCGGATTCTCGCCACGTTCGACAGCTCCCTTTTCGATGAAGAGGGGCGGCGGCGCGACGATTACGCCCTCGCGGACGTCTTCGGGGCGCGGGCGGACGGCCCGCTTGCCGGCCCGAGCCGGCTGGATTACGTGAACGCGGCGGGGCGGAATTTCCTCACGCGCGGAGTGGGCCAGCCGGTGCTGCCCTGTTCCGAGTACTGGTGGCACATCCGGGCGGCGTCGGGGGCGGTTCCTCTGCTGCATTACCACGAAAAGATGCCCCGCCGGTACGCGAGCCTCACGCCGGCGTCGGGGCGCCCGGCCGCGATCGCGAATTCCTTCGGCCGGGGGAAGGCGGTGTTTCTCCCGGCGGCCGTCGGCGAATTATATTACCACTATCACTTCCCCGACTGGCGGCGGATTCTCCTGAACGCGGCGGCCTGGCTCGCGCCCGCCCCGGTCTCCCTTTCGGCGGGGGATGATTTCGTCGAGACGGCGTTGCGGCGCGGGGCGGACGGCTCGGTCGCGCTCCATCTCATCAACTACGCCTCGGGGGTGCGTCCGGCCGGCCGCGCCATTCCGTTCGGGCCTCTGGACGCGCGCGTCACGGTCCCGGCCGGATTCCGCACGCGGTCGGTGACTCTGGCCATGGCCGGGGGGAAGACCGCGTTTCGCCAGCAGGGGCGGGTGGTGGCGTTCACGGTGAGGCGGCTGGAGGAGTACGAAATGGCGCTCCTCCGCGGCGACTGAAGTTCCTCGTTTCCCGGGCGGCGGGGAGCCGGGTCCGGTCCGCCGCGCACACGGATCAGGCCAGCGCCCGGTCAATCATCGCCTTGAACTTCGCCTTGCTCTCCGCCCCGACGATCTTGTCCACGAGTTCCCCGTTTTTGAACATCAGGATGCTCGGGATGGAGGCGATACCGTGGCGGGCCGGGATGTCCTGGCTGTTGTCCACGTTGCACTTGCCGACCTTGACCTTGCCGGCGTACTCCTTCGCCAGTTCCTCGATGACGGGGCCGACCATGCGGCAGGGGCCGCACCACTCCGCCCAGAAGTCCACGAGGACCGGGATTTTGGATTGGGCGACCTCCGCCTCGAAATTGGCGTCGGTGATTTCCATCGCGGCTCCGGCCATGGCATCCTCCTTATGACGGGAAAGGGGTTGGTTTCGGTGGGGATTCCAAATCCGCTTCGACGGCCGGCGGCGTGTCGGGGAGGGGCTGTGGAACGATCCCGGTGGCGGGTGGGTTGCCGGCGGCTGATGGTTGGCTTCCCTCCGGCGGCACGGCCGGATCGGCCAGGCGCAGTCGGATCTCGTCGCCGTTGGCGATCCAGACGCGGACCTTCGCCTGGCGGACGAGTTCCAGAAGCGCCAGAAGCGTCCCGATGATGCGGATCCGGTTCCGCCCCTCGTCGAACAGATCGGTGAACCGAAGTTCCCCGGTCTTCCCCAGCCGTTCCTGGATGAACACCATGTAGGTCTCGATGGGGGTGCGGTCGTCGAAGATGTGGATGCCGCCGTGGAAGGCCGTTTCACGGAGGAGTCGCGCGAACGCGACGGTGAGGTCCCACGCCGTGGCATGCAAAACGAGGGGGGTGCCGTCGCCCTCGTCCGCCGGCGGGGGGGCGAACCCCCGGGCGAAGCGTTTCTCGCGGGCGAGGAATTTCCCCTCGAGGAACAGGGCCGCCTCCTTGTAGCGCTGGTAGACGAGGAGTTGTTTCACCAGTTCCCCGCGGGGGTCTTCCTCCTCCTCGTCCCCGGCCGGAGGCTCGGGGAGGAGCATCCGGCTCTTGATTTCCATGAGGTGGGTGGCCAGCACCAGGAAGTCCCCGGCCAGGCCGATGTCGAGCGTCTTCTGGCGATTGAGGTAGTCGAGGTACTGTTGGGCGATGAGGGCGATGGGGATGTTGAGGATGTCCACCTCGTTTTCCTTCACGAGGTACAGGAGGAGGTCCAGGGGGCCCGAGAATGTCGGCACGGTCACGGGATGGCCCATGTCGGAATTGGATGGAGGAGGAACGCGATGGGCCGGGGGCGGGGTGACCGGAGTCGCGGGTGTTGGATTCGTGATTGCGGAATCCGGGGCTTGCGCGGTGCGTGGCGGGTTCGCGGGAGGGGTGTCGGCAACGGCGGACGCGGAATTTTCCACGGGCGCCGGCGGGGTGTCCAGGACGACCGGCGGAGGGTTCCCGACGGCCTCTCGCCCCGGCTCCACGGAAGGCGGGGGCGGCGCGGGGATGTCTGTGGTCGGTTCCGTCATGGGAATTTCCTGTCAGCGGAGCCCCACGGCCTCGCGTACCTTGTTCATGGTGTCCTGCGCCACGGCCCGGGCTCGGGCCGCCCCGTCCGCCAGGGCCTGCTTGACCGGCGCCGGGTCGGTCAGAAATCGCGTCCGGGCCTCCCGAAACGGCTTGAAATGTTCCAGGATGAGTTCCAGGAGCCGTTTTTTCACATCCCCGTAGCCGAGTCCTCCCGCGCGATAACGCGCGGCCATCGCCTGGCGTTCGTCGGGAGAGGCAAATAATTTAAAAAGCGTGAAAAGATTGCACCGGTCCGGGTTCTTCGGGTCCGCCATCGGCGTGGAGTCGGTGACGATTCCCATCACGCGTTTCCTGATGGCGGCCTCGGGGGCGAAGAAATCAATCGTGTTGCCGTAACTCTTGCTCATCTTCTGGCCGTCCGTCCCCGGGATCACGGCCACCTCCGGGCGGATGCGGGGCTCGGGGATGACGAAGACCTCCCCGTACCGATGGTTGAATCGTTCGGCGATGTCCCGCGTCATCTCGAGATGCTGTTTCTGGTCCTGGCCGACCGGGACGAGGTTGGATTGGTAAATCAGGATGTCCGCCGCCATGAGCACCGGGTAGGCGAAGAGGCCGTGATTGGCCTCGAGTCCCCGGGCCACCTTGTCCTTGTAGGAATGGGCGCGTTCCAGGAGCCCCATCGGGGTGACGGTGGAGAGGATCCAGGCGAGTTCCGTCACCTCGGGGATGTCGGATTGCCGGAAAAGGTTCGCCTTCGCCGGGTCGAGTCCCAGGGCCAGGTAGTCCACCGCGATCGCCTCATTGTTCTGGCGCAGGACGCTCGCGCCGTCGGAGGAGGTGAGGGCGTGGTAGTCGGCGATGAAGAAGAAACATTCGTTTCCTTCCTCCTGCATCGCCTTGTACTGGACGATGGCGCCGAAGTAATTGCCGATGTGGAGGTTGCCCGAGGGCTGGATGCCCGAGAGGATGCGCGCCATGTCAGATTCCCATGAAATGACCCATGACCGAGAACATATATTCCACGGCCGGCGTCAGCCAGCCGGTGAGCAGGAGGGCGAGCACGATGACGAGGCCGAAGGGTTCGAGCCGGAGGAGGGCGTAGGCTTGCTCCCGGGGAAGAAGTCCCATGAGGATTTTGGATCCGTCCAGGGGCGGGATCGGGAGGAGATTGAACGCCGCGAGGATCAGGTTCAGGTAGATGCCTGCGATCAGGATGGCCGGAAGCACTCCGCTTCCGGTTCCCGGCGCCGCCAGAAGCGCCAGGCGCAGGACGAGGGCGAGGAGCACGTTGGCCCCCGGTCCGGCGAGGGCGATCCACATCATGTCCCGGAAGGGATTTTTCAGGTTATAGGGATTGACGGGCACGGGCTTCAATCCGCCGAAGGGGAACCCCGCGGTCCAGTAGAGCATGGCGGGCATCACGAGGGAGTAGAACCAGTCCAGATGGGGCAGGGGGTTGAACGTCAGCCGTCCCGCGTGCCGCGCCGTCGGATCCCCGAGGAAATCCGCCGCGTAGCCGTGGGCCATCTCGTGGAGGATCACCGAGAAGAGAAAGAGGGCAAGGATGACGGCGCCGACAAACATGCATTTCCTTTTCGCTACGCGTGAGAAAGCAGAGATGGTAAACGGGGGGGGTGGGGGAGTCAAGGAAAGACACCTGGAAGGAATGATGAATGCGGAATGATGAGTGATGAATGAAGAAGACGAAAGGGCGAATTCGGAAATTACACCGGCCCCTCATCCGTTTGGCGTCTGGCATCGGGCGTGGGAGGCGGGTACAATCACGGCATGGAGCCGGGGTTTGTCTGTCCCAACTGTGGCGCGCCGGTGCCGGAACGGGCGAAGGCCTGCCCGGAATGCGGCTCGGATGAAAAAACCGGCTGGTCCCCGGATACCCTGTACGACGGCCTGGACCTGCCGGATCTTGATGACGCCGGGACGTCGGGCGCGCCGTCCGGCCGGACCCGCCGGTGGCTCCTCGTTGCCGCCGCCATCCTGGCGCTTCTCGGCATGCTCTGGTTCCTTCTGCGCCAGACGGGGGGATGACACATGATACGCAGAAGATCGTCATGCGGTCATGACGTCATGACGCGAAATCTCCGATTCCGGGAACACGGAGCGGAAGGGAAAAGTGGTATATCAAGACCGGTTTTCCTGATCCGGGCGTTTCATAATCTTGGCCGGGGCAAGAATGGCGTGGTATAATAAATTCGATGAAAAAACTGAAACTTTACATTGAGACGAGCGTATGGAGTCATCTTGTGGCCGATGACGCCCCGGAGGCACGAAGGACAGCCGAGGCGCTTTTTGCGGATGTCGGCGCTTACGAGATCTGCGTTTCTGATTTGGTGTTTCAGGAGATCGGGCGAACACGGGACGAGACAAAGCGGAGGATGTTGAGGGATCTGGTGGAACGTCATCAACCCGAAATACTGATTTCCGATGAAGAGGAGGTTGTGGCGTTGGCGAAGCGGTATATTGCTGAAGGCGTGATCCCGCCGTCGGCCAGGGACGATGCGATTCATGTTGCGACCGCCGTCGTTGAGGGGGTGGATGTTTTGGTGAGTTTGAACATGCGGCATATCGTGCATGTGCGGACGAGAAGGGGCATCAACGGCATCAATAAGATGGAAGGGTATCGGGAAATTGAGATTGCAACACCCGAGGAGGTGGCGACCCATGGCGAAGAGTAAAGAATCAACGGTCATGGTGGAGTTGGAGGAGATGCGGGCGCGGCACGCGAAGGAAACGGAGGGGCTTTCCCTCAAGGAATTGGCAAGGCATTATCGTGAGGAGGGCGAGAAGGCGCGTATCGCCCTGGGGTTGACGCGTCTGCCCGTTGTACGCCGGGTGAGCCGGTAGATAATACCACGGTGGCCAATCGCGCGGCGGTGCCCGAACGGGCGAAGGCCTGCCCGGAATGCGGCGCGGACGAGAAGACCGGCTGGTCTCCGGACACCCTTTACGACGGTCTGGATTTGCCGGATTCCGGCGATGCCGGATCCCCGGACGCGCCGTCAGGGCGGATCCGCCGGTGGCTTCTCGTTGCCGTCACCATCTTGGCGTTTCTCGGAATGCTCTGGTTTCTGCTGCGCCAGGGGGGGATATGAAATATCGTTTTTGGTCAGTCATATTTCTATTCGTTGTTGTGGTGGGTTCGGTTGTTTTGGCTGTTTGTTTCAGAAATTCTAAGCGGCTGAAAGAAATGAGCCCTGAGGTGATGGATGATGTACGAGAGGCGATAGTTCGGCACTATTTTCCGAGGGAACTGTCAGAAAAATTAAAAGAGGGGGGACACCTGTTTTTCCTTTCGTTTGATAATCGAGCAGACCCTTCCGAGAATTTTATGAGGAAGATTCGGGACATTGATTACGTCGTTATAAAAAAATACTCCGATTGTGAAAGTCAGGAGGATGGAACAGTTATAGATAGGCGGACAAGGAAACGTGGAGCAGTTATGAGTATGGTTGATATAAATAGAGTCAGTGCTGTTGAAATCATTGCCGAGCTTTGGACATATTCGGGTCCATTGGCGGGCAGGGGGGATAAGTTGTGTCTGAAGTTTGAGTCGGGACGTTGGAAAGTTGAGAAAATGGAAACTATTGCCGTTTCATAACGCGTAGCGTGAAGTGAGTGATGGCGTGTCCGCGCCGCGACACGCCAGCGCACAGATGCTTGGCAAACCTGCGAAAAACAAGTAGAATCGACCACTTACAAGGAGAGGTGCCGGAGCGGCCGAACGGGTACGATTGGAAATCGTAAGACGGGGCAACCTGTCCGAGGGTTCAAATCCCTCCCTCTCCGCCATTTCTGACGATAAACTTCGCGATTCTGTGTCGCTACGCCCTCGCTGTGTCGCAGTGCAGACACAGCGTCGGGCTATGCTTCTTGACTCGCTTGTTTCTCGCCAGAAATGGCCTACTCCATGGAATGGACCCTTCAGGACAATATCAAACTTTGCCTTCGTCCGCCCCCGCGCGTTTCGCGAGGAAGAAATCCGTGAGGAGTTTCCCGCACGCCTCCGCCTCGATGCCGTCGGTGACCGCCAGCCGGTGGTTGAGGCGGTTGTCCCGCGCAATATCATACAGCGAACCGCAGGCCCCGGCCTTCGGGTCCCGCGCCCCGAACACAATCCGTTCGACACGGGCCTGCACCAGCGCCCCGGCGCACATCGGGCAGGGTTCGAGCGTAACGTAAAGCGTCGTTCCGGTCAACCTCCAATTCTCAAGCGCCTCCGCCGCCTGGGTGATGGCAATCATCTCGGCATGCGCGGTCGGATCCTTGAGCGTTTCGCGGGAGTTGTGGGCGCGGGCGATGATCCGGTCCCCGTGGACGATGATCGCCCCGACGGGAACCTCCTTTTTCCGAAATGCCCTCCGGGCCTCCTTGAGGGCCTCCTGCATGAAGCGGTGGTCGCGTTCCCCGGGAGATGGCGGTTGAAGGGGCATGCGGTGGAAAAATCAATAGCGCGCCCACCCCGAGTCGAACGGGGAACCGACGGATTCGTAGTCCGTTACTCTATCCAATTGAGCTATGGGCGCGTGACCGTGACCACTCCATAATATCGGCAAATCCGGCCTCATGCAACAGATTCCCCATCAGCGAAAGGGCAAACCGGCCGAAAATGTGGTTGGCGGGCCGCCGGTTTCCGTCTACAATCAGCCGTTGATGTGGGGGCATAGCTCAGTCGGTAGAGCATCTGCCTTTTAAGCAGAGGGTCGTGGGTTCGAGTCCCACTGCCCTCACATCATGACATGATCATCCTGACGTTCATCGTTCTGGTCATCGGCGCCGCGGTGTTCGTCCGCGGACTCTCCGAATTGTTTTTAAACAGCGAGGAACTCATTACAAAACCCTTGGCGGGGGGGGTGGGGGCATGCCTGGCCGCGGTGCTGTTGGGATGGTGGGTGGACACGGTTATCCTGCCGCTGATGGTCCGGAAAGATTACTTCATGGGTCTCGGGCTCGTCATGGTGGCGGCCGCCCTGTATTCGCCGCTCCTCTGGGGTCCCTTCACGGGCGGCCTGTTCAAGATGGTCGAGTCCATGCTCTGGCCCGGCCGTGCCGTGAAACCGGCGAAGGTCTACGAGAAGGCGGAGATGGCGATGTCGGCGGGGCGTCTGGAGGAGGCCGCGGCGCTCTACCGGGCCGAGGGCGAAACCGACGAGAACGACGTGGAGGCGTGGTACCGTCTGGCCGACGTCCAACTCGCGATGAAGAAGCCCCGGGAGGCGTTCGAGACGTTCCGCCGGGTCGTCGTTCATCCGCACGCGAACGAGGGGTACATCACCCTGTGCGCCAAGCGCGTGGCGGAACTGGCGGGAATCCCGGTGAAGGACGTGCGGGGGCTTCTCGAAACGGCCCTCCTGGCGGTGTCGGATCCGAAACTCGCGGAGGCCCTCCGGTCGGCCGTGGATCAACTGGACCGGCTCCCGTCGGGGGATTTGCCGAAAAACGCGCCGACGCTTCTCTTCGGAAAACTCATGCACAAGTGACGTGCGACGAGATCGCGTGTCGGCAATCTCGGAAAACCACGGAGGGGGCCGGGGGGCCGCATCCCCGGATTTCTTGAACTCTCGGGCTGTACTGATACAATCGTCGCGATAACCGTAACCCGTAGACTGGAAACCGGAAACTGGAAACCGGAAACTGGAAACCGGGAGTTGCCATGGCCAAGGTGGTTGTCGCCTATTCGGGGGGGCTCGACACGTCGCTGGCGATCCATTGGCTCCAGCATCGCAAGAACTTCAAGGTCATCACGTTCACGGCCGACATCGGCCAGGGGGGGTATCTGGAGCCCGTCGGCGAGCAGGCCCTTGCGATGGGTGTGGAACGGGCCATGGTCACGGACCTCCGCGAGAAATTCGTGACGGAGTACATCTTCCCGGCCCTTCGCGCCGGGGCGGTGTACGAGTCCGGGTATTTTCTCGCCTCGGCGCTCAGCCGCCCCCTCATCGCCAGCGAGATCGTCACGATCGCCGTCGAGGAGGGGTGTGAGTACGTCGCCCACGGCGCCGCGGTGAAGGGCAACGACATCATCCGTTTCGAAACGGCTATCGCCGCCCTGGCTCCGAACCTCAAGATCATCGTCCCGGCCCGGGAGTGGTCCTTCAAGAGCCGCGACGAGATGATCGAGTACGCCTCGAAAAACGGCATCCCCGGTTCCGTCACGCGGGAATTCCCCTACAGCATCGACCGCAACCTCTGGGGGGCCAGCATCGGGGAGGGGGCGCTCGCGGACGCCGGCGCCGAACCGCCGGACGACACCTATCTCACCGTATCCCATCCGTCCCGCACCCCCGACGAGGCCGAAACCATCGAGATCGGATTCGAGGAGGGGCGGCCGGTGACGATCGACGGGGAGGCGATGCCGCCCGTGAAGCTCGTGGAACTTCTCCACAAACTCGGGAGCCGGCACGGTGTGGGCCGGACGGACATCATCGAGGACCGAACGACGGGCATCAAGTCCCGGGAGATCTACGAGGCTCCGGCGGCGACCATCCTTCACAAGGCCCACCGGGCGCTCGAGGAGATGGTTCTTCCGAAGGGGCTCTTCCAATTCAAATGCCACGTCGCCCAGCGGTATGCGGAACTCGTCTATGACGGAAAGTGGTTCTCCGAGTTCCGCGGCGCCCTGGACGCCTTCGTCGCCTGCACCCAGCGGTTCGTCACGGGCGCCGTGCGCGTGAAACTTTTCAAGGCGGTCGCCGGCGTCGCGGGACGCAGGAGCGAGTTTTCCCTTTACGATCCGCACCTCGCCTCGCAGGGGGCGTGCGGCGGCTTCGACGAGCGTGTGGCGACGGACTACCTCAAGGTGCTGAACCTTCCGGTCCGGCATGTGGCCCTGCGGAACGCCCGGTTGGGGGATACGGTCCGGCCGGTCGGCGGAGGGGGGGAATCCGAGAGGGGTGGTTCATGAGCGGCGAACGTCCCGCGATGCTGGTTCTCGAGGACGGCGCGGTGTTTCCCGGCCGCGCCGTGGGGGCCTCCGGCGAACGCGTCGGCGAGGTCGTCTTCAACACCAGCATGACGGGTTACCAGGAGATCCTCACGGACCCGTCCTACCGCGACCAGATCGTGGTCATGACCTATCCCCTCATCGGGAACTACGGCATTACGCCCGAGGACATGGAGTCGGGCCGTCCCCAGGTCCAGGGGTTTGTCATGAAGGAGATGAGCCGGGCGCCGAGCAATTTCCGGGCCCGCGAGGCCCTTGGGGGTTTCCTTCGATCCGGGGACGTGCCCGGAATCGAGGGGGTGGACACCCGCGCCATCACAAAACGTCTCCGGGTGACGGGGGCGATGATGGGGATTCTTTCGACGGAGGAGACGGACGCGGAGCGGCTCCTGGCGAAACTGCGGGGATCGCCGCGGTTCGGCGCGCGCGACCTGGTGCGCGAGGTCTCCTGCCCGTCGTCCCATCCCTGGTCGGAGGGTCACCGGTCGGACTTTTCCGCGGACATCCCGGTGGCGGCGGCGCGTTGGCGTGTCGTCGTGGTGGATTACGGCGTCAAGCACAACATCCTCCGGTCTCTGGCCCAATCCGGATGCGTCGTGACGGTGGTGCCGGCCACCGAAACGGCGGGGGCGGTTCTCGACCGGAAGCCCGACGGCGTCCTTCTCTCGAACGGCCCCGGGGATCCGGCCATCCTCGGCTACGCGGTGGAGAACGTCCGGGGTCTCCTCGGCCGGGTGCCGGTCTTCGGCATCTGCCTGGGACATCAGTTGCTGGGCATCGCCTGCGGCGGGAAGACGTTCAAATTGAAATTCGGGCATCGCGGGGCGAACCATCCGGTGATGGAACTGGCGACCGGGCGGGTCAGCATCACCTCCCAGAATCACGGTTACGCGGTGGACCCGGATTCCCTGGCGGGGACCGGGGCCGCCGTCACGCATATTAATTTAAACGACCGCACGGTGGAAGGGCTCCGCCTCGGGGAGCGCCGGGCCTTCTCGGTGCAGTACCATCCCGAGGCCTCGCCGGGGCCGCATGACGCGCTCGGGCTCTTCGACGATTTCAACCGTTTGATGGCCGGCGCATGAACCTCTTCGAGTTCATCTCCGAGTTCTGGAAGCCCACGGTGGAGATCCTCATCATCGGACTGGTCCTGTACGGGATTCTGCGGTTTCTGCAGGGCACGCGCGGGCTTGAGATCCTGAAGGGCATCGTGGTCCTCTTTCTTGTTGTGTTCGTTCTGGCCGCGGCGGTCTCCCGGATTCTGGAACTGCCCACACTCACCTGGCTCCTCGGCCAGATCGTGCCGCTTTCGATTCTGGCGCTTCTGGTCGTTTTCCAGCCGGAAATCCGCCGGGGGCTGACGCAACTCGGCCGGAAGCCCTTCTTCGGATACTTCATCCGTGAGCAGAAACCCTTTGCCGACGAAATCATCGAAGGGGTGATGCAACTCTCAAAAAGGAAGATCGGGGCCATCATCGCCATCGAACGCGACATCCACCTCCGGAATTACACCGAGGAGGGGACGCGGGTGGACGCCGAGATCACGCCGTCGTTCCTGGTGTCCCTGTTCTGGCCGGGTTCGCCCCTGCACGACGGGGCGGTCATCATCCAGCACCGCCGGATTCTGGCGGCGGGATGCATCCTGCCGCTTACGGACAATCCGGACGTGGACGGCGACCTTGGGACGCGCCACCGGGCGGCTCTGGGGCTCACGGAGGAAACCGATGCCGTGGCCGTGGTTGTCTCCGAGGAGACCGGCGTGGTGTCCGTCGCCCGCAAGGGGCTTCTCGTCCGGAACGTGGATCGCGAGGCGTTGCGGCGGATCCTGCAGGAGTCGTTCGAGGACAAGACCTGATCGTTTTGTGAATCACCATGAGGGGATGACATGCCGTTTCCGTTTCTCAGGAATCTGGTTGTGCGAAACTGGCCGCTCAAGATCACGGCGATGGTTCTGGCCGTCCTGGCCTGGGCCTACGTGCGGGGCGAGCGCCCCGCGTTGTTCCGGACGCCTCCCGCGCAGGTGATGATGAGCCTGGAAGGGGCGGAGGTCGCGGTGCTTGTGTCGCCGACATTTGCCGGACGGGTGCGGGTGATGACGGGGCTTCCGGCCGGAAAAGTTGCGTTGATGGGGCCCGCGGACAGATTACAAAACCTCGAATCCCGGGACATCCGGTGCCTGGTCGAATTGCCGCGCCCGGAGCGCGGCGGGCGGTACCGCCTGCCGGTCCGGATCCACCGGCCCGACGGCATCCGGATTGACGGCATGGCCCCCCAGGTCGAGGTCGAGGTGGTCATGCCATGAGCGCGGAACGGCTTTTCGGAACGGACGGCGTTCGCGGCATCGCCGGACTTGGAAATTTGTCCGACGCGTCCGTGGCGCGCATCGGGGCGGGCATCGCCGCGGTGTTCCGCGACGCCGCGTTCCGGCGGGGCCGCGGGCGCGGGACGCCCCGCCTGCTTCTCGGTCGCGACACCCGCGTGTCGGGGCGGCACATCGAAGCCATCCTGACCCGGGCGCTCGTCGCCCGCGGCGTCCGGGTGGAGCGCATCGGCATCCTTCCCACCCCGGCCGTCGCGATCCTGGTCGGGCGCGAAGGGGCCGACGGCGGCATCGTGATCTCGGCCTCCCATAACCCCTCCGAATACAACGGCATCAAGGTTCTGACCCGCGACGGCACGAAACTCCCCGACCGGTGGGAGCGCGAGGTCGAGTCGGTCGTCCGCGGGGAGGAGTCTCCGGTTCGCGGCCGGCGGGCCGTTTCCGTCGAATCGCGCGGCGCGCGCGACGCCTACGTCGGCGCGGTGGAAGACCGGTGCGATTTTTCCCTCTCGGGCATGACGGTCGTCGCGGACTGCGCCCATGGCGCGGCCGCGGTCACCGCCCCGGAGGTCCTGAAACGCCTGGGCGCCGCGGTCATTCCGCTTCACGACACCGCCGACGGGCGTCGCATTAATGAAAATGCCGGCGCCCTCCATCCGGAGGTCGCCCGGCGCGAGGTTCTCCGCCGGCGGGCGGACGTCGGGATCTCGTTTGACGGCGACGCCGACCGTGTCATCCTTACGGATCACCGGGGTGGCATCCGGGACGGGGACTACATCCTGGCCATCGCGGCGCGCCATCTCCTGGCGAAGGGGCGTCTCCCGGGTCGGACGGTCGTCGCGACGGTGCTCAGCAACATCGGGCTGGAGCGATCCGTGGCCGGGAGCGGCGGGCGGCTCGTCCGTTCGCCCGTGGGCGACCGCGAGGTCTACGAAAAAATGCGGGCGACGGGCGCGGGGCTCGGCGGCGAGCAATCGGGCCATGTCATCTTCATGGATTACGCCAGGACCGGAGACGGGCTCTGGACAGCCCTGTCGGTTCTTGGCATCATGGCGGAGACGGGAAAATCCCTCGCGGCGCTCGCCCGGTGCATGCGCAAGTACCCGCAGACGCATGTGAGCCTGCGGGTGCGATCGCGGCCGGAATTCCGGTCGGTGCCGGGCATCGCCCGGTCTCTGGTCCGCGCGGAGAAGCGCCTCGGGGCCGACGGCCGGGTGGTTCTGCGGTACTCCGGGACCGAGCCCGTGGCGCGGCTGATGGTGGAGGGACCCGATCGCGGGACCGTGGCCGCGCTGGTCGCGGATGTGACGGACGCGGTGAGGCGTTCCATCGGGGCCTGATGTGTGTTGAGGGGGGGATGCAATGACAGCCCGTCTTGGCGTCAATATTGATCACGTGGCCACCCTCCGGCAGGCCCGGATGGGACGGGAACCGGACCCGGTGCAGGCGGCCGTTCTCGTGGAACTGGCGGGGGCCGACAACCTGACGCTTCATCTTCGGGAGGACCGGCGGCACATCCAGGAGAGGGACTTCAGGGTCCTGCGCGAGACGTCGGGAATCCCGATCAATCTCGAGATGGCGGCGGTGGAGGAGATCATCGCCATCGCCCTGGAGGTGAAACCGGATCAGGTGACGCTCGTTCCGGAACGGCGGCAGGAGGTCACCACGGAGGCCGGACTGGATGTCGTGGCGGACCGGAAACGTCTGGCCGCCGCGACGGAACGCCTCCGGGAGAAGGGCATCCGGGTGAGCCTGTTCGTGGATCCCGACCGGAGGCAACTCGAGGCGTCGAAACTCGTCAAGCCTGACGCCGTGGAGATCCACACCGGGGCCTGGTCCCGGGCGAAGACCGCGGACGATCTCAAGATGACCCTCCACGCCGTCGCCGAGGCCGCGATGCTGGCCCGCAACATGCGAATGGCCGTCCACGCCGGTCACGGGCTGAGCACGCGGAACATCCTGCCGCTTCTCAAAATTCCGGAAATCGAGGAGTTCAACATCGGTCACAGCATCATCGCGCGGGCCGTCTTCGTGGGAATCGAGGCCGCCGTCCGCGAGATGAAGCGCATTCTGGAGGATCCGCCCCGATGAAAAGATCGTTCTTTCTGGCCGGTTCCACGGTCGCCCTCGTCACGCCGTATCGGGACGGACGGGTGGACATGGACGAATTGAGAAAATTGGTGGACTGGCATCTGGCGGCGGGGACGGATGTCCTGGCCCCGTGCGGATGCACGGGCGAGAGCGCCACCATGACCCACGACGAGCACGAGGCCGTCATCGAGGCGGTCGTCCGCCGGGTTCGGGGGCGCCGGCCGGTCATGGCGGGCACGGGATCCAACAACACCATCGAGGCGGTGCGCCTGACGCGGTTCGCCGCCCGGGTGGGGGCCGACGCGGCGCTGGTCATCACGCCGTACTACAACAAACCGACCCAGGAGGGGCTCTATCAGCATTACGTCCATGTCGCCCGGAGCGCGGACATCCCCATCGTGGTCTACAACGTCCCCGGCCGCACCGCGGTGAACGTCACCCCGGAGACCCTGGCCCGGCTTTCCCGGTGCCGCAACATCGTGGCCGTCAAGGAGGCCAGCGGCAGCCTTGATCAGGTGAGCGCCATTCTCCAGGAGACGGATCTCGAGGTGCTTTCGGGCGACGATTCGCTCACGCTTCCCATGCTCGCGGTCGGGGCGGCGGGGGTGATCTCCGTCGCGGCGAACGTCGTCCCGGCGGAAACGGCCGCGCTGGTCCGGGCGGGGTTGAAAGGGGATTTCGCGGCGGCGCGACGGATGCACCGGCGTCTGTTTCCGCTTTTCAAGGCGCTTTTCCTCGAGACGAATCCCATCCCGGTCAAGGCGGCATTGGCCATGATGGGGCGGATCGGCGGGGATCTGCGCCTGCCCCTCACGGCGATCTCGGCGGAAAACGCGAAGCGGCTCCGGAAGGTGCTTGTGGATCTGGGATTGGTGTAGCCACGCCGCGGTGATCTGTTTGGTGGCGGAGGATGGAACGGCTGGCTGTGTCTTCAAGTCGTCATGGACGGGCTTGCCTCAGCCGATGCTTGCCAAGGAACGGGCGGCGGGGTATGCTCCCGGTAGCGGAATTGTTTTGAAGGGGTTGGAAAATGGGCGATCGCCGGCTTCTGAAGCAAATCACCTCGCGCATCGTCGAACGGTTTCACCCCCGGCGCGTGCTTCTTTTCGGAAGCCGCGCGCGCGGCGATGCGGGGGCGGGGAGTGATTTTGATCTTTTTATCGAGATGGAAAGCGACAAGAAACCGCCGGAACGTGCCGTGGAAATCGACAGCTTGTTTGGTTTGAGAAAATGGGCGATGGATGTAGTGGTCTATACGCCGGCGGAGGTGGCGCGTCTGAGGAATGTCCGCGGCACGCTCCTTTCCGTCATCGAGGCCGAAGGGGAAGTGCTGTATGCCGAGTAATTATCCGGCGTGGATGGAAAAGGCGGAACACGATTTCCTGGCCATACGCAACAACATGGCGGCCGGCCAGGTGCCTTGGGACGTGGTTTGCTTCCATGCCCAGCAGGCGGTCGAGAAAATGCTCAAGGCGCTTCTGGTTTCCCGGGGATGCGGGATTGAAAAAACGCATGATCTGGTCAGCATCCTCGCGGCATGCGTTGCGGTCGAACCCTCGTTAAAATCCATGGAGGCGGATTGCCGCCGGCTCACGCATTACGCGGTGTCCGCCCGTTACCCGGATGATGTGTATGAGCCGGGCGATGGCGGAGGCCGCGTTGCGGATTCGTGAGGTCATCCGGCCGTTGCTCGCGATGGGGTCGTAGGCGCTTCCGGAAAGAGGTGAATTGAATTTCGGAAGGAACGCGTGTCATGCATTGTTTGGATTTCCTCCCCTCCGGCGGTGTTTCTGCGACTCGCAACTTTGCCGTTTCCAGTTTCCGGTCTCCGGTTTCCTCTATTATCGTGGTTTTGATCACGGCGGCGGTTCTGCTTGCGGGCGGATGCCAATCCGCCGACAAAAAGGCGGGTGAAAAATCGGGTGTTTCTGCGGTTCCGGTCCCGGCGTCTCCCGGCGCGAATCCGAAGGAATTCACAAACTCCATCGGCATGAAACTCGTCTGGATTCCGCCCGGAGAATTCCTGATGGGAAGCCCCGAAAACGAACCGGGGCGGAGTTCCGACGAAGGTCCCCAACACCGCGTGACATTCACGAATGGATTTTACATGGGTGCGACGGAAGTCACACAGGCGCAGTGGAAGGCGGTGATGAGAGATAACCCGAGTTATTTCAAGGGGGATGATCTTCCTGTGGAGCAGGTCAGTTGGGATGATTGCCAGATATTCCTAAAGAAATTGTCGGAAAAGGAAGGGAAGACATATCGGTTCCCAATGGAAGCGGAATGGGAATATGCGTGTCGAGCGGGGGCGACAACGCGGTATTGTTTTGGGGAGGACGATCGTGAGTTGGGGGTGTATGCCTGGTTTGACGGTAACAGCGGCAGTCAAACCCATCCGGTGGGGACGAAGAAGCCGAATGCATTTGGCTTATTCGATATGCACGGAAACGTGTGGGAGTGGTGTCAGGATTTGTATTTGGATGAGTATTTTAAACAGAATATGGCGGTTCCAGTAGGTTCGAACTGTGGGAAATTTCGTGTCCTGCGGGGCGGTTCTTGGGGCAATCCTCCAGGGTTCTGCCGTTCGTCTGGGCGTGGTAGTGAACACCCGGCGGATCGCTACCGCCGTCGCGGATTGCGTGTGGTTGTCGCGAGCCCCTGAATCACGATTCGCGGGATCTCCGGTTGGACCCGGGGGAATGACGGCGGATGTCCGTTGACAGACCGGGAGTCGTGTAATATATTGTATTACAGATACGAGAGGGAATCATGCGAAGCACAATCACGGTGAGTCTTCCGGAATCGGTGCGCGCGGAACTTGACCGGGTGTCGAAGCGGGAGGGCGTGCCCCGGAGCGTCATTGTGCGGGAGTCGGTTCGGGATTATCTCTTTCTCCGTCACTTCCGCTCCCTGCGGAAGGCGATGGTTCCCAAGGCCGCGCGGCAGGGGGTTCACACCGACCAGGACGTGTTCGACCGGGTTTCATGAGACTTGTCCTGGACACCAATGTCCTTGTGGCCGCGTTCATTTCCCATGGTGTCTGCCACGAACTTCTGGAACATTGCGCGTTGCGGCACGAGATCATCCTGTCGGAACCCATTCTGGCCGAATTCGAACGGATTCTGGTGGAGAAGTTCGGTTTCGGCCCGACGGAGATCCGCCAGGCGGTCCGGCTTCTTCGTTCACGCGCCGCCATGGTCACGCCGGCCCGGTTGGCCGCCCCCGTCTCACGGGATTCCGATGATGATGTTGTCCTGGCGACCGCGCTGGTCGGCGGGTGCGACGGCGTTGTCTCCGGAGATCGGGACCTGTCCGATCTTGAATCGTATCAGGGCATGCGAATCATGACCCCGACGCAATTCTGGGCTTTCGAGAAGGATGAACCCGAGGGGAGCGGTTCTTGAGAGGGCCCGTCATGCGTCGTCTGAATTTCCCACTTCTGTCCTTTCCCGCGAGTCACGTGTCACGGGTCACGAGTCCTGGTCCTTCTGATGTTTTTTCTGCGAGTCCCGAGTCCCGAACCCCGAGTCCCGGTCTGATGGTTTCCAGTTTCCGGTCTCCGGTTTCCGTGGTTTCTGCGAACCACGGTCTTTCTGATGGTTTTTCTGCGACTCGCGATTCGCGACCCACGATCCACGGTCGTAGAGGCGCCACCCTCCTCGAACTCCTGGTCGTCCTGCTGATCATGCTGATCCTGTTCGCCATCACCGCGGCCGCGATCTACAAGACCCGGGCGCGGTCGAAAACGACACTGGCGGATACATTCAAGGAGCACAACGAGACATTGACCAAGTAAGGCCATTGAAAATGAAAATAAATGTCGAACCACGAACCATGAGCGAAGCGCGGGCTCATCCTTCGACAGGTCCAGGATGAGCGGACTTATCACGTTGTAAACGGTTCTATCGCGGCAGGTGTTGTCAGTCGATTATTACTCGGAACTCTGCGCTCTGAACTCTTCACGTTGTACTCAGCACTCAGAACTCAGCACTTATTTATCCGCCAACTGGTTGAGAATGGCAATCCCCTTGTCCAGAACCGCGTCCGGCGCCGCGTAGGAAATCCGGAAGTGGGTGTCGCGTTCGGAGAAGACGTTCCCGGGAATGACGAGGACTTTTTCGGCGATGGCCGCCTGGACGAATTCCGTGGCGGTTCCCCAGGGCGCCTTCGGGAAGGCGTAGAAGGCCCCGGCGGGGGGGGCGAGTTCGAATTTTGGCGAAAGTCCATTGATCACCCGGTCGCGCTTGGCGCGGTATTCCGCCACCCGTCCCGACACGTCCGTGTCAAGCGCCACGAGGGCCGCCTTCTGGGCGAATGACGGGGCGCAGACGAACGTGAATTGCTGGAGCCTCGTCATCGCCTCGATGACCTCGCCGGGACCGAAGGCCCATCCGAGCCGCCATCCGGTCATCGCCCAGGTTTTCGAGAAGCCGTTCAGGACCAGGGTGTCCGAATGGAGTTTCGCGACAGAGTCGGCCGGCCCGTCATGGGCGAACGCGCCGTAGATTTCGTCCGAGATGACCAGGAGCTTCCGTTCCCGGGCGATCCGGGCGGCCATTTCAATTTCCGCGCGGCCCATGACGGCCCCGGTCGGGTTCGTCGGGCTGTTCAGGATGAGGATCTTCGTCCGGTCCGACAGAAGCGGCCGTATCGCCTCCTCGCGCAGACGGAAGTCGGGATAGGTATTGATGAATCGTGGCACCCCGCCGCAGAGGTTCACGAGGTGCTTGTACATTACGAAGTAGGGGTCCGGGATGAGGACCTCGTCGCCGGGGTTCACCAGCGACAGGAACGCCAGCGCCAGCGCCCCTGACACCCCCGACGTCACGAGAAGCGCCCCGTCCCGCCCGAGGCGGTTTTTCTCGAAGGCGAGGAGGCGCGCGTGGAGTTCCGGGATGCCTTCGGTGCTCGTGTAGCGGTTGAATCCCGCCGTGATGGCCGTCCGCGCGGTCTCCTTCACGATGTCGGGGACGTCGAAGTCGGGCTGGCCGATGCTGAGGTTGATCGGGTCCTTGATTGTCGCGGCCAGGGCGAAGACTTTCCGGATGCCGGAGGGGTTGAGTTTGTCGAGGCGATGGGCGATGGGAATCATGAAAGATCCTCTGGGGAATAACCAAACACCAAATTACGAACACCAAACAAGTTCCAATCACCAATAACCAAAGGTCCAAATGGTGATTGTTGCTTGGTTATTGTTTGTTTGGTGTTTGTTATTTGGTAATTGGTGTTTTTTGTCATATCCGGTTGAGTTCTTCCCGCAGCGCCTTCGCTGACGCCCCGACGGCGGCCGCCCACCGCGTTTCTCCGAATTGCTCCCGCCAGGGGGACTGGCGGAACGCGAAGTTGAGCGATCGGGACACCGCCACGATCGCCCCCCGGCCGTCCCCGTGGAAGCAGGCCCGGACCGTCTCCACCGTCCCTCCCTGGGTCCCGTAGCCGGGGACGAGGAAGAACGTCCGCGGCATGAGTTTTCGGAGGCGCGCGGCCTCGGCGGGGCGGTTGGCGGCGACCACCGCGCCGACGTCGCTGAACCCCGCCTTCCCGACGCAGGACGCGCCCCATTCCCGGACAAGGCGCGCCACCACTTCGCACACGGCGCCGTCCGGGGTGGAAAGGAGTTGGATCGCCGCGGCCCCGGGATTCGTCGTGCGGACGAGCACGAATATGCCCTTGCCGTTTTTCACGGCGAGGTCGCGGAAGGGCAGGACCCCGTCCGCCCCGAAGTACGGATTCACGGTGAGGGCGTCCACCGGCGAGGAGCGGGAGAGGAACGCCTCGGCGTAGGCGGCGGAGGTGCTGCCGATGTCGGCGCGTTTGGCGTCTCCGATGACGATGAGACCGCGCCGCCGGGCGCGGGCGGCGGCCTTGAAGAAGGCGTCGAATCCCGCCCGTCCGGCCGTCTCGAAGAAGGCGATCTGGAGTTTCACCGCCGCGGCGTGGGGGGCGGCCCGGTCAATCACGGCCGCCGAGAATTTCAGCATGGCCCGGGCGCGGGCGGCGGGGGTGCGGGCGCCCCCGCGGAGTTCCGCCGGCAGGAGCTCCCAGTGGGGGTCCACCCCGGCTACGAGGACGGAGCGTTTCGCGCGGATGGCGCGGGCGAGACGGTCGCTGAATCGGAGCATGATGGACCTCAACCGCCCGAGAACAGGATTCGCACCGCCTTCATGGCCAGGAAGAAGAACAGGATGGCGAGGATGAGTCCCCAGATCATCGTGCTCACCTGGTTCTTGAAGGCGAATTTCTGGATGTGTTGCTGGCGGTACGCCTTGCCCTTGTCGGCGAGTTTGACCATGGCCGTGTCGGTGACGACCGGCGCGGGTTTTGTCTTCTTGGGAAGCTGGAGGGAGTCGAGCGCGGCCCCGAGCGCCGCGGCCGAGTTGAACCGGTCCGCCGGGGATTTCGCCATCATCTTGAGGATGAAGTTGCAGACGGCTTCCGGGAGCGTGGCGTTGTACTTCCGCGGCGAGGGCGGCGGCTCGTGGATGTGCTTGGCGATGACGGCCAGCGCCGTCTCCCCCTGGAACGGCGGACGCCCCGTGACCATGTGGTAGAACGTCGCGCCCAGCGAATAGATGTCCGTCCGTTCGTCCACGGGATCGCGCGTGGCCTGTTCCGGGGACATGTACAGGGGGGTGCCGATGATGAGGTTGCGTTTGCGGTCGGCGTCGTCCGCCCCGATCACCTTCGCCAGGCCCAGGTCGGCCAGTTTCACCCGGTTCTCCCGGTCCACCATGACGTTCTGGGGTTTGATGTCCTGGTGGATGACATGGTTCTTCTGGGCGTACTCGAGGGCCCGGGCAACCTCCCGGACCATGAAGAGGCACCGATCCAGGGGGATGCGGCCCTCGCGGTCGAGGACCTGCTGGATGGTCTCGCCGTCCACGAATTCCATCGAAAAGAAATAAATGCCCTTTTCCTCCCCGAAGTCGTGCACCTGGATGATGTTCGGGTTGTTGAGTTTCCCGGCGGTGCGCGCCTCGAAGACGAAACGCTTGACGTACTCGGCGTTCTTGGTGAGGTTCTCGTTGAGGATTTTCAGGGCTACGAGGCGGTCCATGGAGATCTGCCGGGCCTTGTAGACGATGCCCACCCCGCCCTCGCCGAGTTTTTCGAGAATCCGGTAGCCCCCCAGGCGCTCGCCGATCTTCTGGTCGCGCGGTGTTTCCTTGAAGACGAGGAAGGCCCCGCCGATCTTGATCTCGTCGCCGTCGGCGAGAAGTTTTTCGGTGACGGGCGCGCCGTTGACGAAGGTGCCGTTGCGGCTGCCGAGGTCCTTGAGGCGGTACGTGTTGTCGGCAAACTCGACGGACGCATGGTCCCGGGAGACGCCCCCATCCACGATCTGGATGGAATTTCCGCTCTGGCGGCCGATGGTGGTGCGGCCCTCGATCGTGTGTTCCTGGCCGGCCATGGGGCCCTGGACGAAGACGAGCTTGGCCATGGTCATTCCATCCAGAAGATATACGCCCCGATCCGGTAACCGTCCGGACCCGGGATGACGCGGGCCACCTTCCCCTTGGCGCGGGTGATCCCGGTGGGAATCTGGATCTCCAGGTCCAGCACCGCGTAGAGGGGTATCTCGGTTTTCGACATGAAGAGGACGCCGGTCTCGCTCACGTCCTCGGCCTGCGCCTCGAAGACGTTCATGGTGTCTCCGCGCCGGCTGAGCACGGACACGCGGACGGAGGCCTTGTAGGAGAATCGTTTGTGCTGACGGCGCTCGGCCTCGTACACGCGGTTGTCCACGAAGCATTTCACGACGTAGGCGTCGAGGGTCTTCCCGGCCTCCGCCTGGAGGGTCTTGAGGGCCTCTTCCTGCGTGAACTCGTGGTCGGCGTAGGCCCCGGTCACCAGGTTGTCGTAATGGTTGACCACGATGAGGATCTTTTCCATCAGGGACATATCCTTGCCCAGCGTCCCGATGGGATGTCCCGAGCCGTCGGATCGTTCGTGGTGGGAAAGGGCGACCTTCGGGACGGCGGCCAGGGCGGTCGGGAGTTTCAGCCGTTCCAGGATCATCCTGGTGTAGAACAGGTGCTCCTGGATGACGTCCTTGGGGTTCTCGGGCGTCTCGAGGGTGGCGTCCCGCATGAGGAGTTTGCCGAGGTCGTGGAAACGCACCGCGTAGGACAGGACCTCCATTTCCTGCGGGGTGAGGGACAGGTACCGTCCCATGGAGAGGGCCATCCGCCGGATCTTCTCGGTGTGGTTGATCGTGGTGAGGGTCCGGAGGTCCACCGCCAGCGCCAGCGCGTCGGCCAGGGAGCTGGAGAATTCCTTCGCGGCCTCCAGGCTCAAAACCCCGTCCACGACCGAGCCCGCGACGCTCGCCAGGTCCGAGGCCTTCGGGATGTCCCGCGTGGAAAACGTCCCGGAGCGTTTGTTGACCAGGTGGATGACCCCGAAGAGCTCCTCATCGAGCGTCAGGACGGGGGCGGCCAGAATCTCCCGGGCGGGCGTGGCGGGGGCGGAATCCGCGTCGGGCTGGAAGTATTCGTCCTCCGCCGGGTTGGTGGAGAGGTAGGGCTCGCGCGTTTGAGCGACGATGCCCGCGATGCCCTGCCCGACGGGGAACCGGGTCTCCTCCTCGAGGGCGCCCGGGTCGTCCGCCCGGGGGAACCGCAGACGGTAAAGTTCCTTCCACTTGGCATCGTGGCGGTAAAAGAAAACCTGCTCGCAGGGGAGGTGCCTGTCCACGGCCTCGCGCAGGCACGTCATCCAGCGGGCGAGGCCCCCGCCGATCATGGCCGGTTGGAAGAGCGACAGGAACGAAAGGCAGTCGTCGGTTTTCATGGTTGTGCCCCGGTATTGCGTGACAATCGGCGCGCGGGCCACTAAAATGGCAGATGATAAAGGTTTCATTTTCCGAATCCAGTCAAAACATGGCGGACCGGCCTCAACTTCGTTTCGGAACCGCGGGGATCCCCGTGAGCGCCCGTGGCGGCGCCCTCGCCGACGGCATCCGGCGCGTCCGGGAACTGGGCCTCTCGGCCATGGAGCTCGAATTCGTTCATGGCGTGCGCATCACCCCGGCGGCGGCGGCGGCCGTTGCGGCGGCGGCGCGTGAGGCGAATGTCCGTCTCACGGCCCACGGTCCCTACTACATCAATCTCAATGCGGTCGAGCCCGAAAAACGCGAGGCCAGCGTCCGGCGCATCCTCGAAACGGGCCGGGCCGTCGCGGCCTGCGGGGGGGATTCGTTCACGTTCCACGCCGCGTTTAACCTGAAGTCGCCCCCGGAGGCGGTCTACCCGGTCGTGCGGGACGCCCTCCGCGGCATCGTCGCGACACTTCGGAAGGAGGGGATCACGGCCCGTGTCCGACCGGAGACGACCGGGAAACCCGTCCAGTTCGGGAGTCTGGAGGAGATCCTGCGGCTCTCGACCGAGGTGGATGGGGTGGCGCCCTGCGTGGATTTTTCGCATTTGCACGCCCGGTCGGGGGGGAAGGTGAACACCCGGAAGGAGTTCGACGCCGTCCTGGAATCCGTCAAAACGGCTCTCGGCGCGGAGGCGCTCGCCGATATGCACATTCACGTGTCGGGCATCGAATACGGGCCGAAGGGGGAACTCAAGCATCTCATGTTGAAAGAATCGGATTTGAAATACCGCGACCTGCTGAAATCCCTCCGGGCGGCCGGGGCGGGCGGGGTGGTGGTCTGCGAGAGTCCGGACATGGAGGCGGATGCGCTTCTTCTTCAGAAACTTTGGAAAAGGATGAAATAATGACGATTCCCCTCGGGTTTGTCCCCGGCGCCTCCGTATGGGTGTGGGCGGGTTTCATCGCGTTCGTCCTGGGGATGCTGGTGCTCGATCTTGTTGTATTTCATCGCAAGGCCCACGAGGTTAAATTACGGGAGGCCATTCTGTGGTCCGTTTTCTGGATCACCCTCGCGCTGGTGTTCAACGTAGTCGTCTGGCGGTGGAAGGGAGTCGAGGCCGGCCAGAATTTTCTGGCCGGGTACGTCCTCGAAAAATCCATGAGCGTGGACAACCTGTTCGTGTTTTTGCTTTTGTTCGGATATTTCGCCGTGCCGGCCCGTTACCAGCACCGGATACTGTTCTGGGGGATCATCGGGGCGCTTGTTCTGCGGGGTGTTTTCATCGCGGCGGGGGCGGCGCTCATCGTGCGGTTTCATTGGATTTTGTACGTCTTCGGATTGTTTCTGGTGGTCACCGGCGTGAAGATGGCCTTTCAAAAGGACAAGGAGGTGCATCCCGATCGGAATCCGATGCTGCGGTTGCTCCGGAAATTTCTCCCGGTCACCGGCGATTTCGAAGGCGGGAGGTTCTTCGAGCGTCGGGAGGGACGGACCTGGGCGACGCCGCTTCTGGTGGTGCTGGTGGCGGTCGAGACGACCGACGTCGTGTTCGCGGTGGATTCCATCCCGGCCATATTCGGCATCACGACGGATCCCTTCATCGTCTTCACCTCCAACGTGTTCGCCATCCTGGGGCTTCGGGCGCTGTTCTTCGCCCTGGCCGGATTCATGAAACTGTTCCATTACCTCAATTATGGGTTGTCGTTCATCCTGGTGTTTGTGGGCGCCAAGATGCTGGTTGCCGACGTTTGGAAAATCTCCACCGCGGCGGCGCTCGGTGTGATCGGCGGGACTCTGGCGGTTTCGGTTCTGGCGTCATTGATGTTTCCGAAGCCGGAAACACCTGTTGGCGGAAAACAGAGGTAGTTGAATACGAATGCAATTAGGCCGCTCATCCTGAGCCAGTCGAAGGATGAGCCAGGGTTTTGCTCATGGTTCGTGGTTCGACATTTATTTAATTTTTATGGATGCTCACCATGAACGGATATCCATAAGGGCTCACCATGAGCGGCGTTGGGGATTCAATCCTGTTTGGTCCCGGCTCGTCCGGGTTGGGGGGGGAGGGGGGGCATGGCGGTGATTGATGCAACCCGTATCCGCCGGGTGTACGGGCGGCTCCGGGCCGCTTACCCGCAGGCGTCGTGCGCCCTCCGCCACGGGGATCCGTTTCAACTTCTTGTCGCGACCATCCTCTCGGCCCAATGCACCGACGCCCAGGTCAACCGGGTGACCCCGGTTCTCTTCCGGCGGTACCGGAATATCCGGGATTTCGCGGGGGCGGACATTCGGGAACTGGAGCGGATTGTCCACGCGACCGGTTTCTACCGCATGAAAGCCGCGCACATCCGGGAGTCGGCGCGGGCGGTCGTGGCGCGTTTCGGCGGCCGGGTGCCCGACCGGATGGAGGACCTCGTGACGCTTCCCGGCGTGGGGCGGAAGACCGCCAACTGTGTGATGGGCAACGCGTTCGGGAAACCGGGGCTCGTGGTGGACACCCACGTCATCCGCCTCACCAACCGCCTCGGCTGGACGAAACAGCGCGACCCGGTGAACATCGAACGGGCGATGACGGCCGTCTTCCCGCCGCGGGACTGGACGGACTTCGGCCATGTATTGATTGCCCACGGCCGGGCGATCTGCCGGGCTCGGAAGCCGCTCTGCGGGAAATGCCCGGTAAGGCGGTTATGTCCATCGGCGGGGAAGTTCGGGAGTTCATGAGTTCGGGAGTTCAGGAGTTTGAAATATCGTCTCGGAGGTGAGCGCCATGAGTCATAAACCCAAGTATGAGGTCATCATCTACTGGAGCAAGGAGGACGACGCCTATATTGCCGAAGTGCCTGAATTGCCGGGTTGTGCGGCGGACGGAAAAACGTATCAGGGGGCGTTGACGAACGTCGAACGGGTCATTAACGAGTGGATTGAAACGGCGGAATCGTTGAACCGCCCCGTTCCAGAGCCGAGGGGGAGATTGATTTTTGCGTAGCGAGCAAGATGCGAAGGCGGCGGAATCGGGAAAGTGATATTTCAAGACCCCATTCTTGCCGGATAGAAGTTGCCGCTCATTCCCGGTAGTTGTATCATCCAACCCGTAAACGCTGTCTGAACGCCGCGCGGGTCGAAACGCCCATCCATCGTTGGGGAGAGACCGCATGGAATGGATTGCCCCATCTGAAAAAGACATCGCCACCGATACGCTGGAAAAACGCCTCTGGGCGGCCGCCGACCAGATGCGGGCGAATTCCGGGCTTACCTCCGCACAATACTCCCAGCCGGTTCTTGGATTGATATTCCTGCGATTCGCCGAGGTCCGGTTCACGGCGCGGCGTGCGGCGCTGGAGAAATCGTCCGCCGGGAGCCGTCGCGGGTCGCGCCTGGATGACCCCGCCGCCTATCATGCCGAGGGCGTTCTTTATCTCGACACGAAAGCCCGGTTCGATTATTTGCTGTCCCTTCAAGAGGGCGCGGATGTCGGCAAGGCGGTGAACGACGCCATGCGCGCCATCGAGCGCGACAACCCGCAGTTGGCGGGCGTCCTCCCCAAGACCTTCAACATTTTCACGAGCACGCTCCTCAAGGAACTCCTGAAGAAGGTCTCCGAAATCCCCGCCAGTCTCGAATACGACGCCTTCGGGCGGGTCTATGAGTATTTTCTCGGCGAGTTCGCGATGGCGGAAGGGCAGGGCGGAGGAGAATTCTACACGCCGTCCAGCATCGTCCGTTTGCTGGTGGAAGTCATCGAACCGTATCATGGCCGCATCCTCGACCCAGCGTGCGGCTCCGGCGGCATGTTCGTGCAGAGCGCCCGGTTCGTCGCCGAGCACAAGAAGAATCCCTCGTCGGAACTCTCCGTCCACGGGCAGGAGAAAGTTGCCGACACGGTGAAACTCTGCCGGATGAACCTGGCCGTTCACGGGTTGGAAGGGGACATCCGCGAAGCCATCACCTATTACGACGACCCGCATCAACTCACGGGGAAATTCGACTTCCTCCTCGCGAATCCCCCGTTCAATGTGGATGCCGTGGACAAGGAGCGGCTGACTTCGGAAGTCGGTCCCGGACGGCGCTTCCCATTCGGTCTGCCGCGAGCGGACAACGCCAACTACCTCTGGATTCAATTGTTTTATTCTGGGCTCAACGCGAAGGGACGCGCCGGGTTCGTCATGGCGAATTCCGCCTCCGACGCCCGTTCGTCCGAGCAGGACATCCGCCGGAAACTCATCGAGAACCGCGCCGTGGATGTAATGGTTGCCGTGGGGCCGAACTTGTTTTATACGGTGACGCTTCCTTGCACACTGTGGTTCCTCGACCGGACGAAGAAGAATTCTCCGCGTGCCGATTCGGTTCTGTTCATTGATGCACGGAACATCTTTCGCCAGATAGACCGTGCCCATCGGGAATGGACGCTCGCGCAGATTGGATTCCTCGCGAATGTTGTGCGGCTGTATCGCGGCGAGGAACTTGACTTCACTCTCGGCGGCGGTGAGTGCGAAGCGAAAATCAAAGAGGTCTTCGGCAAGAAGCCCAAGTTCGCGCCCGTCGCCGGATTCTGCAAGGCGGTCACGCTAAAAGAAATCGAGGCACAGGGCTGGTCGCTCAATCCGGGGCGCTATGTCGGCGTCGCCGCCGGGGAAGTCGTGAGCGATGAGGATTTCAAGGAGCAGTTCCGAACGCTGAATGAGGAACTTGAAATCTTGAACACGCAGGCGCGGGGGTTGGAAAAGACCATCGCGAAGAACGTGGCGGAGATTCTGGGGGAGTGAGGATGAACACCTCGAAATGGGAACGGAAGCCCTTGGGTGCTGTGGCAGACTTATGTCTTGGGAAAATGCTGGACCAGAACAAGAATAAGGGAGAGCCACTTCCCTATCTTGCGAACGTAAACGTGCGCTGGGGTGAATTTTCGCTGGATAGTCTTAGAACCATGCGCTTTGAACCTAAAGAGATAGAGCGATACGGGCTCAAGTTCGGAGACATCGTCATGTGTGAAGGCGGTGAGCCTGGCCGCTGCGCCATCTGGAAGAACCAAGTTCCCGGGATGATGATTCAGAAGGCGCTCCATCGAATCAGACCAAGTGAGGTTTTGGACTATCGTTTCCTTCACTACAATTTCCTGCACATTGGCTCATCAAAGGGCTTCGACCAGTTCTTTACGGGTTCAACCATCAAGCATTTACCGCTAGAGAAATTGGCGAAAGTCGAAGTCAATGTTCCTCCGCTCCCCATCCAACACCGAATCGCGGGCATCCTGTCCGCCTACGACGAGTTGATGGAGAACAGCCAGCGGCGCATCCGAATTCTGGAGACGATGGCCCGCGCCCTCTACCGCGAGTGGTTCGTCGAGTTCAGATTTCCCGGTCACGAGAAAGATGAGTTCGTCGCATCGCCGCTTGGACGGATTCCGAAGGGGTGGGAGGTGAAACGAGTTGCGGACTCGTTCGAGATTTCCGGCGGGGGCACCCCATCGCGCAAGCAATTGAGTTATTGGGATGAGGGCACAATCCAATGGTTCGCACCAAGCGACCTTACTGCTGCGGACACAATGTTCATGGACGACTCGCCCGAGTGCATCACTGAATTCGGTCTCGCTAAAAGTTCCGCCCGGCTTTTCCCGGCGTTCAGCGTGATGATGACCAGCCGTGCGACCATCGGGGCGATTGCCATTAACACACACGAGGCATGCACAAACCAAGGCTTCATCACCTGCTTGTCGAACGAGCGTGTACCGCTCTACTTCCTTTTCCATTGGCTCACGGAGAACGTACCAACGTTCCAACGAATGGCTTCAGGCGCGACCTTCAAAGAAATCAGTCGCGGCGTTTTCAAGACGATTGAGTTTCTGCATCCGAGCGAGGGGCTGGTGTGCCGTTTCGAGTCGCAGGTTGAACCGATGTCAAAACAGATGCTCGCCTTCCAACGTCAAATCCAAAACCTCCGCCGGACGCGAGACCTGTTGTTGCCGCGGCTGTTATCGGGGCAGGTGAGTCTGGGAAGAAATTGAGTTATGCAACCCATTAAACTGCCATCCGGCATTTTCCTATACGACCCAGCCGTTCTTCTCGGTAAGCGTGGTGGCTTCGGACAAGTTTTTCTGGGAAAGACCCATAACGGAGAAGACGTGGCGGTCAAGAAACTGCATCTTTCCGCCGCAGACGCTGCCCACCGAGAACTCCGCATCGCAGATGAATTGAAGGGCCGTCCTCTTGAGTATGTCGTGCCCTTTGTTGACGCGGGTGAGGATGCCGACACAGGAGATTATTTTGTCGTGATGGCGAAAGCGGAGGGCAGTCTCCAGAATTGGGTGGATAAGAATGGGCATCTTGCTCCGGTTGAGACCGCTTCTATCATACTTCAAATTGTGAAAGGATTGATTGAGGTTGGCGATTTGGTTCATCGCGATTTGAAACCGGACAATGTTTTACTTCACAATGGGAAATGGAAGATTGCGGATTTTGGAATTGCGCGATTTATCGAAGATGCCACGGCGACTAACACTCTCAAAGGATGCTTGAGTCCGCACTATGCCGCACCGGAACAGTGGATGCTCGAACGTGCCACACATGCAACGGATGTGTATGCTCTCGGGATTGTCGGTTTCTTTCTGTTGACAGGTCATCCGCCATTTAAGACGAATCCGGAGGAGCAACACAAAAAAGAACCCCTTCCTTCGTTTGACTGCATGGATGGCCGACTGAAATCCCTAATTAACATGATGGTTCGGAAAATTCCGGAAACGAGACCTGATTTAATTCGCATAGACAATGTGTTGGCCGATATTGTCGCCAAGCCGCAACAGTCGGTGGTTTCAAATACCCTTCGTGCATTGGCTAACACGAGTGCTCAAGTATCCGAGGACGAACAACGTTTACAGGCGGAGCATCGCTCTCGTGAAATGGAACGAGATAAAAGGAATCAGTTACGGGAGAGCGCGATAACCGTATTGCTGGATAATGTCGAACGACTTTGGGGAAAGATTCATGAGCAAGCCCCAAACGCAAAGCGCATAAACTACAAGTCTGTGGATAAGTCATTTGAGTTTCGATTGGGGAGCGGTTCCCTAGTATTGCTTATCTCAAGGTTCGATTTTGACCGGTCCGGGAATTACGAGCGGTCCGGATGGGATGTTGTTGCTAAATCACAGATTTCCGCACGTCAAAATTCAAATGGCTACATTTGGTCGGCTGCTCTTTTTTATGCTAAACCCAAAGGAGGCACCGGTCATCGTTGGCACGAAGTTTCTTTCTTTGGATGGAATACTGATAGTCGAGAGCAGCCATTTGCATCTTTCGGTGCAGATGCGGATTTTGCGCTCTCCAACACTATGAGCAAAGTAAGTGCTGCCTTCGGACCTACTGTCATAGATGACGAGAAGGAAGGTGAATTTCACGACCGATGGATATGGCTGTTGTCGATGGCGGCGCGAGGTCAGTTAAAATGCCCGTCCTCATTACCTATTTCGAGTTGGCCTCCGAAACTCTGATAATCCATGCCTCACACCTTCACCGAAGACCACATCGTCGAACAGCCCGCGATTGAACTCTTCGCGGCGTTGAAGTGGAAAACCGCCTACGCGCTGGAGGAGGTCTTCGGGGCGGATGGAACTCTCGGGCGGGAGACAAAGGGCGAAGTGGTTATCCTCCCCCGCCTGCGTGCGACGCTAGTGAAGTTCAATCCTCACCTGCCGTCGGACGCGATAGCCGCCGCCGTGGACGAGTTGACCCGAGACCGCTCGGCCATGAGTCTGGAGGCGGCGAATCGCGAAATCTACGGACTCCTCAAGGAAGGCGTCCGGGTCTCCGTTCCCGACCGCGAACGCAAGGGGCAGCGGGTCGAAAAAGTGAAGGTCGTGGATTGGGATAACCCGGTGGAGAACGACTTCCTCCTCGTGAATCAGTTCAGCGTCACCGGGGCGCTTTATACCTGCCGCCCGGACCTCGTGGGCTTTGTAAACGGCCTGCCTCTCGTGGTCATTGAACTCAAGAAGCCGGGCGTGCCTGCACGACAGGCATTCGACGAGAACATCACAAGTTACTTGCATCCGCAGAACGGCATCCCGAATCTTTTCTGGTACAACGCATTTCTCATCGCCTCGAACGGCACGGAAAGCCGCGTCGGTTCGATTTCGGCAGATTGGGGGAGGTTCTTCGAGTGGAAGCGCGTGGAACGCGAGGACGAGCCGCGCCGCGTGGCGTTGGAAGTGGTGATTCGCGGCGTGTGCGACCGGACGCGCCTGCTCGACCTGGTGGAAAACTTCACGCTCTTCTCCGAACGCGAATCAGGCCTTATTAAAATAATAGGACAGAATCATCAATTCCTCGGTGTGAATAACACCATCGCCTCGATGCGGAACGCCCGGAAGTCCGGCCACGGACGCGGCGGCGTGTTCTGGCAGACGCAAGGGTCGGGCAAGAGTCTGGCGATGGTCTTCTTCGCCCAGAAGGTCCTGCGGAAGATTCCGGGTGACTGGACATTCGTTGTTGTGACGGACCGGACAGAACTCGACGACCAAATCGCCAAGACATTCAAGGCAACTGGGGCCGTGAGTCAGGCTGAAGGGGATGCCTGCCACGCCGGAAGCGGCGAGCATCTCCGCGAACTCCTGCGGGGGAATCATCGGTATGTGTTCACCCTGATTCACAAATTTCAGACCCCGGAGATGCTCTGCGACCGGAAGGATGTCATCGTCCTGACCGACGAGGCCCATCGAACACAATACGATACGCTGGCCTTGAACATGCGGGCGGCGCTCCCGAATGCGCTTTTCCTCGCATTCACCGGAACGCCACTCATCGCCGGGGAGGAACGCACCCGCGATGTCTTCGGCGACTACGTTTCGATATATGACTTCCAGCAGTCCGTTGAGGATAAGGCAACCGTTCCGTTGTTTTATGAGAATCGCACGCCGGAACTCCACCTGAAAAATCCCGACCTGAACGATGACATCTACACCCTCATCGAGAACGCGGACCTCGACGAGGCGCAGGAAAAGCGTCTTGAGCGCGAACTCGGACGGCAATATCACCTCATCACCCGCGATGAACGTCTTGAGACCGTGGCGAAGGACATCGTCCGCCACTTCCTCGGAAGAGGGTTTCAGGGTAAGGCGATGGTCGTGTCCATAGACAAGGCGACGGCGCTCCGAATGCACGACAAGGTGCGAAAACATTGGCAGGCGGAGCGGGAGCGCGTGGAAACTGAATTAAAACGGCTCACCAAGGGTTCCGGTCCAACGCTGGATGAGTCCGCGGAAGTGAGCGACCTCCGAGCGCGCCTGGACATCCTGAAGACAACCGACATGGCGCTTGTGGTATCTCCCGGCCAGAACGAAATCGAACACATGAAGAAATTGGGGTTGGATATTGTCCCCCACCGCAAACGCATGAATGACGAGACGCTGGACGAGAAGTTCAAAGATTCCAACGACCCGCTCCGCCTTGTTTTTGTCTGCGCCATGTGGATGACGGGGTTCGACGCGCCGAGTTGTTCGACCATTTATCTCGACAAGCCGATGCGGAACCACACGCTCATGCAGACCATCGCACGGGCGAACCGCGTCTTCCCTCAAAAGCATTGCGGCCTCATCGTGGATTACGCCAATGTCTTCGCGTCTTTGGAGAAGGCGCTCGCGATTTACGGCGCGGGACGAGGCGGCGCAACACCCGTCAAAGACAAGCAAGCGTTGGTGAAGGAATTGCGGGAGGCCATCGCGGCAGCGGTGGAATTCTGCGGGAAGAATGGCGTCAGCATCCTCGCCATTGAGTCCGAGACAGATGGGATGAAACGTCTTTCCCTGATTGCCGATGCCGTTGAACGCCTGATTTCCCCCGACCCCCTCCGAAAGGACTTCCTCGCGAAGGAACGCTTGATGACGACACTCTACCAGGCGGTGAAGCCTGACCCGGCGGCGCTGGAGTATTCTTCCCGCGTTGCCTGCATCACGATGATTGCGAACGCCATTCGCGAGCGCACGGGAGAGGGACCGGCGGATATTTCCGGGGTGATGGGAGGCATCAGCCGCCTGCTGGACGAATCCATTGCGGCGGACGGATTCCTTATTCGAGACAAACAGAAAGGACACGGTGTCGTTGACCTCTCCGCCATTGACTTTGAGGCGCTGGCGAATCGGTTCGGGAAGTCCAATCGGAAGAATGTCGAACTGGAACAACTCAAGGCCGCCATCCGCGCTCAACTTGACCGGATGATACGCCTTAACAAGACGCGGACGGATTACCTTGAAAAGTTCGAGGCGTTGATTGAATCCTACAACGCCGGAAGCCGGAACATCGAAGACCTCTTCCGGGAACTTCTGGCCTTGAGCCGGGGGATGACCGACGAGGAAGCGCGCCATATCCGGGAGAATCTATCCGAGGAGGAGTTGACGGTCTTCGACCTTCTGACGCGCCCCGGTCCCGGCCTTTCATCGCAGGAACGGGATGAAGTCAAGAAGGTCGCCAAGCAACTTCTGGAGCGGCTCAAGAAATTGCTGGTGCTCGACTGGCGGAAACGCGCCGGGACGCTGGCAAAGGTGCGGCTATCCATCGAGGATTCGCTGGAAGCCCTGCCCCGTCCCTACACAAAGGAACTGTACACGACCAAATGCTCGACCCTCTTCGAGCATGTTTACGAATCCTATCACGGAGAGGATGCAAGCGTATTTGCGGAGGTGGCGTAAGAGCCTATCCGCATTTCCGCGCGTGAAGATTTTCGACTCCCAGACTCCTCGACTCTTAGACTCCAAGACTCCAAGACTCCCAGACTCGCTGACTCGCCGACTTTCCCTGCTGGTTCCCGACTCCCCCCAAGTTTCCAGTTTCAAGTTTCCAGGGTAAGGTGATACAATCCGTCACGGTTCACGAGACGCGAGGGAAATCATGGCGAACACCGAAATTCCCGTTCCGTTGGAACTGATTGAGGAGGCCCGGATGACGCCGTCGCTCGACGCCGCCATCCGAAAATTGTTGTGCGCGTGTTTCCCCGGGGATGAGGCTGTTTTCGCCGCGTCACGTTTATGGCACGGGACGGCCCCCGCCTATACGTTCGTTGCCCGTCAGGGGGAGGCGGTGGGCGCTCACATCGGCGTGGTGATCCGGGAAGTTTCCTGCGGCGGGAAGGCGACGGTCATCGCCGGCATTCAGAACATGGCGGTCGCGCCGGCGTTGCGGAAGTCCGGAGTTTCCCGGCGGCTCATGACGGAGGCCATGGCCGAGGCCGCCCGCCGGGGCATCCGCTTTGGGCTTCTGTTTTGCGTACCCCAACTTGAACGATTCTACGCCTCGCTCGGCTGGAAGACACTGGTGGTTCGGGTCGTGATGACGGGGGAGGATGGCGGGCCGGAGCCCTTGCCCGCCAAAAACATCGCCATGAGTCTCGATCTCGCCGACGCGCCATTTCCCGCGGGGGACATCGCGCTTCAGGGGCGGGACTGGTAGGCGTCGTTTTTCATGCGCACCCTTCGCCTTCTCATCGAGTACGACGGCACGGGTTTCCTGGGCTGGCAGAAGCAGTCCCGCGGACGCACCGTGCAGGGGGTTCTGGAGGAGGTGTTCCGCCGCATCGCCGGCCGGCCGGTTCATGTCACGGGCGCCAGCCGCACCGATTCCGGCGTCCACGCCACCGGCCAGGTGGTCAGCGTGCCGCTGGAAGTCCGCCTGGACGACGCCACGCTCCTCCGGGCCCTCAACGCCCATCTTCCGGAGGATGTCGCCGTGAAGGCGGTCGAAACGGTCCCGGCGGAATTCAACGCCATCCGGGATGCCGTCAGAAAACGGTATCTCTACCGGGTGGAGTGCGGCGCGGCGCCCAGTCCCCTTCTCGCCCGGTATTGCCATCACGTCCGGCCGCCTCTCGATGTCGCGGCCATGCGGGCCGCGGCGGCATATCTTTTGGGGACGCACGACTTCACGGCCATGAGTGGGACGTGCGATGCCGGGCTGCGCGACCCCGTTCGCACGGTCCGGAGCATCGAGATTTTGGAGACGGTCCCGGGGCGGGTGGAGATGGCCGTCGAGGCGGACGGTTTCCTGTATCACATGGTCCGGTTCATGGCCGCGACGCTCCTCGCGGCGGGGGGCGGGCGGATGGCTCCTCCCCGGGCGGGGGAGATCCTCGCCTCGCGCGACCGCTCCCGTGCCCCCTCGCCCGCGCCGGCGAAGGGCTTGTGTCTGGTGAAGGTGTGGTATTCGGTTGACAATCCGGACGGGATGTGATACAAGAAGGAAGATTATGATTCTTCCTCGGAAGGATCGCCACAACAGTAAATCGGCCTTCGGGTTCTGTTGCGCCGGTTTGCGCTCTTGTGATTCGGGGGTACACGCATGAAGTTCCGTGATTTCATCATTGATGACGCCGTTGTCATGAATCTCCAGTCCGTCGAGCGCGATGACGCCATCGCCGAGATGGTGGAGGGACTCAAGAAGTCCGGCAAGGTCGGCGACGAACATGCCAACGAGATCGTCAAGGCGCTTCTCAAGCGCGAACGGCTCGGGAGCACCGGCATTGGCAAGGGAGTCGCCGTGCCGCACGCCAAACACGGGAACGTGAGGGGGTTGATGGGGGCGTTCGGCAAGTCCGAGAAGGGCATTGAGTTCAACGCCCTTGACGGCGAGAAGGTGTACTGCGTGTTCATGCTTTTGTCGCACGCGGATGCCTCCGGACCTCACCTGCAGGCGTTGGCCTACATCTCGAATCTGCTCCGGGACGACCGGTTCTGCCGGTTCCTGCGGGATGCCAAGACGAAGAGCGATATTCTCGACCTCTTCACCGAGGCCGACCAGCGGACAACCTCCTGACGGGACGTCCCCATGATTGAGGTGGAGGACGAAATCCAAGTGTCGAATCTCCACGGGATTCACGTCCGTCCGGCGACCCGGCTGGCGGAGACGGCCCGGAAGTTCACGTCGAAAATCATCATCCTGGCGAAGGGGCGTGATGTGGACGCCAAGAGCATTCTCGCCCTCATGACGCTGGGGGCGGAGTCGGGGACGGTCCTGCGCGTGCGCGCCACCGGGGATGACGCCGCGGACGCTGTCAAGGCCATTCTGGAGTTGATCCGGGGCCGGTTCGGGGAGGAGTGATGGAGATCCGACGCGGCATTCCCGTTTCCTCGGGCATCGCCATCTACCCGGCTCTTCTTCTGGACAGCGAGGAGTATCGCATCACCGAACGGTTCATCCGTCCGGGGGAAGCGGATCGGGAGCTGGTTCGTTTCCAGGAGGGGGTCACGAAGGCCCGGGAGGAACTCGATCAACTCCAACTGCGCGTCCGGGAGCGGATCGGCGAGCGCCACGCCATGATTTTCGGGGCCCACGGTCAGATCCTCGCGGACAGCCAGCTCCTGGCCGACATCACCGACCTCATTCAGAACAGCCATTACACTCCGGAATACGCCGTCTCCCGCGCCTTCCGGCACTATCGGAAGGCCATCGATTCCCTCGAGGACGAGTCCCTCAAGCAGCGGGTCACGGACCTTCACGATATCGAGAAGCGGCTTCTCCGGAATCTTCTGGGCGAGCGGCGGAAGGGGCTCGGCCAGCTTGACCAGGAGGTCATCGTCGTCGCCCACGACCTGACGCCCTCCCAGACGGTGGTTTTCGACCGCACGAAGGTGCGCGGCATCGCCATTGATACGGGCGGCCGGACGAGTCACACGGCCATCGTCGCGCGGGCGCTCGAGATTCCCGCCGTGGTGGGGCTCGAGTCCGTCTCCGGCGATGTGAGCGGCGGGGACACCCTCATCGTCGACGGGAACCGCGGGGTGGTCATTATCAATCCGGACGAGGAGACCCTCAAAAAATACGCCGCCCTCGAGCGAAATTACCATTACTTCGAACAGCATCTCGCCGAGCTCCGGGAGCTTCCCGCGGTCACCCTCGACGGGTGCGAGGCGGAGATCCTGGCCAACATTGAATTGCCTCGCGATGTTCAGCCGGCGCTCAATCACGGAGCGGAGGGGGTGGGTCTCTTCCGCACGGAATTCCTCTACCTGGGGGACCACTTTCCGACGGAGCACGAACACTTCGTCGCCTACCGGCAGGTGACGGAGCGAATGGGAAACCGGCCCGTCGTCATCCGGACCTTCGACATGGGCGCGGACAAGGTGACGCCCAACGATGACGGGGCCCGCGAGCGCAATCCATTTCTCGGTTGCCGATCCATCCGTCTGGCGTTCAAGCGGCCGGATCTCTTCCGGATTCAGCTCAAGGCCATTCTGCGGGCCTCGCCTTTCGGCAACGTCCGGATCATGTTTCCCATGATCACGGTCGGGTGGGAGCTCACCCGGGCGCTTGAGATTCTCGGGGAGGTGAAGCAGGAGCTCCGGGCCGAGGAGGTTTCGTTCCGGGAGGACATCCCCGTCGGCATCATGATCGAGGTGCCGTCGGCCGCCCTCATCGCGGATCAGCTCGCGCCGCGGGTGGCCTTTTTCAGCATCGGCACGAATGATTTGATCCAGTACACCCTCGCGGTGGATCGCGGGAACGAAACGGTCGCCGAACTCTATCAGCCGGTCCATCCGGCGGTTCTCCGGCTCATCCGGCAAATTATCGAGAAGGCCGCGGTCGCGAAAATTCCGGTTACCATGTGCGGGGAGATGTCGGGGGAACTCCGGTATACCCTGCTTCTCCTGGGGATGGGCCTGCGGAGCTTCAGCGTGAGCCCGTCCATGGTGCCGGAGATCAAGAAGCTCATCCGGTCGTCCACCCTCGCCGAGGCGCGCGACATCGTCACGCGTGTGGCGGACACCGAGGATGTTCATGGGGTCGAGCACTTTCTGCTTGAACAGACCAAGAAGGTGATGCCGGAGCTTTTCTGAACAGGGGATGAATCATGACAGGGACGACGGGCCGCCGCTACCACACCCTGATTCTGGCCGCGGGATTCGACGAGCGGTTGTACCCGCTCACCCGGGATGTCCCCAAGCCGCTCCTTCCGATCGCGGGGCGCCCGCTCCTCGAATGGACGCTGGACCGGCTTCTGGCCTCGAGCCGCCTGGGGGACATCACGGTCCTGGTCAACGAGCGGGACGGTGACACGTTCGTTCGTTGGCGGGAGACGGGCGCGTCCGGGCGGGTCCGTGTCCTCCCCAACGGCATCAACGACCCGCATGACGCGCGGGGGGCTGTGTCGGATGCCCTGTACGCCATCCGGCAGATTCCCGTGCGGGACGACCTCTTTCTCGTGGCCGGCGACAACCTGTTCGATTTCCCGGTGGATCCCTTCCTTGATTTCCACGAGGACCGTCGGGCCTGCTCGGTCATCCTGAAGGATCTCGGGCGCCGGGATCTGGCCACGGAATATGGCCAGGTGGAACTCGGGGACCGGGGGCGGATCGTCCGATTCGTGGAGAAGCCCGTCCGCCCTCGCGGAACGCTTGTTGCGGCGGGGATGTACCTTTTCCCCAGGGATTCCTTCCCGCTCGTGGAGGCGTTCGCGGAGGAGGCGGGGGTGGGGCAGAAACCCGGCCGGTTGATTGAATGGCTGTATAAAAAAACGCCTGTGTTCGGTTGCATTCCGGATGGAGACTGGTATGATATCGGCGACATTGACTCCTACAATCGGGCTGACAAGGCGTTCGCCGCCCGCGTGAGGAGGGGGTGATGGCGCTTCGCAAAAAGAAGATACTCGGGCTCGACGTCGGTTCCCACACCATCAAGGCGGTGGAGCTTGTCCAGGATGGGGACAAGGTGGAACTGGCCGGGATTGCCGAGGGTTCGCTGACCGCGGAAAAACGGGTTGAGGATGCCAGGAAGATTCTTTCCGGGGCGCGCATTTCCACCCGTCGCGTGGTGACCGCTGTGTCGGGTCGCTCCGTCATCATCCGTTATATCAACATGGTGGAGCAGGACGACGAGTCCCTCCGGAAGTCCATTGTGGCGGAGGCCAAGAAGTATATTCCCTTTGACATCGAGGAAGTGATCCTGGACTGCCAGCGTTTGGACAAGAAGGATGTCCCCCCGGCCGGGGAGGAGGAAAAGCCCGCCAAGGAGGTCAAGGCGAAGGGGAAGGGCAAGGAAATGAAGGTGCTTCTGGTGGCCGTGAAGCGGGATTACATCCTGGAACATGCCGGTTTCCTTCGTCAGTTGAGCCTTCAGCCCGTGGTGGTGGATGTGGACGCCTTCGCCATCGGGAACGCCTACGAGATGTGGGCCGAGGGAGCTCCCGAGGAGGAGGTTTCCGGGGTCACGGCGCTTCTGGACATCGGCGCCACGAAAACCAACGTGAACATCATGAATCAGCGGATTTCCTGCTTCACCCGCGAGGTCTACATCGGTGGAAATGACTTCCGCGAGGCGATCCAGAAGCAGATGGGCGTGGAGGAGGTGGAGGCCGAGAATCTGTTGCTCGATCCCGGAGACAAGGCCGCGGCCATTCAGCAGGCGGCGGCGACGGTCCTTGAGGAGCTGGGAAACGAAGTCCGCCTCTCCTTCGATTATTTCGAGAGCCAGTTCGAGAACGAGGTCGGTCGGATCCGCCTGTCGGGCGGGATGGCGTATCACCCCGGTTTTGACGGGGTCCTCCAGGATCTGTTTCAGAAGCCGACCGCGGCATGGAACCCGCTCGAACGGATTCCGCGGCAGGCCAAGAAGAAATTCGATGAGGAACGGATTGCCGGCATGGGGGCGCGCTTCGCCGTGGCGGCGGGCCTGGCATACCGGTTACTGGGATAGAACATGATACGGATCAACCTGCTCCCCGTCGAATTGCGCCATGTCGAGCGCACGCCGCTGCCGGTGTTCATCTCCCTTGTGGCGGGGGTGATCCTTTCCTGCGTGGCCACCGTGGCGTTTGCCGTGGGCGTCGTCAAGCTGGGCGACAAACGGAATGAACTGGAGTCGGTGAAGCGGGAGCTGGAAAACCAGAAGCTGATTGCCGCGAAGGTGGATGAGCTGGAGCGGAAGATGAGGCAGAGCGTTCAGTGGCGTTCCACGTTCCAGGAGATCAAGGGCCGGCGGATCGAATGGGCGCCGCACTTCGATGAGATCTGCGACATCTGCCCCGGACACACCTGGCTGACGGGTATCAAGATCAACCGGGAAGTCGTGGACGCGAAAGGAAAACTGACCCAGGCGGGGACGGTGGTTCTGAACTGCTATTCGCTGGATCCCCGGGAGGAAGTCCTGGCGGATCTGATGCGCCGGATCCAGAACCATCCGAAGTTCTTCCGGGATTTTGCATCCATCGACGATCCGGAATGGGAGCGGGTGTACCAGAAGGAAATCCGCGAATGGGCGTTGAAGTTCAATCTGAACCTGACGTTGACCCCCCGGACGGGGGCCCCGGAGAAGCAATAGGAGCCGATGGTCATGCCGAGAATCTCCCAGAACCATGTGCTTTATGGTGTGGCGGGGCTGACCCTGCTTCTGGCGGTGACCTTCGGCACGCTGACGTATCTCAATTCCCGGAAGGTGAATGATCTCGAAACCCAGATTACCGCGAAGAATCAGGAGCTCCAGCAATACCAGATCAAGGCAAGAAAGCTCGATGCGCTCAAGGCCGACAATGTGAAACTCCAGCGGGACATGAAGGTCGTCCGGGCCAAGCTTCCCCCGAAACGGGAAATTGAGGGGTTTCTGGACACCCTTTCCCAGATACGGCGGGAATCGGGCATCAACATCTCCCGGGCGGTTCGTCTGAAGGGGGATGCAAAACCGGCAACCACCATTTTCCAGCAGCTGTTCAATCAGGCGAACAACATCCAGGCCCCCGTGGCGCCCCAAGGGCAGATGTTTGAGGAGATTCAGTATCGGCTCTCCATGGATGCCGGTTTCTTCGAGCTGGTGACGTTCATCAACAAACTCGAGAATTACAAGCGGTTTGTCCAGGTCAACGATATCGATATCAAGGGCGATACGAAGGGCTCCGGGAATCACACGGTCAATATGACGCTCAGCATCTTCGCGTACGCGGGGGAGGTGCCGAAGACGGCCCCGTAGGATCGGGGCCGAATCCGGCGGACATCATCATGCGATATATCACACGGGTCATGGGATGGGCGGGGGTGGCGACGGCCTTGTTCGCCATGGGGTGTGTCGCGGACCCGGCGGGACTTCTTTGTTTTTACGGATACACCAGGACTCGCGAGCGGATCCTGATGGAAAAGGAATCTTCATCCGGGGGTTTCGTCTTCCAGCGCAAAGGGCGGCGGGATCCGTTCGCGGTTCCGGCCCCGGCCGAGCGCGGTGGTGACACGGCGACGGCCACCGGGATGAATGTGACCCGACAGAAGGAGTTGCTGGACCAGGCGGAGAATCTCTCCTCGCGTCTCGGGGAGCACTACCAGTCGAAGGACTACAATGCGGTCGAGATGGATTATCGGGAGTTGGGCGAGGTTCTCAGCCAGACCTACACCGATGCGGAGGTCATCACCCGGATCAGGCGGATCAAGGAGCAGACGAACGACATCCTGGCCAAGGCGGGGATTAATGCCGCCGAGGTCGAGGAGAAACAGCGCTTCTCCAAGGTGGAACAGAAGGCGGCGGAGGTGAAGCGGGCCTATGCCGCCGGGGAGTATGACCGTGTTCTCACGGCCTACGATGCCCTGATGGCCTGTCAGAACACTCCCCTGCGGGATCCCGATCGGGTAAACCGCTTCCAGGCGTTGCTCGCCGAGGGAAAGGGGATGGCGGAACGGGCCCGGCTGATCCAGAACCTGCGCCAGAAGTCCATCCAGGTCTCCATGATCGCCTTCGAGGAGGGCGGGGGGTCCATCGCCATTGTCAACGGGAAGATTCGTCGAGAGGGCGACGTCCTCGACAAGGGGGGCGACAATCTGGACAAGATCATCACGGTAAAGCGCATCGAGCGGGAGCGGGTCTCCTTCGATTGCCAGGGTGAGGAAGTCGTCAAGGAGTTCAAATAGATTTTCCCCGAATTTTCGGATGAAGCGGGAGCGAAAGGAGGAGCGATGAGCGGTCAGGGACAAACGACAGGGTTCGCCCTTGTGCTGGGGGCGGCGCTCGTCATGCCGGCGATGGTATGGGCCGGTCCGGCGGCGCCCGTTCCGAAGGGGGAGGAAAAGACTCCTGAAGTGTCGACCGAAAAGGCGGCCGCGCCCGTGGAAAAGACAATCGAGAATGTCGTGAATCAGCATCCGGCGGCCGTGGAGCAGACGGTCAGTTTCGATGCGAAGGAGAAGCCCCTGGCGGAGGTGCTGGACATCCTCTCCCGCGCCGGGAATGTGAACATCGTTCTCGACAAGGATGTGGAGGCGGCGGTAACCCTGAAAGTGGAGGGCCTGGCCTGGCGCGACGCCCTGCAGCTCGTGGCGGATCGGACCGAGTGCGTCACGGAACAGGTTTCCCCGCAGCTTATCCGGGTGTCGCAGCCCCCGCGCGTGGAGATGGACATTCGCGATGCGGACATACGGGACGTCCTCAATCTTCTGTCCATGAAGAGCGGTGTCAATATCGTCGTGGCCGAGAAGGTGAAGGGCAAGATCACGACGCGCCTGGTGAACGTGCCGTGGGAGACGGCCCTGACCGTGGTGACGAAAAACGCGGGGTTCGTGTGGCAGGAGCTTGCCCCCAATATCATCTGGGTCACGACGCAGGAGGCCCTCGAGAAGGAGAAGGATGTGACGAAGACGTTCGTCCTCAATTACGCCCGCGCCGAGGAGGCCGCCAAGACCATCGACAAGATTGTGGCGAAGGCGGAGAATATTCGTTTCGACGCGCGCACAAACACCCTTGTCGTCACGGACACTCTGGACCGGCTCCAGACGGTCGAAAAAGTTCTGATGAGCCTCGACTCCCCCGTGAAGGAGGTGTCGATTGACTCCAAGATGATCAATTCGAAGGTCAACAGCGCCTTCAACCGCGGGATGCTGGTTGTTCTGCAGGGCAGCATCACGGGATCCCAGGTTCCGACGACATTCCCGTTCGACAAGACGGATGACACGGGGATGGGGAAGATCATTCCCACGACCGATCCGGCGGGCACGGGGTTCCCGCCCGGTCAGATCTTTCCGTATTCCACCTCGGGGAGTTTCACCACGGGGACGCTCAGCTTCACCAACCTGCAGGCATCCCTGGAGCTTATGAAGGACGACAAGGATACGCACATCATGTCAAACCCCAGCGTGGCGACGCTGGACAACAAGAAAGCCAAGATCACCTCCGGCGACACGGTTCCGATTCCCATCCGGACCCAGAACTCCGTGACAGGGAATTTCGAGATCACGGGATACAATTATCTGAAGATCGGGATCAATCTCGAGGTGACGCCGCACATCACCCCGGACGGTTTCATCATCACCGATATCATGACCAAGGTGGACAAGATCACCGGGTACACCGGGCTCAATAACGAGATTCCCATCACGAACGGGCAGGAGGCGAATTCCTCCGTCATGGTGAAGGACGGGGATACCATCGTCATTGGCGGTCTCATCGACAACCAGACGACCAAACGCACCCAGTCGGTGCCGTTCCTCGGTGATATTCCCGTAATGGGGTGGCTCTTCAAGAAGAAGAGCGATACGGATGATCGGACGAATCTCATCATTTTCATCACCCCCCGGATCATGCGTCCGGAGAGCAGCATGGCGATTGAGGTCGAGACGTTCAGGCGTCTCAACCAGTTCATGGAGGGGGAAGGGGCGGGGGCGGGAAAGAAGGTCCCCAAGCTGGAGGGAAAGAGGCGCTGAAACTTCACGCATCACACGGCACCGGCCGGTTTGATCCCCGTCAGTTCGCCCGACTGGGTGAAAATGTGGTTTTCGAGGAAGGCGTTCTCGTTTTCCACCCTGAGAACATCGAGATCGGAGACAACGTCTACGTCGGGCACCGGGTCATTCTGAAGGGGTATCATCGGGAACGGATGGCCATCGGGGACGGGACGTGGATCGGGCAGGACTGCTTTTTCCACAGCGCGGGCGGGATCCGGATCGGACGGGATGTCGGGATCGCTCCCGGAGTGAGAATCCTTACCTCCGCCCACACGGGCGAGCCGGTCGAAATTCCCATCATGCACACGCCGTTGAAAATGGCCCCGGTGGAGATCGGCGACGGCTGCGACATCGGTGTGGGGGCGATCCTTCTCCCGGGGGTCCGGCTGGGGGAGGGGGTGCAGGTGGGGGCGGGAGCGGTCGTTACGAAATCCTTCGAGTCGTTCACCGTGGTCGCCGGCGTCCCCGCGGTTCGTCTTCGGAGCCGGAGGGGCGACGATTCCCGCCGCGCGCCGCCGTGACGGATCCGCTCCTCTTGTCCGTGGTCATCCCGGCCTACAACGAGGAGGAAAACCTTCGCGTCCATGCCCCGCGGATACTCGAAGCGCTCCGCCGGCACGCCCCCGGATTCGAGGTTCTCGTTGTGGATGATGGCAGTACGGACGAGTCGGCGGCGGTGGCGGAGTCGCTGGCCGCGGCCGAGCCCCGCGTCCGTGTTCTTCGGCACGGGGAAAATCGGGGGCCGGGTAGCGGTGTCTTTACCGGGATCGCCGCGGCACGGGGGGAGTTCGTGATGTTTCTGCCGGCCGACGTGGCCATCGATCTTGAGCAGCTGCCTCGTTACATCGAGGCGGCGCGCGGGGCCGACGTGGTGGTGGGCATCCGGTCCGACCGTCGCGACTACACGTTATTCCGGAAATTTGTGTCCGTGGTCAACATAGCGCTCATCCGGTTTCTGTTCCGGATGCGGGAGAGACAGTTCAATTATGTGCATCTGTATCGCCGCCGGATCTTTGACCATTTCACGGTGGATTCGCGGGGGGTCTTCATCACCGCCGAGATTCTCATCCGGGCCCGTGATTGCGGCTTTCGGCTCACGGAAGTGGAGATCGCTTACGTGCCCCGGGAATTCGGAACGGCGACCTGCGGTCGCGTCCGGGTCATTGCCCGGACGGTGCGGGATCTCATCCGATTTTGGATTCTCCGGACGTTCCTCCGTGGCCGGTACAGGGCATCGTTCAAAAGGAAGGTATCCGCATGAAGAAGGTCATTCTTGTCAACGCCACCGAGTCCGAGGAGTGCCGCGTGGCGGTCCTCGAGGACGGCATCCTCGAGGAGCTGTATCTGGAGCGGGCTGACCAGGAGGCCCTGGCGGGCAACATTTACAAAGCCCGTGTCGTCAACGTGGAGCCGAGCCTCCAGGCGGCCTTTGTGGATTTCGGGACCGGGAAGCACGGTTTCCTCCATGCCTCGGATATTACCGGGCGCGCGGGGGGAAAGGGCGGCCGGGGGCGGGGCAACCGCGACAAGGGGCCCTCCATCCAGGGGGCGTTGAAACGCAACCAGGAATTGGTTGTCCAGGTCGTCAAGGAGGGCATTGCGGAAAAGTGCCCCAGCGTTACGACCCGGCTCAGCATCCCGGGCCGGTACCTCGTTATCGTGCCGGGAGGCGATCGGGCGGGGGTCTCCCGGAGAATCGAGGACGAGGAGGAGCGCCGCAAACTCAAGGCCTTTCTCCAGGAATTGAAGCCCCCCAAGGACATGGGATTCATCATTCGGACGGCGGGGCTGGAGAAGAGCAAGGAGGATCTTAAGAAGGATCTGGATTATATGCTGCGCCTCTGGAAAACGGTGGAACGGCAGATGAAGTCGGCCAAGGTGGGGGATGTGCTCTATCGGGAAAGCGATCTTGTGACGAGGACCGTGCGGGACGTCTTGACGGATGACGTTTCGGAGATTATCATCGACAGCGCTGAGGTGTGCCGGAAGGTCAAGGAGTTCCTGAGGACGGTGATGCCCCGGCGCCAGGGGCTTGTCAAGATCTACCGGGGAACGGTGCCGTTGTTCCACCGGTTCGGTATCGAGGGGGAAGTCGGGAAGGTGTACGCCCGAAAGGTGCCCCTGCCGTCAGGGGGGGGCATTGTGATCGATCCGACGGAGGCCCTTGTCGCGATCGATGTGAACTCGGGGAAATACACCGACGAGTCGACCGCGGAGGAGACCGCCTTCCGGACGAACCTGGAGGCCTGTCGGGAGGTGTCCCGCCAGCTCCGGATGCGGGATCTGGGAGGGGTGATCATCGTCGATTTCATCGACATGCGTCACACCGAGCACATCCTCAAGGTGGAGGAGACGTTCGATCAGTTGTTGCGGCGCGACCGGGCGAAAATTTCGGTATCCCGGATATCGCGATTTGGCATCATGGAGATGACGCGCCAGCGGATTCGGCCGAGTGTGGAGGGACGGGCCTATGAGACCTGCGCCGCGTGCGGCGGGCGCGGTCGGGTGAAGACGGTAACGAGTCTGGGGGTGGAGATCGTCCGCCATCTCCGGAATGCGCTTCACCGGGAGGACCTGCGGCGGATCGATTTGTTGGTGCACCCGTCGTTGTCGCTGGCGTTGGGGCGGCGCCGTGCGGAACTGGAGGGACTCGAGGCCGGGCATCAGAAGCGGATCGCGGTGGGAGCCGATCCCGGGCTCGGACAGGATCAGTACCGCCTGACCGGTGGAACGGCGGGTGGGAAAACGGTGAATCTTCTGGAGGAGACGGTTTCCGCGCCGCGCGCGATCGAACCGGCGGGAGATTCGGTTAAGGAAAGGAGCAACGAGCATGTACGCGGTGATCGAGGCATACGGGAGACAGTACCGGGTGAAGGAGGGGGAGCGCATCCAGGTCCTCGGCGACGTTCCCGCCGAAGGAGGCGCCGTTCGACTCGACAGGGTCCTTCTGTGCTCGGGCAAGGAGGGGCTGCGCGTGGGGACGCCCTATCTGGCCGGGGTGTGGGTGGAGGGCAAGGTCGGCGCGGCGCGGCGCCTTCCCCGGGTGACGGGCATGAAGTTCCGCCGGCGCAAAAATTCCCGGGTCAAGAAGGCGTTTCGTCAGCGGGAGTTTGATATTCTCATTCAGCAGATCCACGAGGACGGGGGGGCATAGATGGCTCATAAAAAAGGTCAGGGATCCAGTTGCAACGGGCGCGACAGCAACCCGAAATTTCGCGGCGTCAAGGTGTACGGTGGCCAGATCGTGAATGCCGGAGGCATCATCATCCGGCAATGCGGCAGTGGTTTCAAGCCGGGCCGGAACGTCCGCCTGGGCCGCGACTTCACGATTTACGCGGTCGTCCCCGGCAAGGTGGTTTTTGAGAGCCGCCAGCGCGTGAGCGTCCGGCCCGAGAAGATCGCCGCCCGCTGATGTTCATGGATGATGTCAAAATCCGCGTTGCGGCCGGACGGGGAGGGGACGGATCGATGAGTTTCTACCGCGCGCGCCGCCTTCCCCGCGGTGGGCCCGACGGCGGGGACGGGGGACGGGGCGGGAACGTCCGAATGAAGGTATCCCGGGATGTCGGGGATCTTTCGCATCTCGTTCCCGGGGGCATCTATCAGGCTCCGCAGGGGGCTCACGGCAAGGGTCAGAAAATGGCCGGGCGCGATGCCCGGGATCTTGTGATTGATCTTCCGGTCGGCACGATTGTTGAGGACGCCGGCCAGGGGATGCGTCTTGCGGATCTGTGCGAGGCCGGTCAGGCGCTCGATGTCGCGCGCGGGGGGCGCGGCGGGCGGGGAAATTCGCACTTCGCCACGTCCACGCACCAGTCCCCGCGGGAGTACGAAAAGGGGGCCCCGGGGGAAATTCGCCGCCTGCGCCTTGATTTCCGGATGCCGGTGGATATCGCGCTGGTCGGGCTCGGGGGTTCCGGCAAGAGCGCTCTACTTAATCGTCTGGCGGGGACCCGCGTGCCTGAAGGCGCCTACCCCTGTTCCACCGCCGAACCGGTCTGCGGGGTTTGGGATGCGGGTCTCCGGGAAAGCTGGAGGGTCGCGGAAATTCCCTCCCTCATGCCGGGGCGCCACGGTCCGGGCGGACCCGGGACGCACTTCCTCAAGCACCTGACGCGGGCTCGTGCCGTATGGTTCGTTCTTGACGGTTCGGCCGACGGCGCGGCCGGGGTCTTCCGCCGCCTCCGGGAATGGGTCTCCCCGTTTCTGGATACGGATCCTCCGAAACGCATCGCCGTCGTTCTCACCCGGACGGACCTTCGGTCGCCGGAGGATGAAGGGGAGACGCTTCGGGTTCCCGCGATCCCGGTATCTCTGCGGGAGGGCCGCGGGCTCGACGCACTGCGGACCGTCGCGCCCGGGTAGGGCGATCCATCACGAAGGAGGCGACATGGCTCAATTGAACGAGATGCTCCAGAAGATGGTTGAGATCGGGGCATCGGATCTCATCGTCAAGGTCGGGGGATATCCCTCCGCCCGCGTGGACGGCCGGGTGGAGATTCTTGACAAGTATCTCATCACCTCCCAGGTGGCCCAGGAACTTTTGAAGGAGATCGCCCCGCAGTCCCTCCAGGATCGTTTCCTCCAGGTCCAGGAATGCGATTTGTCCTATGACCTGCCCGATGTGGGTCGTTTCCGGGTCAATCTCTTTCTCCAACGCGGGCATGTGGGCATGGTATTCCGGCACATCAAGCGTCGCATCCCCGGCTTCGACGAGCTTTGCCTGCCCCGGGGACCGCTCGAGAAGATTGCGGCCCTTCCCAGGGGTCTCGTCATCGTGACGGGGGTGGCGGGTAGCGGCAAATCCACGACGCTCGCGGCTGTTGTGGAACACATCAACGAGAAATATCAAAAGCACATTCTCACGATCGAGGATCCGATCGAGTATCTCTACGTCGACAAAAAAAGTGTGATCAGCCAGCGGGAGATCGGGCCTGACACCCCCGGCTTCGTGTCGGCGTTGAAGTACTGTGTCCGGCAGTCTCCCGACGTCATTCTCATTGGCGAGATGCGCGATCAGGAAACCATGTCGGCGGCCATCACCGCGGCGGAGACGGGGCATCTGGTTCTTTCCACGCTCCACACCACGAACGCCCCACAGACGGTGGAGCGTATCATCAGTTATTATCCCGTGCACCAGCACGATCTTGTCCGCCAGCAGATGTCGCTTCTTCTCAAGGGGGTCATCTGCCAGAGACTTCTCCCGCGGAAGGAGGGGCAGGGCCGGGTGCCCGCCGTCGAGATCATGCTGGCGACGCCCACCATACGGGAGCTCCTGGCCGAGGGGAAAACCCGTTCCCTCTACACGGCGATCCGGGAAGGAACGGATTATTTTGGCACCCAGACGTTCAATCAATCCCTTCGGAAGTGGTATGAGGCGGGTGTCATCACGCTCGAAACGGCGCTGGCCGCTTCGGACAACCCGGAGGAGTTGGAGCTGGAGGTCAAGGGGGTGCTCAAGGGGACCCGATCGAAGGACGTGGGCTCGACGACATTCATCAAGAAATTGCCCATTCCGGATTCGAACACCCGGAAATGATCAGGACGGCGCCGGACGGGCGATCGTTGGGAACGTTCGTGCCTCGGATTGCCATGGAGATAGTCGCATTCGAACCTCGCTTACGGTCCATCGCGAAAAAGCGTTTCTCGTAAGGGGATTGTTCCCGGGGGACGATGCCCCGGATTCCCTCGGGGAGCTGGCGGCCCTCGCTGAGACGGCGGGGGCCGTCGTGGTGGGCTCTGCCACCCAGCGTCGCTCCCGGATCGATTCCGCGTTCTACATCGGACGGGGCAAGGTGGAGGAGATCAAGACGCTTGCCGGGGAGCAGGATGCCGACGTCGTCATCTTCGACCACGAACTGGCCCCGGCCCAGATGCGCAATCTGGAAAAAGTTCTCGTTCTCAAGGTCGTGGACCGGAGCGAACTGATTCTCGATATTTTTGCCACGCATGCCCGGACGGAGGAGGCGCGTCTTCAGGTGGAACTGGCGCAACTCGAGTACCTCCTGCCGCGTCTCCGGCGAATGTGGACGCATCTCGAGCGTATCGAGGGCGGCATCGGGACGCGCGGCCCCGGCGAAAAGCAGATTGAGATGGATCGGCGTCTGGCCCGGAACCGGATCTCCATGCTCAGGAAGAATCTCGATCGTCTGGTCTCCGTTCGCGAGCGGCAGGTGGCCTCGAGACGGGAACGATACCGGGTGTCCCTGGTCGGGTATACGAACGCGGGAAAGTCCACCCTCATGCGCCGTCTCACGGGCGTTTCCACGGTTGTGGAGGACAAGCTGTTTTCGACGCTCGACACGCTGACGCGGCCCTGGCGTCCGGCATCCGGGGTTGAGGTGCTTCTTTCCGATACGGTGGGTTTCATCCGGAACCTCCCGCATCATCTCGTCGCGTCATTCCGGGCCACGCTCGAGGAGGCGCGCACGGCGGACCTTCTGCTCCATGTCGTGGACGCCGCAAGCCCCTGGCGGGAAAAAACCATCGCGACGGTGGATGCCGTCCTCGCGGAAATCGGTTGCGCCGGCACGTCGCGTCTTCGCGTGTACAACAAGGCGGATCGCATTCCAGATCCCGTGGAACGGCGGGGGCTCGCGCTGGGGGATCGTGCCGGAGTGGTTTGTTCCGCGCTCACGGGGGAGGGGGTGGAGGTTCTCGCGGATGCGGTGCTCGGCGCGGTCGAGGCCGGGGCGGTCGAGGTTGATGTGACCTGTCCTCTGGCGGCCGGGGATGTCATCGCCCTGGCCGAACGGGCAGGGAGGGTCATCGGACGGACAATTGAGGGCGACACGATCACCCTTCAGGTGCGGATGCCGGTCGCGGCGGCGGAATCCCTGCGACATCGGGGGATTTCCGTTCGTCCACGGGCCAGAGAGGCGGCGCATGGCCGGAACGAGGCGGTCTCCTAGGGGGAAGTCGGCCGACGCGGTGCGGGCGGAGCTTGCGGAAATCTTTGCCAGCCGCCAGGGCGAAGGCATTCTCCTGGGCATCCCGCAGGTCTTCCTTCGGTTTTCGCGGTGCAACCTCCGGTGCTCGTGGTGCGACACGCCGGCGGGTCTCCGGTCAAATGCGCGGTATGCCGTCGAACCCCGGCCCGGGGGGAATCCCGTCTTTCACCAAAATCCGGTGACACCGCCGGTCGTGGCGGGGCACCTTGCGGATTTCAGGAAGCGCATGCCTTTTATGCGGTGGGTGAGCCTGACGGGAGGGGAGCCGCTTCTATACGCCCCCTTTCTCGCGGCGCTCCTCCCGGGCCTCCGTCGGGACGGGTGGCGCATCTATCTGGACACCAACGGCGTCCTGGACGCGGCCATGGCGGCCTTGCGGAGGGATGTGGATCTTGTGGCCATGGATTTCAAGCTGGACTCGTCGTCCGGGAACGGGAATCTCCTGCCGCGCCACGGCGCCTTTCTCGAGGCCGCGGGCGAAACCGATGTCTTTGCGAAGGTGGTCGTCACGGCGGAGACCCGGATAACGGAGGTCGCGGCGGCGGCGAAGCTCTTCGCCCGCCACCGCCCGGAGGGGACGCTTGTCCTCCAGCCGGTCTCTCCGACTCCCCGATTCGGCCTCATTCCTTCCCCGGGGCAACTTGATGAATTCCGGCGCACCGCCGGACGCTGGGTGGCGGATGTCCGTGTCATTCCGCAGATGCACAAGTTGCTCGGCATCCGGTAACCATTAAAACAGCCGGATGTCGTTCCAGGTGGCCGAGATGACCAGGAGCAGGATGAGCGCGAGCCCCGCGTACTGCGCCGCGGCGATGGTTCGCTCCGGGAGCGGCCGGCCGCGCAGTTTCTCGATGCCGATGAACGCAATATGTCCGCCGTCGAGAATGGGGATCGGCAGCAGGTTCATGAGCCCCAGAACGACGTTGATGAACGCAAAGAACTTGAGAAGGTTGCCGGGCTGGCGCTTGGCCGAGTCGTACATCATCTGTACGATGCCGATGGGGCCGCGCGTTCCCTTTTGCACCTCGGAAAGTTTGATCCGCCGCGCCACAAGCCCCCGGATGAGGTCCACGTGGCTCATGACGAATCGGCGGTAGGTGCGCAGCCCCTCGGTGGTGGATCGTTTCCAGCCGTACCGGAGGGGCATGGGGTCGTAGGTGTCCAGCCCCAGTTTGTCGAGCGCTTCATGAGGGTCCGTGGCGATCGCCCGATGTTCGTCCGGCACGAGGGCGACCGTCTGGGTTCCCCTTTCCCGCCGGATATTGAGGGAAAGAGGGCCCCGCGCCTTTTCGAGAGCCGTGTCCACGTCGGCCCAGGTGGCGGTCCTGCGTCCGTTGATGGAATCAATCTCATCCCCCGGGTGGATGCCTGCCCGCCGGGCGGCGGGACCGGTCTCTCCGATCACGCAGGGGGAGGGCATATCGGGTTTGCGGAGGGTTACTCCGATGCGGGCCGGCTGGCCGTCGCCGTCCGATACGGGCGTCGCGACAAGTTCCGCGGTCAGGCCGTTCCTCCGGACCGCAAAGTTCAGCGCCGCTCCCCCGGACGCGCGGACGATGACGCTCATTTCGTGCCAGAAGCGCACCGGTTTTCCGTCCACCGCCTCGATTCGGTCGCCGGGGAGGAATCCGGCCGCGGCGGCGGGGGATTTCGGCATCACCGCATCCACCACGGCGGGATAGGCCGGTTCGGAAATCCCGTAATCGCGAAGGGTTTGCCAGCGGGGGCTCATGGCGATGGAGAGGTCCCGGCCTCCCCGGTTGATGCCGAGAAGCAGGTTCTTCCGTTTCGGATCGGCCGTCATGATTTCCGTTACGAACTCCGGGAAGTCGCGGACATCCTTCCCGTTCACGGACCGGATGACGTCCCCGTTCCGGAGTCCCGCCCAGTAGGCGGGGGAGGGGAATGCCACCTCGGACAACGTCAGCCCCCGGAAGGGGGTGATCCCGATCAGCCCGTCTTCATCGGTGTGGACGGTGACCCGCAGTCGTTCGTCCCCCGGCTCGGATTTCCGGAGGACGTCGATAACGAGGGGGCCCTTGCTCTTGTCGAAGTAGATTTTCAAGTAGACGTCCTGGAAGGTGACGACCGGTTCGCCGTTGATCGCCGTGATAAGATCCCCCTTGCGCAGACCCTCCTTCTCGGCGGGGGATTTTGGCGCCGGCGCGTCGATCCGGCTCCTCACGTCCTGGATCCCGACCCGGTAGAGGGCGATGCAGAGCGGGATGGCGAGGATGAGATTCGTGAGGGGGCCGGCCGCCACGATGACGAAACGCTGCCAGGGTTTCTTCGAGGAAAACTCGTCGGGGGCGCCCGTTTTCTCATCGCCCAGAAATTCGCCGGCCATCTTGACGTAACCGCCCAGCGGGAGGAGGGAGAGCTGGTACTCGGTGGGGCCTCGCTTAAGGCCGAAAAGTTTTGGGCCGAAGCCGATGGAAAAACGGAGGACGCGGACCCCGCAGGCCTTGGCGACTAGGAAGTGCCCCAGTTCGTGAATGAAGATGATGAGACCGAAGCCGAGGGCGACTTCCGTAACGATCCATGCCGTGGCTAGCCATTGATGCATGCGAGTGCCTCCTGTCGGGCGCGGGTATCCGCGGTCCTGATGTCATCGAGTGTGGGGTGGCGGCGGACGACGTGGTGTTTCATGCATGTTTCCACCACGCGGGTGATTTCCGGGAAAGGGAGCCGCCCCGCCAGAAAATGCTCGACGGCGACCTCGTTCGCCGCATTGAGCACGGCCCCGAGCGTCCCTTCCTCCCGGGCCGCCCACGCCCCCAGTTTCAACGCCGGGAACCGCTCCTCGTCCGGGGGATGGAATTCGAGCGTCCGGATATCGGAGAGACGCACCCCCTTCACCAGCCCCTTCTCCCGCCGGGGATGGGTGAGGGCGTATTGGATGGGGATTTTCATGTCGGGGCAACCGAGGTGGGCCAGGGTCGCTCCGTCCTTGAATTCCACCAGGGCGTGCACGATGGACTGGGGATGGACGAGGACATGGATCTTTTCCGCCGGGATGCCGAAGAGCCACCGGGCCTCGATGATCTCGAGGGCCTTGTTCATCATGGTGGCCGAGTCCACGGTGATCTTGGGGCCCATGGCCCAAGTGGGGTGCCGGAGGGCCTCTTCGGGGGTGACGCACGCGAGGCGTTCGGGCGGGGTGTTCCGGAAGGGCCCTCCCGAGGCGGTGATGAAGAGTCGTTCGACGTCGCCGGGATCGCGGCCGTCCAGCAACTGGAACAGGGCGCTGTGTTCGCTGTCCACGGGGATGATGAGGGCCTTCATCCGGGAGGCGATTGCGAGGAGCAGTTCACCGGCCATGACAAGGGATTCCTTGTTGGCCAGGGCCAGGCGTTTTCCGGCCGAGAGCGCCGCCACGGACACGGGAAGTCCCGCGGCCCCGGAGATGGCGGAAAGGACGATGTCCGTACCGGGGGCCGAGGCCATGTCGCGCAGGGCCTCCGGGCCCGCCCGTAGCGTTGTGCCGTTGGTCGAGACCGCCTTCCGGAGGGGATCCAGGTGCTTCGGGTCCGCGACGACCGCCATGGCCGGGCGATGGTCGGCGATCTGTCCGGCGAGTTTCTCCCAGCGGCTGCCGGCGGCAAGCCCCGAGATTCGCCATCCGAGGTTGCGCAGGACCTCCAGGGCGTTCGTTCCGATGGATCCGGTGGATCCGATGACGGCGACGTTCATGGGGTGATCGCTCCCGGTCCGGCCGGCGGGGCTTCCGCCGGGATGTACACGACGCGGACGATCCGCGCCGGCGGATCCTCCGCCGTCTCGAGCTCGATCTTCACGAGGCGCGGCAAGTCTTTCCGGCGGGAGGCGTCCCATTCCTCCGTCCAGTCCTTGCCGTCGTGGAAGGAGAATGTGAGTTTTCCGACCGGGGCCAGGCGCACGAGAGTCCCTCCCGCGAAGGGCGAATCGTCCACGAAAAAGTCCTCGCGCCGGGAGAGGACCTGGCGCCCCTCCTTGTCCAGGAGGCGGTAGCCGACCTCGGTGATGTCGCTCGCCCGGCCGTTCCGGAGGCGTCGGGCGTTCTGGGTGGTGACGAAGTCCAGGGAGGGGAGGGCGCCGCTTTTGGCGGCGAGGGCGGGCCGGGTGGTATCCACGGCGTAGAGGCCCCGGCAGTCCCGGCTCATGAGGGTGAGGATCCTCCCCGCGGTTTCACGCCCCTCGAATTTGGAGAATGCCGCGTTGGCGGAGAGCGTGGACACAAGGACCCCGCCGACGAGGGCGGCGAAGAGCCCGAGAATGGCCATCACCGCGAGAATTTCGATGAGGGTGAACCCGTCGTGATTCCGATGGCGGGAGGAGGTCATGGAACGGCCTCCCCGTCGGAGGTCTCCGCGGCCGGCGCCAGGGTCACCACGGTGAACCGGCTTTCCTCCGACGTGTTGGAGATTCCGGGGCAGTGGATGGTGACGGTGAGTTTGCGGAGGGCGACCTCCTTCGCGTCGCGATCCTCGGGAATCGGGTAGGCATATTCCTCCTCTTCGAACTTCCAGGTGAGTTCGGGGTAGTCCTCGGATGCCCCGCTCTCCCCGTCGGGAACGCCCGCCAGCGCCAGGGCCGTCTTTTCCTCGGCCAGAGACGCCGCCAGGGGCAACCAGGTCGCGCCGGCCGCCATCTGCACGCTGTTATTCCGGGTCTTGAGAAGGTACACCATTGCGATGGCGAGGATGGACACCGCCAGAAGCACCTCCAGGAGAGTGAATCCCCGGGCTTGAACTCTCGAACTCTTGAACTCGTGAACTCCCGAACTACTCACTTGGCGCCTCCTCCTCGAAGGACTCGGGGTCCACGCGACCTTCCTCCGTCCGAACCGTTCCGAGGAGGGGATGGACGAGGATGCTCATTTCCTTCCCGTCCTTGTCCCCGAGGTGCACCGCATGCCCCTCGACATCCCCGGTCGGATCGAATCGCACGGTGACGTCGCCGCTTGTCATGACGCGGTCTCCGAGCGTCACGTCCGTGATGCTCACGCCTTCCGGCAGGATCTGGGGCGCCGTGGGATCCTCCCGGCCGTCCGCGCCGCGGATGGAAATCCAGTACCGCCGGTGCGGCTCGGTGAGGTCGTAATGCATGAACACCGGTTCATTCCGGTAGACGGCGGCCTCGCGGGCCTCGGCGGCCGCGGCGGCCAGGCCCCGGGCGCCGGCCTGGAGACGTTCCCGGGGAAGGATATTGTCCAGGCGGATGATGACATAGCCGAAGGCGAGTCCCAGGAGGAACACGACCAGCATCATCTCCATGAGCGTGAATCCGTTATCGCGGCGGAAGGACATGGTGTTTTGGAAACTCACTCCTCATCCCAACTGGTGACGTCCTTGTTGAAATTGTCGCCTCCCTCGCGGCCGTCGGCCCCGTAGCAGACAATGTCAAAATCGCTGTGCAACCCCGGGGAGCGGTACATCAACTCATTGCCCCAGGGATCCTTGAGGTTGTTGGCATCGAGGTACGGGCCGCCCCATTTCTTGGAACTCCCCGGGTTCTGGACAAGGGCCTTCAGTCCCTGATCCGTCGTGGGATATTGTCCCGTGTGGAGTTTGTAGATGCCCAACTGCTGGGAGATCTGGGCGATCTTGGCCCGGGCGAGTTCGGATTTGGCTCGCTCGCCCTGGTTCACGACCCTGTTGACGACAAAGCCCACTAGGAGCCCCAGGATGACGACCACCACCATGATCTCGAGAAGGGTGAACCCCCGGTTCTCGCGCTTGAGATGTGACATGATTCCCCTCCTATCGTTTGATGATGCTCAAGTTAAGGACCGCCGACAGCACCGAAAACACGATGAACCCCACGACCCCGGCCAGACAGCAGATGAGGACCGGCTGGAGGAGCGCGGTGGCCTTCTGGATGAGCTGATCCACCTCCTCGTTGTAGGCGTCGGCGATCTGGGTGAGGACGTTGTCGAGGTCACCGCTTTCCTCGCCGATGGCGATCATGTAGCTCACCATGGGGGGGAAGACGGCGCTTTTGGCAAAGGGGCCCGCGATGTCCTCGCCTTCCACGATGCGTTTCCGGATGTCCTCCAGGGTGTGGGCGATGTGCTGGTTGTGGACGAGCTTCTTCACGATTTCCAGGCCCTGGAGCACGGTGATCCCGCTCTTGAGGAGCGTGGCCAGTGTGTCGGCGAATCGGGCGATTTCCTGCTTCAAAATGAGCGGGCCGAGAACGGGCAGGCCCAGGAGAAGGCGGTCGAACCGGAGGCGGTTGGCCGGCTTCGCCAGAAAAAGGCGCAGGAGCATGGATCCGGCGAAGACGCCCCCGATGAGAATCGCCAGTATCCAGGGGGTGGTGAGGGCGCCGCTCACGGCCATGAGCAGGCGCGTCGCCAGAGGGAGCGTCTGGCCCATCTGGGCGAGGGCCTTGGTGATCTGGGGGATGACGTACATGACGAGGAAGGCCACGACCGCCATGCCGATGGCCACCATGAAGAGGGGGTAGGCGATGGCGGCCGAGATTTTCCCGTGGATCTGGCGTTGCTTCTGGGTGTAGTCCGCCAGGCGTTTGAGGATGATGTCCAGATTGCCGCTGGCCTCGCCGGCCTTGACCATGTTGACGTAGAGGTTGTCGAAGTAGCGCGGGTGCTGGGCGAGGGCCTCGCCGAAGGACATCCCCTGGGTGATTTTCTCCCGGATGTCCCGGAAGGCCTTGCTGAGCTCCGGGTCGCGGATCTGCTCGATCATGGCGGAGAGGGCGTCGGCGATCTGGATGCCCGAGCCGAGCAGGGTCGCCAGCTGCCGGGTGAGGAGCGACACCTCCTCGAGGCGCTTGCGGCTGAACTTCCAGGCGATCCCCCGGGCGCCCTTCTTTTCGGCCTCCGTCAGATCCGTCACGAAAAGCTTCCGGTGGCGGAGCTGCTCGCGGGCCTCCTTGGCGGTGTCCGCGGTCAGGATGCCCGTTGTGGTCTCGCCGGTGGAAAGCAGCGCCTTGTAGTCGTATACGGGCATGGTATCAGGCCGGAGTTTCCGGTTTCCGGTCTCCGGTTTCCGCCTTCAGGTTTCGCATCAGTACAGGTCCAGTTGCGTCACCCGGAGTATCTCTTCCACGGTCGTCGTTCCGGAAAGGACCTTTTGGGCGCCGTCCATCTTCAGGGTCGTGAGTCCCCTTCCCAGGGCCGATGTCTTGATGGTGCTGGCCCCGGCCCGGTTCATCACCTGCTCGCGGATGATGTCGTCCACCACCAGAAGTTCGTAGATGCCCGAGCGGCCGTAATAGCCTTTGCCCAGGCACGACGGGCACCCGGCCCCCTTGAAGAGTTTTCCGTCCTTGAGAAGTTTTCGCTCAAGACCGACCTGGTGGATCTCGTCGTCGTCCGGGGTGTAGGGCGTCCGGCAGTCCGGGCAGATGCACCGCACGAGGCGCTGGGCGAGAACCGCGATGACCGAGGACGACACCAGATAGGGTTCGATGCCGAGGTCCAGGAGCCGCGTCACGGCGCTCGCCGAGTCGTTGGTGTGGAGGGTCGAGAAGACGAGGTGGCCCGTCAGCGACGACTGGATGGCGATGTGCGCCGTCTCGAGGTCGCGGATCTCGCCCACCATGATGATGTCGGGATCCTGGCGGACGACGTGCCGGAGGCCCGTGGCGAACGTCATGCCTTTTTTGGTGGAGACCTCCATCTGGCTCACGCCGGGGAGCTGGTACTCGATGGGATCCTCGATCGTCAGGATGTTCTTTTCGGTGGAGTTGAGCCGCGAGAGGGCCCCATAGAGGGTGGTGGTTTTTCCGCTTCCGGTCGGGCCCGTGACGAGGAGGATCCCGTAGGAATACCGGATGAGCTTTCCCAGTTTTTTCAGGTGGTCTCCCGCGATCCCCAGTTCCTCGAGCTGGTAGAGTTTCGAACCCTTGTCGAGGAGGCGCATGACGATCCGCTCGCCGAAGGACGTGGGGATGGAGGAGATGCGGATGTCCACGTCCCGGTCGGCGATGCGGATGGTGGCGCGGCCGTCCTGGGGCAGACGCCGCTCCGCGATGTCCATCTTTCCCATGACCTTGACGCGGGAGATGATGGCCTCCTGAATGCGTTTCGGGGGCGTCATGATGTCATAGAGGATGCCGTCAATCCGGTAACGGATCTGGAGGCGTGTCTCGAAGGGCTGGATGTGGATGTCGCTGGCCCGCATCTTGAGGGCCTGAAACAGGATCATGTTGACGAGTTTGATGATGGGGGCCTTGTTGGCGATGTCGAGCAGGTCGCGCGACTCGTTGATATCCTCGAGACCCTCCAATTCCTCCTCTCCGAGTTCATCCAGTGTTTCGGAGACGAGGTTGGATTTCTTCTCGTAGGCGGCGTTGATGAGGGCGATGATCTCGTCGCGTTTGGCGAGGATGGGCCGGACGTTTGCCTTCAGGAAGAGCGCGAGGTCGTCCATCGGATGGACCGACAGGGGGTCCGACGTCGCGACCTGGAACGTCCCGTTCTCCCGGGCGATGCCCACGAGGCTGTGGCTTCGGGCGAAGCCCACGGGCACGGCCTGAACGAACTCCTCGGGGACCGATTTGTCCGCCAGGGAGGGGGAATACGGGATCCCCAGGATACGGCTGAGGCTCGTGAGTAGCGCGTTCTCGTCGAGGTACCCCCGGTCGCGGATGACCGCAAGCATGCTCGTCCCCGTTGTCGCGGAAACCGACAGGCACTCCTGGGCGATTTCCGGGGTGAGCTTATGGTCTTCGACGAGAAGGTCGATCAGTTTCTGTTTGGTCAGCATGTCGCTTTCTCCCGGCGGGTTTTTCCGGGGCTCTGCCGGGGGCCGCGGTCGCGTCCGGGGCGTCCGGGGGGGATTTCAGGCCGGCTTTCTCCTTGGCCCTCCGGTAGTCCTCGAGGTCCCGATCGATGTCCTGCACTCGTTTTTTCTGGAGTTCCTCCATGGTCACGCGCCGGCTGCTGCTGACGCTGGCGAGGTCGCTGAAGTCATCCGCATTGAAGATCAGCGGCGTGATAAAGATGTAGAGGTGGCTCTTCTGTTTTTCCTTCGATGTGGAGCGGAAGAGGTATCCGAGGAGGGGGATCTTGGAGAGGACGGGGATTCCGGTGAGCGTGTTTCGCTGGACGGTCCGGGTCAACCCTCCGATGACCAGCGTGCTGGCGTTCGGGAGCGTCACCACGGTGGTCGCCACCCGGGACGTTTTGGGCGGAGGACTGTTGGAGTCGGTCGTCGAGCCGGTGAACTGTTCCACCGTTTGCTTCACCTCGAGGCGGAGATAATCCTGCAGGGAGGCGGCGGTGGCCGTCGGGGGATCCCAGCTGGTGATTTCCATGTTTTCCCCGTCGCCGCCGTCGCGACCGTCCGCGCCGTAGGAAATGATGTCGAAATCCCCATGGAGTCCGGGGGAGCTGTAGACGAACTCCCGGTCCCAGGGGTCCTTGAGGGACGCCTGTTCGATGTAGGGCCCCTTCCAAACGGGGACTTCCCCGGGGTTCTGGAGGAGGGCCTTCAGTCCCTGCCCGGTGGAGGGGTGCCGGCCCGTGTGCGACTTGTAGGCATCGAGGGCCGAAGAAACCAGGGCGATGGAGGCCCGCGCCCGCGTGTTCTCGGTCACCAGCGTGGCGCGGCTGGCCTCGCTGATATGGGGGGTGATTTCGAGTTCCGTCTTGGCCTCGAAGGCCGTGTAGTTGGTGGTGACGGTGCTGGTGGTGGACGTGGTCGAGGTGGTGGGGACCTGGACCGTGTCGGAGATGGTCAGGGTGCCTTTGGAGTTGTCGTTCACGAGGATGCTGGGGATGGCCACGACGTCCACTCCCTGGTCCTGCTGGTTGGCCTTGAGCAGAAGGGGGATTTTCGTCACATCATCCTTCCAGATCCCGGCGATGACGCCTGGCGTTGCGACGTTGGGGACGCGGCCGATGTTCCCCTGGTCGAGGGCAAGCGCGGAGAGACCGAAAAGGGTTCCGCCGAATCCGCGGAAGCTCTCTCCCGAGGGGGAATCGGCGGTGGCCAGTTCGATGCCGATGTTCTGCGCGGCCTGGTCCGAGAGTTCCATGATGACGGCTTTGATGAGGACCTGGGGCCGGCGGCGGTCGAGTTTTTCGATGAGATCCCGGATATGCTTCTCGTAGAGGATCTGGGGGGCGATGACGATAAGGGAATTGGTGTTGGGTTCCGGCACGAACCGCACGGGCATGGTGCTGAAGGGATCGTTCCCTGACGTCGGGACGGAGTTCGGATTGCCGGGGCCGCCCGCCGGGTTCGTGGATGCCTGCTTGCGGGCCTCGAAGATGTCCGTCAGGATCGAGGCCAGCCCCTTGCCGGTCATTCCCGTTTTGGAGTCGCCGTCGGCGGCGTTGGTGTTTTTCAAGGGGTGGATGTTGAAGGCGATGCCCTCCGAGGGGCCCTTCACGTCGAGCCCGTCGAATTTCTGCCCGGTTTTCTCGTCCACGTAACCCTTGACGAGCCGTTTGATGAGGTCAATGTCGTCCTTCATGGCGTAGAGGATGACGGAATTCGTCCGGGTGTCGGGGACGATCTGCGGCGGGGGGGATTGGCGGTTCCGGCCCGTCATGGGGCCCGGGGTCATGCTGCGCGGGGTGATGAGGAGTTTCAGTTTCTCGACGAGGAGATCGGGGGAGATGTATTCCAGCTTGAGGATTTCGTAGAGGGGTTCCGGGAGGGAGACGTCCATCAGCTCCAGCATCTTCTTGATGCGCTCGATCTTGGAGGCGTAGTCGGTGACCACGATGATGGGGGAACCGACGATCGTCACGATGTTCGCCGGATTGGTCAGAATCCGCCCGATCTGCCCCTGGGCCTGCTGGGCGTCGATGTACTTGAGTTCGATGACCTGGGTGACGAGGCGGTCGCCCAGGGGAAGTTTTTCATTCGGTCCCAGGACCTGGGAGGGATACTTTCCGCTATCGGCCACGGGCACGACCTTGTACACCCCGAGTCCCTGTTCCACCGCCGGCACGAGCACAACCCCGTTCATTTCGAGGACGGCCTCGAACACCGCGAACAGGTATTCCTGCGGGATGTCGGGACAGTGGACGGTGACATTTTTGTCGGGAAGCGGCGCGTAAATGAGTTTGGCCCCGGTCACCTTTTCGAACATGGACAGAACGTCCTTGATCTTCGCCGACTCGAAATTGATGTCGGCCGACGTCCGATTATCCGCCGGAGCGGGGGTCGGGGCCGGGGTTGGTCCGGGGGCCGGGGCGGCGGGGATGGCTCCCAGGCAGATGACCAGGCCCGCCGTGAGGAGGAAGACTTCAGGCGACGGATACCGTTTCATGCGAGTATATCATCCTATTTTCGGTATAGGGCTCAAAGATACATCTACCAAATTAGTTTTATGTCTCCAGAACCATATCTTTAACTATATTGGTAACCGTTCACGGCCAGAAAAATCCGACGCAGATTTTTCGCCGGCTGGACGATAGTATTCTACATGGAAGTTGCAGCACTTCAACACCTTTCCAAGGAGCAGATGATCGCCCTGGTGGTGGCGCAGGACCGCCAGATCCAGCAGTTGCTTGATCGCGTAGCCGAGCAAGACCGGCGGATTGCCGCTCTGGAGGCCGAGTTGGCGCGGTCCCGCAAGGACTCGTCGAACTCGTCGAAGCCGCCGTCGAGCGACATCGTCAAACCGCCGGCGCCGCCCCGGGATGGCGACAAGCGGAATATCGGCGGCCAGCCGGGGCATCCACGGCACGAGCATCCTCTGTTGCCGGCGGATCGGGTGGACCGAAGGATCCCGTGCCGAATGGGATCGTGTCCAAGGGGTCATGGTCGGATGCGACCGGCCAATCTACCGCCGAAGGTCTTCCAACAGGTGGGGCTGGTGGCGCAGCCATTTGTGGTCACGGAATATCTTCGTCTGGCGTATTGGTGCCCGACGTGCCAGGAGGTCCATTACGCGCCGTTGCCGGCGGAGGTGGAACGCGCCGGGTTCTTCGACGCCCGGGCGACCGCGCTGGTCGGCTGGCTCAAGAGCCGGAGCCACGATTCCTATACCACCGTGCAGGAGTTCCTGCGCGACTTCGGCGGCATCCCGGTCTCGACCGGATTTCTGGCCAAGACCGTGCAGAAGGTCAGTGCGGCGCTGGCGGCGCCCTACGCCGAGTTGGAGGCATCCGTGCGCCGCGAGCCCCTCTTGAACGTGGACGAGACCGGTCACCCCGAGAACAAGCGGAACCTCTGGACCTGGGTTTTCCGCGCCGCGCTCTACACGCTTTTCAAGATTGATCCGTCCCGTGGATCCGAGGTGCTACTGAAGGTGTTGGGGGCCGAATTCGCTGGGGTGCTCGGTTGCGACTACTTCTCGGCCTACCGGAAGTACATGGGCGACCACAACATCATCGTCCAGTTCTGCCTGGCCCATCTGATCCGCGACGTGAAGTTCCTGCTGATCCTGCCGGATCCGGCCACGCGGCGCTACGGGGAACGGCTTTTGGAAGCGCTGCGGCAGATGTTCCGCGTGATTCACCGTCGGGAGGAAATGACTCCGGCGCGTTTCCAACGCAAGTTGGCGCGTGCCGCCGAGCTGGTTCTGTGCGTCGGCCGCCGCGCCCCGGACCGGACCGAGGCGATGAACCTGGCCGGGCGGTTCCGCAAGCACGGGGACGCCTACTTCCGGTTCGTCACCACGCCGGGGATCGGACCCACCAACAACCTCGCCGAGCAGGCGTTGCGCTTCGTGGTCATCGACCGGCGCATCACCCAGGGCACGCGCAGCGAGAAGGGCCGCCGCTGGTGCGAACGCATCTGGACAGCGGCGGTCACATGCCACCAGCAGGGCCGACCCCTCTTCGCCTACCTCCACTCCGCCATCCAATCCCACTTCGCCCGTCAACCCGCCCCATCTCTATTGCCCTCGGGGCCGTGAACGGTTACTGAAAATCGAATCGGGCAAGAAAGATATCTACTTCCCTTCATCGGGGGACAGTGGAATTCTCACATGATGTTTGGCCACGATCTTTTTGTCCAGAAGGCAGATGCCCATCCTCCCGGTATCGATGGAATATTTCACCTCCGCGTCCGAAGCGATGGCCCGCCACGCCTTTTTCATACCTTCCGACCAGGAAATGTCATCCAAAACGACCAGGGATGTATCCTGAAGACATGAAAGGAGTTGCTGGAAGTGGGTTAAGGTTGCGGTTTCTTCATGATGGCCGTCAATGAATACGAAATCGACAGGTTCCTGTTCGCGAAGAGTTTGGGCAAGGGTATCTTGGAAATTCCCAACAACAATTTGAATATTGTTCAAGCCGAGAGTTTGAAAGTGTGACTGTGACAGTGAGGCGAGGGATTCCGCTCCTTCCAGAGTAATGATCCGACCATGGTGGTTTAGCAGGAGGGCCGCAGCTTGAAATGAGGTTGAAACCCCTAGGCAGGTGCCCAGTTCCATGCAGATGACGGGTTTGAACTCCCGGATCAGTTTAAAGAGGAGAAATGACCAAAAATAGGGCAAGGAGGCCCCTTGGCATATTGCTCCGACCGTTTTGCAGACTGTCCGGATGTGAGGATGTTCATGGTGTTCGGATGATCCGGCCCCATGGTCGAGAAAGGTGATTTCTTGCCGGGAGGAGAGGCATTGTTCCCGGAAGCGCTCGATTTTCCTCAACCAGGCGTCTTCCGCTGGTGAGGCGTCATGTAGCAGCGCGGAGACTATCGACCGTGAAATCTGTGGGGGGATGTGATTTTCCTGTTGACGGAGGAGCAAAAGGGAACGTTGCCTATGTATCTTGAATAGGGTTTTGCGAATCCGCTTACGGATTCCTTTTATAATGCGTCTTGCAAGTCGTGGCCGCGGGGTGTTCGAGGTGGACGGCGGCTTGCCCTGTTCTGGAGGTTGGTTTTCCATAGCCCATCGGCGATGTTTCATATTGGGTACGAATTGTATAGAATGAAGGAACGGGGTTCAATCTTTGACATATTTTCCGTGCGGCATATGGGGCGGTTTCGATAACCAGCGGTTGCGGATCGATCAGCGCGGGGCAGGGAAACAGTCATGCGGCATCACATAAGAAATGCGGATGTTCTCGAATCGAACCGTCGGTATCACGACCGGTTCGGCGGGGAGGAGTATGACCGCCGGTGGGGAAAGGATTGGTCTTCGGAAGCGCTTGAAGCGACGTCCACCGCGATGGAGGGGGTCATCGGGGAGCCGCTGGCCCGCTTCTGTGCGTATCTGGATGTCGGATGCGGGACGGGGCATCTCCTGGCCGCTTCGGCGTTGCGGCGCGGAAACCGGGGGATTTCTGCCGGCGTGGATGTCTCGGAGGGAATGCTCTCGTCCAGCCGGGAAGGGGGACGGCGGACCGGGGCGAAAATAACCCTGGCCTGTGCGAGCGGGGATGCCCTTCCCTTCCGCGACGGCGTGTTTGATCTGGTGACGGCCTTTTCGGCCCTTCATCATCTCCCGGACCCCGGGGCCGCCGTGGCCGAGATCCGGCGGGTGACTTCCCCGGGGGGGCTTTTTGTCCTTTCCGAGCCGAACCGGTGGTTCACCCGGACCGCACGCGCCGTGTTCGCCCTGCCCTACGCGATTCACCGGCTGCGGCGGCGGTTCCGACCCACGCCCGAGGAGGCCTGTCGGGGGGCGCTGGAGGGCCCGGTGGATGTCCACGAATTCACGGTGGACGAGATCCGGCGGTTCCTCCGCCAGGCGGGCTTCAATAAAATTGTCTTCCGGCGGGTCTTTTTCCTGCCGAATCTGGTAAAGGCGGCCCGGGAGCCGTTGGAGCAGGATTACGGCTTGCCGGCGCCCGGCGTCGAGGCCTTGAAGGGAATGGAGACGGTCCTTTCCGCCGTCGAGCGGCCCCTCGCGCCCCTCCTCGGGCCCGGTGCGGGGGCGGGGATCACGGCGGTCTGCGTGCGATGAGGGAACGGATGATTGAAGCGGCGCCGATGCGGATGAAGGTGGTGCGGGGGCTTGTCTGGCTTCTCACCGGCCAGTGGATTGGAAAACTCGTCTCGGTCGCCTCCCGGATCGCGCTTTCCCGCATTCTCCGGCCCTATGACTTCGGGGTCCTCGCCCTGGCGGAAAGCTACATCGGCGTGTTCGGGGTGATGTCGAACTGGGGGATTGATCAGGTTCTCATCCGGCACAAGGGGGAGGATCAACGCGTCTTCGCGGCGGGGAACACCCTGCGTCTGGGGTCGGCCCTGGTTTGTTTCGTCCTGCTGTTTGCCCTCGCCCCCGTCTGGGCGGGGACGGATCCGGCGGTGGTCCGTGTGAGCCGTGTTCTTGGTTTGAATTTATTGATTCTCGGGTTCGCGTTCCTGCCGACGGTGCGCCTCCGGCGGGAGATGCGGTTCGGACGGCTCACGTCATTTCAGGTGGTCAACGCCGTGGTGTGCGCCGGGGTGTCGCTTTCTCTCGCCGTCGCCGGATTCGGGTTCTGGAGCCTCGTCTGGGGCGGGATGGCGGGGGTGGTTTGTTACACCGTGGGCCTCGCGGTGATGGAGCCGGGGGCGTTTACGTTTTCTTTCCGGCTGTCCGATTTCCGGGAGGTTCTGGGGTTCAGTCTTTATATGTTTTTATCGAGCCTTCTCATTTACCTCATCAACAACGCTGACGACTGGGTGGTGGGGGCGGTGTGCGGGTTGGGAGAGCTTGGTTTTTACTGGGCGGCCTTTTTCTGGGGGAATCGGGTCGTCATCGAGCTGGTCTGGGCCATGGTGGATGTGCTATACCCGGCCCTCGCGGCGCTCCGGGATTCTCCGGATTTCGAGACGAAGGCGCTCGCGGCGTTGCGATACGTGTCCGCCATCGTTTTCCCGATTTACGCGGCGTTTCTCGGTGTGATCCCGGCGTTCGTGAATGTGTTTCTCGGGCCGCAGTGGGGGCCGGTGATCCCGATGCTTTATCTCTGGGCGTTATATGGGGTGATCCGAAGCGTCGAGAACTGGGTGGGTCTCGTGTTCACCGCGAAGGGGCGGATGCGCTTCATGGCGATAAGCGCCGGGATATTCATCCTGGTGGGCGCGGCGCCCATGTGGTTCATGACGCAGCGATGGCGGGGGGTCGGAATGACAATGGCCTTTCTCGGGACCTCCGTGTTCATTCATGCGTTTCATCTCGGATATCTGCATTTCCGGCTCGGCATTCGGTTGAAGGATGTCCTGGGGCATTACCTGCCGCTTCTGGGGATCGCGGGGGGTGCCGGCGCCGTGGCATGGGGGGCGGGGCGGCTCATCGGATGGGCTGGCGTGACGGCCCTCGTGGGGCAGACCTTTATCACGATGGCGGTTTATGCAGGGCTGGTGCGGTGGGGAATGCGGGATATCTGGGATGGGTTCGGACGCATACTCCGGGAAGCGGCGGGGCGTCCGTCATCGGAAGGCGCGAAAACGGGGTAGATGATCATGCGCGTGGCGTATCTGTCGGACATCCTGTCGGGGCATGACATCCGTTTCCTCGCGGGAATCGTGGGGTGCGGTCACGAGACGCATCTGGTCACATTTTACCCGGGGGCGGAGCTTCCCGCGGGGGTGAAGTCGATCCCGGGGCTCCGTACCGTCCGTCTGCGGGCGGAGGGCTTCCCTCATGTTTCCGGCGGATGGCGCGTCTCCCGGGCGGTGACGGCCTGGCGCGGCATTGTTCGCGCCACCCGGATGCTGAAACAGGCGTTGGATGCGATCCGCCCGGATATCCTTCACGCGGGGTGGCTTCAGACGAGCGGTCTCATCGCGGCCCGGTCGGGGTTTCATCCCTTGATGGTCATGCCTTGGGGGTCTGATGTCCTGTTGTGGCCGGACCGGAGTTTTCTCGACCGTCGAAAGGCCGTCCATGCGTTGCGGCATGCCGATCTGGTTCAGTGCGATGCGTGTCATGTCCGGGATCGCATCCGGGCGATTTCCGGCGTCTCCGCGGAAAAAATCCTGGTGTTCCCCTGGGGGGTGGACTTGGGGCGGTTTTCGCCGGGAGCCCCGGCAGATTCTCTCCGGATCCGCCTCGGATGGCGGGAGGCGGTGGTTGCCGTGGTCACCCGTCAGTTGAAGCCGGTATACGGCCACGCGCACCTCCTGGCGGCGGCGGCGTTTCTCCGGGAGTCCTGTCCGCGCCTGCGCTGGCTGATCATTGGAGAGGGGCGTCTGGGCGATTCCCTGCGGGAGGACGTCCGTCGGCGCGGGCTGGTGGAGATGGTTCATTTCGCGGGACGCATGGAGATTGACCGGGTGGCCGATGCCCTGCGGGAGTCGGATATGTACGTCTCGTCCTCGTTGAGCGACGGGACGAGCTTGTCGCTTCTCGAGGCGATGGCCTGTGGACTTCCCGCGGTTGTGACGGATCTCCCGGCCATCCGCGAATGGGTGGCGGACGGGGAAAACGGTTTTCTTGCGCCGCCGGCCAACCCGGAGGCGCTGGCCGGGAAGATCCGGATTCTGTATGATGACGAATCCCTGCGGCGGCGTTTTGGTCAGGAGAACCTGCGGATCGCGCGGGAGCGTGCCGATTGGTCGCGCCATGTCCGGACGTTGGATGAGGCCTATCGGATGATTGGGAGTAAGAAGTCGGCGAGCCTGAAGAAATGATGAATGCGGAATGATGAATAAGGAAATATCATGCGGTTCGCAACGTGATAAAACCGCTCATCCTGAGCTTGTCGAAGGATGAGCCAGGGTGCTGCTCATGGTTCGACAGGCTCACCATGAGCGGCATGGGGGATTCGGTCCTGTTTGGTTCCGGCTTGTCCGGGTTGGGGGACAGGGGATAGGGGTTAGCAGAAAATAGGATGCATCATCTGCGATTTTTCTGCGAGCCACGATCCACGAGATACGAGCGACGGTTCCAGGAGTCACCGTGAAAATTGGCATGGTCCTCGACGGCCTTTATCCCCCGGACGACCGGGTGGAGAAGGAGATGGCCACCCTTCGGGCGGCGGGGCACGTCGTGACACTGTTTTGTCTCGCCCGGGAGGGTCAGCCGGCGGAGGAGGAACGGGACGGCATCCTCATCCGACGGTGGATACCGCGTCTGGCGCGCCCGGAGGGATGGGAGAAACTGCTCACCGGCGTGGACACGGCCTGGCGGCGGATGCTGCTCAACGAGGGCGCACGCGAGGGGATATCGGCCCTTCACGTGCACGACCTGCCGCTCGCCCTCACGGGGGCCGTCGTGGCGCGGACCCTGGGGATTTATTCCGTTCTCGACCTTCATGAAAACTGGCCGGCGGCGGTGCGGGTGTGGGAGAAGGGGGCATCCTGGAAGGGGCTTTATCCCTGGCTTTACAACCGATTCTGGCGGTGGAGTTGGATTGAGAAGCAGGCGGTTCTCCGGGCGGATGCCGTGATTGTCGTGGCGGAGGAGAACCGCGACCGGTTTTTACGCATGAAGATTCCCGGAGAGCGCTTCCGTGTGGTGACGAACGCCGCGGATCTCGCGTTGTATCCGGAGGTCGCCCCGCCGCCGGCGGGATTCCGTGTGTTGTATGTCGGCGGGATGACCCGCCACCGGGGGCTGGACGTGCTCGTCCGCGCGTTCGTCCGGGTGCGGGAGAACGCGCCGGAGGCGGAATTGGTTCTCGTCGGGGAGGGGGAGGAACGCCCCGCGCTGGAGGCCCTTGTGGCGGACCTGGGGATGGGGGCGGCGGTGTTATTCCCGGGATGGCTGTCAAAACGGGAGTGCGTCGTGGAAACGGCGGGGAGCCATGTTGGGGTGATTCCCCACCGGCGGAGTCCCCATACGGATACAACCCTCCCCAATAAATTATTCGATTACATGGCGGCGGGCCGTCCGGTCGTGGCGACGGACGCGGCGCCCCTCCGGCGGATTGTCGGGGAAACCGGTTGCGGCGGGGTTGTCCCCTCGGGCGATCCCGGCGCGATGGCCCGCGGCATCCTGGAATTCCGCGACCGGGCGCGAGCCCGGGATGCCGGCGCGGCCGGGCGTCGGGCGGTCGAGACAACGTACAACTGGGCCGCGGCGGGCCGGGTTCTCGCGGAGGTGTACGCGCCATGACGGGATTCCGGTCACGGGTGTTCCTGGCGAAGGGGCTGGCGCGCCTGGGTGCGAAAGCGGAGATTGTCCGGCGGCTCGTCTACGCCGGTCACCGGTGGCCGGGCGGCCGGTTCGGCGTTGTTATTTCTTTTGATCTCGACACATTGCGGGACGAGGCGCAACTCCCGACGGTCCTCGATGTCCTGGCGCGCGAGGGAGTGCATGCCTCCTTCGCCTGCATCGGCCGGCGTGTCGAGGCGGAACCCGCCCTTTACCGGCGGATTGTCGAGGGCGGTCATGAGGTGATCAATCATAGTTATGCTCACGGCCGGGATGGTGCGGGTGGGGAGCGGCGGTGGTCCGATTTTTCGGATGAGGAAAGAATGGCGGACATCCGCCGGGCCCATGAGGTGTATCGTCGCGTGCTGGGCGTGACGTGCCTCGGATTCCGGACGCCCCATTTTGATTTCGTTCCGGCGGACCGGGAGGTGATGGTGTCGCTCGGATATCTCTACGACAGTTCGGGGGTGGACGCGGAGACGAATTTTTCGGGATCCCTTCCCTTTCCGGCGGGAGGTGTCCTCGAAATCCCGGTGTGGCGGAAGGCCTCGACGTCTCTCGTGCTCCAGCAGGAGAAGGGGGGACGGGAGGTGTGGCTCGCCCGGGTGGCGGCCGCGATGGATGTCGAAATACGGGCGGGCGGGGTGCTAACGTTGTTTTTCGATCCCATGGACCTCGCGCCGGACGGCTCGGATCTGGCCGGCATCATCCGCCGGGCGCGGGAGGCCGGGGCGGAATTTTGCACGTTGAAGGGACTGTCGGAGTATCTCGAGGGAAAGATATGACCACCGATAAATTCCTTCGCGGCATTGTCGCGGGGGTGAAGACATACTACGATCAACTCTATGCCCGTGCGATACCCCCGTCGGCATCGGAAGCGCTTCTCGCCGACCGCGGGGTCTCCTGGGAGGAGAAGTTCCGGCGGTTGGAGGGGACCGGGGCCGAAATTCTTCTCCGCCTCCGGTATTTCGCGGGGGAGGTGGAGGGGATTGCCCCCGGTCGCGCCCTGGATGTGGGTTGCGGCGCCGGCCATCACGCGGCGTGGCTGGCGGGCGGGGGCTGGCGGGTGACCGGGGTGGATATCGCGGCGGGGGCACTGTCGCTTCTGCGCGCCCGGGGGGGCGTCGGCGCCGTGCAGGCGGAGGCGTCCACGCTTCCATTTTCGAACGGGACGTTTGATTTGGTGTATTGCGGCGCCCTGATTCAGAATCACCCCGACGGGCCGGCCGTCCTCCGCGAGGCGGTCCGCGTCACGCGGCCGGGGGGCGTGGTCATTCTCGAAACCTACAATCGGCGGAGTGTCAATGCCCTCTGGTGTGCCGTCCGGCGGTGGTTCGGTTGGCGCATCCCTTGGAACCGGTTTATGAAGCGTCATGAGCTTGAATCGCTCCTGGAAGAAACGGGGTTCCAAGCCGACCGGGCCCGGGCGCATCTGCTGACGCTGGGATTCCTCGGGATCCTGGCGGAGGCGCCGGGTCGCGTGCTCCGGCGTCTGCATTGGCCCTGGCGGACGGGGCGATGGACACGATGGATGGTTTTCGCGATCAATCGGCGGTTGCCTCCGTTCCGATGGGGGGATTATCTCATCTGCCGGGGGAGGAAACCCGGGGGGGTGGCGAATCCGGCGGGAGCCCTTGAGGCGTTGTTCGATCGGTGGGCGTTTCAGGATGAGATTGACATCCTGGGCGGCTACATTCGCGGCGAGGAGCAGGATGCCTCGTTGCGCCTGGCGCGTTTCAAGGGCGGGGTTGTGGCGGACCTCGGTTCGGATTTCCGGGTGTCCCTGCGCCTTGGGCGGCCCGTCATTCATACGGACCATCGGGTGGACACGGCCATGCGTCTCCGGCGCCACGTCGGGGGCCGGCCCATCGTATTTGTGGTCTCCTGCCTCGAGCCCCTGTGCCTGCCGTTCCGGGACGGGAGCGTTTCCGGGATCATCGCGGTGGGGCACATTGATCTCTGTCAGAACGTCCCGCGGTTTCTCGGGGAGGTGGAACGGGTCCTGGCCCCGGGCGGGGGCATGATCCTCGCGGTCCAAACCGTGCGGAACACCTGGTATTCCATCCGCGGAATTCTGCGGTTTTTCCGATTCCCGGAATTCCTGGCGTTATGCCACGGACATTTCCGGGTGACGGGGCGCTATCTCGTCCTGACCCCCCGTATTTTCAACAGCCGGTGGAAACCGTTTCTGCTCAACCCGAAGGTGATGCCGTTCACCCGGGTGTACATCGCCCTGCTTCGGTGTTTCAATCGGCTCGTGATGACGCCGCTCCGGCTCTGGCGCCTGGCGGGGACGGTGGTGGTGCGTCTGGAGAAGGAAGAACCTCGCTGAACCAGATTTCGAGGCAAAGCGCCTTCCAGAGGGTTTCCCGCGCCGGGGCGGACGCCGGGGCGTCCAGGACCAGGCGGCGCGCCTCTTCACCGGGGAGAAGCCCTTCCCGGACGATCCGCCCGTCGCTCAGCCGTTCCGCCAGAAGCGGGGCATGCATCCGGATCGCCTCCCCGACGGGAAAGGGGAATCCCTGCTTGTCGCGCCGCCAGGCCACCTCCCGCGGGAGAATCCCGTCCATCGCCTTCCGCAGGATGAACTTCGACCATCCCCCGCGGATCCGCCATCCGTCGGCCAGGGCGAAGGCGAACTCCACGATCCGGTGGTCCAGGTAGGGGACCCGGCACTCGAGCGAAAAGGCCATGCCCAGTTTGTCCTCGTATTTCAGGAGTTGGGGCAGAATGTTTGCCGTCAGATCCCCGTGGAGCTGGCGGTCGAGGAGGCCGGAGAACGTGTTCGGGACATCGGCGGTCCATGGCGGATGGGCCTGGAAAAATTCCGGCGAAAACGGTCCGCGGGCCGGGGGCGGGGCGTGTCGTCGCCAGGGGCGCAGGCGGTTGACGCGGGTGAGGAACCACGGCCAGAGAAGTCCCGAGCCGAGAATTTTCATCGCCGCACGATCCTCCCGGGCGAGAATCGCCAGGTCGGCCGGATGTCCCGCGGTGAGCGTTCGCGCCAGGAGGTCCTTGAGGCGGTGGATGCGGTACGGATCATAGCCGGCCAGGACTTCGTCCCCGCCCTGTCCGTCGAGGAGGACCTTCACGTTTCCCGCCGCCATCCACATGACGTGAAAGTGGGGATAGACCCCCGGCGCCTTGGGCGGTTCCTCGAGGATACGGACGATGTTTTCGAGGACGCCCGGGAACCGGTCGAGGGGTGGAGTGGCGAATTCCGCTTCGGCATGGAAGGCCGCCGCGGCCGCCCGGGCGAAGGGACCTTCGCTCCCCGGTCCGGGGAAGAACGATGTGAATGTTTTCATGGGGCGGCGGCCGGCGTCGCTCGCCAGGGCGAGGATGGAACTCGAATCGAGCCCTCCGCTGAGAAGCGTTCCGACGGGGACGTCGCTGCGCATCTGGAGATTCACCGCGTCCCCGAGAAGCTCGCGGAATGCCGCCGGCGGGTCCGCGACGCGGTGTTTCCCGGGGGAAAGCCGCCAGAAGCGCCGGATCCGGAGTCCCTCCGGGGTCACCCGCGCGCAACTGGCCGGGGGAAGGCGGCGGATATTTTCGAAAAACGTTTCCGGAAGCCCGTCCACGACGCCGCTCGTGAGATAGGTCGCGATGCTGCTGCGGTCCGGGCGGGGGGCGACGCGGCCCGAGGCGAAAATCCCGCGGATCTCGGAGGCGAAAATAAAAATTCCGTCGGCGATGGAATAATAAAAAGGTTTGATGCCAAAGCGGTCGCGGGAGCAGAAGAGAATTTTCCGGCGGCCGTCCCAGAGGGCGAAGGCCCACATTCCGTTCAGACGCTCGAGGCATCCTTCCTCCCACGCGAGCCATGCCGCCAGAAGCACTTCCGTGTCCGTTCCGGTGCGGAAGGCGTGGCCGGCCGCCTCCAGTTCCCGCCGGAGTTCGAGGTAATTGTAGATTTCGCCGTTGAACGAGATCCACAGTCGTCCCGATGGGTCGGACATGGGCTGGCGGCCCGCCGGGGAGAGGTCCAGAATGGCCAGGCGCCGGTGGGCAAGCCCCGCCCGGCCGTCCGGGGATTCGTAGATTCCGGCATCATCCGGTCCGCGGTGGGCGAGTACGTCGCGCATCCGGAGGAGGATTTCCGTCGGAAGAGGGCCGGCGCGGTCGGGGGCGATTCGATAATATCCGGCGATGCCGCACATGATTTTTCAAGTGTAACTTCGCCGGCGCGCTTTGCATGCGATATCTTTTTCGATTACAATGACGGAATGGAAATGATTTACGTCTGCGGGTCGGACCTGGGGCGGGCGGTGGCCTGGTCCACCCACGTCCGGGAGGTGGTGGAGGAATTCCGACGCCGCGGCCATGGTGTGACGATTCTTGCCCCCGAGCCCTCCTCCCCGGTTCCCTGGGCGGATTCTGTGGTGTGGGTTCGCACACCATTTCGCCGGGGACGCGGGCCGGCCTTCGCCATCGCCATTCATGCGGCGTTGCGGCGGGTGTTGCGGCGGGTGCGCCCCGCCGTGGTCTATGAACGTGAAATCCCCTTCGCCCCGTTCCTGCCCCATATCTCCCGGCGGGCGGGCGCCCGGCACATCGTGGAGATCAACGGGATTGTGGTGCCCCAGCTGCGTTTGGAAGGACAGCCGGTCCGGGCGGAAATCGCCCGGTGGTGCCAGTTCATCAAGCTCGGGGCGGCGCATGGGGTGGTGGTGGTGGAGGAGGCGGACGGGATCAATCAATGTTTAAAGGCGCTCGCACGTCCCCTCGGGGGGCGTTATCTCAATGTGCCCAACGGGGTCAATCCGGACCGGCTTCAGCCCCGTGACCGGGAGACATGCCGCCGTGAACTCGGGCTTCCTCCCGCCCGCCCGGACATCGTGTTCGTGGGCCAATTCTATCCCCACCACGGGATCGAAGTCCTTCTCGACAGCCTCCCGGAGGTGCTTCGCGGGGCGCCGGACGCGCACATGTTATTGGTGGGGGATGGTCCGTTGCGTCCGGTCATGGAGGGGCTTGTCCGGGAACGCGGGCTCGGCGGGCATGTCACGTTCGCGGGCGAGGTGCCCCACGACCGGATTCCACTGTACTTGGGGGCGGCCAGTGCCGGGGTGTCTCTAATCACGCGGGCGCTGGGGTGTTCCTCCATCAAGATTTATGAATGCCTGGCCTGTGGGGTGCCTTTGGTCCGGACGGCTCCCGCGGGGTGGATTGAGGAAAACCGGCTCGGGCGCGTCATCCCGGAGGATGCGCGTCATGCCGGGCATCTGGCGGAGGCCCTCGTCTGGATTCTCACGAATCCGCGGGAGGCCGCCGAGATGGCCCGCCGGGGGCGTGATTTCGCCGTTCGCCACCGGTCCTGGAAATCCATCGTGGACCGGATCGAGGCCTATATCATGGAGCCGACGGCATGATCCGCCAGACCCTCGGCCGCTGGATTCGGAAGAAGTCCTCCCGGGAGGAGGCCTATCACCGGCTCCGCGCCCGTTTCCACGACAGCGCGTTTCCGCCGCTGGCGTTTCTGCGGCGGTTCCTCGCTTCCCGGAGACGCCGGAGGGCGGCGTTCCCGGAGGTGGTCAACCTTGAGACCGCCAGCGTCTGCAACGCGCGGTGCGTCATGTGTCCCTACGGTTCGATGAAACGGTCCCGGGAATTCATGCCGATGGACCTCTATCGCCGTCTTGTGGACGAGTGCGCGGAACACCGTTTGCCCCTTCTCTGGACATTTTTAATCGGGGAGCCTCTCCTGGACAAAACCCTGGCCGATAAAATCCGGTACGCGAAGAAACGCGGCATCCCGACGGTCGGTTTCTACACGAACGGGTCGTTGCTGGACGGAGCCCGGGCGGGGGAGATCTTCGACGCGGGGACGGATCACATTTCCATCAGCATGGACGGCGGGACGAGGGAGACATTCGAGGCCGTCCGCCGGGGACTTTCGTTCGAGACGGTGGAGGGCAACATCCGGGGACTCATGCGGCTTCGCGGGGAGCGCCGGCTCGCCCGGCCCCGGGTGGTTCTGGATTTCGTCGTCATGGAGGAAAATCGAAACGAAGCGGAGGAATTCCGGCGGCGGTGGTCGCTGATCGTGGACGATGTCTATTTCGCCCGGCGTCTCAACTGGACGGGGGATCTCTCCGGGGACGAGGCCCCGGCCGTCACGACCTACCGGGTCCGGCGCCCGTGCTTCCGGCTCTGGAGCCAGATGGTGGTGTTGTCCGACGGCCGCGTGCCGCTCTGCTGCAACGATTATGAGGGGCGTGTCATCCTGGGGGATGCGCGGGAGTCGTCCCTTTCCGGAATATGGCGGTCGGGGAAAATGGAGGAGATCCGAAGGGCGCATCTGGCGGGGGAATACGATCGCATCCCCATCTGCGCGTCCTGCAACGCATGGGAGTCTCTGGCCTTTCCGTGGTGGTGGTGAATGGATGCCTTGAGTCACTACGCATGCCCGCGGTGCCGGGGGGGGCTTTCCCCTGCCGGCGGCGGCGGCGTTCCCGAAATCGCCCGATGCGTGTCCTGTGGAACGACATTCCCCCGGCGGGACGGCATCCGGGATTTCCGCCCGGAGGGGCTTGTCCGGGCCGACCGGGAGGGCGGATCGGTGTGGAACCGCGACGAATTCGAGCGGGCGTACCGGAACGCGGGATTCTACCGGGACAACTGGGAGTGGGCGGCTATCGGACGGGTCCCGCGGGATTTCGAGGAATACCGCCATCCCCGGCTCAAGGGGCTTGTGGAGGATTGGATCCGGGTGCCTCCCGGCGGACGTGTTCTGGAGGTGGGATGCGGGGTGGGATGGTTCCTGTTTTCGCTCGATCGCCGGCTCGGGGCCGGCGCCGTTTCGTTCACGGGTCTTGACGTGACGGAGGTCAACATCCGGTGGCTCGCCGAACGGGCCCGGGAGGAAAATAAAATCAATATCATGGGGGCGCTCGGGGACGCGGAAGGACTGCCCTTCCCGGATGGCCATTTTGACGCCATCGTATGCTCGGAGGTCATTGAGCACATCTATCATCCGGAGACGGCCCTTCGCGAAATCGCGCGATGCCTCAAGCCCGGCGGTCGCCTTTATCTGACCACGCCGTCCCGCATCGGGGTCAATCTTTCCATTGCGCTTTTCGCCGTGCCCCGCGCCCTCAAGCAGATTTTCCGGCGGGGACAAGGGTTTGCGAACCGGCCCTACGACCGGCCGCTGTATTCCTGGCAACTCCGGCGGCTCCTGCGGGAAGCCGGATTCGACATCCGGCGGTTCCGGATGACCGTCTTCACGTTCCACGAGTCCTATTTTCAGTTTTTTCCGGGGTGGATGCGGCGGATAATTCTCGGGGCGGCCCGGTTTTCGGAACGGTGGTTGTACGGACTTCTCAAAGGACTGGCGCTCCAGATGGTGGTCGAGGCGGAGAAGCCCGGTATGCCGGAGGGAGGACGGGTGTGAATGTCAGTGTCATCATCCCGAGTCTCGACGGATCACGGGAGGGGAATCTTGAATTCCTCCGGGAGGACCTGCGCCGTCAGACGCTTCCCCCGGACGAGGTCGTCGTGGTGACGGGGGTATGGCCCTGCAGCCGGGCGCACAACGAGGGGGCGCGGCGGGCCGCGGGCGAAGTGCTTGTGTTTTTCGACGATGATGTGCGTCTGGGGGGGGCGGATGTCGTCGAACGGCTTGTCGGGGCGCTGGATGCGGATCGCGTCGGGATCGCCGGGGCCGCGACATTGCTGCCGCCGGAGGCGAATTCCTTCCAGAGGCATCTCGCGGCGAAACTGCCTCGATCCGTAACGCCGGTCGTGGAGGTCATCACCGACTCGGACATGGCGACCCATGCCGGGATGGCCATCCGGCGGAAATTTTATCACGACATCGGCGGGGAGCCGGAGGAGATGTGGCGGGCGGACGACCAGGTGTTGCGCTGGCGGTGCCGGGAGGCGGGGCGCCGGGTGGTTCTTGCGCCGGGGACATGGGTGTATCACCCGCCGCATCCGACATGGGGGTGTTTCCTCCGGGCGAAATGCCGAGATGGCATCGCCGCCGCCCATGACGTCCGCCTCCGGCCCGATCTCGTGGTGGAGATGACCGGGGACGGCGCCCCCCCGGCGGTGGCGCGGCTCGGCCGGTGTCACCGTGCGGCCCGGTTCGCGGGCCGATTTATCAGACGCCTGGCCGAGGGAAATCTGCCCGCTCTGGCCGCCCAGGTGGTTTACGCCACCGGATACGTCCACGGCATACTTCGGCGTTCGGACATCCCCCCTGGAGTGAAACACGTTCATGCCGGATGATCCAAAGACGTTCTCCACGCCGGCAATCTGCCTTTGCGGGGCGGACGATGCGATCCCGTTCCGCCACGTGGAACGGATGGGGTGCGGGTTCCGGGTCGTGCGATGTCGCTTCTGCGGCCACGTTTACATGAGTCCCCGTCCCTCGGCGGAGGAAATCCGCGCCATGTACGGAGAGGGGTATTATCGCGGGGAGGCGCCCGTCCGATACCGTGACGAGCGGAGCGATGAGGGGGTCCTCCGGCCTCTGGCCCAGGGGCGGTTGGAGCGGATCGAGAAGGTTGCCGGGCGGCGGGGACGGCTTCTTGACGTTGGCTGCGCCTTCGGGTTGTTCCCGGCGGTGGCGGCGGAGCGCGGCTGGGAGGCGGTCGGGGTGGATTTGTCGGAATTCGCCGCGGAGGAAGGTTGTCGCCGGTACGGCCTGGACATCCGGGCCGGGACGATCGAGGCCCAGGGATTTCCGCCGGGATCGTTTGATGTGATCACCGCCTTCGAGTTCGTGGAGCACCTGGAGTCGCCCGGCCTGTTTTTTGACGAATGCGCGCGGATACTGCGGCCCGGCGGATGGCTGGTTATCCAGACCTCCAACGTGGAAAGCGTTTATGCGCGGCTGGCGGGGGCGCGCTGGGTTTATTTCATTCCCTGCCATCTCCACTATTTTTCTCCTCGCTCGCTTCGGGTGGCGCTCAAGCGGAGCGGATTTTCAGTCGAATTTTCATATTGTGGGACGGATATCCCCTGGCGTTCCATCCGGCGCGGGCTGGTCGGGCGTGGAGTTGTCGGCGGGTTGGTTCGTCACGTCCTTCGGAAGATGACACTCGGTCCGGTCGCGGTGGGGGGCGGCATGGTGGTCTACGCGCGGGCCGGGGGCGTCAAGGAGACCGGTTGAGCGACAATCTCATCGAAGTTTCCATCGTGATGCCGTGCCTCAATGAGGCCGACACCCTCGGGATATGCATCCGGAAGGCCCGGGCGGCCCTTGATGAGAATCACATCATCGGCGAAATCATCATCGCGGACAACGGGAGCACGGATGGGTCCCGGGAGATCGCCACCCGCGCCGGGGCCCGCGTGGTTCCCGTCGAGGCCCGTGGTTACGGAAACGCCCTGATGGCGGGAATCGCGGCGGCGCGCGGGCGGTTTGTCATCATGGGCGATGCCGACGACAGTTACGATTTCGGGGAGACGCCCCGGTTCGTGGAAGTCCTGCGTAAGGGGAAGGATCTTGTCATGGGATGCCGGTTTCCGTCGGGCGGCGGGCGGGTCATGCCCGGGGCGATGCCGTTTCTGCATTATTGGGTGGGGAATCCCCTGTTTTCGATGCTCATGCGGGTCTGGTTCTATGCGCCGATCCACGACGCCTATTGCGGGCTCCGGGGGTTCACGAAGGCGCTCTATGAATGTCTGGACATGCGTTGCACGGGGATGGAATTTGCGACCGAGATGATCATCAAGGCCAGCCGCCTCCGGGTCAGAATCGGGGAAGTTCCCATCACGCTCCACCCGGACGGCCGGAAGGCCCACGCCCCGCACCTCAAGACATTCCGGGACGGGTGGCGGACGCTCCGGATGTTCCTTCTGTATTGCCCCCGGTGGTTGTTTCTGGGGCCGGGGGAGATTCTGATTCTGTTCGGGTTGATCGGATACGCGGTGGCCATGCCGGCGACACGGGTCGGGCGGATGACGTTCGACGCCCACACGTTGCTTTTTTCGAGTCTGGCCATCGTCATCGGGTTTCAGGCCGTGTTTTTCGCGTTGTTCACAAAGACGTTCGGCATCACGGAGGGAATTCTCCCGCCCGACGGGCGCATGGACCGGTTTTTCCGCCTCTTCACGCTCGAGCGGGGGCTTGTCGCGGGGGGGATCGCGTTTCTCGCCGGAGCGGGACTTCTCCTCGGGGCGGTGATACAATGGCGGCATGCGGGTTTCGGACGGCTCGATTACCCGCAAACCATGCGGTGGGTCATCCCGGGGGTGACCCTGGTGTCGCTCGGGATGCAGACCATCCTGGGCAGTTTCTTTCTGTGCGTTCTCGGACTGCGGCGAAAATGAAACCACCGGAAGCGGCGGCGGAATTCGACCGGCATGCCGGCGATTACGATGCCCAGTGGCGCCGGGGCCTTTCCGTTTCGGGGGAGGACCGGGAGTATTTCGCGCGGGAACGGGTGGCGTGGTTCGAGGGGCGTCTTTCCCGGCGGGGGGGACGGCCCGCGGCGGTTCTGGATTACGGATGCGGGACGGGCATCACGGAGCCGTTCCTGCGCACGCTTCCGGGCGTCGCCCGGGTGACGGCCGTGGATCCTTCGGAAGAACTTCTGGCGAGGGCGTCGGCCGAGCATCCGCTCGACGGAGTCGCTTATGTTCCGCTGGGGGGCTGGCGACCGGAAGGGAACGTGGATCTCGTCTATTGCAGCGGGGTGTTCCATCATGTGCCGCCGCCGGAATGGCCGGCAACGGCCGACCGGCTCGCGCGGGCGCTCCGCCCGGGCGGGTGGCTTTCCTTTTGGGAGAACAGCCCCTGGAGTCCGGTCGCGCGATACGTCATGCGGCGGATTCCCTTCGACAGGGACGCCGTCATGATTTCCCCGGCGGTGGCGCGGCGGATGTTCCAGGAGGCGGGTTTCGATGTGGCGCGCGCGGAATTCCGGTTCATATTTCCCCGGTTTCTCCGGGGGTTGCGGTGGCTGGAAGGGGGACTTTGCCGGATGCCGTTCGGGGCGCAGTATCATCTTCTTTGCCGAAAGCGGGAGTGACCCGTGCCGCGCCCCCTGGACATTCTGGCGGCCATTGACGCGTTTTCGTTCTCGCCCGCGGGCGGGGCGGGGACGTTCCTGTTCGAAACGGCGCGGCGGCTCGTCCGCCGCGGGCACCGTGTCACGGTCTTCGCCCGGCGGCGGGAGGATCTGGCGCCGGGGGCTGTCGTGGACGGCGTGCGGTTCGAGACATTCCCGGGCGGCGGCGGGGCGATCCGGACCATCCTCCGGGCCCGGAGACACGGCCGCCGCGTCTTGAAAAGCGCCCGGTTCGACATCGTGTGGTCCATCCATCCCTTCGCCCAGGTGATGCTTCCGGGATTCGGGTGGTTGACGGCGGTTTACACCGACATGCTGCACGTCATGCCGCCGTCGCTCGTCATGTTCATTCCAAAAATCCTCCTCACGCCGGTCCATTACACGTTTCTCTCGCCGTGGGGGCGGGATCTCCCGGAAAACCGCCGGTCCCGGATGATCGAAGGTTTCGTGAAGGCGCGTCTCGAACGGATCGCGGTCCTCCGGGCGGAACGATTCACCGTGCTCAGCCGTTACTCGCGAAGCGACCTTGTGAATCTCCATCCGGTGGATCCGAAGGCCATTGCCGTGGTGCCGGGAGGGGTGGACCTCGATCGTTTCCGGCCCGTGCCCGACCGCCGCGAACTGCGCCGGGCGTTGAATATCGGCGACAAGGATGTGCTTTTCCTCACCGTGCGTCGCCTCGTGTCCCGGATGGGGCTTCTGGAACTCGTCCGGGCCTTCGAACGGGTGGTGCGGAAAGAACCCGCCGCGCGCCTGGTCATCGGGGGGGAGGGGCCTTTGCGGCCGGAACTGGAACGGGCCGTCGCGGCGGCCGGGTTGACGGAACGCGTGACAATCGTGGGATTCATTCCCAGCGACGACCTGCCGCGCTGGTACGCGGCGGCGGACGCGTTTGTCCTGCCCACCCAGGCTCTGGAGGGGTTTGGTCTCGTCATCCTCGAAGCGATGGCCTGCGGGACGCCGGCGCTGGGAACGCCCGCCGGGGCCATTCCCGAGACGCTGGCGGCCTTTGATGCCGACATGCTTCTGGACGGCGTGACCCCGGACGATATCGCGACGGGGATCCTGAAATTTCTGGGGCGTCGCGCCGAATGGGAGATGCTTCGACGGCGGTCGCGCGAATTCGCGGAAGGGTATGCGTGGGACAGGACGGCGGAGGGGATCGAGAGGGAATTGTTCAAGACAATCGGGACGGAGGATACGCGTGATTCGTGAGGCGCGATCCACGGGGATGACGGTTCTTGTCACGGACGCCTCCCAGCGGGTGGCCCTGGCGGTGGCGCGGGCGCTCGCGGCGGCGGGGGCGGACGTGTGGGCGGCGGAACGCCGGGGCGTCCCGGCGCCGATGACATTTTATTCCCGGCATTGTCTCCGGCGTCTCCGGTTTTCCGGTCCCGTCGGGGAGGGGCTTCTCGGGCTCGTTCGGGAAACGCATCCGGATCGTATCCTCCCGATTTCAACCAATACCGTTCATGAAGTCTTGACGCATCGCCGCGAATTTGAAAAAGAACTCGGGATGGCGCTTCCCCTGCCGGGCATGGATTTGTTTCTCCAGGCGAACGATAAATATGACGTCATCGCCCGCGTCACGGCGGCCGGGGGGAATTGTCCCGAAACGCATTTGGTGGATCACGAGGAGGAATTGGCGCGGGCGTCGGCGAATACCGGTTTCCCGGCCGTTCTGAAACTCCGGAACGACATCGGGTTGTTTCTGCCGCCGGGGGCCCGATATCGGATTGTCCGGAATCCCGATGCCCTGGCGGCGGGATTCCGGGAACTCGCGGCGGTCCGCCGTCCGGTGGTGCTCCAGCGCTATGTCGAAGGGGATGGGTACGGTTACGGGGCGGTGGTCTCCGCGGGGAATGTCCTGGCGGATTTCATGCATCGGCGGATTCACGAGCATCCTTTGGAGGGGGGGCCTAGCGCCTTGGCGGAATCCGTGAATGATCCCGCGCTTCGGGAGGCTGGCCGGCGCATCCTTGGAACGTTGGGCTGGGACGGGCCGGCGATGGTGGAATTCCGGCGAAACCGGCGGGACGGGCGGTTTTATTTCATCGAACTCAACCCGCGATTCTGGGGGATGCTGCCCCTGGCCACGCGGTGCGGGACGAACCTGCCGGCGGTTCTCGCGGGGCTTCCGAGCGCCGATCCGGCCGTGGAGGTTCCGGCGGGGGTGAAAATGAAGTTCGCGGCGATGGAGATTGCGCGGGCGGCAACGCTTCTCCGCCGCGGCCGTGTGGGGGAGGCCATCGGGGCGATGGCGACGGCGGGAAATCCGTTTCTGGCCGATGGCGTATTCCGGGTCACGGATCCGCTTCCGGCCGCCGCGGGATTCCGGGCCTTCCTGGGACGATTTGGCACGGTATAATGGGGGCATCATGAAAAAACGCGCGCTCATCACGGGAATCACCGGCCAGGATGGATATTACCTCACCGAGTTTCTTCTGGAAAAGGGGTATGAGGTGCACGGCGTCGTCCGGCGGGTGGCGCTTGAGGATCCGGATCATCGCCTGTCGCGGTTGCGGCCGTTTCTGGGCCGGATTACGCTCCACCCGGCCTCCCTGGAAAGTTACGCGAGCCTGGTGAAGGTCGTCCGCGAGGTCCGGCCGGACGAGTTCTATCACCTGGCGGCCCAGAGTTTTGTCAGCTACTCCTTCGAGGACGAGTTTTCCACCATCAACACGAACATCAATGGGACGCATTTCGTCCTGTCCGCCGTCCGGGAGATTGCGCCGGAATGCCGGTTTTATTTTGCCGGATCAAGCGAGATGTTCGGCAACGCCCCGGTGACGCCGCAGAACGAGGACACGGGGTTTTTCCCGAGGTCTCCCTACGGGATTTCGAAGGTGGCCGGGTTCCACCTCACCAAGAACTATCGCGAGGCCTACGGGCTCCATGCGTCCTCGGGCATTCTGTTCAACCACGAAAGCCCCCACCGCGGCTATGAATTCGTGACCCGCAAAATCACCCACGCCGCGGCCCGTGCGAAGGCGGGGCGGCTCGATCGGCTGGAACTGGGGAACCTGGAGGCCCGCCGCGACTGGGGGTTCGCCGGGGATTACGTCAGGGCCATGTGGCTCATGCTTCAGCAGGATCGTCCGGATGACCATGTGGTCGCGACGGGGGAGACCCATTCGGTGCGGGAGTTCGCGGATGCGGCCTTCGGCGCCGTCGGCCTGGACTGGAAAAAATTTGTCACGACCGATCCGAAGTTCATCCGTCCGGCCGAAGTGAATCTGCTTCAGGGGGATTTTTCAAAGGCCCGCCGGGTTCTCGGATGGGATCCGACGGTTCGATTCCCCGAACTGGTTGAGATGATGGTTCGCGCGGACCTTGATCTTGTGGCCGGCGGTCGCTAGAGCAATTTCCTTCCCGCCAGAAGCCGTTCATACAGGGCGGCGGTTTCCGAAACCATCCGGTCCATTGTGAAGTGTTCCTCCACACGCAGTCGTCCGGCCTCGCCCATGCGCCGGCATTCCCCGGGATTCCGGAGGAGGCGGAGGATGGCGTCGGCGAGCGCCGCGGGATCTTCCGGCGGAACCAGAAGTCCGGTTTCCCCGGGAGTCACCAGTTCCGGATTCCCGCCGACCTCCGTCGCGATGACCGGTTTCCCGGCGGCCATGGCTTCGAGAATCACGTTGGAACAGCCCTCGGAGAGAGAACTGCTCACCAGGACATCAAAGGCGGCGAGGATGCCGCGCATGTCATTTTGATGGCCGGCGAATGTCACGCGATCCGAAATCCCGAGACGTGCGGCGAGATTCAGGAGTTCCTCCCGCAGGGGGCCGTCGCCGGCCAGGCAGACGTGAACGGCTCGCCCGGCATCCCCCATGCGCCGGATCGTTTCGAGAAGGGTGCGGAACCCTTTCACGGGAACAAGACGCCCAACGCCCCCGACAAGAAAGCCGGATGCCGGAACGCCGAGCCGCCGGCGGGTTTCCCCCGGCGTGTCCGTCGGGGAGGAAGCGGGTGACGCGACGCCGTTGGGGATCAGGAATATTTTTCCCGCGGGCACCCGTTCGCGCCGCATGAGCATGTCGCCCACCGCCCGGGCGTTCACGGTGTACGCCGTTGTGAGAGGGCGGAGGATGCGGTCGGCCCATTGCCGGCGTATCGGCTTGTCGATGTCGAGTCCCCGCGACGCGCTCATGACGATGGGGACGCCGGCGAGTCTCGCCGCGATCCGTCCGTAGAGATCGGATGTGAACAGCCAGGTGTGCACGATGTCGGGGCGTTCGCGGCCGATGATCCGCCGGAGGCGCAGGAGCGTCCGCCACGACCAGAACCCCGACTGGGGAACGACCGCGAGGGGGATGCCGGCGGCGCGGAGAGGGTGGGCGTTTTCCATCCGGTCGGCGGACAGCGAAATCACGGATACCCGGACATCCCGTTCCGCCAGGGCGGTGGCAAGTTTGACCAGTTGCGGCTCGGCCCCGCCGTTTCCCAGGCTGTCGATGATGAGCATCAGCCGGTAACGTTCGCGCCGTCCGTGGAGGCACTCCCGGTACAGCGAGTCGTGGCGGCGGATCATCCCGGATTCGGCGTGTTCGCGCCGCGTGAAATCCGTCGCGTTCCGACGGAGCGTTTCGGCGAGGTCCGGATCGGAAATCACGCGGACCATGCCGCCGGCAAGCGCGTCGGCGTCGCGCGGGGGGACGAGAAAACCGGTGATTTCATGGCGGACGAGTTCCCGCGTGCCGCCGACCGCGGTGGCGACGACCGGAACCCCGGCCGCCATGGCCTCGAGCATGGCCATGGAAAGCCCTTCGCTGTCCGAGGAGAACGCAATGGCATCGAGTGCCGCGAGGAACGCCGGGATGTCATGAAGCACCCCGGCAAAAACGACGCGGTCCCGGATTCCCAGGGCATTGATTTTCTGTTCGAGGGCGGGACGGAGCGGGCCGTCGCCGGCAAGAATAATCATAAGCGACGGCGCCTTGCGGACGGCGATGGCGGCGGCCTCCGCGAAGAGAAGCGGATTCTTCACCACCGCGAAACGGCCCATCCATCCGATGACCGTCCCGGACGGGGGAAGGCCGAGGGCGCGGCGCGCGTCGTCCCGGCCGGGGACCGGGGGGGTGCGCGGGGAAACCCCGTTCGAAATGAGCGTCCACCGCAGGGGGGCGATTTTCCGGCGTTCGTATTCCGAAAGCACCGCCTGGGACACGGCGACGAGGCGCGTGGTCGCCGGGGCGAGCATGCGGTCCAGGAGAAAATGCCACCGGGTTTTCCAGTTCGGGACATTGTGTTCGGTGGCGATGATGACGGGGACTCCCGCCAGCCGCGCCGCCAGGCGTCCCCAGACATTCGCCCCCCAGAGGTGGGTGTGGACGACGTCGAAACGACCCGCCTTTAGCGCGTTGTAAAGGCGGTATGCCGCCAGGATGTCCGCCGGGCCGCGTTTATGGAGCCCGATCACCTCGATCCCCTGCCGGAGGACCTCGGGGGCGAACGGGCCGGGTTCGTTCAGGCAGAATATAACGGGGGAAAAACGGGTTCGATCCAGTCCGGTGGCCAGATGGATAACCACCTTCTCGGCGCCCCCCAGGCCGAGGGACCAGATGACATAAGCGATCCGAACAGGCGTGTGCATGTGTCATGCCTTCAACGGTTTGATGGCCAGACATTGGATGGTGGATCCAATGGAAATCAGGCGACTGGCCGCGATGAAGGGCCACAGGAAAGACCGGTTCGCAAGGATATTATGTCCGGAGATGGGAGAGCGGCAATGCGCAATCTGGAATCCCTGGTTGTTAATGAGGCGGGCCAGAGTTCGCGGGGTGAAATGGTAGGGGTGTCCGGTCGGGTCGATCCGGTCGGCATCGCGCAGGAATCCCACGGTTTGCGCGAGGCGTATGGCGTAATGGTTGAAATCGGGGGTCAGGCAAACAAGACGGCCACCGGGGTGTAAGACGCGGTACACCTCGCGGAGGGTGCTGGAGGGACGATACAGATGCTCGATCACGTTGATGAGAGTGACGGCGTCAAAACTGTTCTCCGGAAGTTGGAGTTCATCCAGTGTTCCGTGGTGAACGTCCAGATGGTGTTCTCGGGTCGCAAAAGCAGCCGTGTCGCGGTTGATTTCAACCCCGGTCGTTTTCCATCCCCGTTCACGGGCGGCGCGAAGCAGTCCGCCTGTGGCGCAACCCACGTCGAGCAGGTGCCCGGGGGGGGCGATCTGTTCCAGGTTTTCAAGAATGGATTGGAATGACTGACGATCGCGTTCCTGCCCTTTTTCGTAGGTGGAAACCGCACCGCCATGAAGGAGTTGATCATATTTGGCGGTCTCTGCCTGACGGGGATTGACATAGATCAGGGAGCACTGGCGGCATCGGACGAGGGTGAATTGTTCATTCGAGTAGAGGGATCGGACCACGCGAAAAACCCGCGCATCGTTGATTCGACATATGTCGCAGGAGACGTATTCTCGGGGAAGTGGGTTCATGAGGGGGGTGTCGTGTGTGAAATGGTATTCCGATAGATCTTCAAGTCTCCCTGCGCCCACGCGGTTTGGTCGAAACAGGATTCCGCCCGGCGTCGCGCCTCCCGGCTCATCCGGGTCATCCGTTCGGAGTCGGCCAGAAGCGACAGAATCGCGCGGGCCGTCTCCCCGGGCCGGTCGGGCGGGACGAGAAGACCGCCCCCGGAATTTCCAATAACCTCGGCGCATCCGCCCACGTCCGTCAGGACGACGGGCTTGCCGCAGGCCATGGCCTCGCGGGCCGAAAGCGGGAAGGATTCCCGGGTGGACGACAGCGCGAAAATATCAAAAATCGAAAGCCAGGTGGGAATGTCGTTCTGGTTCCCGGCGAAAATGACACGACTGGCCAGGCGGAGCGTTTCGGCCCGGTTCCGGAGGAGTGTCTCAAGGGGGCCGTCCCCGACGAGAATCAGGCGCGCCTCGGGCCTCTCCCGGTGAATTTGGCTGAACGCCTCGAGAAGGGAAAAGAGCCCTTTCTCGGAAGAAAGCCGCGCCACGCAGCCGATGACGGGGGCCTCCGCCGGGATGCCCAGGCGCGCGAGAAGGCCGGCATCCTTCGGGCGGGGGGAGAAGCGTTCCAGATCAATTCCGCTCGGGACGACGGCGGATTTTTCCGCGACGAGCCCGTTCGCAACGAGTCGGTTGCGCTCATAATGCGATTCGAAAATCACGAAATCGGCATATCGGTTGAGAACCATCGGCGCGGTGCGGAAATGGAGTTTGAAATGGATGTTGTGGATGGTGGTGACGAGGGGGATACGTTTCGCGATCCTCTGGCGCGCCCGGCCGGCGGCCAGGGTTGTGCGGACGGACTGCGGGGCCAGGATATCCGGTTTTTCCCGGAAAATGATTTCGGCAATCTGCCGTTCGAGGCGGCGGAGCCCCCAGAAAAAGCGGAAGGCGGCATCAATGGGCGCATGACTGGCGCCGGCCGCCGCCAGATCGGGTATGCGGACGCCGGGCGGCGAGGCCACCGTCACGCGGACGCCTTCCCTGGAAAAAAGACGCGACAGCGTCACGAGGTCGCTTTGGACCCCGCCCGTGTCGAACGCCTCGGTCATGAGATAGAGGAGATTCATGGGGTATCCAGGGAATGGAAACACTGCAGGGCGGCGTGGAGGGAGTCCCAGGCTCCTTCGAGTTTCAGCCGCAGGGCGAACGGCGTGCCGTCGCGGGCGGTGATTTCGGTGCGCCGAAGAAGGAACGGGTCGTCGCCGGGGAAATTGGCGCCGGGTCGGACCGTGAAAGCCGCGGAATAGCCGGCTTCCTTCACCAGGGCGGCCAGCGCCGGATTCCAGGCTCCTTTTGGGTAGCAGAAGAAAGACGCGGGGCGTCCCAGGCGTTCCTGGAGGATTCTTCGGGAGGCGGTGATTTCCTCCCGGGCGTTTTCCATCGGCAGGGAAGGGAGGATCGGATGGGAGACGGTGTGCGAACCGAAGGAAATTCCCCCGGCCTGCATTTCCAGCGCCTGGTTCCAGGATAGAAAATCGCCGTTCGCGGCACGTTCGGCGATTTTTCCGGCGATGAGAAACACGGTGGCCGGGATGCCGAATTTTACCAGAGCCGGGAAGGCGTTCGTGAAATTGTCGGCATAACCGTCGTCGAACGTCACGGCGACAGGGCGATCGCGGCGGGGAATGTTCATTTTCCCCCGGAGAATGGCCAGGGTATCCTCGAGGGAGATCGGACGGAATCCGTTCCTGGCCAGGAATTCCATCTGGGTTGAAAACACTGCCGTCGGAATCGAAAGCCGGTCCTCCGGGGCGTCGTCCCGGACCCGGTGATAAGTCAGAACGCGGACCCCGGGATTTCCGAACCGGTTCCGGAGCCGGCAGAACGGGTGGATGAGGCAGGCCGCGAAACGGCCGGCGCGGTGTCGCATTCGGGCGGCGGAGGGCATCATGATTGTTTATATCGGAATCGGCGGTTCTTCTCAAGAGGGGAAACACCTTCAAAACAGTCTGGAGAGTCCGAAAGTCGGCGAGTCTGGAGGTCTGAAATCCGGACTTGGCGACTCCAGACTCGAGACTCCAGACTCACAGACTTCCCTATTCTTTCAATCCATCGTACAACCGTTGAAGGCTCGCGATGTGGACGGAGGGGCTGAACACGGTTGCCGCGCGTTCTTTCCCCGCTTGCCCGAGAGTCGCGGCGAGGGAGGGATCGTTCAGAATTTGCAGGATCGCGGCGGCCATGGCCCCGACATCCCCGGGGGGGACGAGGAGGCCGGCGGCGCCATTTCCGAGCGCCTCGACGGACGTCGGGTGGGCGGTGGCGACCACGGGAATACCATAGGCCATGCTTTCGAGAATCACGTGGGAGAGGCCTTCCGGACGCGTCGAGGGTTGGACGACGACGTCGAGTGCGGGATACACCGGGTTCGTGTCGCGCCACCCTGCCCATATCAGGGCATTGTCAAGTTTGAGATCCCTGGCCAGGGCGCGGGCGGCGGTCTCGACGGCCGGTTCGCCCCCGGAGCCGTTTCCGGCGATGAGGAAACGGGCTTCCGGAATTTCCCGGAGAACCTGCGCTACGGCCCGGATGAATTCCGCGAATCCCTTTCCGGGGGCGCATCGTGAAATCAGCCCGACGAGCGGCGCACGGGCCGGAATGCCCCATTCCGTCCGGATCCGTTCGCGCGTGCCCGCCGGCGCGGGGACGGGGGGGGGCGCGGGGTCGTACAGGACCGTCATGGGCTTGCCCGGCCAGAAGGGCTGGTAGAATTTCAGGGAGGCATGGGAAAGCACGATAAAATGATCCACGAGGCGTCCCATGGCCTTTTCCAAGCGTGTGGGCGCGCGCCAGAGCCGGAGATGGCACACGACGGGGCGGCGGGCCATGCGGGCACCCAGAATGGCTGGGACGGAGGAATAGATCTCGTTATTGAGATGGACGAGATGGATTTGATGCGTGCGGATGAGCCTCCGGATGGCCAGTGCCGCGGGCAGGGATTTTCGGAGGAAATGGAGTGCCTGGCCGGGGATGGATCCGGCATCGTCTCCGACGCCACCCGGGAGGGGGATGACGGGGGTGCCGCCTTTCTCGATTTCGCGGATGAATCCGTCCATCCTGGCCGCGGCCACAATCGGGTCGAAGCGGGTCCGGTCGAGATTTCCGATCAGATCAAACAGGCATCGGGGCGCTCCGCCATAACCCGTGCTTGTGTCGAGATAAAGGATTTTGGCCATAATTCCTTCGCACTATTCCGCCATGCGCACGGTCCAGAAATCGGCCGACAGGTCCGTGTCCAGGAGGCACACAGTAATAAACGAATTCTACCCGATTTCTTCCGTTTTTCAGGGAATCCTTTTGACGATAGGCGGTTCGAGAACCTTCCCGCCTCCCATCATGTCGAAGATTTTTTAATTGACGCCAATAAGATCGGCCGATCGAACCGTCGTTGCCTGCCGACAGGCAGGCGCCCCATCTTGCCGTTACGGTTTTGCGTGGTACAATCAGACTTGTGGGGAAACATGAAAAACTTCTGTCGCGTATTGTTGAAGGGCGATCGGATGCGAATGTTTCCTTTTCCGATTTGCGGTCTTTGCTGATGCATCTCGGCTTTGAGGAGCGAACTCGCGGCAGCCACCACGTTTTTCGTCAAGAGGGGATGGAGGAGTTGATCAATTTACAACGCGAGGGCAATCAGGCGAAACCTTACCAGGTCCGTCAAGTGAGAGCGATTATTCTGAAGTACCGTTTGGGAGGCATGCCTCATGCATAGGTACGAGATCATCATCTACTGGAGCAACGACGATCAAGCCTATATTGCGGATGTTCCCGAGTTGCCCGGTTGTATGGCCCATGGGAAAAACGACAAGGATGCGTTGCGAAATGTGAATAATGCCATTCGGCTTTGGATTGACACGGCGAAGGAGTTCGGGCATCCCATTCCTGAACCCAAGGGGCGCAGACTACAACTGGCCTAACAGTTCGTCACAGTTCCCGCGCAGACTCGCGCCGGAGGCCGGGCCAAGTGACTCGGAACGGCAACGCAATTCTTGTAGACAAGTGGCGAAACGGCCGATAATTAGAGTTGTTGTGCCGCCCGGCTCCCCGGCTGAATATCCTGAAGCACTTGTCCTGTTCTGACGATATAACGCACAGGGTTACCAACGAGTTCTGGCGAGTGCCTTGTGCCTGTGCCACCGGCCGAAACCATCGCGAAAAACGCATATCGGAGGGGGGAGTATGTCGTGTCTTCCCGATCCGGCGGGGAGGCGCGGCGTTTCCGGACACTGCTGTGGGCGCTTGTGGTGCGGGAAATCAAGGGGAGATACCGGCGGTCGCTCCTCGGGCCGGCGTGGGCGGTGGTTCAGCCGCTGGGGTATCTGCTGATTTTTCTCATGTTGCGGGGCGTGCTGGGGGTGCGCGGCGACGGCACGCCCTACGCGGTGTTCGCGATGGCGGCGCTGGTGCCGTGGACGTTTTTCTCGAACGCGGTGGCGTGGTGCGGGCCGAGTATCCTGGCCAATGCCGGCATCGTGAAAAAAATCGCCGTTCCGCGCATCGTTTTCCCGACCGCATACGTGGCGGCGTCCCTGGTGGATTTCGTCATCGGGGGCGTTCTGCTGGCCGGAGTGCTCGCGTGGCACCGCGTGACGCCGGGGGTGACGTTGCTCTGGGTGCCGGTCCTGGCGTTCCTGACGGCGATTTTGGCGCTGGGGGTGGGGTTGTTTTTCGCGGCCCTCGGGACGTACAAACGGGATTTCATCTTCGTTGTTCCGTTTATCATGCAGTTCGGGGTGCTCGCCTCCCCGGTGATGTACCCGGTGGAAAAGGTCCCGGCGGCGTGGTGGGGCGTCTACCAGTGGAATCCCATGGTGGGGATCCTTGTTGGATTCCGAAACACTCTCATCGCGGGGACGGCGCCGGACCCGCGGCTACTCGCCATCTCTATCGCGGGCATACTGGCGATCTGGCTCGTGACATATCCGTTGTTTCGTTACATGTCGCAGTATTTCGCGGATGTGGTGTGACCATGCCTGACGACACGATCATCCGGGTGGACGGGCTTTGGAAGCGGTACGGGTTGCCGCTCCCCGGATTCACAGGCCGCGGCCGGGATTCCGGGATGTGGGCGCTCCGGGATGTGAACTTGGAAATCCGGCGCGGGGAAATCTTCGGGATCATCGGGCGCAACGGGGCGGGGAAAAGCACGCTTCTCAAGGTGCTGGCCGGGGTGTCACCGCCCACCCGTGGCCGGGTGGAGGTGACCGGGCGGGTGTTCCCCATGATTGAGTTAAATGCCGGGCTCCACATGGAACTGACCGGGCGGGAGAACGTGCGCCTGCTCGGCATGATCATGGGACTTTCGCGCCGGGACATCGAGGCGAAGATGCCCGAGATCGAGGCGTTCTGCGAACTGGGGGAGTGGTTCGACCGTCCGGCCCGGATGTATTCCAGCGGCATGGTGGCGCGTTTGGGGTTTGCCGTGGCGATGAATGTGGAGGCGGACGTATTACTTGTCGATGAAGTGTTGGCAGTTGGTGATCTGGCCTTGCAACGCAAGTGTTATGAAAGTATGAGTCGGTTTCGAGCATCTCCTAAAACAGTGGTTCTTGTTTCGCACAACTTGAATCAGATTGAGCGGATGTGTGGCCGCACCTTACTGTTACATGATGGAAGGATTGTGTCAAGTGGTTCTCCTCCCGAGATTGTATATGAGTATCGATCACGAATGATGGATGAGATATCGAAAGGACGGTCAGAAATTGAGAATGTGGAATCTTCGGGCGAATTGCATGTCGTTGGTGTTGAGTTGATGTCTTCTGGGGAAAAGGAGGTCGGTGATGTGGTTGTTTCACGGAGTCGGTTGAGGATTGTGATTAAATTTAGATTGATAGAACCTGTTTTTACGACATGGCATATCGGTTTTCTGACATCGTCGCAAGGTGTTCTTTGGGCAAGTGAGTTGTTGGAGTTTGATTTGACAGACAAAGCGTCTGGCGAGTATCAGGTCGTTTGTGACATTCGAGACATGGCCATACGACCTGGACATTATACCATCAGCTTAATCATACGGAGCAAAAAAGGGCATGTGATACAGCGTTTCCCCAGTTTGAAGTGCTTTCGTGTCCGGCGGGGAAATGAAGAGAAATTATTGCAGACAACCGCGCTCGTTTATCTCGATCACGACTGGCGTTTATTATAAAACGATGATTGACGGGGTGGATTTGTTTTTCGAAATAGTTTTTGAAATTAACAAGAATGTCCGCCAGATCCGTCATGCGGGGCGATATGGTTTCTGACCAGTCAACTATGCCATTCGACGGATTTGCATCATTCTACGAGGAACTGGGTCGGAAGTACCCGGAAGAGAAATTGACTTATCTCACGCTGGGTGCTCAGTTGCGTAAGCGCTGGATTTTGGATCAATTGCGTCGACTGAAAGGAATTCTGCTTGATGCCGGTTGTCACAAGGGATTGTTTTGCAATCGATACCGTAATGGATCAGTCATCGGAGTCGACATTTCCCCATCGCTGATAGCAACGGCTAAGCACCGGTTTCCAAAGGTTCGATTTTATGTCGGCGATATCCGTAGCATGCCGTTCATTGAGAATGAATTTGTTGATGCCGTTCTTTGTGCCGAAACGTTGGAGCATATTCCCGACCCAGAGGCGGCCTTGAATGAATTCATGCGTGTTCTTAAACCCAAAGGCTCGCTTCTTCTATTGGTTCCGGATTTTGCTGGAACAAACAGGCCTGCGTGGGTAATAAAACAAGAAATGACCGCGTACGGTATCGAGGCATTACCTTACTTTCACACTGCGTACAGTCCGCAAGAGTTAGCCGACCTCGTTTCGGCAATAGGTTTCAATGTCGTTTACGCCGGCGCTGGTGGACATGAAGCAGTTTACATTCGTAAAAGATTCGTCAAGATATTTAATTTGGCGGCATTATTCTCGCGAAGGTTTACTACTACCATAATAGGGCGGAGGATTGCATTCCTTTTGGATCTTTTATTCTTTAGTGGATTGTTGTGTTGCGGATTGCGTGCGATGGCGAGAAGAAAAGCGGAACACGGTTACTTTTCCTTTGTAGTAGCAGAAAAACCGCTCGGAGTGATATCTTCAGATGAAGAACGACCTGTACCATGAATTGAGGACCGCTTCGGGCACGCGGTGGCATGTCTTTGACTATCGATTTCTAATGGGTTGCTATGGCGTATGCACACCTTGGGGGTTGTCGTAGTAGGGAGATCCGATTCGCATCATTCATACTGTAAGTCGTGGGGATGGCATTTGAAATCTAACGTACGAACAAACACAATTCTTATCACGGGACTGGCGAGATTGTGGAGTGGGGTAATCTCGCCAAGTCGCGAGTTGGTTCGCAGAGGGTTTAATGTTGTGCTGTTTTATTTTGAAAAGAATAAAGAGTTCACTGCGGATACCGGCAATATTTCCGTCATCAAGGCAAGTTCGGTCAGTATTGTGAATCTGGCTAAGTTTCTCTACTTGCTCATTCGATATCGACCACGACATGTAGAGGTATATTTTCACACGGGTAAGTGGATAGTGTTGATTGCGCAGGTTTTGGTTTCTCGTCTGATTGGTGTCCCCGTGGTGTCGATATGCACAGGGAATGAAATTTTGAATTACCCACATCCGCGATGTGTGTTTAATCTGGCAATTCGTGTCGTTTTTCAGATGTCGAGAGCTATTGTTGTAAAGGAATTATATATGCGGGATACCATAATCAAGTATGGTCTTGCGAAGGATGATAAGATTCACTTCATGTCTAATAAAATTGCAATTGGGACAGACCCGGGTTACGTGCGGTTTGACAAGGTGATTTTGTACCTGAATTTGTTTAAAAAGTATCGGCGAATCGATTTGATCGTTAAGTCCGCTTCGTTAATTCGCGAGGAGTTCCCGGACGCACGTTTCTTGTTGGTGGGTGCGGGACGCTATACGACTTACGAGCATGAAATGGCGGAACTTGCGAAGTCCTTGAAGGTCGATGATGTTGTTTCGTTTCTGCCTTATACCAGTGATCCAAAGGCATATTTTGAAAAGGCGACAATCTTTGTGTTGCCGGCGGATATCGTGTATTGTAACAATGCTTTGCTGGAAGCAATGGAGAGAGGGGTTGTGCCTGTTGTGGCTGATGTTCAAGGGGCCGAATTGATCGTGGAGGATGGGGTAAGCGGCTTGAGGGTTCCACAGAATGCGGTCGAGATTGCAAACGCAATAAAGCGTCTTTTGGCTGACGAGTCTTTGCGGTTGAGATTGGCGCAAGGCGCAAGGAATAAAATCAAGGCCGAGTTTGACGAGCAGATTCGAGTTGACTTCCTGGGAAATTTGTACTCGTGCAAGGTATGGAAATGAGCATTGTGCCATGCAGTTGGCCTTGCCATGGTTGGCAGCGTTGCACGTTGGTGGGCAATGCTTTGCTGGGGAGATGGTTTGGAAGAACTGCGTTGGAACGTGACATCAATGGCATTTTATATCGTGCCTTAACCAGGCGATATAAGTCAGGAGAATTGCGCCTGGATGGGTTCAGGATATCGTATCGTGATCCGTGGACGTTTTACATTGAAGCCTTCTATGTTTGGTGCAGGCAGGTGTATCATTTCCAACTGGAAAATCCGAGTCCATATATACTGGATTGTGGTTCAAGTATTGGGGTTTCTGTTTTGTACTTCAAGAATCGATATCCGCTTTCTCATATAGTTGCATTTGAACCAGAACCAAATCAGTTTGATGTCTTGGTGAAAAATCTGGAACGGAATGCCGTGACAAAAAACGTGGAAGTTGTACAAGTCGCATTGGGGGAGGAGGATGGAGAGGTCGAATTTTTGCTTTCGAGGTCACATGGCGGTCGTATTGTTCAACATTCCAATGAGGGAAGTGGTGGACATTCTCTTGGACATGTTTCTGTAAAGATGCGACGTCTTAGCCACTGGATAAATCAAGACGTTGATATTTTGAAAATGAATATTGAGGGGGGGGAGTGCGAAGTTCTCGGCGAAATCGAACCGCAAATCCATCGAGTGAAGAATATTGTTATTGAATACCATTACATTCCCGGAAGACCATCGCGTTTGCATGAGATATTATCTTTGTTGCATCGAAATGGTTTCTTTTACGGCTTGAATCACTTTGATCATATGTTAAATCCAACGCTGCAATCGCCGGAAACGTTGAGTGATCGAAAAAAGTATTACTTGCTGGTATTCGCAAAGAGGTTTGACCAACGATGAAGAATGTTCCGTGGAATTTCCCTAGATGGAGTGTTATTAGGCATTTACAAGATATCGCGTTGACGAGGGTATCGTGTTATGCAAAAGGAGTCGTTCTGGATGTTGGGGGTCACAAGACAAATCAACGAGGGTTTTTCCGATTGGAGCAGAATCAAGATTTGCGTCGTATATGTTTGAATCTTGACATGAAACACAATTCGGATGTCCAGGCCGACGCGCATTTTATGCCATTTGTTAATGGTGGTTTTGATACTGTTTGGTGTGTTGCTGTCTTGCTTTATTGCCAATCTCCTGTTGATGTGGTTCGTGAGGCCTCAAGAGTTCTGAGGCCGGGTGGTTATCTTGTGGTTTATGAGCCATTTAATTTGGTTCCAGAGATGGATGGTGATTGGCAACGATTGACTCCCGCTGGTTTGAAACGTTTGGGAGAGATGGCAAAATTGGAAACGGTTGAAATTCGATCTTGTGGGGGAATGTTGTCTGTCATGCTTCAGGCGGCCAATGATCAGTGTTATTACAGGGCCGGACGAGGCCATTATGGAAAATTCATCAACATGCTACTGTCACCATTCTTGCCGATACTCTTGAGCGTGGATGACAGGTTTTGCCAACGGGATGCGGACTATGCGCGATATTCCACGGGGTGGATATACGTTGGACAGAAACGATGTACATGAGAGAAAATGTCCTGGCCCTGCGCATGGATGATGTGGGAGCGTCATCCAAGCGGTACGAGGTGTATTCGGATCGTGAGTGGGGGGTGGGGCCATTTCGCGTGTCGGCCAACTGGCTGTGGCTCAAGTATCTTCCGGGGCTTCGGGGATGGGGCGTCTACCGGGAATTGACGGGGAAGGATTGGAAGGCGTTGCTGGCGATCCTGGAACGATTCGGGGCCCGTCTCACCGTGGCCATCACGGCGACTTGGGTGGAGAATGAGCGCCGGCAAGTGCCTTTCCCGGAGAAGTTTCCCGGAGAGGCCGCCATGATTAAATCGGGCGTGGCATCGGGTCTTCTTGAAATTGCCAACCACGGTCTTACGCATTGCGTTGCCGAGAAGGACGTCTTCAAGCCCCGATGGTTTGATGGAAACCGCAAATGGCATCGGGAATTCTGGGATTGGATTCCGGGCGAGGTCCAACATGAACATATTCGCCGTGCCCAGGACATCCTGCAGGGATATTTCGGGACGGATGTGGTGACGTTTGTTCCCCCGGGAAATGTCTTCGGGGACGCAACCGTGGCGGCGGCGCGTGCATGCGGTATTCGATATATCTCCTGTCAGGCGACTCCCCGTCGGGAGAACGGGATGACGATTGTGGGGAATGAGGGGATTGTTCCATTTCATGACCGGGACATTGTGATGAACGGAACGCAATTGCTGGAAAGGAAGATACGGGAATTGACGGGAAGGGAGTTTGTTTTTGTGCGGGAAGCGGGGCGGCGATATTCCGAGGGGGTGGTGGCATGAGGGTGTGCATCCCCGTGGAATCCCTGAATGAGGGGGGCGGGTATTATTTTATCCGTCTCCTGTGGGAGTACCTCGATCGCAACGGCGTCCCGTGGACAAATCGTCTCTCGGACGATTACGACGTCTTGTTCGCGAGCGGCTGGTTGGTGGCCTTTGAGAACGTGCGGGCGGCCAAGATGCGTCTCTCCCGGTTGCGTGTGGTTCACCGGGTGGATGGTTCGGCCCGGGATTATGGGCGGTTCGATAGTGCCGATGTTATCCAAGCGCGGGTGAATTTGCTGGCGGATGCCACGATTTTCCAGAGCGATTACGGGCGATATGCCACCCGCGAAAAATTCCGGGTTGTTCTCCAGGACGGCCCTGTCATCCGCAATCCCGTGGACACGAAATTGTTCCGGTCCGATGGCGAGAGTGCCGACATCCCCGGTGAGATGCGCGTTCTGAACGCCTCGTGGAGCACCAATCGCCAGAAGGGAACCTGGCAGATCCCGATTCTGGCGGAGCGGCATCCCGGGGTGACGTTTGTGTTATGCGGGCGTTATCCGGATCTGCCGGATCTTCCGAATGTCCGTCATCTGGGGCATCTGGATTCGCCGGCGCTTGCGCGGGCGATGCGCGGATGTGATGTCTTCCTGGACCTGACCGAAAACGAATGCTGTTCCAATGTCACACTTCAGGCCATGGCAAGTGGTCTCCCCGTCATACACAAGGGGAGCGGAGGCACGCCGGAACTTGTGGGGGAGGCGGGCGCGGTGATGCGAAGCGACCTGTCGGATTTCCGGCCGGTCCTGAATGACGTTCTCCGCCGGCGCGACCGCCTTTCGGCGCTTGCTTTGGAACGTGTACGGGCGTGTTTCGCACCCGATGTTGTTTTCCCCCGGTACATGAATGTTCTGGACGGGGCGTCTCGCCGCCCCCTGCCGACCCTGGGGACGTATCTTGGGGCGGTTCTCCGCGGTTGCCCGTTGACGGTTTATCCCTTCTGGCAATATCCATTTCGCCGGTCATGGCGATTGGTGGTTGGTGATCGGGAAAGGCGATAACGTGGCTGGTTCGTCCACCAGTTGGCATCGGTTGAATGCGCAGGATTCCAAATTTATTACGGAAGGTGAATCCGGACGGTCGGAAAACTCGGCATGTGGAGTATGAACGGTGTTGTCGCGAGGCCATTGAGGCGGACATGCGGGAAGGGTTGTCCGGAACGGAACCGATGTTCTACGCGCTTGTCATCGAATCCAATCTGGCGGAAACGCTCCCGTTGATTGGAGCGAAATCGGTTGTGGGGTCGAAATGATAAACCGACTGCCCAAGAAGTATCGTTGGGGATATATCGGGGGAGTCGTCTGGATGTTTTATTGTTTCATTGCGTTGGGAATATGGATTTGGGATGCGAGATGGGAATTTGTGGACAATGAATGGTGGGGAAAAGCGATCTACGCGTTGTTTTTTAACTTTTTTCATTAGGGTCCAACATGATGGGTGATGGTGTATTTTCGTTCTGCCCTGCGTTGGGCCTCATTGTGTTTTTGCTGGTTTGTTTGACGTGCGGGATGGCATTTTTCCCGCTCGTCAGGCGCGCGATGGGATACGCGGACATTTCAGATTCCGGTCAGGCGGCGGTCGTCTATGGGGTCAGTTTCGCGTGTGGGGCGGTATTGTGGGGGACGGTTGCAAGGTATGTAAGTTGGTTTATTGGCGTTAATGTGCTGGGACATGCGTTTATGTTTTCGGTTTGGTTTTGTATGGGGGTGTGTGGAGCATATCAGTTTTTCCGGGCTTGCCGGATCAATAGCGACGACATCACACGCAAGAAACTTATGGTAGCGCCAATCGTGTTACTCGGCCTCCCGACAATTGTGATGGCCATCGCGGTGTTGTCGCCATACGTATTTAGCGATGATGCAACGTGTTATGTGTCAATGGTGAAGTTTTTGTTTCAGGAAGGTTCGCTTGAAGGTACGAAGGCGAATTGCTTTTCGAATTTTCCGCTTCTCGGAAGTCAGATAGGAACCTTATTTTATCCGTTATTCGGTTTGTCCGCCGTGAAAATGTTTCAGTTTATTAGCATGATTGTGGCAACGAGTTTGATATACGGTTTAATATTTCGAACGACGGGTCGGTACGGGCTGGCGATTATTGGGGCGTTTGCATTCATTACATTGCCTCTCCATTTTCAGGTTGCTCATTTGGCCTGTTCCGATCGTATGTATGCCTTCCTGGTCATATCGGGCTTGGGGTTGTTTTTAATGCCCGACATGACTGTTGAATGTCAAATCGTTGGAGTCATCGCGTTGTTGTCCGGTGCGGCAGTTGCTAAACATACAGGACTTTTCCTCTTGTTGAGCGGCGGCGGAGTGGCGTTTATTCGTTTGTGCGTTGTTTGTCGGAGTGATTGGAAAAGGATATTGATCGTGGGGACGGGGGCATTGGTTGTATCCGGGTTTGTCCTATTCCCGTGGTATGGTCGCTCGTGGATCGAGACGGGCGATGTGTTTTTCCCGCTTGGGCATGCGGCGCATTCTCCCTGGCTTACGAACGAGCAACAATTGTATTGGTCACGGATTTTGCTTTTTTTGAAAATATCGATCTCCGAATTCTGTCGAAGTTTTTGGGCGTATTCGGGTAACCGTTGGGATGATGCCAACACACCGGTTGTGGTTATGCTCATCCCCGTCTTGTTGGTCGCCATCTTGAAATACCCTCGGCGGATGGTGAGGGGGTGGGGATGGCTGATCACGGTACTTTTATTGTATTTTGTCCTGTGTTTGATGAAGGGGATTCCTCGGTATCGTTATTTGATTTATCCCGTTCATTCGGTTTTGATTGTGATGGGCATGTTGGGGATTGCGGCGGTTTTTCGGAATTGGCGCGCGGCAGCTCTTTTGGGCGCGTTGGCGGGCGCGTGTTTTGTAATGCAATCCGGTTGGATTGTGAAGGTAACGAAAATGCATTTCCCGTTTGCCTGCGGTCGGATGTCCCGGGATGAGTTTTTGGCGAAGCATTATGTGCTGGGGGGAGATGGAGATGTGTTAATATTCAAAAACCATGTTTCGAAAAATGATCGTGTCGCAATCGCAGGGTTCGCGATGAATCCCATATTGTGGATGCCCGGTCGGATATTCCTTACCCAGGACAGTGTTGAGGGCACCACCCGTTGGGCTCTGCCGTCCGTACGGGCAGTTTTCCGTGATTCGGGCAGTATCGGAGATTGGCTTGACCGCAACGGGGTTGATGTTGTCGTTGTACCTCGCGAGTATTTGAAGGAAGGGAATCCGGATGAGCGTGGGGTATTGGTTGTAGCAGGGGAGAGGCGCGTTCTCATTCGAAAAAAAGAAGTCGCCAATCGAGTGTCGGCTGACGGTAAACTTGCACCATCGAATAAATGAGTGTGATGACATGATTGGCATTGCAAATAAGTTATTACGCGTGATGGCGATGCCTGTCACATGTTCGTGGGCGTCGTATTCGCGTTTGTTGTTGATTGGAGATTCTGTTGATTGGGTTATTTCATGCGAGTTAAAAGAACTTAAGGCCATTGCCTTGCAGATCGGTATCCGGACGATTTCCTCTCGCTTTCTCCATGCTTGCCGTGACCAGGGCGTTTTCTTTGGCAGTCAGTTCAACGCCCGGGGATATTTGGAGAAGGGATTGCCTCACCGGATTGGATTTGCCTATTTTCATGGCAAGCCGGGAACGGGGGAACCGGAATTCGACCGGAGTTTCGACGTCCTACGGCGTTTCCGCCACCGGGTACACCGCATCCAGGTTTCCCATCGAGAAATGAAAGAGGTCATTCTCTCCACGGGGATTGATCCGGGAAAGGTGTTTCTCATCCCTATCGGAATCAATCTGGGATATTTCCGGATCGCGACAGCGGAACTCCGGGCGTGCGCCCGCCGGGAATTGGGCATTCCCGATTCCGCGGCGGTGGTGGGTTCTTTTCAGAAAGATGGTGTCGGATGGGAGGAGGGGAGGGAACCAAAACTCATCAAAGGCCCGGATGTTTTTCTGAAGACGATGGGGATTTTGCGGGAACATATCCCGGAATTGCACGTCTTGTTGTCCGGTCCCGCGCGGGGATATGTCAAAACCGGTCTGGAACGGCTTGGCATTCCGTATCGGCATTGCCATTTAACGCATTATCCGGATGTGGAAAAACTCTATCATGCGTTGGATGTGTACATCGTTTCCTCCCGCCAGGAAGGGGGGCCAAAGTCGGTGCTTGAATCCATGGCGTGCGGAATTCCGCTTGTGACCACGCGCGTGGGACAGGCCCAGGACATCGTCCGTCATGGAGAGAATGCTTGGATGGTGGACGTGGAGGATGCGGAAGGGTTGGCGCATTGGGCGGCGTATGCGTTCCGGAATCGGGTCGGGGTCGCGAGAGTCGTCCGGGAGGGGCGGTTGACGGCGGAATCTCTTTCTTATGAACGGCTGACGCCGGCGTGGCGGGAATTCATGAAGGGATTTGTCGGGGATGCCAACGGATGAAAACGGGATGGGCGGTCATGTTTCTGCGGTGGCTGGTGGTGTCGATCTTCCGGATTCGTGAAGAGATCCGATGGCGTCGGAACCTCCGGCGGCTGGCCCCGGCCCGGGATGCGGCCGGGGGGGTGCGGATTGCCTATGCCCACGCGGGTTATCCTGCCGCTCCAACGGATGGTTTCGTAAGCGGCGGGGCCGTGAAATACATTCATCTTCATCGGCGCTGGCCTCATGCCGGGCCGGCGACGGACGTCATTTATGCGGTGAGCAGCAGTCATTCCCCTCATTTGGAGGCGCTTTTTCCGTCCGCCCGGGCGCGGGGGATTAAAATCATCTGGAATCAGGATGGGATTCATCGTCCCGGCCCCGACACCGTCCGCCGGGATCGGAATCGGAAAATGGCGGAGTTGTATCGTCAGGCGGATTATGTGTTTTTCCAGAGCCGGTTCTGCCGGGAATCCGCGGAACGATTCCTGGGGGAATGCGACGCGCCCTGTGAAATTCTTTACAATGCCGTGGATACGCGGGCATTCACGCCGGGGAAGGTTCGAACTCCCACGGAGGATGAATTGAGGATTCTCATGGCCGGCTCGCACTATTCCGACTACCGGGTCCCCTGCGGAATCAGAGCTCTGGCGGCCGTCCGTCGCAAACGCTCCGCCCGCCTGATTGTCGCCGGGCGGTTCATGCCTCCGGCCTATGAGGCGGGTGCGCGGAAACTCGCGTTTGATTTGAATTTGGAATCCCATGTCGAATTCCGTGGGGGATATCTTCATGGGGATGCTCCGGAAATGTACCGGGAGGGAGATGTCTATCTTCACACCAAGTACGCGGACCCGTGTCCCTCATCCGTGATCGAGGCCATGGCCTGCGGACTTCCCGTGGTGTATTCCGCCACCGGGGGAACTCCGGAACTTGTGGGCGGGAAGGCGGGGATCGGGGTTCCGGGGAAACTGGATTGGGAGAAGGATATTCCGCCTGATCCGGAGGCGCTGGCGGAGGCCGTTTTGAAAGTGGCCGATCATTATGTTGAATACACCACGGCCGCGCGTGAACGGGCGGTGGCATGCTTTGATATAGAACCCTGGCTGATGAGGCACCGGGAAATTTTTGAACAAATCACTGGAAAGACGCATGGGTGACACGCTTCCCCTGGTCAGCATCATCATCCCGACCCACAACCGGGCCGCCATGCTCCGGGAGGCCATGGCGAGCGTGGCGGCGCAGATATATTCTCATTGGGAATTGCTGGTCGTGGACGATCGTTCCACCGACGAAACGGAATCGCTCGTGCGGGGAATTGCCGCCCGGGACCCGCGCGTCCGGTATCTCCGCTCGTCCGGCCCTGGCATGGGGGCGACACGCAACACCGCCATTGTGACGGCCCGGGGGGAGTATCTCGCTTTTCTGGATGACGACGACCTGTGGTTCCCGGATAAATTGGAAAAGCAGGTGGCATTTCTGGAGTGTCATCCGGAAATAGGGTTCACCTACGGGAGGGTTTATGTTCAGATTCCCGACGGTACGCGGAGTGAAATCAAACCGGACCGTCCGATGCCGGACACGTGGGAATCGCTTCTGGAGGGCAATTACGTCCCACTCTTGACGGTGGTCGCGCGGAGGCATCTTGTGGTCGAGGCGGGCGGATTTGATGTCGAACTCACCCATACGGCGGATTACGATCTGTGGATGAGTCTGGGGCTTCAGTGCCGGTTCGCTGGCATTCCCGACATTGTCGGGATTTATCGCCGTCACGGAATGAACGCCACGGCCCGCGCGGGATCCGTGTTCCACCGCGATCGGCTGAATATCTTCATCAAAAAATATCGGAGGCGGAATCTTTCCCCGGAACGTCAGAAGATGGTGTTCCGCCGGGTGGTCCGGGAAAAGCATATTCTGGCCAAGGCGTACATGGCGGAGGGGAATTACGACCGCGCGCGGCGGATGTTTGCGCGGGAAATCCGGCGGGACCGTCTGGCGGGGCGTAATTTCATTAATCCGTATGAGCCGGTCGTTTTACGAATCAAGAAACTGGCGAATCCCTATTTGGGATGGCTGTATTGCGGATGGCGGATTTTCAGGGAACCGGTGGTGGTGAGGCGCATGGCGGGGGATCGCCTGACATATTATTCGCGGACGCCCGACGCGGAATTTTGGGATGATCGCTGGCGTGAGGAGGCCGACGTTGAAGCGGAGTATCCGATACCGCCGGGCAAACTTCGCCAGGATTTGGAGGCGGTATTTCTCCGGTATCTGCCGCGGGATGCGGATATCCTGGAGGCGGGTTGTGGCCGGGGACGTGTGCTTCTCGCGCTTCGGGCGCGCGGATACCGGGTCGAGGGCGTGGAATGGGCGCCCAGAACGGTCGCGGCGTTGCAGGGTCGTCATCCCGGACTCCCGGTTCGTCTGGGGGATGTGAAGAATCTGGATGTGCCGGAGGGTGTCTACGGCGCTTACATTTCGCTGGGGGTGATGGAGCATGACGAAACGGGACCGGACGCATTTCTCCGGGAGGCGCGGCGGGTACTGGCGCCGGGGGGTGTCGCGTTGATTTCCGTTCCGTGGATGAATCCGCTACGAAACATCAAGGCACGGCTGGGGTTCTTCCGGAGAAAACCGGGGTGGCGTCCCTTCTATCAATATGCGTTCAAGAGGGAGGATTTTGAGCTGTGTTTGCGCCGGGCGGGGTTTGACGTGTTGGAGATCGTTCCCTACGATTCCATGAAGGGACTTTCCGATGAGTGTCCGGGAATCGGGTTCCTTTTGGGACGGAAACGCCTTGGTTCGTATGTGGAATGGTTTGTTGAAGGAGTCTTGCGGCGCCTTCCGTTTGTGCGAAATCGGGTTTGCCACATGATGTTGTTTGTTGCCAGGATATCAGTTGAGGATCGGGGATGGCGGTAAAATCCGCGTCATAAAATGACGATACACGGAGGGAGAAGGGTTTGTAGGTCGTTGAGGGAAAATGCCGACCATGGGTTCCGCACAGGCTTCTTCGATGTTGGATCTGAACCCCGAAAAGTTGCGTTTGTCGGTGGTTGTCGTCGCCTACAACGAAGAACCGGTTATCTGCAATAATCTGAGGCGGGTTATTTCCGAATTGATTGTTCATCCGGAGATGGACTGGGAATTGGTCTGTGTGAATGACGGAAGCACGGATCGAACCGGTAAAATCATGGATGAAGTCGCGGTCGGTAACCCGAGGGTGCAAGTATTGCATCACCGCAGGAATTTCGGGCAGGGACGCGCGTTACGTACGGCTTTCAACGTTTGTCGGGGGGACGTTGTCGTGACTCTGGATGCCGACATGAGTTATGGCCCCGAGTACATTTTCGCCCTGGTTCAGGCACTCCGCGAGCATAACGTCGAAATCGCATTGGCCTCGCCTTACATGAAAGGTGGGGAGGTGCGGAATGTCCCGTTTTATCGCCGCATATTGAGTCGTTGGGGGAACATGTACCTGGCACGCATGTCACAATACCCGGTTTCGACAAGCACCTGCGTGGTAAGGGCCTACAGGTGTGAAGTGCTGGATAATATTATTTTGACTTCGGATGGCATGGAGTTGCAACTTGAAATTCTGATGAAGTCGTTCCTGATGGGGTTTCGGGTGTGCGAGGTGCCCGCGCGCCTGGCGTGGGCCGATGAAAAGGCGGCTGCGGCCGGATTCCGCCGGATTTCCAAGATGAGGATATGGCGGTCCATTCGCTTGTATTTGCTTCTGGGTTGGTTGTCGAGGCCCGCTTATGTTTTCATGGTGTTTTCCATGTTGTTGCTTTTCCCGGGGATGTACATGGCGGTCGCCCTTTTGGTGCGCGTGATTGTGACGGTGTGGGGACGGATCAATCAGGGGGTGTTTGCCGCCATATCGGGCGGGTTGCAGGATGTGTATGCCAACTACACGTACAGTGTTGTTTTCTGCGGAACGTTTCTCCTGGTGGGTATGCAGGTGTTCGCGTTTTCCCTCCTGCTTCTGCAGAACAAGTTTTATTTCGAGGAGACGTGTCGTCTGGCGCAATCAAGAATGGGTGGGCATGTTGGAAAATCGTCGGATTTGACGTTGAAGGCGCGCCGGATCGGGGGGGATTCCGAGACCCATGAACAGGGATAGGAAACCGGTCGCGGTCGCCACCGGGGAACTTTATGCTTTTGTGTGGGACCAGTTCGACCGCAGGCAGTGGGAGAAGTTTTCGGATGACCATTTCAAGCGGTGGTCGTCCCTGCCGGTGGGTGACGATTTTTTTCGGGGAAAGGTGGTCCTGGATGCCGGATGCGGAAGCGGTCGCGCGGTCCGTGGTTTTCTCCTGGGCGGGGCGGCGCGGGTGTGCGCCATCGATGCCGGGGAGGGATGCGTGCGCAACACCGTCCAACGGAACGCGGGGTTTGAAAACCGCCTCGAGGTGAGGCAGGCGTCCGTTCTCGATATTCCGTATCCCGATGATTTTTTTGATGTTGTTCATTGTGACGGGGTGCTTCATCACACCACGGATCCACGGGGGGGATTCCGCGAGTTGGTCCGGGTCTTGAAACCTGGGGGGGGCGATGATCATGGCGGTGTACGGACGGGGGGGATTGATGAATTTTGCGATCTACAGCGCCCGGTTGTTCCGCCATGTCATTCCCCTGCGCCTGACGTTCGCCCTGTGCCGGGTATTCAGCCGGAATCCGGTGGTCTGGTACGCGGTCCTGGATTGCATGTACGTGCCCATTCGGGAAAATTATCACGATTCGGATATCCGGAAGTGGTTTGAGGCAGCGCAAATGACCGATGTCCGAAGGTTGGATTCCACGTGGGGGCCATACGGTCATGGACGTTGGATGAGGGGTGACGGGTATTTGAAATTCACGGCAAGAAAGACATGATCGGAACGGATTCTCCTGATATTGGCAGGGGAAATAGTTTGTGGCGTTGTCCCGTGTGCGCCTCCGGGCATGATTCCGGGAATGTTGATTTCCGGTTGCCCTGTGCTGATGTGGAATTGGTGGTTTATCGTTGCCTTTGCGGGTTGGGATACACCAACTTCGCCGTCCGGGGGAATGAGCCGGACGTGTATGATGGCGGGTATTATGATCATGTTCGCTATGCGTCGGAGGCGGGGCGTGCCGCTTACCTGGATCACCTGAAGGATTTTTTCCTGTCGGGGGCCAGGGGCGGGACGGGCCGGCGTCTCTTGGATGTTGGATGCGCTACCGGGGATTTCGTGTCGTGGGCGTTGCGGAATGACTGGGTCGCGGAAGGCATCGATCTCTCGGAAAGCGCGGTCGGCATCGGGCTGGCCCGGGGACTGCCGCTGCGGCAATGCCGGATCGAGGACCTGGCGCATTCCGAAGCGTATTATGACACGATTACGTTATGGGATGTCCTGGAGCACCTGGCCGATCCCGCCGGCGCCCTGGCTATCCTGAAGGAGCGGCTCGCTCCGGGCGGTGTACTGATGATCAAGACGATTTCCCGCGAAGCGTTGATAGACCGGATGGCCCGGGTGATCCACCGGGCGAGTTTGGGATACGTGTCCGGGCCGCTCCGGCGGATTTATGTCCCCGGACACCTTTATTGTTATACGAGGAAGACGTTGCGCCGCATGCTCGACGGGGGCGGATGGGAAACAGGCCGGATTGTCGGTGCGGACACCCCGGCGATGGCGCTTTCCGGGTCGCGTGCGTTCCGGATCGCATTCGGGCTTCTTGCCCTGTTGCAACGGTGGTCGGCGAGCCAGTATGAATTGATGGCGGAGTGCCGGCGGGCGTTCTGACGGGCGCGTTCCGCCGCGATGGTTTTGGTTTGTTCTTGATTGGGATGCCGAGATGCGTGTCGCCCTGATTCATTATGACGTCTCCCGGATCGCCAACGAACCCGGGAATCGCACGGTCTTGAAGCATTTCGGCCATATGCCGAACATCCAGCTTCTGTATGTTGCCGGGTTGCTGGAGCAACTCGGCGTCGAACTGGCCTATTATGACATGGTGGGGATGGAATTGGGGGATGCGGATGTGCTCGCCCGATTGAAGGTGTTCAATCCGGACATCATCGGCCTTTCCGTCTATACGTCGCATTTTCACAACGCGCGATCCTACGCGTCGTACTTCAAGGCGTCCCTTCCCCGGGCGGCCATCATGCTGGGCGGGGTGCATACCACGATTTACCCGGTGCCCACGTTACAGAATTGCCCGGACGTGGATTTCGTCTGCGTCGGCGAGGCCGAAATGGTGTTGCCGGAATTCGTCCGGCGCTGGGAGGCGAAGGAGGGGTGGGAGGGGCTGCGCGGATTGGTATGGCGTGACGGCGCCGAAATCCGGTATGCCGGTCCGCCGGACGTCTGCCAGGATCTGGACCGGGTCCCGTTTCCCGCCCGGCATCTGGTGCCCAATCACCGGTATTTCAATTTCATCAGCACCCGCCGGAACTACACGGTGTTCAACACCAGCCGCGGATGCCCCTTCCATTGCATCTTCTGCGAGGCCAATGGCCAGAAATGGCGTGCGCGGAGCGCGGAAAACGTCGTGCGCGAGTTCGAGGAATGTTACGACAGGCACGGCGTGCGGGAGGTGGACATCTTTGATTCGAGTTTCACGGTGAACAAAAAAAGAGTCCTCGACCTGTGCCGGTTACTCGTCGGGAAGGGGCTCCATCGCCGGATGATCTGGGATGTGAGGAGCCGCGTGGACACGATTGACGAGGAGATGCTGGAGGCGCTCCGGGAGGCCGGATGCTACAGGATCTTCTACGGGATCGAGTCGGGCAATCCGGAAATCCTGAAGACGCTTCGGAAACAGATCGATCTCGGCCGCATCGAACGGATCATCCGGAAGACGGACGAGGTGGGGATCAGCGCCTTCGGCTATTTCCTCATCGGTTCGCCGGGGGAAACCCGTGAAACCGCGCGTCAAACCATCGATTTTGCCAAGCGACTTCCGCTCGATTTTGCGATATTCAATTGTCTGACGGCTTTCCCCAAAACGGAACTCTACGAGAAATATTACCTGCCGTCGGTGGGACATGATTTCTGGGCGGACTATATCGCCAGGTCCAAACCAGACGACACGTTCATGGGGCGTCCCTGGACCGAAATCCCCGACGGGGAATTGCGCCACATGGCTCATGGGGCCATGAATGAATTCTACTTCCGTCCAAGTCAGATTTTCCGGGCAATTCGATCCGTTCGCTCCCTCGACCAGTTCAGGCGTTATCTGTCAGCCGGAAGAGATATGTTTTTCGGCTACTTCAGGAGAAATTGAGGGGAATATGCGGCGCATGATTCGTTTGATTAAAATGGGGCTTGCGCGGCTGATGCCGCTACAATTGTTTGGGAAGATGTTTGTCGGCTACTGTTGTCTCCGTTCACGATGGGGGTGTCGGCGTGAGGCATTGTGTTTTCTCTTTGGGATGGAGGATGAAATCACTGCTCTTGTAAACGAACATGCCATCGCCCGGGAGGGCGGGGTTCATCCCAAGCACCGCCTCACAGGCTATCACGATTTTTTTACGGGGCGGATATCGGCGGCGGAGCGGGTTCTCGATGCCGGGTGCGGGAACGGGGCGGTGGCGTTTGATGTCGCCCGTAAGACAGGCGCCCGAGTGGTGGGCGTGGATATTGATCCCGGGCATATTGCGGAGGCCCGGAGGCGGTTTTCGCATCCCGGGGTGGAATATCGTGTCGGGGACGTAACGGTTTTTCCGGGTAAGGAATTATTTGATGTCGTGGTGTTGTCCAATATCCTGGAACATATCGAATTCAGAACCCGGTTTCTCCGGGAATTGACCGCCGGAACGGGGGCGAAACGTTTCCTGATCCGCGTGCCCTGCGAGGATCGCGACTGGCGTGTGCCGCTTCGGAAGGAATTGGGATTGGAGTGGCGGTCGGACCGGGGGCATTTCATCGAATACACCGAGGCGGGTTTCCGGGAGGAGGCGGCCGCGGCGGGATTGGCGGTTCGCCACCTGGAGGTCCGGTGGGGGGAAATCTGGGCGGAATTGATTCCCGCGGTGGGAAGTCAGCGAGTCAGCGAGTCGGCGAGTCTGGGAGCCGAGGCGGGGAACGTGTAGGGGCGAAGGGCGCCCACGGACCACGACCATGAGCGAGACACTTGGCTCATCCTTCGACCCCGTGACGAAGACGTACGGGGCAGGCAGGCTCAGGATGAGCGGATTGTATGGGATCCGCTCATGGTGAACGGGTTTCGAATGCTTTTTCGTCTCACGTAAGTACATCTAAAACATCAGCCGGCCCCAGAATCTTTTCTGTGGTTGACACGGTCGGCTTGTGTTTGCACCAGATCGCGAAACGGACGTTGCGGCCGCGCCGAAAGGGGAGTCGTTCCGCCTTGTTCTTTAATTCGGTGATTAAGGAGGGAACATTCGTATTTTTCGACCATGTGGCTTCACCGAGGAGGAGGGTTTTCCCGTCGGTGCTTTCCGACACGATGTCTATTTCCATCGGTTTGCGATCGAGGCCGTTTCCCCACCATGCCGCGGCCGGTCTCCATTGTTTGTTGAAGAGTGCCAGGCGTGGCACGGCGGCACGGGCAAGGTCTTCCCAGACCGCCGCCACGTGGGTGGGGAATGCTTTCGCCGTTTGATCGGCAACCTCGGCAATCCGACGCGCCTCCAACATCGTTCGTTCCGGTTCCGCAAACCGGAACCAGAAACGCAGAAACGGGTCCGAGATGCGATAGAGGGATTGCTTGCTGTCGCGAGGGGATGCCCCGAAGGGACAATCCCGTCGAACAAGATCCAATTCGATCAATCGTTGGAGAGGACGGGACAGGGCGGTGGCGGGTTTTCCCAGTCGCGAAGCGATCTCGGACGGCCGGTGGCACCCGCTCCCGATGAGTGAAAGAATGGAGACCGCGCCGGCGGTTTCCCGCATGTCCTCCTGAAGAAGCCGGTCGGCCTCTCCATGGAGGACACCCAGGGGATCAAACACGAGTCGTTCCAGGGATTCCTCCCGGTTTTGGCATTCCGATGCGAGTTCCCAGTATCGGGGAATTCCGCCCCATACCGCATATGCTTCCATGGCCGGAACGGCGTCTGTGATGGAGAGCGCCTTGCGGATCCATCCCGCCGGAATCGGGGTAATACGCAGGATTTCGTCCGCGCGACCGTAAAGCGGCGCCGTGCGGTCGAGAATCAATCCCTGCATCATCCGCTGGGAGGAACCGCATAACACCAGATGAATTCCCTTTCCTTGTCCGGCATCCAGTCGTTTCTGCAGGATGCTCGGGACTTCCGGTGCAGCCGAGGCGAGATACGGAAACTCATCCAATACGAGAGACATCCCCGGGCGGGCGGTTTCCCACCATGCCCGGAAAAGCGCATCCCAGTCCGGATAGATCACACGGTCGAATCCAGGGAGAAGCCGGGCGATTTCCCGTGCCGTTCCCTCCCGTTGCAGGGGGCTTTCCCGTTCATCCGCGACATAGAATACGGTGGAGTCAGGAAGGAACACCTCCTGGAGCAATCGTGACTTCCCGCAACGGCGGCGTCCGTAAAGCGTCGCGAAAGCGCCATCCCGGTGTTTTTTCATCCGTCGGAGCCGGGCGATTTCTTCGGAACGATCCAGAAATTCCAGTTTCATGAAATCCTTTCCATGCGTAAACCGAAAAGATATGACTGGTGTTGGATTGTGTTGTTATTATGCCACAGACGCATTATGCAGCAAGGACATAATAACCGCGGCCAATGAATCCGGGGAATTGCGATATTTATACATGCGATGAATAAATATCACGACGTGTGGGGGCTCTCGAGGGTTTATATGTGGTCAAAAACACTTTGATGAAAATCCCGTTCATGGTGAGCATTCCTTCGATAAACTCAGGATGAGCGGACTTCGATAAACCTGTCTGCCGGTAGGTTCAAGATGAGCGGATTTAGCGAATCCGGAAAATGCTGACGATGGAGTTCCGGAAGACCTCCTCGGTTTCCCGGCATTTCCGGAGACGCCCCCGGATTCCGGGGGCCATCCGTTCCTCGTAGGGGCCGGCCAGAACGTAGGCCGCCCGGTTCCGACGGGCGATGGAGGATATCCGGCGGGTGTCCTCCGATCGGTAGGCTTCCCAGATTTCCTCTCTCAACGTGAGGGCGCCGGTATCGTCGGGTCTGAAGACCTGTGTGTGATAATCATCGCCAAGCACAACGTTTCTTCCGGACAGTGATGCCGGAATCGTAACATAACGCCCCCGGGGGGGAAGAATCAGAAGCCGGTCCTCCGGACGGGTGTTCCCGGCGATCCACCGGTACGCGGCGGCCTCGTCGGACGGTATGGCCAGGTGAGCCCCGCGCAGACCGGAGGAAACCGCGACGTCCATGCCGAGGGTGAGGAGGGTGGGCAGAAGGACGCACGCGGGAAGGACGAGCGCCGGCCATCGCCGTGTTTCGATCCGTCGGGCGATTTCGGATGCGGCCAGCGCGACAAACCCGATCCCGACCACCTTGACGCTTTTCCGAAGGAAGAGTTCGGGGTTGGCGGGTTCCCCGACCGAGAGGCCGATGGCCAGTCCCGTTGCGGCCAGAAGCAGGATGTCCCGAGGGAGGCGGCCGGCGGGAAATTCCCGGCGGAGGAAGGCCAGTGTCATGATCATCAGTCCGCCGTATTCCGCCAGGAGGTAAATCGGCAAAATTTTCCAGGCGGCCGGGTACGGGTGAAATCCGATTTGAGGGGCGCCGAAAATTCCGGTGATTCGAAAGGTGAAAAATCCGGCGGCGGCGGTGAACACGGCGTACAGGAATGGACGGAGGCGTTGTTCTTCCGGCCCGGCGGGAATCAAGGCGGAAAGAATCGCCCACGCGACGCCGATGGCGCCGATGAAGGCATCGAATCCGGTGGCGAAAACGGCCAGGGCGGTTCTCCGTCCTCCCGGCTTGAAAAGCGACAGGGACGCCAGAATGAGGGAAAGGGCCATGAGGGCATGGGGCTCGTAGAGGAAATCGCGATAAATTCCATGAGACAGGTCGGAAATCGCCAGGGGGACGTCCTCTCCCGCCGAGGGCACGCGCACAAGGCCGGGAACGAGGGACTCCACGAGCGGTCGGGCGATGGCGTAGACCCCCTTGTAACCGCCGGTCAGGAAAACAAGGGCCATTCCGGCGGTGATGCCGGTTTTGCGCGATGTGACTTTCCCGACAAGGGAGATCGCCACGCCCAGAAACAGAAATCCGGCCGCGAGGGATGAGGCCATGAGGGCGGGGATGGCGGGGGCGCCCCATCGGATCAGGGCTCCCGGAAAAAGATGGAAGAACCAGTAGTAATGAAGGGGATGGCCCGCCTGGAAGGGGGTTTCCGGAGGGAATGAACGGGAGGTGGATGAGGCGATGGCCAAGTGATGGAGAAAGTCAATGTTGAAGTAGGGAGGGTAGAGGAATCGTCCGGCTTGTTCCGTCAGAAGAAGCATGTAGGGAGGGGCGACCAGAAGAATCTGGAGGAATATGGCAATTACGAACGAACGGGCATCCGTGCCGGAATCCACGGGTGCGGGTTCCGGGGAAGGGCGTTTGCCGAATAAGAAAAGCGACAGGCTGACAAAGGCTGAAATAAGAACGAATGCGCCCGCGGGCCGGACGATACCGGACAGGAAAATCATGAGGCCGAAGGCGACCGCCGCCGCGGCCCATCCCCGGGCGGTGTCGCGTTGTCCAAAGGCGCGGCCGGCCGCGATCGCCGGCAGGAGAAACAGGGCCAGCCCTCCGAGGATTATCGGGGAATCCGGACCGGCAATAAAAATAGCGAGGATGATCGGGAATGCCGCGGCGAGGATGAGTCCGTGATAATATTTCATCAGAAGTGTGATGGGTTGATATTCCAGCGATGGTACAATTTATGCGGTTGCCTGTCCATGTTTTGATAAATCCGTTATGTTAAGTTTTAAGGGATGCTCACCATGAACGGGATATTTGCCATAAAATCCTTTGAAACCAACGGATTGGGATTGACGATACAAGGGATATGATGCGCGGTCCGACAAACGATCGGCTGTTTCTGCCCGAAGGAAGGAAGACGGAGGGGGCGACACGCGAGGTGGTCTTCACGTTTTTCCTCGTTTTGGGATTTGCCCTGACTCTGACGGGTATTACCGTCCCTTACCGGGGGGTCCACATTCCGTTTCCGGTGATGGTGGCGCTGGGATTTCTCTTCACGGGGTATTGTCTGCGTCTGGCCCTCGAGGACTTTCATAAAATCATGCTTCTGTTTGCCGTGTACATCCCGTTTCAAAAGGAATTGGCGGGGGACTTCGGGGGGCTCCTGCGGGCATTCAACATGACGAATATTTTAATCCTCACCATGGCCCTGGGCTGGTTTTCGCAGTCGTTTTTGGAGGGGCGTTCCGTTTATAAACGGCGTTCGGCCGATCTCCCGGTATTCCTTTTCATGTTTTTAGGTTCGATATCCCTGATTCGGTCGGAAATCACTCGTGTGGATCTGGACTTTCTTGAACTCGTGTTCGTTTTGAAACGATGGGCCGAGCCGATGCTGGTGTATTATATTTTTGTCAATAATATCCGGGACCGCCGGGATGTCTGGTGGGTGGTGTTCGTGGTCTGTCTCATGACGGGTCTGGTCGGGATGATCGGGCTCAAGGAGTATTACATTGATATCGGGGGATTGTGGAGGTACCCGTCGTCTTTGGATAGGTGTCGCATCAAGGGCATCGCCGACCAGCCCAATCAGTTCGGGGCGTATTTCTGCTACTACTCGTTTTATATGGTCTCATTTTTTTTCCATTATCTGTATGAAAAGAAATTCTGGATTTTCCTCATCCCGATTGCGGTGTGCGGACGCGCCATGTTGTTGTGTTTTTCCCGGGGGGCGACGATTTCCTTCGCGGTGGCGGCCTATGCGACGACGTGGTTCTGGAACCGGAAGGTGGCGTTGTTGCTTCTGACTCCGGTCCTATGTTATTTCGTGATGAATCCGGATATGATTCCTTCAGTGATTATGGGGCGTTTAAAGCCCACCGTGGAAACGGTCCGGGAATACGGTCCCGGGAATGCGCGTGAGACCATCGGGGAAATGGATGCCAGCGCGTATGGCCGTATCAACCTGTGGTACCTTGGCGTTCAAATCGTCAAACGGAATCCTGTTTTCGGCGTTGGGTTTGGTAATTACCCGAGGGTCTCCCAGGAACTTGCTCGGGAAGGGGTGGAGGTTCCATTTGGAGGGTTGGTCACGGAGCAGTGGGATCCACACAGTACATACGTGGCCATTGCCACGGAAATGGGGGTTCCGGCGCTGATTCTGTTTTTGCTTATACTAGGGATTTTCGCGAAGAGCGCGTGGGGGATATGTCGCGGAAGTCATGACCGGTTTTTCAGGAGTATCGCGGTTGGTTATCTGGGGGGCATGGTCGGATTGCTCGTCGTCAATATTTTTGGTTCGCGCCTCTTCGACACCAACGAGGTCGTGACGCATTTTTGGATCATGTCCGCCGTTATTTTGTGCGTTCGCGATATGGTGGATGAGGAGGTTGCGAAATCCCCGGCGTCGGTGAATGTCACGGACTCCGCGTCGTCCGGACGTCATGCTGAGTTAGGCCGGAATCAGTTGGAATCGTGATCGTGTCCGACGGATCGAATGACGGCATGAGGGATGTCCTGCCGTCGCTGGCCGGGGGGAATGTCCGGGATCGGCGGATCTTCGAGCGCCACGGGGAAATGGCCGCCATCATCTTGGGAAAGGATTTCCCATGAGACGGCGGGGCGGTTTCGCGATCTCACGGAGATGATGCGATGGCGGTGACGAACGCGCTGACATTCGATATCGAGGAGTATTTTCACGCCCATAATCTGGAGGGTGTTGTGTCACGAGGCGACTGGGAAGGTCTGCCCGGGCGCGCAGCGGAGCACACGCGGTTGATATTGCGGTTGTTGCGCGAACACGGGGTCCGGGCGACATTTTTCGTGCTGGGATGGGTGGCCGAGAGGCACCCTGACGTTGTGAGAGAGATCGTCGGGGAAGGGCATGAGGTCGGTTCCCACGGCCATGAGCACCGGCCCCTGTGCCGACAGCGTCCCGGGGAATTTCTGCGGGATCTGGACCGTTCCTGCGAAGCGATTCGGTCGGCGCTGGTGGGGTCCGACGCCCCGCGTTGCCTGCTCCATGGGTACCGCGCTCCTTCCTTTTCCATCACGCGCGAGACGACATGGGCGTTGGATTTGTTGCGCCAGCGTGGCTTTCGGTATGATTCCAGCATATTCCCGATATCCTTTCATGACCGGTATGGGTTTCCCGGGGCGGAGCGGCACGCCCATCGTATCCAGGAGGAATTGTGGGAGTTTCCGATCAGCACGTTGCGGATTCTCGGGAAAAACTGGCCGGTGGCCGGCGGCGGGTATCTTCGCCTCATGCCCTACGGATGGACGCGATGGGCGATCCGTCGAATCAACCTCCGGGGGGAGCCTGCGGTGATTTATCTTCACCCGTGGGAATTCGATCCGAAACAGCCGGTCGTCCGTGGCCTCCCGGCGCTGGCGCGATTCCGCCATTACGTCAACCTGGCGCGGACCGAATCGCGCCTGAGGCGGCTGTTGCGCGATTTCAGGTTCGCCCCCCTGAGCGAGGTGTACGCCCGGGAACTGGGGGGGACGGTATGCGGATAGCCGTCGTCACTCAGGAGGAGCCGTTTGTCATCCCCGGGATGCTCCATGCCCTGTATTCCGGCATCGGGAAGCGCGTGGTCGCCACGGTCATTCTTCCCTCGTTCAATCAGTCCCCGTGGGGGGTGGCCCGGCGCCTTTACGGATTGTACGGGCCGGGGGATTTCGCCCGGCTGGCGGTCCGGTACGCGCTGGCGATGGGGAAGGCGGGGATCAACCGGTTCCATCCCTGGTTCCATCCGGGCGGCATTCGGGATGTCTCGCGCCGGTTCGGAATCCCCGCATACCGTCCCCGCCGGATCAACGACCCGGATTTCCTCGATGTGGTCCGAAGGGAGATCCGGCCCGACTTGCTGGTTTCCGTCGCGGCCAGCCAGAAACTGGGGCGGGATCTTCTTTCAATCCCGTCCCTGGGGGGGATCAATCTTCACTCGGCTCCGCTTCCGCGCTACCGGGGAATGATGCCCAGTTTCTGGGCGATGCTGAACGGGGAAACAGAAACCGCGGTGACCGTGCATGTCATGACGGAGGAAATTGACGGAGGAGATATTCTGGTTCAGGAGCCCGTCCGCATCGATCCGGCGAACACCCTGCACGACCTGATAAAAACATCGAAAATGGCCGGCGTGGGAGCGTTGCTTCGTGCCATCGACGGGCTGGAGCGCGGGGTGGCCACGCGCAAACCGATGGATCTCCGGGATGGCTCGTACTTCTCCTTTCCCACCCGGGAGGACGCCGCGCGTTTCCGGAAGAAAGGGTTGAAACTGTTGTAACCGGGTGCGTGAAATGAGCATGGGAGATGGCTGGCTGATCGGGTTGATGGGAATGGCCCTCTACCCGTACGTGTTCTATCCGCCGGTGGCCTGGCTGCGGGCCCGATGGTTCGGTCGGCGCGTCGAGGAGGGGGATATTTCCCCGGATGTGACGTTCATTGTTCCCGTGTGTAACGAGGCGGAATTCGTTTCGGCCAAGGTGGAGAACACGCTCGCGCTCGCCTATCCCGTCGGCCGGATGGAGATCGTGTTTGTGTCCGACGGTTCGACGGACGGGACCGCGGAGCGGATTTCGGCCCTTTCCGGAGAACGGGGGGGGCGATTCCGGGTGATTGCGCTCCGGGAAAGACGGGGAAAGATGGGGGCGGTTGCGGAGGCCGTCCGTCGAACGCAGGGGGATGTGGTGATCTTGAGCGACGTGACGGCCGAACTCGCTCCGGACGCGGTCACGAAACTGGTCCGGGTGTTTGCCGATCCCCGCGTGGGCGTGGCGGGCGCGGATTTCGTGCTGAGGGGAGGCGGGGTGTTTCAGCGGTACCGGGGGTTCGACAACTGGTTGCGCCGTTGGGAAAGCCGATGCCACTCGTCAATCGGGCTTTCGGGGACGTGCCTGGCGTTCCGGCGACAGGTCATTTCGGATCTCCCGGGAGATGTCATACTGGACGACATCTACATCCCGCTCCAGGCGGTCAAGGCGGGGTTCCGCGCGGTCGTCGTGGAGTCGGTGCTATCGCTGGAATGGACTCGCACGGGATATCCGGAGTTTCACCGGAAGGTGAGGACACTGGCCGGCAATTACCAGATGATGTTCCGGTTTCCATCCTTGCTCATTCCGCTTCGGAGTCCGGTGGCCTTCGCCTGGTGGTCTCACAAAATACTGCGGTTGGGGACGTCGGTTTTCCTGCTGGCGGCGTACGGGCTGACTATGGCGATTTCCGGATTTCGCGGCGTGGGATTCTGGGTTCAAACGGGATTCTATCTCGGTCTGGCATTGGCGTGGCTGTTGTCCCGATGGGGGGCGTGTCCGGCGGTGGTGCGATCGGTCGCGGACGTGTCCGTCGTGCTGGCCGCCGATCTGGTTTCTCCGCTTTGTTACTGGCGCGGATGGACGGGGGCCCGATGGCGAAAATGAATTTGTTCCCCCTGTTGTTTCACGGGATATCCGGTTCCTCCCGCGAGGAGGCTGGTTTTCGCCCCGAAGAGCGGTTCTATGTGACATCCCGGGAAAAGTTCCAGGGGTTGGCCGATTGGATTTCTCGGCGTGGATACCGGGTGCTGACGGCGGCTGATCTGCTGGGGGATGAGGAACGTCCGGATATAACGCAGGCGACGATCCTTACGTTCGACGATGCACTGCCCAGTCATCACCGGCATGCGCTTCCTGTTCTGGCCGAGCGGAAATTGCATGGCATGTTTTTTCTGGTGACGGACGACGTTGGAAAACCGGATCGCCTCGGCTGGGGGGATGTCCGCGACCTGGATCATGCGGGCATGACGATCGGGACCCATGGCCGGACACACCGGTTGTTTTCCCATCTGGGCGCGCGGGAATTGAGGGAGGAGCTGCGGTCATCGAAACGCGAACTGGAGGATCGTCTGGGAAAGGAAGTTCATCTGTGCGCTCTCCCGGGCGGGGCGTGGCACCCGGACACGGCTGCGGCGGCGCGTGAGTCGGGATACCGGGGGCTTTTAATGTCGGGTGTTCGCCGGCACGTTATTGATTCAGTCCCGAAAATCTGGTATCGATTTACCGTCGTGCGGAAGACTCCGTTGGACGACATGGAGGGATTTCTTCTCGGACGAAAGGTGATTCGATTCCGTTACCGGGCACGGGCGGCGGCCGTCGCGCTGATCAAGGGTGTTCTGGGCCGGAAATGGTATCGGACACTGAAGGGGTCCTATGGGTGACAACAAGGTTGACGGCGAAAAAGACCTGACCCTTGCCGCGGACTGGCGCGGGCTGTCGGCCACGATCCTGATGGTGGTGGTTGACGTCGCACTGTACAACCTCGGGGTTGTCCTGGCGTTTTATCTCCGGTTCCAGGGAATTCCGCCCGATTACAATTTCGATTCCTACCGGAACATCACAACGTTCGTCGTGATCATCCCCTATGTGTCCTTTCTGTTTTCCGGGGTGTACGCGATCCGATGGGCGAATGCGCGGGAGGAGGATTTTCTCGTGGTCTTCCGTGGTTGTTTCGTCGCGATGTTTCTCCTTCTTACGGCGAGTTACGTTCTTCGCGAGGACGACACCGGGCCTTTCCCAACGTCGGTGATTTTCCTGTCGTTCATCACGACCTCGGCGCTCCTGGCGGGCTGGCGATACGCCTTGAAACGCACCCGCGACGTCGAGACGCTGGCGAAGGGGGAGCCGGTGCGTGTGGCGCTTCTCGGGACGACGGGGGTGGATGCCGACATCCTGGCCCGCATCGAGCGGAGCGAAATCCCGCGGCGCCGGATCATCGGGTATTCCGGACCCCGGCGGGACGACATCCCGGGTCTGGTCTGGCTTGGGCCGGTGGAGAACCTCGGCGGGATTCTGGCCGCCCAAAACGTCGGGGGTGTGTTCGTGTCCTCCCGCGATTTCCGGCCGGAGGAGATTTTGCAGATTGTCCGCGTCTGCGAACATGCCCAGGTGCCCTACGCCGTACTCCCCGGGCTTTACGACATGATCACGAGCCGGGCCTCCGTGGATCTTGTGAACTATGTTCCCGTTCTGCGCTTTGGCCGGCCGGTCATCGGGGGCTGGCATTCCGTGGCCAAACGCATGATGGATGTGTCGGCGGCGGCGGCGGGGCTGGTTCTCTTTTCCCCGTTGTTTTGCTTCATATCCGCGGCCATCATGCTGGATTCCCGGGGCTGGCCGTTCTTCGGGCAGATGCGCGTCGGGAAGCATGGCCGGAGGTTCATCATGCGCAAGTTCCGGACGATGATCCCCGGCGCCCAGGAGCAGGGCCCTCCCCTCACGCGTCCGGATGACGCCCGTGTCACCCGGGTGGGGCGATGGCTTCGCCGATTGAGCCTTGACGAACTTCCGCAACTCTACAATGTTCTTGTGGGCGACATGAGTCTGGTCGGCCCCCGCGCGGTCATCCCCTACGTGGCGGATCGCTTTGACGAATGGGAGAAGATGACGCTCAATATCCTCCCGGGGATTACGGGGCTTGCGCAGGTGAGCGGGCGGGACGAACTCGGCTTCCGGGACAAGGCCATGCTCAATATTTATTACATTCGGAACTACTCGTTTATCCTGGATCTTGCCATCCTGTTCAAGACCATCCACGTCGTTATTTCCCAGGAGGGGACGGATGGAACGAGGACGGATAAGTGATGGTGTCATGGCACGAATGATGTGCGATGAAATTCCGAATGTCGAATTCCGAATTCCGAATCAGTCAAACTCTTGAACTCCGGAACTCTTCTTCGAGACTCCCAGACTCTCCGACTCGCTGACTCGCTGACTTTTTTCAAGACTCGCCGACTCTCAAGACTTCTTCATAGATTTTCATCGTATGTTCCACCATCGTTTCAAATCGGTGGAATTGGCGGACGTGGGCGGCGGCGTTTGTCCCGAGCCGGCGCGTCGCTTCGGGATCGGATAACATGCGGATGATGATCCGGGCCAGGGCCGCGGGGTCGTCCGGCGGGAAAAGATGGCCGGTCTCGCCATCCCGGATGATTTCGCGGATGCCCGGGACGCGGGTGGCCGCGACGGGGATCCCGGCCGCCATGGCCTCGAGAAGCGCGTTCGGCATCCCTTCCCAGCGCGACGGCAAAGCGAACATATCCGCGGTCTTCAGGAGTTGCGGCACGTCGTCGCGTTTTCCGAGGAAACGCACGGCGGGGGTGATTCCCCGCCGGCGGGCCTCGTTCTCGAGCGGGCCGCGCCGGGGGCCTTCCCCCGCGATGATAAAAATCGCGGAGGGATGCCGGTCCAGCACCTCCGGCACGGCGGCGAGGAGCGTTTCGACGGCCTTCTGGCGGTCGAGACGCGCGACGGTGAGAATCACGGGGGCGCCTTCCGGGATTCCCAGAGACTCCCGGGAAAGGGGGACGGCCGCGGCGCAGGCGTTCGCGTCGACGCCGTTCGGAATCACGGTGATTTTATCCGGCGAAATTCCTCCCTGTCGGATGGAGAAGTCCCTTACACCTTCCGACACGGCCAGATTATGGGAAACAAGTCCCTGCGTCATCCGGTCGGAGACGAGATGCCACCGGCGTTCTCCCTCCGCCACGCGGATGGAGGAAATCACCGCGGGAACGCCGGCCATCTTCGCCGCGAATCGTCCCGCCAGGTTGGCGTGAAAAAGCCAGGTATGGAGAATAACGGGGCGGAACCGTCGGAGGGTTCCTGCGAGCCGGATTGCCGCGAAGGGAAGCGAGAGGGGAGTCATCCCGAACGACTCGACCGGGATTCCGGCGTCCCGGAGCGTCGCGGCGAGGGGGCCTTCGGATTTCAGACATCCGACGGCCGGTTCGTAACGCGCGCGGTCGAGGCGGGTGACGAGCGCGACGAGGGTTTTTTCGGCGCCCCCGGGGTCGAGGTCGGTGATTAAATAATAAATGCGTTCCGCCATGGAAACCAATTTTAACTGAAACCTTCGGCCGCGCCGTGTAAAATTCCGCCATGCGTTCGGAAATCCCACCGGAGGCCCTCGGGATAAAAATCCCCGGCGTCCCCGCCGCCCTCATCGCCCAGCATCCCCTGCCCGAGCGGGACGCCTCGCGCCTCATGGTTCTCGATCGTGCCCGCGGGAATATCGCCCACGCGGCCTTTCGGGACATTTCCCGGTTCCTTCGCCCGGGAGATCTTCTTGTGCTGAACGACACCCGCGTCCGGCCGGTGCGGATCCTTGGCCGGCGGGCGACGGGCGGAAAGATCCAGGCGCTTCTCGTTTCCCCGGCCGGGGAGGGTGTCTGGGTTTCGTTCATCCAATCGCGGGGGCGTTTGCGCGAAGGGGAAATATTATTATTCGAGGACCGTATCGAGGCGACGATGGCCGGCCGGACCCCGGAGGGGATGTTCCTCCTCCGGTTCGGCCGCGACGGAGCGTCGGACATCATGGCCGCGGGACGGGCGCCTCTGCCGCCGTATATCCGGCGATCCGAAGATGATCCGTACCGCGCCGAGGATCTCGACCGCTACCAGACGGTATTCGCCCGGGAGCCCGGGGCGATTGCCGCGCCGACGGCGGGGCTTCACTTCACCCCGGCGCTGCTAAAGGCCCTCCGGGGGGATGGGATCCGGATCGCGACGGTCACCCTGCACGTCGGATTGGGGACATTTCAGCCCCTGATGGAAAATCACCTCCGCGAGGGCCGGCTTCACCGGGAATGGTACCGCTGTCCGCCGGAGACGCTCCGGGAGGTCCGGGAGGCCCGAAGCGAGGGGCGGCGCGTGATCGCCGTCGGGACGACCTCCTGCCGTGTTTTGGAGACGGTTTTCGGGGCCCGGGAGCCCGTCATCGAGGGCTGGACGGATATTTTCATCCGGCCTCCGCATCAATTTCGCGCGGTGGACGCGCTCCTGACGAATTTTCATCTCCCGGGGACATCGTTGGTTCTTCTGGTGGCCGCCTTCGCCGGAATCACGCTCACGGAAACGGCCTATGGGGAGGCGGTCCGCCTTTCCTACCGGTTCTACAGTTATGGGGACGCGATGTTCATCGGATAGTGAACGCGCAATTGAATCGGACGTACAACCCGGGCAGGTATTGACCCGGGCCGTTTATCCGTTGCAGCCCCGCGCCGACCGTGGTATCATCCGCCGCCATCATGGGAAATGTCAAGGTTCTCGTTCTCCACGGGCCCAATCTGGACGTTCTCGGCAAGCGGAACCCGGCCGTCTACGGGCGGACCACCCTCGCCCGGATCAACGACATGCTCTGGGAGGAGGCCGACCGGCTCGGGGTGAGCGTGGAAACGCTCCAGTCCGATCACGAGGGGGTGCTCGTGGAGAAGATCAAGGCGACGGACGCCGGGGCGTTGGTCATCAACCCCGCGGCCTACACCCACACGAGCGTCGCCATTCGGGACGCCATCGAGGCGAAGGGGATTCCGGCGGTGGAGGTGCATCTTTCGAACATCCATGCCCGCGAGGAATTCCGGCGGGTGTCCGTCGTCGCGCCGGTCGCGAAGGGGCAGATTTCGGGATTTGGCGCGGAAAGCTACCGTCTGGGGCTCATCGCCGCGGCGGGGCTCGCGTCCGGGAAAAAGGCGAAGCGGGCGTCAGGCGCCCGACGCCGCTGATACACGGGACATTTTTTCATCAGGGGGGATGTCATGGCGAACAAGGCAAATCCGAAAATCGTGCCGCAGACGGGGATTGTCCGCGAGGTGGCCCCGCTTGTCGAACTCATGAACGCGAACCAGCTCACCGAGGTGGAGGTGGAGAGCGGCGACCTGAAGATCCGTCTCAAGAAGGGGGTGGACGCGCCTGCCTACACGGTCATGGCGGCCCCCGCCGCCGCGCCGGTTCATGCGCCCGCCGCCGCGCCGGCGGCCCCAATTGTCCCCGCGGACGATTCGGACAAATACAAGAAAATCGTTTCCCCGATGGTGGGCACGTTCTACCGGTGCCCCCGGCCCGACGCGCCGCCGTTCGTGGACGTGGGGAAGGTCATCAACAAGGAGACGGTGGTCTGCATCATCGAGGCCATGAAGGTCATGAACGAGATCAAGGCCGAGATGTCCGGCAAGATTCACAAGGTCCTTGTGGAAAACGGCCAGCCCGTCGAATTCGGTCAGGCGTTGTTCCTCGTCGAGCCGATGTAGTTTCGGTTGGACGAAGCGCGATGGCGGATGTTCTGCCGGGAAATTAAATAGTATTTTAAATGCTAAAGCGGATTCCTGTAGCGATATCGCTGGTTTTGCTCGTATCCTGCGGCGGCGGGGGCGGCGGGGGCGGCCTCTCCAGTGGAGATCCCGGGGGGGATTCCGACGGGGATGGCGGCTCCGCGGTATATCTTCCCGTCGCCGTGACCGTGGTGGCGCCTCACGGGATAATCGTCACGAACGCCGGATCGGTCACAGTCCGCGTCTCATACGTTTTCAAATCCGAATCTCCCGCCGGTGGTTCTTCCCGCGAAACGCCCTTCGCGCGTGCGGCTGCGTCCGAAGCCTGCCGGCTTGAACTGTTGATGGATGGCGTGGCGGTGTTTTCACGGGCGGTGGACCCGGCGACGAACGGCGAGGCGACGTTCGTGCTGGACCTGACGGGAGCGGTCGAAGGGACGCACGCCCTGGCGGCGGCGCTCTCCGGCGGGGGGCGGATCATTAAATCGGCCGACGGGGCGCTCGTGATTGACCGCACGGCGCCGTCGGTGGATGATCTTGAGCCGGCATCGGGGCTTTTCACGAATATCCGCAGGCCGGTCTTCCGCGGCCATCTCATGGACGGCTTTTCCGGGCCGGACGGGGACGCCGTCGAAGTCATTCTTGACGGGACGACGCTTCCCGGCGTTTCCGTGGCCGGGGAGGATTTCACCGTGACGCCGGCGGCGGACCTGGCCGATGGGGCGCATACGGTGGAAGTGCGTCTTCGGGATCGCGCGGGGAACCGATATTCGCTCGAACGTCAATTCACGGTGGACACGGCGCCGCCGGATCAGTCTCCGGGACTTGAATCGCCCGCCGCCTCGGACGGGCAGTTTCTGTTTGTGGTGGCCGGCGCGCGTCTGACGGTGACGGGGGCCCTTCCCGTGGACGGAGCGGGGGTGGCGGTTTCCGTTCCGGCGCCCGTGATTGTGGCGGGCTCCGGCGCGGCCGGCGGGCGGTGGCATGTGGATCTCGACGGGATTCCGGCCGGGGTGAGCGTCGTCACCCTGCGCGCGGTGGATCGGGCGGGAAACCATGGCCCGGCGATGAATTTTGCCATCACGCGGACGACGGACGCGATTTCGGTGACCGAGGTGGCGCCGGCCGCGGGGGCGATGGCCGGGGGCACGGCGCTGATTATTCAAGGGCAGGGTTTCACCAGCGACACCGACGTACGGATCGGGGGGGCTTCACCCGGGAACGTGAGAATCCTCTCTCCCTCGGAAATCCGGGTAGTGGCGCCGGCGGGGGTGGAAGGGGACGCGGAACTCGTCGTCCGGCGTCCGGACGGCGCCGAGGCGCGGCTCGCGGCGGCCTTTCGGTATTACGATCCGTCACGGGACAGCGACGATGACGGGATTGCCGATTATCGTGATCCGGACCCGCTTGTTCCCTTTGTTGTCATTTCAGATCCAGCCGACGGGATTCTCACGAATCGGGGCTTCATCGAGTTGTCGGGGGATGTGGATGCCTCGGCCGGGGGCGTTTTCGTCAGGAATATCTCCATGCCCGGCGCCGCCGCGGCGGCGGAGATGGATGCCGGGGGACGGTTCCGGGCGGCTGGGGTGCCTCTGGCGGCTGGAGAAAACATCATCGAGGCGCGGGCCGTGGACGCGCAAGGGGCGTTCGCGGCCCGACACCGGATCACGATTCGCGCGGATCGCACATCGCCGGGATTGACGCTTTCGCCGCCGGGCGGCCGGGTGCTCGATCAGGCGCCGGGGAATGTCGCGGCTCTCGCCGCCACCTTCACGGAATCCGGGTTTTCGGGAGGCATGGCGCCGGCGACATTCCGGGCGTGGCGGGTTTCCTGGCGTGATTTATCCCGGGTACTCCAGTCCGACGACGACGGGATGATCGCGGGGATCCTGTGGAATCTCGGTCATTTATCCTGCGATATCCTGTCGCTTTCGGTCACGGAACTCACGGGACGGTTTTCCGCGACGGAAACGGGCGCGACGCTCACAGATGCCGGGGAGGCGGGGTTCGAGAAGTTCCGGAAGAATGTTGTGATTGGCATTGTGGCCGACAAGGCGGGGAACGTCTCGTTCGCGTCGGCCGATTATGCCGTGGACGATATCCGCCCGACGGCGGTGATCCAGATGCCGGTCGCCGGAGGGGTTTACCCGTCGGACCAGGCGATTCCCGTGACGGTGCAACTCGCGGATGATTTCTCGGGGCTCAATCTCGCCGGGCTGGAGGTTGTGCTCAATGGGGACGATGTCACGTCCGTGACGGGACCTGTTCTGGATCCGCCGACGGGCGGGCCGGGGACGCCGGTCCTGGCCACCACGCTCCGTTTCAACATCCCGGCGGAACTTATTTCCCCCGGGGCGAAGAATTATCTGGAGATCACGGGCATCCGGGATCACGAGAACAACGAAATCGCGGCGGGGGTCGTTTTCGTGGCGGACGCCATCATACCCTGTGATTTCATCAATGTATGGTCGGATTTCAGTCGAAACGAGGTGGTGGTGACGCCGGGGGAGGAGGACACGTCGGTCACCGGGCAAGGCCTTTTTGCCATGGGCGTGGAAGGGGCCGATCTTGGCGTGGCGGGGATCGTCCTGGATCGTATATCCATGGATACGTGTCGCCTGATTGTGACGGGTCGGAGGCCGGGAGTGTTCATCTGGGATCCATTTCCCTTCATGGTGGCGGGTCCTTGCGCCGTGGAAGAACTCCTTGGGGTGATGGTCAAGGGCGCGCGTTTCGTGAAAGCGCCCTCCCCCGACGTGATATCCCCCGGGGTGCGGCTGGGGATCGTGGAGGGGGAGATTCTCCAGGCATCCGGGGCGGACTCAACCGACATGGCCACGGTGGAATTTGGGGGAGTGGTGGACGATTCCCTCGGCCGGGAGTTCGAGGGCGCCGGCCCGACGGTGATTGATGGATCGGGGAGATCTCTGCCGCTGACGGCGATTCATTATCCGGATCACATGCACACCCGGATTGACGGCACGGTGGGGCGGGAGACGGGGCGGTATGAATTCAGGGGATGTTTTCCGCTTCGCCGCGGGAGGAACACGCTTGTCTTCCGGGCGAAAAACGCCCTCGGACGCTTCGGTGTCGCGCGGGCGGGAATCGAGGTGACGGATCGCGATGGGGATCCGCTTACAAATGATTTTTCCATCCGTGTGGCGCGCGTGGAAAACGCCGCCGCGGTGGAGGGGGAAATCGGCGTGGCGGAGGGATATTTCGGCGCGGGTGATGACAAGACTCTTCACCTGCGCCTCCCGCGGGTCGGGGGGGACATTCTCCTGGCGGGAACCGACTCCGCGCCGTTTGCGGGGGCCGTGGTCCGCTCCGCCCGGTTCGTCCTCCAGAGGGAGGGCGATGTGGATCCGGCCGGCATCATGCCCGGATTGCCGGTATTTCTGGTGCGGGCGGGGGATCGAATTGAGGTGGCCTCCGCCGGGTGGACGGAGGGAACCTCGGTGCGGCTGGCGGACCTGGCGTTCGCGGGGAATGGCCGCGCGGCGTCGGTCGTTCAGGACGGCGCCTCCCTGAAAATCACCGCGTCCCTCGGGGATGCGGAACTCGAGGCCTATGAAGTCGTGTACGGGCCGATTCCGTCCGTTTCGGCCTCGGTGAAAAGTTTCGATTCACGGGGGATTGTCCCGCCGAATGCCGCCGGTGAGACGCCCTACACGCAGACGGTGACGTTGTCCCGCGTCCCGGGAACTCCGGTGTTCCGGAGCGACGCGGTGATGTTCCAGACGGGCTCGTCGGGGGCGGGGATGCGTCATCGGATGGCGCCGGAGGGGCGCATCACGGTCACGGCGGACTTCCCGCCGGGAATTCCCGACCTGTCGCGATCGGTCGCGGCGGGGGGGTATCGTTCGACGCTCCAGGAGGCCGTGACCGGCAACACGCCCGAAGGCGGCCGCGGGGTCCAGCTTCATAACGGCGAATTTGTGTATTCGGCGACGGACCTCGCCGGAAACACCGCGTACGGGCCCGGGTTCGCCTTCACGCGGACCTATCGAAGCCGGATCCACCATGACGGTCCGCTCGGACACGGCTGGGATCATGTTCTGAACCAGAGGATGGTCGCGCGTGACGAGGACGGGGACGGCGACATGGACGTCGTGTTTTATGACGGCTCCGGCCGCCGGGACGTGTTCACGGGGGACGGCAACGGCGCATTCCTTCCTCCTCCGGGGCGGTACGAAAAATGGGATGTCGCGGCGGGAGAAGCGAGGCGTCTCATTGGGGACGGATCGGTGTGCCGATACGTGGGGCTGGCCGCGCGGCCCGGGGAATATGTCCTGGATTCGGTGACGGACCGGTGGGGGAACCGCCTTTCACTGTTCCACGACGCGGCGGGGCGGTTGGTTCGCGTGAACGATCCCCACGACCGCGACACCGTTCTCCGGTATGAGGGGAACGGCCGGATCTCGGAAATCGAGGACTTCGCCGGACGGATCGTCACGTTCACCTACGACGCGGCGGGGGATCTCGCGCGGGTCGAGCATCCCGACGTGGACGCGGAGGGGATGGGGCATATCCGGCCGGCGTGGCGTTACACCTACGAGACCGGGGACCCCGACCCGGCGCGGAATCACAATATGACGGCCGTCACCTCCCCGCGGGGGAACGGAGTTTTGGAAAACGAATATGATTCCAGCGACCGCGTGGTTCTCCAGAGGACGGGGCCGGCCCTGACGGAATTCGCGTATCCGGCCGGGGAAACCCGCGTCACGGACCCGCGGCGGCAGGTGTGGAAATTCGTCTGGTCGGCGGGGCATCCGGAACTGGCCGAAAGAATAATTGACCCGACTCTGGCGATGACCTATTTCGAGCACACGGCGGATCTCGAGACGGGGGTGGTCATCCGGCCTCTCGGGAACAAAATCGAATACCGTTACGACATCGCCAGCCCGAACCCGGTGAAGCGCGGGAATCTTCTCGAGACGCTGATTTCGCCCGACGCGCGGGGGACGGGGGGGAGCGGCGCGGTCCTTCGGACGCGGCTCACCTGGACGGCGGCGGCGGATTTCCCCGGCGGTCCCGGGGCCGCGGAGGATTGGAACTTCGTGAAGACGTCGGAGGACGAGGCGGGATTTGTCACGACATACGATTATGACGCGGCGGGAAACCGCGTCGCGGTCCGGCCGCCCGGGGTGACGCTTTCCGACGGGCGGAAGGACGATCGCACGGTGCGGTATCGTTTCAATTCCCGGGGACAGGTGGAGGCCGTCCGCACGCCGGACGGGGCCATGACGTGGCACGAATATTATCCCTCGAACGGCCGCCCGGCGGACCCCTCGGACGCCGAGGGATTTCACCGGCGGGAGATCCGGTCGGTGGGGCGCGGCTACGACATTGCGTCGCCCGTTCCAACGAATCCCCGGGAAAGCGCGGACTGGCTTGTCACGGAATACGCGATGGATTCGCGGGGGAATTGTGTCACGGTGACGGACGAAACGGGGCGGGCCTCCCTCCGTGTGTTCGACGCCCTTGACCGGTCGGTGGAGACGCTTTCCCCTCCTGTCTTCGGCGCCGCGAGGAACCGGACCCGGCAGTATTTCGACGCCGACGGGAATTCCGTCCGGACCGTGACCGAGACGCCGGTGCCCCGGGACCCCGGGGGGACTGCCCACGATGTTCACACGAGCACGGTGACGCGCACGGTGGACGCCTGGGATCGGGTTCTGGAAGTGAGCGAGGACGGGCGGGTGACGACGTACGCCTACGACGCCGGCGGATTGCAAATCATGCGGCGGATGCCGTCCGGGATCCGGCATACCACCGGATATGACGCGCGGGGGCTTCCCGAACGGGATGTGGACGGGGACGACGACGATGACGCCGCGACGGCGCCGGCGGGGGCGCGTGTGGTGGAGATGGCCTGCGACGCGAACGGAAACGTGATCGGGACGAAGGAGAACACGGTTCCGGTTTCCGAGCAACGCCACGACGGCTACGACCGCCTGGAAACAACGCGCGATCCCCGGCGGGGGGCGCTTGTCCGGCAGTGGCGGGACAACCGGGGGCTTGTCACGCGGACCGCGGCCGGATCCGGGGATGCCGGTGGAAATTTCGCCCAGGTCGAAAATGACGATGAATACACCCATAACGAGGCTGGGGAAGCGTGGAAGCGGCGGGATCTGGCGCGCAAGACCGCCGACGGGGCGCCCCTGCCGCCGGCGGAATTCACGAGCGACAGGCGTATCGCCGCCGGGGAATCCGTGTCCTATGATCCCGAAGTGGCGGATGCCGTGACGGTGACGCGGACCGATGGCGCCGACAGGACGGTCGAGACGAATTTCCCCGACGGGAGCCGTGTGACGCGCGTCTTCAATAAAGACAATACGGTGGCCGCGGAAACCCTCGACGGGAGCGGTGTCGCCGGCGCGAGGGACGCCATCAGGACCCGCACCACGGTGTACCGGTATAACGGCCTGGGACATCTCGTTGAAGAGGAGCGGCCCGACGGCGCCATCACGCGAACCACCCGGGACGGCGCGGGTCGGGCGGTGTTCGTCACGGCTCCGGGCGGGCGCGTGATTCACAATGCCTTTAACGCGAAGGGCGAGCTTCTTTCCACGACGAGCGGATGGGGCTCCGCCCATCCGATCACGCGAAGCTTCACGTATGACGACGCCGGACGCCCGGCAAGCGTTTCCCAGGGGGATCTCACCACGGAATACGCCTATGACGCCCGCGGGAATGTCGCCGAGGTCCGGTACCGGCTCGGGGGCGGCGCGAATGTCGAAACGGAACGTTATCTCCACGACTCCCGGAATCGTCTCGTGACGCACATCCGGCGGGACGGGGCGATCCTGGCGTTCGTTTATGATCCCGATACGGAACACCTCGCTCGCGTCGAGGATGGCGTCGGGCGGGCCTTGCGGGAATTCTCGGATTTCGACGCGGCGGGCCGGCCGCGGACAATCGTGGAGAGGAACGGCCCCGGCGCCGAGGACGACGTCACCACGCGGAAGGTCTACAATTCCTACGGCCAGCTCGCGCGGGATCGCCAGGAGGCGTTCGGGTATTTCAACGACGTGATGAGTTACCATGCCGACGGACCCACGAACCGGGCCGGCAACCGGACGGCCCTGGAATATCCGTCGGGCGGATTCGCGGCGTATTATTCCCACACCCGGACGAATCTCCTCGAGAAAATCGGCACCGCGCCGGGCGGCCAAAACATACTCCGGTACGTCCATGACGGATTCGGGCGGATCGGCGGCTTCACGGTGAATTCCGGCGGGGCCTCGCCGGTGACGGCGGAGATGACCCGGGACAGGAACGGCTGGCTCGTGGCCATGAATGTTGGATCTGTCGGGGAAATGGCCCTCACCCGGAACCTGGACGGGCTGAAGACCGTCGTCGAGCGGCCCGGGGTGCGGGGGGCGTTCGGCTACGACGCGCATGACCGGCTCACAAGCGCGGCCTACGCGGGTCCGGGCGGATTCGGTCCGGATGAATTCAACCTGGACGATCTCGACAATCGGACAAACGGGAATCTTGTCGCGGGGACGTCCACGGATTACCGCATCACGGATTCCACGCGGATTCTCGACGTCCGGACGCCCGCCGGGACCCATGCGGTGCTCTATGACGCCCGCGGCAACACCATCGAGGACGATCACCACCGGTACGTCTGGGACGATTTCGACCGGCTGGCGCGGGTGGAGAACAAACGCGCCCGGGTCGAATTCAATCCGTGGACGCCTGTGGATTCCGTCGCGGACGCGCCGATGGTGGACGGGAAAAACGCCCGGCGCATCACGATTGTTTATGAATCGCCGAAACTGATGAATTACGCCGACGTCGCCGGCATCGCCCCGGAGAACGACATCCGTGTGGAATTCAAGGGCGGCGAACTGGCCGGCGAAGAGATCTGGGTGAGGACGCCGGTGACGGAGCGCGGGGCGGGGCCGGGGGGGATTCGGATTGAATTTCTGAACGTGGAGACGGCGAAATTACGCATTACCGAAATCGAGGCCGGCGGCGTTCCGGGGATGGCGGCCGCGGTGGCGGGGCTGAAGACCGTCCATCCCTGGCGGAACATTATTTATGCCTATGACGGCGACGGCCGGCGGGTCGCGAAAATCGCCGATAATGAAAAATACCGATACGTTTACGACGGCGTTCAGTTGATTGAAGTCCGCCGGATCCGGGACAATCGTCTCCTGTGGCAATTCGTCTACGGGGCCGCCGTCAACGAACCCGTGGCGATGTACGATCGGGAGGGCGGGGCGGGGTATTTCTTCGTTCGGGACGACCTGAATAGTGTTCTCGCGCTCACGAACGCCCAGGGGCAAATCGTCGAAAAATACGAATACACGGCGTACGGGGAAACCCGGATCATTGACGCAATAACGGGCCTCGCCCGTTATTGGGATGACGACGCGGATGACGCCAATCACGACGGCCGGATTGACGCCGGCCTGCCCGGCGCGGGTCTCCCCGCGACGCCCCAGGTGCCCCAAACCGCCTCCGACGCCGGAAATCCATTCGGTTATGCCGGAATGTGGCGCGACACTCACACCGGGCACTACCACACACTCTACCGCGAATACTCTCCCGAGATGGGCCGCTGGCTCACCCCCGATCCGGCGGGATATGTGGACGGTCAGAACCTCTACGCCTACTACCCGGGGCCGAATGGAGTGGATCCGTTGGGGTTGGCGTTGTACGCGTTTGATGGGACGTGCAACGACCGGTCCAAGATGAAGAACCCGACGAATGTGGCGGTGCTTTGGGATTTGTATGAAACAACCAATGAAAAAGGAAGATTTTACATCAAGGGGGTAGGCACAAATTGGTGGTCAAAAGTTTTTGGAGGTTTTTCAGGTATAGGAGCTGGGATTCGATTGGAAAAAGCGTATGAATCACTTCTGGAGAATTTCAGAAATCATGATGAGACGATAGATATTATCGGTTTCAGTCGCGGCGCGGCAACGGCGTTGGAATTTGCCAATATGATTGCCACAAGGGGAATTCCCGATGAAAGTACCGCAAAGACAGTGGCGGATCCCCGGCGACCTGGGACGAAGGTTATCTATGGGAGAAAGCGGATCCCTCAAATTCGGTTTTTGGGGTTGTTTGACACGGTTGCCTCCTTCGGATGGCCGGGAAATTCATGGGATCCGTTTATGCGCCTGACCGTTCCATCCAACGTGGAGAATGTCCGTCATGCGGTGGCGCGGGATGAGGTAAGAAGTTTGTTCCCGCTCACATCCATGCTCAAGGGGCCGGGTTGGGAGGATCCGACGGGTCGGATATTGGAACAGGTATTTCCGGGGGTACACAGTGATATTGGCGGCGGCTATGACAATAATCTGGCTTCCTACGCCCCGCTGCGTTGGATGTGGCAGCAGATGACGGATTGCGGTATTCAAATGGGGGAATTGGACGAAAAGTACACGCAAGACATCGCAGGTCCAATCGAGTATCATGATTCGCGCTATCGAATGGACAAGTTTCGTTCGGGGTGGCGTCGCTTGTGGGGTGGGACCTACAAACGAAAAATCTACTACCAGCGGAAATAGGAGGAATTATGCGACTTGGCATGGTTGTTGTGTGTGTGTGTGTGGCAGGATGTATGAGTCAAAAATATAGCATCATAGTTAGAAATACGGGCAGCGAGAAAATCACTCATGCCAGCGTGAATTATAATGATTTCAAGTCCGGAGGAGGCAATTTGCTTCCGGGGGGAGGAGCACAGCACGCATGGCCCGACGAGCCCATCCCTGAGAAAGCGAAAGTGGTGTGGCGTGACGCGAAGGGGGTGGATCACGAGAAGGATGTGGAGGTGAAGAAGAACATTCCGAAGAACATCCGCGGGGACAAGGACCTCATATTCGAAATTGGCGATAACGACGATGTCACGATGAAAGTGAAGGCGGTGAAGTAGAGAAGAGGATTTTTCGGGGAATCTGGGCATATGTGGTGTGGCGGGGTTCGGGAAGCGTTCTCGCGGGACGCGTGTCGCCGACATCCTGTCGGCTCCGCGCTCGGAGATGCCGCCCCTCCCGACGTCCTGTCTCCGCGTGAGCGGGACGTTGTCCCCCGTGCGGCTTCGCCACGGGGGACTCACGTCCCGGGGCGTCATCTACGCCCGCTCACCCGCCTCCCTCGCCCCGCCATTGCCGCGACCCTCGGCCTCATGGAAACCATGCTTGTCATGGGGGTGGGGAATGACCTTGACCGGTGTTGGCGGGGGCAGTAGCATCCGGGCGCAGAAGGAGCCGAATACGTTCATCGTTGGGCTCTGAAAGACGGAGGTTGTGCCTGTGAGCAACGCGTCGCGTCAACAGGTGGTCGTCGAGGCAGTTCGTCAATGGCAGACCCGGTTGTTGCAACTTGACCGGCGAAACGCGCTCCTCTACTTCTCGATGGGGAGGCGCGGGATAACACTTCGGAACATCGAACCAAACGTTCTTCTCGAACGGCTCGCAACGTCACGCTCGGGGCTCGCGTTCACGTACGCGGAGCAAACCCGCGCGAGCGGTGGCGATCACTTCGACATCCCCGCAGCGTCCGACGATGCGGAGCTTGAGCCGCAAGTGCGCGTACGCCCCGGTGACCTCGACACGGATCTCGCGCCTCTTGAACTTCAGAAGAGGCTTGGCGCACTCAACAGGAGGAGTCGGGAATGGCAGGAGGAGCAAGGACTCAACGTCTTGTTTATCGCGCTCGGTTTCCTGCGCTGGGTGGACGAGGATCAGGAACCGGCATGTTCGCCGATCCTCCTCGTTTCGTGTGAACTGAAACATGAGTCACCTCGTGATCCATACGCGCTCGTGGGGGAAGATTCTGATGACGCCGTCGTGAACCCCACGCTCCGCCACAAACTCACTACGGCGGCAAATATCATCCTTCCCGAGATCGGCGAAGAAACGGTTGCGGAGTACTTGGCCGCGGTCTCGCGTCTCATCGCGGGCCGTGAGGGCTGGTCCGTAGAAACAACCATCGTGGTTGCGACTTTTCCTTTCTCTAAACTCGCGATGTGGCAAGATCTCGATCAGATGGCCTCGACCGGTGTCACTCATCCTCTTGTCTGCCGCCTCGCAGGCGATGCAGATGTGCCCATCGAGGAATCGGAGAGCGGAGCAGTCGCAATCCCGAAGGACGATATCCGGCTTCAGGGAGCGAAACTTGATGATCTGCTCGATGTCCGCGATCAACACGCCGTTGTGGATGCCGACTTCAGTCAACTTCGGGCGATCACGCTTGCGCGGTCGGGGAAGAATCTCGTGATCCATGGTCCACCGGGAACGGGGAAGAGCCAGACAATCGCCAACATTATTGCCACGCTTATCGCCGAGGGGCGTCGTGTGCTTTTTGTGAGCGAAAAGACGGCGGCGCTTGACGTCGTCAAGCGGCGACTCGCGGACGTCGGACTCGGTGCGTTCTGCCTTGATCTTCATAGTGATCGCGGCAAGAAGGCCTCGGTGTATGCACAATTGCGCGAAGCACGGGATCAGCCTTTGGCCGCCGATGCGGATGTGTTTCCCTATGAGCGGTTACTCGCGCGACGTCACGAACTGAACACTACCGTGAGAGCGCTTCATGAAGTTCGCCAGCCACTCGGCTTGTCTGTTTTTACCGTGCATGGGCGCGTGGCCGCGATTCGCGAGGTGCCACAAGTAAATGTCCTTGTTCGTGACGTTGCCACCCTCGACGAAGATCGCCTGCGCCGCATCCAAGATGCCGCGCGTAGGATCGCTCGCCGCATATTGGAGTTTTGCGATCACCACACGAGCCGATGGCGTGCGCTCGGCGCCGTTGCCCCTTCCCCACGCCTAGCGGATGCCATACGTGGTGATCTCATGGCCATAAGTTCGGCGATCGACTCCATCGTGCGGGTGCTTGCGCGCGCGTCCGCGGCCTGTGGCGTCGATGCGCCGACAACGCTGGTTGAGGCGGAAAATCTACTGCGTCTGCTCAGTCACCTCATGAATGCTCCGGGATCGGTTCCTGCGCAATGGATCGAGTCCGAGGGGCTGGGACGTGCGCGAGATAGTGGGGACGCATTGCGGCAAGAGCTCGCAGATCGGAAAAGATATCTTGATACTCTCTCATCGTCAATCAGCGGCGCACCTCCGGGACTACGAAGCCTCGATTGGCTTGACATCGCGCACGCTGTTGCGGCTGAGGCCACGCGTTGGGCCAGGGTAGCCGGTTCCGAATGGGATACAGTCTTGCTCGCGAACCCCCGGATTTGTGCGACGAAGTGGAATGACATTTCAACATCACTTGACGCGCATCTCGAAGCGTCGATCCACCTGCAAGTAATGCTAGGTGTTACGCAGCCCAATGATTCGCGCGCGGCCGCGGAATCAGCTGTGAGCGTTGCCACCCGACTACTACGGATAGGCAAGGTTCCCGTCACGTGGAACAGTTTGGAAGCAACCACCGGAATTTGCTCGGTGGTCACTGCCGCGCACAAACTTCGCGATGAACTTGTGGCGATGAGGCGAACGCTCGGGAGCCTTTTCGGCCCCGAGATCGTTGAGTGCGTTGACGACAAGATGCTCGTTCGATTCCGGACCGACCATCAGTCGTTCTGGCGATGGTTGCGACCGGCGTATCGGCATGACTACAGGATGATCCGAGGTTGTCTCAAACAGCCCGTGAAGTTATCGCTGGACGCTTGCGTCAAGGCGATCGAGCAATCGTTGGCCGTCCGAAAACTTCGTTCGCGTTGGGCGGAAACGGAGCATCAGCTCCAAGTTGTTCTCGGTGACCGATTCGCCGGCCTTGAGTCAGATTGGACAGGCATCGAATCCGATCTTGTTGCCGTTGCGGACATCTACCGCGAGTTCCCTGCACAGACGGTTGCGATTCGCTCAATTCTCGTGGATGCTCCGACGCTCGCGCTCCTCAACGATGCAATTCGCGCGGTGAAAGAACGCGCAACGGTTCTGGATACCATCTGGCCGGAAGGCCTTTCCCATCGAGACGCCCATATTCCGGATATGTCATCTGACGCGCGAGCGTTCGCCAACACTTCGGGAAGGATTGGCGACATCGTTGATGCTCTCGGTCCCTTTGTGCGGCCTTTGGTCAATCTCGATGGCCTCATCAAGTTGCTGAAGGTCTGCGTGCAACTACAGAAACTCGAAGAGCATGCCGCTGCGGTTTTTGAAACGCGCTCTCGCGAGATCGGCACACTCTTTTCCGGATGGTCAACGGACTTCGACATATTCAACCGCACGATCGCCTGGACTCAAGAGATCGTTGCGCTGATGCGGTGTCCTTTGCCTGAAGGGTTGGTGGATCGCGCAACACGATCGCGTCCGTCGGCAACATACGAAGTTGAGATACGTGCGGTCATTGAGGCAATTAATCTGTTACGCTCCACCTGTTCTGCCTCGACCTCCATGTTCCCTGAGGCGCAGTGTCCCTGGAAATCCTGGGGACAAGCACCGTTTGCTGTCGCGCGGGCATGGTGCGATGATCTTTGCGCGCACGCTGACGAGGCCAGCGATTGGGTGGAGTACCGGTCCGCAGTCGAAGATTTGAATAATGAGATCGGTGCGGAAATGGCTGATGCTCTACGAGCAGCCACGGACGACGGGGAAATGGTTCCCGATATCGTGCTTCGCCACGTGTATATTTCCTGGCTTGAATACATCTACCAGGAAGTGCGTGAACTCCGATTCTCGCCGAAAGACTTGGAGGGCACCGTAAAAAAAGAGTTCAGAGAACTCGATGCGCGTCTCCCGCGAGCGGCGCGCGAACGCGTCCGGGCGAAATGTCTCGCGGCGTATCCCTCGGATCGATCGAACTCGAACGGCATGGGTGAACTCGGAGTGTTGGGCCATGAACTCTCGAAGCGAAAACGCCTGATGCCCGTTCGCAAGTTGGTGGCAAGGATTCCCAACTTGCTCCAACGGTTGAAACCCTGTTTTATGATGAGTCCATTGGCCGTGAGTCAGTACCTGCCGCGTGGCGTCACTGACTCCGACACCTTGGTCTTCGACGCGGTAATCTTCGACGAGGCTTCGCAGATCTTTCCGGAAGATGCGATTCCCGCGATCGCGCGTGGTCGCCAGTGTATCGTCGTCGGCGACCAGCAACAACTTCCCCCTTCCAGTTTCTTCCGGAGCGAAGATGTAGTGGATGAAGATGGCGAAGCGACGACGGACAATCGTTTGCTCGATGTCGAGAGCATCCTCGACGTTCTGGTCGGGATGCGCGGGGCTGGTGTGGACGATGTCCATTTGCAGGTGCATTACCGGAGTCAGCATGACGACCTGATTCGGTATTCGAACCACTACTTTTACGACGACCGACTGCTGACATTCCCCTCCGCTTTGGGCACTTGTAAAGGCTTGGGGATTCGATCCGTCTATTTACCAGAGGGACGTTTCGAAGCCGGTGGAAGCAGGACGAACCGGGTGGAGGCGGAACAGGTCGTTCGCATCGTATTCGAGTTGATGGAAACGCAACCCCCGATCGAGAGCATCGGTGTCGTTGCGTTGTCGCGGCCGCAGGCGGACCTCATCCAGGAGTTGATCGATCAGTATCGGTTGTCGGACCGGCGATTCGACGAACGGTTTTCCGATGAGATGCACGAACGTTTCTTCGTGAAGAACTTGGAGAACGTTCAGGGGGATGAACGAGATCATGTTATCTTGAGCATTGGGTACGGTCCGACAACGGCCTCGGGCGCTGTGCCCAATCGGTTCGGTCCAATCAACGTTGAGGGTGGACATCGGCGTCTGAACGTGGCTGTGAGCCGCGCTAGGAGAAGTATCACGGTTGTGCACTCGCTTCGCCCGGAAGACATTCACTCCGAGGTGGAGGGGGCCAGGTTGCTTCGCCGCTACCTTGAGTTCCTTAGAAGCGGCGAGGCGTCAATTGAAGGCGTTGTGAATTCATCACCCGGCGGTGAAGCCGAGAGCCCGTTCGAGGATGCCGTGGGTCGCGCGTTGGAGCGATTGGGATATCGCATCGCACGCCAAGTGGGATGCGCGAAGTACTCGATCGATATCGCGGTCAAATCCGAGGACGGGAGCGGGTTCGACCTTGCGATCGAGTGCGATGGCGCCGCCTATCACAGATCACCGAGTGCGCGAGATCGTGACCGGTTGCGTCAGGAGATTCTTGAACGCATGGGATGGCAGGGGCGAATTCATCGTGTCTGGTCGACGGCATGGATTCGAAACCCGAAAGCAGAACTTGCTGCGATTGAACATGCCATACGTGAAGCGCGTTCCGCACCACGCGGGGGGCATACGTCAGCAAGCCTTCGCTTTGAAGTGCCGCCGAAGACACAGACTGCGACGCGTCAGGAAGGACATATCACCCCCAATCCATCTTCCGCGATGCCAGCGATAGAACGCCCACTGCTCGCAACCTATGTGAAAGTGGATCTGGATTGCTTCGCTAACGTCACCGATTTGAGACAGGTGCCTTCGTCACGAGTTGCGGATATGATTGATGTTGTCGTGAAAGTGGAGGGTCCCGTCCACGTCGATATAGTAGTCGAACGCATTCGGCGCCACTATCGGTTCGGTCGTGCAGGACGGCTCGTTCGAGACGCGGTACTGGCGGGATTGAAGGTGGCGCTTCGACGCGGAACCGTTCTGTGGTTGCCTCTGCTGGTCTCCAACAAGCAAAGGAGTGACTTCCTCGTCGTGGCCGCGGATCTGGAGATTGTGCCCCGCGGCCCCTTGCAGGATGGGACAGTGCGAGATATTGACCATCTCTGTGATGATGAGATCGAGGTTGCCGTGGTGCGTGTCGTGCGTGCGATGGTTGGCGCGACGAAGAACGAGGTGGTCACAACAACAGCTCGCGCGTTAGGCTATGCTCGAATTAGCGACCACATCGAAAAACGTATATGCAAGTCAGTCGACCGGCTAATTGAGACGCGGAAACTTGTCGAACGGGTAGGTTCCTTGGTGTTGTGTGATTGAGTTCATGGAAGTAAACGGGCTCAAATTGTAATTTGACGGAACGGAATCATGGCTTATCCCACCGTCGAACCGGATTGCATCCGGGGCCTCGCGCGCCGCGTGGCGGAAATCGCCGCGGAACCGCGCTCGATGGACGCTGGGGCGATGAAGATGGGTCGGATTGCTTTCCGGGGCGCGTTGGCGCTGGCCTTCACGGTTTTTCTGGCCTTGCCCGCGCGCGCGGCCGAGCCGGACACGGCCGGCGACGCCGGCGGCTGGCGGCCGGTGGGCATCTCCGGGGGCGGCTCGATGTTCGGGCCGGCCATCAGCCCGGTTGACCCCAGGCTCATGATCATCAATTGCGACATGAGCGGCGCCTACCGCTCGGCCGACGGCGGCCGGAACTGGCGGATGATCCACCACGCCCAGTTGGGCGGGAACACCTTCTGCCGCCCGGCGTTTCATCCCACGGAAGCCCGGACCGTCTTCGCCGCCTCCGGCTGGTCGGGAAATCTCAAGGTCAGTCGCGACGCCGGCGTGACGTGGGCGGACATCGGCAACCTCCCGGCCGGCCTCAAGGGCGAAATCGCCATTGACCCCGGGGAGCCCAAGATGATGCTCGCCGGCGTCAGGGATGAGGTCTGGCGCTCGGCCGACGGGGGCCTCACCTGGGCCAGGTGCGCCGGGCCCAAGGGCGCGGCGGCCGGCTTCCACTTCGACCAGACCAGCCCCTCCGGGCGGCGCCGGTGCTTCGCGGCCACCGCCGAGGGCGTCTGGCGCTCGGACGACGGCGGCGCGAACTGGGCGGAGAAGTCGGCGGGCCTGCCCTGGCGGGGGATGCGCAGTTTCGCGGGAGGGTCGAGCGCGGCCGGGAATGTCTGCGCGCTCTACGGTGCGGTGCCCAGCAGGGAGCAGGACGGCAAATTCGCCGGCGGCGTCTTCCGTTCGACCGACGGCGGCGAGATCTGGGAGTCGGCCATGGGCGAGGGGATCAACAAGGACGTCCGCGCCGCCGACCCGTGGGCCATGGGCGGCATCGCCGAGTACCGCTGGGTGCTGGCCACGGACGCGAAGCCGCTCACGGTCTACGCGCTCAACACAAACACCGGCGTGAAGCCGCCGCACCACGCCACGGTCTACCGCTCCGACGACGGCGGGCGGACCTGGCGCGCCACATTCACGCCCGACCAGCGCTTCGGGGGCCTCAACGTCGAGCTCGACTGGCGCACGGCCGGCGCCGGGCAGTTCTACCAGGAGGTCCCCTTCGGCGCGGCGGTCTGCCCGTCGGATCCCGACCGGGTGGTCTTCTGCGGCTCGATGGGATGCTACCTCACCGAGGACGGTGGAAAGAGCTGGCGGTCGGGCCACACCGCGCGCGCCGCCGGCGACGCCGGCAAGGGGCCGGACTCCCGCTGGCTCTGCAACGGTCTGGTGGTCACCTCGACGTGGCATTACTACGCCGATCCCTTCGAGCCGCGGAGGCGCTACATCGCCTACACCGACATCGGCTTCGCGCGCTCGACGGACGCGGGCGCGAGCTGGATGTGGTGGGGGCCGGGCCGCTGGGCGCCCTGGCAGAACACCTGCTACGAGCTCGCCTTCGATCCGGAGACCAGGGGCCGCGTCTGGGGCGCCTTCTCGAACGTCCACGACATCCCCAACGACAACGTCATCTCCGGCCGGCACAAGGCGGACCGCCCGGGAGGCGTCTGCTTGAGCGCCGATTTCGGCACGATCTGGAAACCCTGCGGAACGGGGCAGCCCGCCGCGCCGGCCACCGCGGTGGTCCTCGACCCCGGGAGCCGCGCCGGCGCGCGGACGCTCTACGCGGCCTTCTTCGACCAGGGCGTATACAAGTCGGTGGACGACGGCGCGACCTGGACGAAGGCCGGCAAGGGGCTGGGCGCCCCCGGGAACATGCGCGTTTGCCGGCTGCATCGGCACCCCGACGGGACGCTCTTCGCGCTGGTCACCGCCAAGCGCGAGGGCAAGCGCTTCATCCCGGAGGGGCCGGGGCTCTACCGCTCGACGGACGGCGCGGCGATCTGGGAGCCGGCGGGCGCCTCGCGGCCGCTCCTCTGGCCCAAGGACTTCGCCGTCAACCCGCGCGACAGCCGGACCATCTACGTGGCCGCGGCCGACGCGGGGGCGGAGAAGCAGGGCGGGCTCTACCGCACCTCTGACGGGGGAAAAACCTGGACGCTCCTGGCCCGCAAGGGGCCGGAGCACTTCGGCGTGGCGCTCCATCCCCGCCGGCCGGGCTGGATCTACATGACTCTCTGCGAGGGCGCGCCGGGATCGGGCCTGTGGCTCAGCCGCGACGACGGCGCCAGCTGGGCGCCCTTCGATGATCTGCCCTTCAGGAACATCCAGAGGGTGGAGTTCGTCCCGGGCGAGGAGTCCGTCATCTACGTGACCACCTTCGGCGGCAGCGTCTGGCGCGGGCCGGAGGAGCCGCGCGGGGGCGGAACCGTGGGGGGTGTGAACGGTGAATTGTAATTTAGAGCAATTCACGATTAACGGAATCCTCAGTGCCGCTCATGGTGAGCCCTTATGAATACCCGTTCATGGTGAGCATTCCTTTAAATTACAATAATTGTCGAACCACGAACCATGAGCAGAGCACGGGCTCATCCTTCGACAGGCTCAGGATGAGCGGTTTTATCAATTCGTGAACTGCTCTAACGGAACGGAATCATGGCTTATCCCGCCGGAGAACTGGAGTGCATCCGGGGCCTCGCGTGCCGCGTGGCGGAAATCGCCGCGGAACCGCGGATGACGGCGATTCTCGCCCGCTGGCGCGACGTGAGCGCCCTTCGCAAACCCGACCGCGCCCCCGTCTGGTGCAAACCCGTCGGCTGCTGGTCCGAAATCCTTCCGACGTCGTCGCTTGTGTGCCGGGATCCCGGGTTGCGGGATATCGAGTTGGAACTTCGGAAAATCGTGTTCAAGCGCGAGGTGGACGATGATACGCCGGTACCTCCATACATCGAGGCGCCGGCGGTGTTTCAGGTCACGCCCAGGAACATTTACGGCCTTGAGATCAATCACACGCCGTCCGATTCGCCCGGGGGCGCCTGGGCGTACGATCCGCCGCTGAAAAGCGAAGCGGATTTCGATCGTCTCGTCCTGCCGGAATACCATTACGACGCGGCCGCGACGCGGGCCAACCGCGACCGGATGCGGGAGATTCTCGGGGGCGTCCTTCCTGTGAAAGTGGCCGTGAACGTGTCCTGGGAAGGGACGCTGGGGACCGCCGCGGCCAATCTGCGGGGGCTCGAGACGATGATGCTCGACACCCTGGATCATCCGGATTGGCTGCATCGGCTCATGGCGGTCGTCCGGGACGCCGCGCTACGCCATCTGGATTGCGCCGAAGCGACGGGGGTGCTGCGCACGAACGCGTACGACCCGATGATGGGGAGCGGCCCGGTCGGCGCCATTCCGCCTGGAGGCCGGCCGACGTGCGCCAACCTCTGGTGCATGGCCAATTCGCAGGAGTTTGATCAGGTGTCGCCCGCCGCGTGGCAGGAGTTCTGCCTCGAGTACCAGAAGCCGATTCTCCGGCGCTTTGGATTCACGGGATATGGGTGCTGTGAGAATCTGACGCGAAAACTGGATGGCGTGCTCACCATTCCCAACCTTCGCATCGTGACCTGCGGCGCCTGGACGAATCTGGACACGGTCATCGAAAAAACGAACCGCCGGTATTGCATCATGTGGCGGCAAAAGGCGTCCGACGTGGTTTTTGCCAGGCGGGAGGATGAGATCCGAGGGCCCCTGGAGGACGGCGCCCGGCGTCTGCGGGGATGTTATTACCAGATCGTCCTTCGCGAACTTCAGACGATGGCCGGCCATTCCGACCGGCTCCACGTCTGGACGCGGTTGGCGAAGGAGGCGGCGGAGAAATACGCATCGTGAAAATTTTGTGAAAAAAGGGGTTGAAATTCCTGCTTGCGTGTGCTATTATGCGACTAAGTGGGTGTGCGTGGCGGAAACGGAATGCCGGACGAGGATGGGAGGTTCGTGTGGATGTCTTGTATTCTCCGGTGACCGATGTACGATTCCCGATGGTTCGCCGGCCAACGGTCAACGGAAACGCATTTCGTGAGAGGATGCCTTTTCCCATGAAGAAAGAAACGCGCATCACCGGCATCGTTCTGGCGGCCCTGTATTACGCCGTCATGTTCCCGAGCCCCGCCCATGCCGTGGTGCCGGTCCTTGTGGGACCTCTCCAGGCGTTGATGGCGCTGCTCCCGGCCATTCTCGCGGCGCTGGGGGGGATGCTCCTGGCCGTGTTCAAGCCGTCCGCCATGAAAAAGTTCCTTCAGCTCCTCTGGGCCCAGAAACTCCAGGTCCTGGCCACGGTGGCCGTCATTGCCGGGTTGGTATACGGGTGCCAGGCGCTCTTCCCCGGCTGGAGCGGGCCGGTGAAGGAACTGGAGAAGGCCGATCGCGAATCACCCATGTTCCGCGGCGGGCCGGAACGGCGGGGCGTGGCCGACAACATGCCCGGGCCCGTCGAGAGCAGCATCAACTGGGCCTTCACCAAGGACGTCCGGACGTTTTATTCCACCCCCTCCGTGGTCGGGAACCGGGTATACGCCACTTCCGCGGACAAGGGGCCGTTCCGGGACAGCGGGGCGGTGTACTGCCTGGACGCGGATACGGGAAACGTCGTGTGGAAGGTGTCTCCGAAGGGGTTCCGGGCCACGTTCTCCTCCCCGGCGGTATCGGGTAAATATCTGGTCTGCGGGGAGGGGCTTCATTTCACCCGGGATGCCCGCGTCTTCTGCCTGGACATCAGCGATGAGAAGAATGTCAAGATCCTTTGGGATTACCGCACCAAGAGTCATGTGGAATCTTCCCCCTGCATCGCGGACGGGCGCGTTTACGTCGGGGCCGGAGATGACGGATATTATTGCTTCGACCTCGCTCCCGGGCCGGACGGCCAGGCGAAGGTTCTCTGGCATACGGATACGGCCAAGGTTCCCGACGCCGAGACCTGTCCGGCGGTGGCGGGCGGAAAGGTGTATGTGGGGCTCGGGGTGGGGGGCAACGGCGTGGCGTGTCTGGACGCGGCCACCGGCGCCGTGGCGTGGAAGGCGGCGACGCCCTATCCCGTGTTTGGCCCGCCGACCGTGGTGGGCGGAAAGGTCATCGTGGGGATGGGGCTGGCGAATTTCATCGAATCCGAGGAGCAGGTCATCCTCAAGGAGACGGAGAAGTTGAAGAAGAAGGGACTGCCCGAGGCCGAACTGAAGGCGGCCCTGAAGGAGTTCAAGGTCACCGGAGAAGTGTGGGCGCTGGACGCGGCCACGGGGAATCCGGTCTGGAAATTCACGGCCCCCCGGAGCGTCCTGGGCGCGGTGGCGGCGGCGAATGACAAGTTGTTCTTCGGTTGTAATGACGGGTCGTTCTTCCGGCTGAACATGGATGGGAAGAAGGAACTCGCGTGGAACGCCCGCGCGCCCGTCCTCACGTGTCCGGCCGTCACGGATGACAACGTATATATCGTGACGACGACGGGGAAACTCTACGGGTTGTCCGCCGACACGTTCGAACTGGTCCTGGAACACACGGTTGGCACGACGGGGTTGTTCCTGAGTTCGCCCACGGTCGGACGGAGCCACGTGTATGTCGGTTCCAGCGATTTCGGCCTGCAGTGCCTGGGGCTTCCCAGCGGCGTCCGGAAGGAGCCGGTGTGGGCCGGGCACATGGGCGGCGCGGGGGGCGCGGGATGGATTGATGGAAGTCCCCTCCCGGCCAGTGGCGTTCTGGCCGGCCGGTACCCCGAGGCCCCGGAAGGCGAAGAGACGGCTCCGGCCGCGGTCATCTCCGCGCCGTCGGCCGCCTCCAGGGACATGCTCTTCGTTCCCGTGGCGGACGGCGCCCGGAAGGGTCTCGCCGGCCTTGCCACCGGGAAAAAACTCGCCGAGAAGTGGTTCGTGGCGACGCCCAACGGCGTTTCGATATCCCCGGCGGCCGGGGGCGACCGCGTATACGTCACGGACGGCGGGAACGGCGACGGCAATCGGAATCTCCAGTGTCTGGATGCCGCGACCGGGAACGTCAAATGGAAGATTCCGGTGGCTCCGGGGGTGTCCGGCGCTTTCCTCCTGGCGGAGGACGTCGTTCTGGTGCAGGACAAGCCGGGCGTCCTGGTCGCGGTGGATGTCTCGGGGCAGGCGGCCTGGCGGCGGACCGTCGGGGAGATGATCGGCACCGCGGCCGTCGCGGAGACGGTCATCGCGGTGGCGGTGAAGGATCCGCCGTCTCTGGCGCTTCTGGATCGCGTGACGGGCCGCGAACTCTGGCGCGTTCCGGTGGAGGCGGGTGTGACGACGGGGCCGGTCGTCCGCCCGGATAATGTCATTTGTGTCGGGACGAAGGCCGGCGTCGAGGCGCGGAATCCCGCCGACGGCGCGAAGGCCTGGACGGCCGATGTCGGGGCGGTGTCCGGGACGCTGGCGACCGCGCGGAACTTCATCGCCGGCGCCTGCCCGGGAACGTCGGACATCGCGATCCTCGACGGAAACGGGAATATCCTCACCCGTCTCGCGGAGGCCCTGCCGGGGATGCCGCCGGTGATGGCCCGCGACGCCCTCCTGTATTTTTCCACAACGAAGGAGATCCGGCGGGTGGAGCTGGAAAAATGGAATCCTCTGATCTGGACGAAGACGGACTTCCTCGGCGAGGTCACGTCGCCGGCGGTCCTGGTGAATTCGCAGGTGTATTTCGGCGTCCGCCGTCAGGAGGATGGGAAAATCGGTCTCGTGGTCGAAAAGGGGAAAAAGCAATGAAGCGCTGGATTTATTTTTTCGGGGACGGCGCGCCGGAGATCGATTCCGGGCGGAAGGATATCCTGGGCGGGAAGGGCGCGAGCCTCGTCGAGATGAGCCACGCGGGCCTTCCGGTGCCGCCCGGGTTCATCATCTCCACCGAGGCCTGCCAGGCTTATTTCGAGGGCGGGAATCTCTGGCCGGAGGGGCTTGAGGCGGAGGTGAGGACGAATCTCGCGCGCCTGGAGAAGGTTACGGGCCAGCGCTTTGGGAGCGGGAAACAGCCGCTCTTTGTGTCCGTGCGTTCCGGCGCCGCGGTGTCCATGCCGGGCATGATGGACACGATTCTCAATTGCGGCGTCTATCCCCGGATATGGTGCCCGGGGGCCGGCACGTGCGCCACCCACCCCTGCGCGATCCTCAACTGCGGCATCTATCCCAAGCTTGTGGAGGAGGTCGGCGACACGCCGATTTTCTGGAGGGTCTATCTCCAGTTCGTGGCGCAATTCGCAAAAACCGTTCACGAGATTCCCTCGGAATCGTTCATGCGACACGGAAGCGCGAAACCGGAGGATTTTTCGTTCGCCTCCGCCCAGCGCGCCCTTCGTCTCTACCGGGACAAGACGCGGTCGGATTTCCCCGAGGAGCCGTGGGCGGCGCTTGCCGCGTGCATCAACGCCGTCTTCAATTCCTGGAACAACGAACGGGCCATCGCCTACCGCAAGCGGAACGACATCCGGAAACTCTTCGGAACGGCGGTCACGGTGCAGTCCATGTTCCCGTCGCACCTTTCGGGGATTCTTTTCACGCAGGATCCGAACAACCTGGCCGCCAACCGCATGATCATCGAGGCCTCCTACGGCCTTGGGGAGGCGGTCGTTTCCGGCGATGTCACGCCGGACCGTTTTGTCGTGCCGCGCGACAATCCGGCCGTTTACGAGACGGTGCTGGGGAACAAAAACGCGCTCGTCCGGGCCTTTGGCGACGAGGACCCCGTGGATCCGGCGGTCCCGTGCCTTTCGAAGGAACAGGTTGCCCAGCTCTGCGAGGCCGGACTCAAAATCGAAAAACATTTCGGCCGGCCGCAGGACATCGAGTGGGGATTCGCGAGGGGGAAATTCGCGCTTCTCCAGTGCCGGTCCATACGCGGCCTGGATATTCTGGAGGACGTGGAGCGTGGACGGAAGGCGGAGATCGAACGCCTGACGGCTCTGGCGAAGGACCGCGCCCGCGTCTGGGTGACTCACAACCTCGGCGAGACCCTGCGGGTGCCCACGCCGCTCACCTGGGACATTGTGAAACACTTCATGAGCGGGGACGGCGGTTTCGGCCTCATGTACCGGCAGTTGGGGTACCTCCCATCCAGGGAAGTGTGTCGGGACGGGTTCCTCGATCTCGTGAACGGGCGCATTTACGCCGATCCGGAACGCCTTTCCCAGTTGTTCTGGGAGGGGATGCCGATGGCATACGACCTCGATGCGGTGCTCAAGGACAAAAATCTGCTCGATCAGGCGCCGTCGCGGTTTGACGCCGAACGGGCCGACGGAAAGTTCCTGGCCAAACTGCCCAAGACGGTGATCGCCATGCTCCGGAGTTCCCGGATCACCAAGCGGATGCGGAGGAACGCGAAGGAATATTTTGAGAATGAGGTTCTCCCCACGTATCTGGCCTACGTGAAAGCGAAGCGCGGGCAGGACCTGACGAAGAGGACCACCGCCGAAGTCGTGGCGGAACTTCGGGAACGGACGCGGAAGGCGCTGGATGAATTCGGCCCGGAGTCCCTCAAGCCCGGCTTTTTCGCCGGGGTGGCGTACGGCGCCGTCGAGGGGACGCTCATCGAGATCCTGGGCCCGGAGGAGGGTGGGGCTCTCGCGCGGACGCTCACGATGGGGCTCGATGGCGACACCACCGTTGAACAGAATCTGATCCTTTACCGGGTGGCGAAGGGGGACGCGACGATTTCCGAATTTCTGGAGCGGTTCGGCCACCGCGCGGTGGGGGAGATGGAACTTGCCGAATCGCGCTGGCGCGAGGATTCCACGTACATCGAGCAGATGGTGGCCACCTTCAAGACCATCACGGGACGTTCCCCGCACGACATCCATGAGGAGAACTCCGTCAAGCGCGCCGTCGCCGAAAAATCGCTCCGTGAAGCGCTGACCCGGGGCGGGGGGGCGGCGCTTCTCGAGGATATTCAGGCGAATCTCAAGGACGCCCAGGCGCTCCTTCCGTATCGCGAAAGCGGCAAGCATTATCTCATGATGGGATACGAGGTCATCCGTCTCGCCATCCTGGAGTTGTCGCGGCGGTGGGACCTCGGCCGGGACGTTTTCTTCCTGCGCCTCGACGAGCTGGACCGTTACGAGGCCGAGAAGGCCCGTTTGTCGGGCGAGATCGCGGCGCGCAAGCTCCGGTGGCAGTCCGCCCAGCGTCTCGAGATGCCCGACGTCATCGACTCGCGAAATCTGGAAAAACTCGGTCTCCCCCAGGAGTACGCCTCGGCGACGGAATTCAAGGGGGATGCCGTGGCCTCCGGTGTCGGCGTCGGCCCGGCGGCCATCGTCTTCGACCCGCGGGAGGCGGGGGACATCGGGACGGGATATATTCTGGTTTGTCCCTCGACCGACCCCGGATGGACGGCCCTGTTCATCAACGCGCGGGGGTTGATTGTGGAACGCGGCGGGATCCTTTCCCATGGCGCCATCGTCGCCCGCGACTTCGGCATTCCCGCGGTGGTCCTGCCGGGGGCCACGAGCCGCATTCCGAAGAAGGCGCAGATCCGGGTGGATGGGAACCGCGGGAGTGTCACGGTGCTTGACGTGAAGCAATCCTAGGAGAGAGCGAACATGGAAGTCCTGAACTGGCTGAATCAGATGGTCCTGGATCTGATGGATCCCGTCCTCGGGTGGATGCTGGCGCTGCACCGGGACGTCATCATCATCGCCATCGGGGTGGTGACGGGAGCGATCCTGGTCGCGGTTCGGTTGTTTTCCACGAATCAGGATCTTCTCAAGCGGGTCTTCGAGGACAAGAAGCGTCTCGGCGCGCTCATCAAGGAAGCCAAGGCCGGGAAGGACAAGGCCGCCCTTCAGCGCCACCGGAATGTGAATGGCTCGATCGCCATGAAAGCCATGATGCAGGAGGGCTGGCCGCTTCTGGCGTCACTCCTTCCGATCGCGCTTCTGGGGACGTGGGCGTTCCAACGGCTCGAGTTCCATCCGCCCGGGGCGGGGGAGCTCGTGGAGGTCGTTGCGTACTACCCGGTTTCCGCCGTGGAGACCGTGATTCACATCGTTCCGCAGGAAGGGCTGGTTCCCGAAGGCGGCTGGGTCCGGCAACTGAAGGAAGTCACGGATCAAGGGCAGGTGTATGCCGAGGCCACCTGGAAAATCAAGGCCGATCCGCGGCCCAAGCCCTACGTTTTGGAATTCCGTCACAAGGCCGGGACGGTGTCGAACACGGTGCTCGTGGGGCAGAGGACGTACGAGCCGGCGATCACGGATTGCGGGAAGGAACGGATCCTCGAAGTCCGGATGAAACCCGTGAAGATGTTCGGATTTATCCCGGCCCTTCCTCCCCCTCCGCCGCTCCTGCCGGTCGGATTCTTTCAATATTGGCCGGCGGTGCTTGTCCTTCCGCCCTGGCTGGTGGGGTATTTTATCGTCGCCATACCTTCCGTAAGCCTTTTCAAAAAGGTGTTCGGCATTTATTGACCGGAAGGTGTTATTCCAGCACCAGCGTCCCCAGTTTGTCCTCGGGCGATTTTGATTCGTATGTGACGCCCCACGCCGAAATCTCGCTTCCGTAACGCGCCGGGGGATTCCTGCCGGGGGAGGTCTCCATTCGGAAGACGTTGAGTCCGAGTTTCGTTCCCGTTGGCGGCGCGGCGTCAAATCCGAGATCGGCCCACGGGATGCGGATTTCGGCCGTCCATTTTTTGCCGTTTGCGTTCTTCCGTGTCGCCGCCGTCCATGCGCCGTTCCATGACGGGTCCCGGTTCCGGGCGTCATGGAGAATGCCGATGCCGGTCACCACAAAACTCCGGAAATCCTTCCCGTCGGGGGTTTGGGATATCAGCAGATTCAGGTGTTCGTCCTGGAGACACTCCTTCGAATCGCGCGCCTCGGCCCTGGCGCGGCCGACGTTGGCGTTGTCGTCGGCGCAATCGGCGGCGAAATAGAGGCCGTCGGGCCCCCGGAGGACCTGTACGGTTGTGGGGACATCGGGTGGCGTGCCATCGTAATCCATCGTGAAGGCACCCAGCGTGGCCGCGGCGCTCCAGACGGCATCCGTGAGGCTCCCGTTCACACGCGGGGCGGTCCCGGCGGGGGCGAAGACTCCGGGGGCGGCGTACACCCGGATATGCCGCCGATGGCGGAAGATCCTCTGACCCCCGGGATCCACCGCGAATAAAAGGGCGGGCACGGGGAAGGGGGCGCCGCCCGCGGGGAGGCGCACCCGGAACGAAAATTTTGCCTCCTTGCCGGGCGCAACCGTGAAATCCGTCGCCGGCGGATCGAAGGTCCATCCCGGCGGGGCGGGTTCCCAAACGGCTTTCCCGGAAAGGGTCCGCGGCGTGAGGTTGGGGTACACCGCCTCGACGGTCGCGTCAATGGGATCGTCAGGCGATTCCCGTTTCACGGACATGAATTTCGTTTTCTCCCAAAGGACGTTCCGGGCGATATCCCGTGTGAGCGTGTCGGCCACCTCGGCCTTCGTGATCGTATCCGGAAGGGGGCCTTTGCGGGGGATGGTGAACGTGTCGAGCGTCACCCCGTCGGGGGTGACGGCCCGGGCCTCTATTTTTTGAGCGGAAACGTCCACGACGACGTGGTGGAGTCCCTTCGACTTCACGGCGACAAACGGCAGTTCCGGCAGGGGGGCCTCCGGCGCTCCGCCCCGGGCGGAAATCACGTAGGTGATGCCTCGCGCCCCGGCCTCGGGCGCGATGGGTTTCAGCCGCGCATAGTAGTGATTGTGGCCGCAGAAGGCGATATCGGGGGTCAGGCGTTCGAGGAGCGGTGCGAGGTTGATGTAAAGGGGGATGAGCAAGGATCCCGGAGTTCCGCTCGGATGCGGAACGTGGGGCGGCACGTGCATCTGGGCGATGAGCCAGTTTTTTCGGGGACGGGCGATCTCCTCCTCGAGCCATTTCGTCTGGGCGCTTTTCCCGTCGAATTTATCATAACTGTCGAGGGTGAGGATTCTTACGGGTCCGGCGTCCGCGGCATGGTAGAACGTCTCGCCCGGGAGGTCGAAGAGTTTCCGCAGGGTTGGGGAGTGCTCTTCATGGTTCCCGAGGGCAGGGAGGATGGGGACGTGGGCGGCGAGAGCCCGCGCCGGGCCGAAATATTCCGTGTCCCACAGGGCATCAATGGTGCCTTGCGAAACGAGGTCGCCCGAAATGAGGACCAGACGCGGCCGGTCCCGGAGAATGGCATCGGCCACGGCCTTGTGGTCGTCGGGGTTGGATCGGGTGTCGCCGTACACCACCATCCGGAACGGGCGGCTCTCGTCCCCATCCCGGGGCATCGTCATGAAGGTGAAGGGGCCCGCGGTCGTTCCGGCGACGGACACGGTGTACCGGCAGACGGTGTCGGCCGGGAGCGACGAGATACGGATGAAAAAGGAGTCCCGCTCCGGAATGAATTTCCCGCGGCCCTCGACCGGTTTTCCACCCTCGGGCGATACCCGTACGATGACCTCGGTTCCCAGGAGGGCCGGCACGGGTTTCCCGAGGAAACTCGCCCCGTCCGCGGTGACCCGTTGGATGACCGGGCCGCGGTCCAGAAGGGTTTTCGCGGCCTCCACGGCGGCCATGTTGGCCGGCGGGGGCAACGGGATGACGGGTTCTCCGGCCCGGGCCCATCCGGACGCAATCAACAGCAGCGCAATGGAGGGGGATCGGAGGAACAATAATCGTGGGGACGTGTTCACGCGCGGTCCTCCGGTCTCATGGGATTGGCGGATCCACAATCCGGCGTTTCCGCATCTCCTCGAGGAGTTGCTGCAGGAGGACGCCGTTGGCGTTGTCTCCGGAATCCGCGTAGGCCCTCGAAAGATTTCGCAGGACCCGTTCCATGATCGCCGCGGCGGGGACCGCGCTTCGCAGAACGCCCCGCGGGCCGCCCGGGAGGGCGGGGTTCATGGCGAGGATGTCGCTCTCGGTCAGGAACCGTCCGCCCTCGTAGCCGTCCACAAGGTACATATCCTTCCCGACGTATACCCGCGCGAGGAAATGGCCGGGATAGTTGCATCCCTCGATGGCCATGTTGAGCCGGTGGCCGACGAGTATGAAAATGGAGGCCAGGCTGATGGGAAGCCCCGCGCCTTCCTCGATGACGTACACCAGGTTGCTCAAGTGGGGGTTCTTCAGGTCCGTCCGCGCGCCCCGGAGGCGTTGCGCCTTGAACAGGAAATTCGACAGGCTGAAGGGATCCTGCTTCACGTGGTGGTCGGTGTATTGGGCGGCGAGCAGGTCAAGGAGGTCTTTCAGTTTCGCCGGATAATGGCGGCCGTTCTGGAAGTCGGCGATGAGGGCGTGGGCGGCCTCCAGTTTCTCGTTTTCGTAGGGGATGTCGAGCCAGGCGAGCCAGTTCTTCCGGAGCCATGTCCGGCTGTGTTCCTCGAGAATGTCCTGGAGGCGCGCCTTTTGGGCGGGGGTGGGGCTTTCCGGGAGCCGGACGATCTCGTCCTCGAGGGATGGGCCGAAGGCGCGCAATTCCGCCACGATGCGTTTCCGGATCATCGGCGAATCGTCGTCGAGGAGTTTGATGAGGTAGGGGAGTTGGCGGGGATCAGGCATGCGTTCCGATTATAGGGGGCGCATGAAGTCAATCAAGCGCCACGTCGTGTGTTTTCGATTGCCTTGCGTCGCCGCTCACGGCAAGATGGCTGAAAGTTATGGGAACACGGAATCCCGCATCGCGCAGCATTCGTTGCCCGGTCTGCGGTCTTCGTCCGGACTTGTGCCTGTGCGCCGGCATTCCGGCATGGGATATTCCCGAAAAGGTCATTGTTCTCCAGCACCATCGCGAAGCGCTCAAACCGACGAACACGGGCCGCCTCGTGTGCCGGCTTCTGGTCAACAGCCGGCGGATTGTGTACGGCCGCCGGGGGGAGGTTTTTCACGAGGAGGATCTCCGGGAGGCCGACGCGGATGTTTACGTGGTTTATCCGCGAAGCGACGCCCGTGTGTTGTCGCCGGAAACCGCGCCCGTCCGGGAGGGTCGTCGCCGGACATTTATCCTTTTGGATGGGACATGGAGTCAGGCCGCGCGGATGGCCCGGCGGGTGCCGGGAGTGAAGGCATCTCCGTTCCTGGTTTTGCCGCCCGGACCGCCCGGGCGGTGGGTGATCCGGCATGCCACGGATCCGTCCCGGCTTTCGACCCTGGAGGCCTGTGCGCGGCTTCTGGGGCGTCTCGGCCATCGGGATGAAGAGGCGGAGATGGGCCGGGTTTTCGACGACGTTATGGATCGGATGCTCTTCATGAAGGGATGTCCGCCCTGTAAAAATCAAAAGAAAACGCTTGGCCGGTCTTCGGACAAGGGCTATAATGAGGGGAGTGATCGCGGGGTGGAGCAGTCTGGTAGCTCGTCGGGCTCATAACCCGGAGGTCGGGGGTTCAAATCCCCCCCCCGCCACCAACAAAAACCGCCCGAGAGGGCGGTTTTTTTATTGATTGACTCGACCGTCAGGATTTTTACGATAGCCAGCGCTTTCGGTTGACGAAGAAGATGTGTTCGGGCAGGTAGCTCAGTTGGTAGAGCATGGCACTGAAAATGCCGGGGTCGGCGGTTCAACTCCGCCCCTGCCCATATGGAAACGATTCCGGGTGTTTTCCGGCTGATCCCCGGTATTTCCTTGTTCGTAACCCTGCACGTCGAGATCGTTATCGGGATTCCCAACGTCTTGCATTGGCGGATTCTGGCGATATACTGATTTAATCGCGACTGCGGTGATTTCATGGAAATTCCAAACCGACAACCCGACATCCTGCATCGGATGGATTCCGTTTCCGACGAGGCGCTTTTCGATCGTTTCCGCCGATCTCTTGATGAAACGGCATTTGCCGGACTTTCGGATCGTCTGACCGCTTCCGCCCTTTCCTATGCCCGGAGTCTTCTGGGATGCCGCCACGCCGCGGAGGATGCCGTTCAGGAGGCCTTTCTGCGCGTCATCCGATGCCGGGACCGTTACGACCCGTCCCGGTCGTTCCGGGGGTGGTTTTTCGCCATTTTAAGAAACGCCTGTCTGGACGAACACCGCCGGCGTCGGCGGGAGAAGAATTCGATGGTCCGCCTCGGCGAGGCTGTGGAATGTTCATCAGAGGGGGAGGATCCGGGGGAGGTTCTCCGGGCGCTCGACCGCCTTCCCGATGAACTCCGGGAACCCCTGGTCCTCCGTCTCTGGGGGCATTTGGAATTCTGCGAGATTTCCCGGATCTGCGGATGCTCTCTGGATGCGGTGAAAAAACGAATCCAGCGGGCCCTGGCGCGGCTCCGTGAGAGAATTGCATCATCGGAGTATCTTTCGTAAAATCCTGAAATTCCTGTCCCGCGGGCATATCCTTTCGCGTAGTCGATATGATGGGGATATCGCGACATGAACTGCGGCATTGCGGAAAAACATCTTTCTGATCTGGCGTTGGGCATCCTTTCCGGGGAGACGCGATCCGGTGTGGAGGCCCACGTGGCGGAGTGTGTTATTTGCCAGGTCGAGTTTGACCGATTGCGGGAAATCCTGCGGGAGGCGGAGCGCGTGGCGGAACGGGAGGTCCCGGCGGATTTCCGGGATCGTCTCGGCGTCGCTGTCGCGGGGGAGATCGCCCGGGTCCGGGGCTCTCACCATCGAAACCGGATATTCCGGCGCTGGATCGCCGTGGCGGCGATGATTCTTCTTCTGGTCGGGGCGGGGATGATGCATCTCCGACGGACAACCCCGCCGGCCCCTGCCGCATCCTCGGAATCGGTCATCGCGCATCCTTTGGAAGCGGTTTGGCGGGCCCGGGCGGAAGGATACGCGGCCGGGCGGTTTTCCCATGTTCCGGTTGTTGCCGGGGAACGGGTGTTCGGTGTCCGCATGGCCGGCGGGCGGGAACGCATTTTCGCCCGGGATGCCCGGACCGGCGGGGAATTGTGGATTTCCGGAGAGTCTTCCGGGGGCTTTCTTTCCGCCGACGGGGAACGGGTATACGCCATGCGCCGGGAGGCCGGACGGGAGATTCTGACGGCGTATCGCGGCGGGGATGGCGGACGCCTGTGGGAGGGGGAGGTGGGATCCGTTACGGGCGGGACATGGCATCCCGTTGTCTGCGGAAACGTCGTCGTGGTCGGAAATGGGGGCATTCTGGCCGCTTACGACGCCGTCACGGGGGCGGAACTGTGGAGGACGGACGGCGCCGGCCCGCGCTCGCGCCCGGCGCAGACGTGCGGGGCGCTGAATTACGTGACGGCCGGCGGTGTTCTCCGGTCGGTGGAATCACGGACCGGCGCGGTGCGCTGGGAAACGCCGATTCCCGCGGATGACGCCGGCCGGCGGCAATATGCCGTGACCGCATCCGGGGGGCGTGTGTTCGTTCTGCCGGTGGACGGCGGCACGGGCGACCGGCGCCTTGCGGCCTTCGACGGCGTCACGGGACGATTCCTCTGGGAACGGAGAACCGTCGCCGGAATCCATCTGGCGGCCACGGGGGATTTCGTGTTCGTGAAGGGGATGGATCTCGAGGCATTCCGCGCCGCCGATGGCGCCTCGCTCTGGCGAAAATCCTTCGGGAATTGCGCCCCCGTCACCTGCGGCCGGGATGTGATTTACGCCGTCCGGACCTCGGGACGCGATTCCGAGGTGGCCGCGGTGGACCCCCGGTCCGGGGGCATCCGATGGACCCAGCAGGTGTCGAAGACCTGCGCCGGAATTCTCCTTGCGGACAATCACGCGTTTCTTGAAGGTTTGGATGGAATTCTGTATGCTTTCGCTTTCCGTCCCAGAGGCGGGATCATTTAAAAGGGAGAGAGAAATGAGATTTTCCGCGGCGCTATTGCTGGGGGGGGTGTTGGGAATCACGGGCATTTCGTCGGCGGGGGAGGTCTCCCCGCCCGCCGGAAACGAGTTGGATGCCCTTCGCGGCCGCGTCGAGGCGTTGGAAAAACAGGTGAATGAGAAAAACACAGGGCATTCGACGGTCACCCTGCCCGGGAGCCGTGGGCTTTCGATTTCGGGCGATTTGCGCCTTCGTTATGAATTCCGGCGGATCAAGGGATATGCCAATGCCACTGACCTGGACGCCTCTCCGGATCTTGTCTATGAACGAGCCCGCCTGAAATTCGATGTGGATGTGGCGGAGGGAATCCGCGCGGTGGTTCAATTGCGGGATTCCCGGCAATGGGGGGAGGAGACGACCCCCACCACGGACATGGAAGGATTGGATCTTCACCAGGGATACATGGCCTTTGAATGGAAGCCGGCCGCCGGCCCGTCATACGCCCTGACCGCCGGACGCCAAGAGATGCGTTTCGGATCGACCCGGATGGTGGCGCTCAACAGCTGGAACAATACCGGACAGACGTTCGATGGGGTCCGGGGGGATGCCCGGGGGGGACGGATGGAAGGGACGTGTTTTGCGACGATCGTCAAGGAGGGGGGGGATCACGCGGATGACGACCGGGTGTTCGGAGGGGCGTTTCTGACGGGGAAAATCGGCGCCGCCGGAACGGCCGAGGGGTATCTGTATCACCGGCAATTCACCGATAATCTTTGTACCAATGAGTCGGGGCTGACGGGCGATCTGGTGGACACCACCCTGGGCGGACGCTGGACGGGGAAGGGTCGGGGATGGGACGCGGAAGTGGAAGCGGCCCACCAGTTCGGGACATATGCCCATGACGACGTAAGCGCTTGGATGGCGGTTGTCGGGGGCGGCTGGAAGTTTGAGAATGCCCGGTGGAAACCCCGCATCGGCCTGGAATACGACTACGCCTCGGGGGACAAGGACCCGGCGGATGGCAAGCATCAGGGATGGGATGATCTTTTTGGATGCCGGCATGATGTTCTTGGCTATGCGGACCTCACGGGACGGAGCAACCTTCATGACATCCTGCTACAGGTGACGGCCGCCCCCCGCGCGGACACGGGGCTGGAACTGGGAATCCACCGGTTCCTGTTGGCCCAGGAGAAGGACGCCTGGCGGACGAGTTCCCTCGGGGTGATGCGCCGGGACCGGACGGGCGCGAGCGGCCGGGATCTCGGCTGGGAGGCGGACACGGTGGTCCGCTGGAAATCGAAAGTGGTTGAGATCGAGGGCGGCGCGGCCTGGTTCCTGCCGGGGGATTACGTCGAAAAGACCGGGGCCGGGACGGATTGGGCCGCCGCATGGTATTATCTTCAGATGACGGGGAAATTTTAACGGATGAACCATGAGGGTATTCCTGGCGAATTTTCGCGGCAGCCCGGTCATCTTCCGGAACCGGTGGTGGGAGTGGCTGGTGTCCGGCATCGTCGTGGCGGGGCTGTTTTTATTTGTATGGTGGTATCATCATTTGCGGGGACGCTCTTACGATCTTTTCGCGGCGAACAAGTCCCTCGCCATCGGTTCCTTCATCGCGATCTGTCTCTCGCTTTCTCTGGGGTCTCTGCGTCGGCTGGCCGGTCTCCCGGAGGTGATATTCCGGTTGCGGCGCCCCCTCGGCGTACTCGCGGTCGTCGCCGTCGTTCTCCATTCCGTGATTTCCCTGTTTTTGTTGCCCGCACACTTCGGATGGAGTTTCTACGGAAAGAAACCCGTGGCGAGTCTCCTCGGGGGGGCGGCCCTGGTTGGTCTTGGACTCATCGCGGCCACTTCATTCAAACGGATGTTCGAGCGTCTGGGGCCGGTGGCCTGGAAGCGGATTCATAACCTTGGGTATGTGCTGGTCGGGATGATCATGATTCATTATCTGTTGCTGGGGAAACCCCAGAACTGGGTGATATGGGTCATGCTCCATGACCAGCCGGTTCCCCCGGGCACGATGCTGGCCTCCGTGTTTGGTCTCGCGGCGCTTCTTCTGGAGACGATGGACCTGGCGGTGGGATTGTTTCGTCGGGAGGACGGTCCCGGGATGAAATCGGAGGCGATCACGTGAAGAAATTGTTGACTGCGGGAGCGGCGGCGGGAATTCTTCTGGCGGCGGGGGCCTGCGGCCGGAAGACGCCGCCCCCCGCGCCTCCCGCGACGGAACTGGTGATATTCTGCGGGGGATCGTTCCAGAAACCCGTGGAGGAATTGCGGGCGAAGTTCACGACCGCCACGGGAATCCCCACAATCATGAGCGTGGGGGGGAGCGAGGATTTTCTTCCCGTCGTCACGACGGCGGGCAAGGGGGATGTTCTCATCACCCACGACCCGTTTCTGGATTATGTCCGCGATGCCGGACGCCTCGGCGCCCATGCCCGCGTCGGGACGGTCGCGCCGGTCCTTGCCGTCCGGAAGGGGAATCCCCTGAAACTGGAGAAGATTGAGGATCTGGCCCGGGAGGGACTTCGCGTGGCCCTTCCCGATCCGAAATACTCGACATGCGGGGAAATGGTGGACCATCTTCTCGTGAAAAAGGGTATTCGGGACGGCGTGATGAAAAACGTGGGGACCCGGCTCACCAAGGGGCACGGGCCCATCGGGACGTTTCTCCAGACGGACGCCGTGGATGCCGCCATCATGTGGAACGGCGTGGCCTGCACGTTTCGGGAATCCGTGGACATTGTGAAGACGGACGAGGTTTACGACCGCGAGATCGGGGTTCATGTCATCGGACTGAATTACACGAAATCCCCCGGACTCCTCGCCAAATTCATGGCATTCGCCGGGAAGGAAGGGGAGAACATTTTCAAGGAGCATGGCTATGCCAAATAGAATGATGAAATCAGCCATTTTGTCCACCATCGTCCTGTCCCTGGCGGGATGCGGCAAGGCCACATCGGTGGCGCCGGTCGCTTCCCCGCCCCCGCCGCCGGAAATCATGCTTTATTGCGGCGCGGCGTTCCGGAAGCCCGCGGAAGAGGCGGTGGCGGCTTTTGAAAAAACGGAGGGTTGTCGCGTCATCGTGGATTACGCCGGGAGCGAGACGCTTCTGTCCCGGATAAAACTTTCCCGGCAGGGAGATGTCTACTGGCCGGGCGACAGTTATTATTCGGATCTTGCGGAGAAGGAGGGGCTTATCAGCGTCGGTTCGAGGAAGACCGTGGCCTATTTCGTCCCGTGCATATTTGTCGCCAGGGGCAACCCGAAAGGGGTGAAGTCGCTCCCGGATTTCCTCCGGGATGACGTCCGCGCGGGGCTGGGTAATCCCAAGGCATGCGCCATCGGGAAGACGTCGGAAGAACTATTCAAAAAGAACGGAATCCCCTGGGAGAAAATTGGTCCGCAACTTCGATTCCAGTCGGCGACCGTGAACGAACTGGGAACGCAGATCCAGACCGGGAGTCTGGATGCTGTCGTTCTCTGGGATGCCATCGCGGCGATGTATGCCGAGCACGGGGAGATGGTGGCGATTCCGGTCGAACAAAACATCGTGGTGACCGTGGACATGGGGGTTCTCACGTTCGCGAAGAACCCGGGCGCGGCGGCAAAATTCGTTGATTTCATGACTTCGGAGAAGGGGCGCGAAATTCTGAAAAAGCACCAGTTCCGGGTGGACGCGCCTTCCGGATCGCCGGGGAAACCGTGAAGAACAATCCCGAACCCGTCCGCGGACCCTCCGGCCGGTTTTTCACTGGGACGGGATTCTTTTTCGTCATTTTATTTGTCGCCTTCCTCGTCATCCTCATCGCGGCGGATGTGTTTTACGTGGACAGGAAGGGCTGGATGTCCGTCGCGACGGAGCCGTTTGTCCGGGACGCCCTCTGGCTCACCGTGTGGACGAGCGCGTTCTCGACGGCGCTGTGCCTGATCGTCGCGGTCCCCATGGGATACATCATGAGCCGCCACCGGTTCCCGGGGCACGTGGTAGTGGATACCCTGGTGGACCTGCCTGTGGTTTTCCCTCCTCTCGTCGCCGGGATGACGCTTCTGGTGTTTTTCTACCAGACGGAATTCGGCCGGTGGCTGGGAAGGAGGGGGTTGGAGTTCGCTTTCCAGCCCAAAGGCATTGTCCTCTGCCAGTTTTTCCTCTCGGCCAGTTTCGCCATCCGGGCGGCGCGGACGGCGTTCGACGAGGTGGATCGGCGACTTGAAAATGTCGCGCTCACACTCGGTTGCAACGAGTGGACGGCGTTTTTCCGGGTGGCGTTGCCTCTGGCCCGGAACGGCATTCTCGCGGGGGGCATACTCGCCTGGATGCGGGCGTTCGGGATATTCGGGCCTCTGATTATTTTTGTGGGCACCTTTCGCGGGCGGACCGAGGTCCTGAGCACCACCATCCTGCTCGAGCAATCGGTGGGAAATCTGGGAACGGCCCTGGCCATTTCCATCCTGATGATATTCCTGGCGCTGGTCGCCATCATCGTGGTTCGCCTCGTGGACCGGCGTCACCGGGAGAGGATGGGATGATCCGCGCCGAACGTCTGGAACTCATCGCGGGGGACTTCCATCTGGGGGGGATTGATCTGGAGATTTCCCGGGGCGAATACTTCGTCATCCTTGGGCCGACGGGCTCGGGCAAGACGCTTTTTCTCGAGAGCCTTTGCGGCCTGCGGCGCCTCGCGTCGGGACGGGTCTGGATGGACGGCCGGGACGTGACGGCGCTCGAGCCCCGCCGGCGCAATATCGGATACGTTCCCCAGGACTACGCGCTCTTCCCGCATCTCACCGTCGGGGAGAATCTCCGTTTCGGCGCGGCCGCGCAGGGCCTTCCGGATCCCGCGGGCAAGGCCTCGTCCGTGGCGGAACTTCTCGGGATCCGCCCGCTTTTGAATCGGCGCATCCGGGATTTGAGCGGCGGGGAAAAACAACGCGTCGCGTTGGGGCGCGCCCTCGCCATCGAACCCGATGTGCTTCTGCTCGACGAACCCGTGAGCGCCCTCGACGAGGTGACCCGGGACGCGGTCTGCGCGGAAATCCGGCGGCTTCAGAGGTTGCTCGGGATGACCACGATTCACGTCAGCCACAATCTCGAGGAGGCGTTTCTCGTGGCGGACCGGGGAGGGATCCTGCGGTCGGGGAAATTCGAGCAGACGGGAACTCTGGAGGATCTCCTCCGGCGGCCGCGCACCGGGTTCGTCGCCCGGTTCATGCGGTGCGAAAACGTGTTCGAGGGGGATTTCCCGCCGTTGCCGGCGGCGGCGTTGATGCTGGGGGGCATGGCGATTCATGTCCCCGGCGCCGGGGCGCCGGGGCGCCGGTCGTTTATGATCCGTCCCGAGGACATCATACTCGCAAAATCGTGCCCGCCTGGAATTCCCTCCATGCCGGTGCGAATCGCGTCTCATGTGGACCGCGGGGCCTTTGTCCGGGTCGAGGCGGAAGGCGACGTCCGCCTGGTTGTCTACATGACCCCGGCCGCGTTCCGGGAAATCGGGGGCGGGAGCGGAAGCCTTCGCGCCCTCATCCGCCCGGAGGCGGTGCACGTCATCGGGTGAGGTCTTCCCGGGGTGAACCGTCCCGTCTCGCGCCGGGTGTTGTGCAATTCCCGGCGGACGTTACAATAATAAAGAGCTAAGGAGCGTCGTCATGAAACGGATACTTCTCGGCGTGGCCGCGGCGATTTTGGTTGCCGTGCCGGTTGTTCTGGCCTGCAACATCCCTGTTTTTCGGTATGCCCTGGAGCGGTGGGAGCCGGATTCTTACGAGTACACCATTTTCACCCGGGGCAAACTTACTCCCGATCAGGAAAAGAACGTGGCCGAACTCGCCAGCCCCTATGGTGACAAGGGACCGTTCCCGAACCTCCGGGGCCGGGTATGTGACGTTGACGGGAAACTGGACAAGGACATGACGGCGTTATGGGCGGTCCAGAAGGATGCCCCTTTGCCCTGGTTGGTGCTGCGATATCCGGGCCGTGAAAATGGCGATGAGCAGCGGACGGCCTGGACCGGGGCCTTCACGGAGGAAAACGTCCGACGCATCGTGGATTCTCCCGCGCGGCGGGAAGTCGCCCGGCGCATCCTGGCCGGAGAATCCGCGGTGTGGGTGATGCTGGAGAGCGGCGACCGGAAGCGGGATGACGCCGCCGTGAAAATTCTGGAGGGATCCCTCGTCGGGATGACCCGGAACATCCGCCTTCCCGAGGAAGAGGAATTGGAAGGGGTGGATATGCCGCGGTCCAAAATCCCGCTCAAAATCGCGTTTTCCACCGTCCGTCTGTCCGCGGCGGACCCGAATGAGGCGGTGTTCAGGGCCATGATTCTCAAGTCGTCCCAGGATCCTTTGCCGGACGGGGAGCCGGTGGCGATTCCGGTGGTCGGTCGCGGACGGGCCCTTTTCCCCCTGGCTGGGAGCGGCATCAACCCTGAAAGCATCGAGGGGGCGTGTTCGTTTGCGGCGGGGCCCTGTTCCTGCCAGGTCAAGGATATGAATCCGGGGGTGGACCTCATCATGGCGGTGGACTGGGCGGGGGCTGTCGGCGGTGATCTCACGCCGACCGAAGCCATGCCGGCCCTCCGCGGATTCTCGGAATTCATGCCCGCGAGTCCGGCGCCCGCGACGCCCGCGGCGGCGCCCCCGGCGCCCGCGGCCGGCATATCCTTCAGTTTCGGGCTCGTTGTCGTGGCGGGGGTGATCCTCGTCGTGGTGGCTGTGGTGACGATTCTCATCATTTCCAAGCGGGGCCAATGAACATCGCCCGGCTGGTTTTCCGCGAGATTTCCCTGCGTCGGGTCCATTTCGTCCTGGGGTGCCTTTCCGTCGCGGTCGCCGCGGGGATCATCACGGGCACCCTCGTCCGCCTTCGCGCATACGATCGCGTCACCGAGGCGATGGCGGCCGATCGGGAGCGCGAGACGCGTCGGGAGATGGCGAAACTCGAGGACGACTACCGCAAAATCACGAAGAATCTCGGCTTCAACGTGCTCATTCTGCCGCGCGAGCAGAATCTCGCCGACCTCTACGCGGACGACTACGCGGTGAAGGATATGCCGGAGGAATACGCCCAGCGTCTGGCGGATGCCCGCGTGATCACCATCAATCACATTCTTCCGAGCCTTCAGAGAAAAATCAAATGGCTCGAGGCGGACCGGGTGGTGATTCTCATCGGGACGCGGGGGGAGACGCCCACGGCCGGCGCGGACGCGAAGAAACCGGTCCTCGATCGTGTCGCCCCGGGCACGATGATTCTCGGATACGAACTGCATAAAAACCTGAAACTCGCCGAGGGGAGTCCGGTGAAGTTCATGGGCCGGGAATTCACCGTCCGGAAATGCCATCCCGAGCGGGGGACGAAGGATGACATCACGGTCTGGATCAACCTGAAGGAGGCCCAGGAAATTCTGGCGAGCCCCGGGCGCATCAATGCCATTCTCGCCCTCGAGTGCGTGTGTGCGGCGGACAGTCTGGAAAAAGTCCGGACGGAGATCGCGAAGGTTCTGCCCGACACCCAGGTCATCGAATTTCGGACCCAGGTGCTCGCCCGGGCGGAGGCCCGCCGACGGGCGGCCGAGGCCGCGCGGGACGGGGTGGAGGGGGTCCGGCGTGACCGCGCCCTCCAGAAGCGTCAGAGCGAGAAGTTGGTGGCGGTTCTGGTTCCGCTGATCGCCTTGGCCGCGGCGGCATGGGTGGGGTTCCTCATGTGGGGGAATGTCCGGGAGCGCCGGGCGGAAATCGGGATCCTGCGGGCCATCGGGCTCCCGGCGGGGCGGATTCTGATTTTGTTTCTCGCTCGCGCGGGACTGATGGGGCTGGCGGGAGGAATGGCCGGGTGGGCGGCGGGGTTTTTCGCCGGGGTCTGGCGATCGGGCCTGACCGCGTCGGCGCTTTTTGACGCGCGGCTTCTGATTCTGGTGCTCGTCTTTTCTCCGGCGGTCGCGAAGGTGGCGGCATGGATTCCGGCGCTCCTGGCGGCCGGGGCGGATCCGGCGGAAATCCTGCGGGAGGGCGTCTGATGCTCGAACTCGCGGGGGTGAGCCGGACATGGCGGGGACCGGCCGGACGCGTGGCTGCGGTCCGGGAGGCGTCATTTCATCTTTTTCCCGGCGAATTTGTGGCCGTCCGGGGGGCGAGCGGGTGCGGGAAGACCACGCTCCTGCTGACGGCGGGGGGGTTGCTCGCCCCGGATGCGGGGCGGGTCGTGGTGAACGGTCAGGATCTGTATGCCCTGTCGGCCGGGGCGCGGGCGGCCTTCCGGGCCCGGACGATCGGATTCGTCTTCCAGCAATTCCATCTGATTCCGTATCTTACGGTATTTGAAAACGTTCTCGCGCCGTCCCTCGCGGGGGAGATCCCGGACGCCCGGCGGCGGGCGGAGGAACTGATCGGGAGATTCGGTCTTTCCGAACGTCGCGGTCACCGCCCCGGTGAACTTTCCGTGGGCGAATGTCAGAGGACCGCCCTGGCCCGGGCGCTTCTTTCCGGACCGAAACTTCTTCTTGCCGATGAGCCGACGGGGAATCTTGACGAGGTGAACGCGCGAGCGGTGCTGGATGCCCTCGCGGACTTCGCGAAGGGGGGCGGGGCGGCGCTTCTCGTCACCCACGACGCGCGCGCCGCCGGACATGCCTCCCGCACGTTCGGAATGCGGGAAGGCCGGATGGAATGAACAGGTTGCGGATGGCGATGGATTGAGGAGATGGACATGACCCCGTGGATTTCCGAGTCGAAGAAGGATGGGTTGGCGCCGAGACCCGGACTGACGATCCCGGCCCCGTGTTCGCACGACGATATTGCCCGGCTTGCCTACCTTCTCTGGGAGAAGGAGGGCCGCCCGAAAGGCACGGATCTGCATTACTGGTTGAAGGCGGAGAGGATCCTGAAAGAGAAACGGGTGGTGATCTGACCGGCGGGCGCGGCGCTACGGCGGCGCACGAAGCCGCCGGGAGAGAAAAGTTGCCCCGCTAGGATTCGAACCTAGACCACCTGGTTCAGAGCCAGGTATCCTACCATTAGACGACAGGGCAATTACATGATGCACATAATAACCAAAAACCGGGGGTGTGCAACCCGGTATCAGGCCGACTGACGGTAAAATTTTCCGGAGGGCATCATGAGGCGCATCCGCGGTATGATTCTGGTTGGAATGGCGGGGCTGGTCCTGGCGGCGGCGCCGGTCCGGGCGGAGGAGGATCCTTATCTCACCTACGTTCGGAATGCCCCGGAATTCAAGCCGGTGCGGCAGGACCCGGCCGGTTGGACCACCCGGTGGGACACCTGGATCTACATGCCGTGGCGATATCAGTGGGCCATCGGGGAGGGCGACGAAGGCGGACAGTTCTGCCGGGATTATGGTTTTATCGGCGGCTTCACGGACCATGGCGACACCGGCGTTCTTCCCTGGCTCGATAAGTGGGGTTTGAAATTCTACAACGACCATACCGCAAGCAAGGGGTGGCTTTACCTGGATCCGAAGGGCGACTTCAAGAGTTACATGCGGGAGCCCCGTGCCGTCCGGGAGGGGGGCAAGGGGCCGGCGCCGCTCAACGGGGAATTGCTTGAAAGACTGAAGAAGTTTGTGACCGACCGGGTGAACGGCCTCACGAAGAGCCCGATGCGCATCGCCTATGCCCTCGACGACGAGATTTCGGTGGGATCGTTTCGGAAACCCATCGCCTGGCGGGTGAACGATGATGACAACGCCTATGAGACGTGGCTGGCGGGATATTACGGGAAGAATCCTCCGAAGGCCCGGTATGTTTCGCCGGATTTTGTTCTGGATCAGCACGATCGGGCCCTCAAGGATCTCGACTTCTCGCCGCTTCTCGACCGGATCACCTACAACGATTCCGTCTGGGCGAATTTTCTCGGGTCTCTCGTGGAATGCGCCAACACCGCGGACCCCGACACCCCGTGCGGTTTCGTGGGGTCGCAGTCGCCCAATATGTGGGGCGGATTCGACTACGCCAAGTTGACCAAAAAAATACAATTCGTCGAGGCCTACCTGGGCACGGCCCAGTCCATCATCCGATCGCTCGGGCCGGTCATTCCGCAGGTCACCACTCATTTTCATAACGACACGCTGGGCACGCCGAACGACATCTGGCAGACCTGGTGGTGTCTGGCCCACGGCAACCGCGGCATGATCGGGTGGGTGGAGGGATGGTTTGACGGGAAGACCCCCCGGAAGTGGCTGGCGGAATTCCGGGACACGAACCGGGAGGTCTCGTCCGTCCAGGGATTGAAAGTCGCCGGGGCGAAGTGGATCCACGACGGCGTTGCGTTGTATTACTCCCAGCCCTCGATTCAGGTCTCCTGGTGTCTGGATATCGAACCGCATGGAAAAACCTGGACGAATCGGAACGCGGACGGCGAACATGGCACCTGGCATCTCACGCGCAAGGCCTGGGAGCTGTTGTTGGCGGATTCCGGGGTTCAATACAACTGGGTGGCCTACGACGAGGTCGTGGTGAACGGCGTGCCGAAGGAATACAAGGCGCTCATTTTGCCCGCGTGCTACGCGCTTTCGGACATCGAGGCGAAGCGGATACGCGAGTTCTGCGAGGGGGGCGGGACGGTCGTGGCCGACTTCGCCTGCGGGATTTTCGACCAGCACGGAAAGGGGCGCTCGCGCGGGGCCCTGGATGATTTGTTCGGCGTCACGCACGACGGGAGTGAAACGAAAAAGAATTTCTTCGACGGCAAACTTTGGGTGGAGACCGATCAGGACGCGGGATTCGGGTATGCGTCGTTCCGCAGGTTGTTTGACACCCTTTCGCCGAAACTCGAGGGCGGTTTCGCCGTCGCGGAGAAGAATCTCCCCGTGAAACGCGCAAGGAAGGTCGGGAAGGGGATGGCGGTCCATCTCAATCTCTCGCCCCAGCGGTATCACATGTATCGGGAGGAGGGGAAGACGGAGGACGCCCAGCGCGCCGTGTTCATGGGGCCGGTCCTCGCCGCCGGCGTAACGCCCTGGGTCCGGGTGACCTCCGGTGGGAGGCGTCCGGCCGACATCGAGGCCACATATTTTACGAAAAATGGACGGACGTGGGTGTTCGTTGTCCAGAACGCCCGCGTGACCTCCACCTCTCTTGGGGACACGAAGACCCACGGGTTGGGGGGAGGAAAGATACCGGTCGAGGTGGAACTCACGGCCCCGGTCAGGGACGTGGTGGACGAGCGCGCCGGCAAAAAACTCGGAGACGGGGCGAAATTCGCGTTCGAGTTCAACGCGTCCGAGGCGGTGTTCTTCAGTTTTGCGGGGGCCCCGCCGGGGAAGTAGACTCTTGGTTGCGAAATCTTGTGAGAAACGGCAAGGAAATATCCGTTTGCGAAGTGATAAAACCGCTCATCGAGCGGCATTGAGGGTTCGACCTGTTTGATTCCGGCTCTGCCGGGTTGGGATCGGGCCGGGGAATCACGCGGTGGACCGCCGCATTTCCTCCTGACGGTGGCGGAGTTCCGTGAGGAGGGACTGGGCGCGTCGGGTCCACCAGCTTTGTTCCGCGATGGAAAGGAAGGCCTGAAGGGCTCCCACGGATCGTTCGAGGCGCGCCGCCGCCCCGAAATCCAGATGGGATTCATCGGGCGGCAGGCGGCAGGCGGCGGCGATCCCCCAGCAGGCCGCGACGTGGCGCGAGTCGAGTTTTCGCGCGCGGTCGAAGCAGGCCAGGGCCTTTGGGAAGTCGTCCTTCATCCACAGCAGGCATCCGAGCCGGTGGTAATCCTCGGCGCCGGCCTCGCGGCCGTTGCATCGGGCGCGGAACTCCTCCAGAATCTCGGCCCGGCGCGCAAGCGAGATTCCCCGGAGCTCCCGGGGAATCATGGGGCCGCGGGTGGAGGGGGCGATTTTGGCCTCGAACCACGTCCGGATTTCCCCCGGAAGCACCGGCTGCCCCGCGGCCTCGCGCGTGGCCCAGGTGGTGTAGGCCCGGACGAATGTCCGGATCTGGGCCTGAACCGACCGGGCCATCCCTCCGAGCCGGCCCCAAGGGATGTCATCCGTAAAACTCCGCCAGATCTGGCCTTCGTTCAGGGATTTGTCCACGTCGCGGCGATAGAGGGCCAGCGCGTACGCCGAGGCCTCGAGAAGGCTCTTGGGGCTGGTCCGCGGGATGATGAGGACATTCGAGCGGAAATCGTAGGAGCCGTTGCCGATGCCCGGGGTGATGACGACCGCCGGCCGGCCGTCGCGTTCCACCTTCCGGTTGGCGAAGAGGCCGGGATCGAAGTCCTCGACACGGCGGATGGCCTCGATCACGGCGGCGGCGGAGTTGAGATCCCGGTTCTGGAGGAGGGCGGGGCTCGCGGTGGTCCGTCCCCAGCGGCTGCACAGGGTGATGTCCTCGCGGATCTCGGCCAGGCGCATCTCCAGTTCAGCCCGGCGGCGGGGAAGCAGTGCAACCGCGGTCGCCTGAAGTTCCGTCAGGGCGACGTTGGTGTCCTCGAGCTTCCGATGATGTTGGACGGCGGCAAGTTTGAGTTTGTAGATGCGGTCGTTCAGGGCCTCCAGGGGCCGGCCGGACGGCCCGATGTGGTGGAGGATCTGGCGCCGTTTCTCCCGGGCGTCGTGGAGGGCCGAGAGGAGCCAGGCGTATTCGCGCATCTGCTCGCCGGGGAGCCCGCCGCTCTTCTTCGTCACCTCCATGTTCGCCAGGGTTACCACGGACCCGTCGATGAACCGGTCGAGCTCGGTCAGTTTTCCGCGTTCAAAGGGCGGGAGCGCCCCTTCGGCGTTGAAGCGTTGGGTGATGCCGGTGGACACCTCATGGGCGAGAGTTTCCAGGAGCTGGCGAAGTTCGGCCACCTCCTCGGCGAGCTTCCGGCGTTGGGGCAGGAGGAGGAGGTTGGCGTCGGCCACCGCGAGGTGCTGGCGGAGGCCGCGCGTCGTGTAGACGGGGTCGCGAAACTCCCCTTCCGATATCAATTTTTCCGGGGGGAAAAGGCGCGGGTCCACCCAGCCGAAGTCGAAGAGTTTTTCATCGTCGGGTCCGAACACGAGTTCGTCCGGGGGGCTTGAGGACACGACGTCGTTCAGACGCGCCAGAAGCCGCCGCCAGTACTCGTTATTGATCCGTTCCCGGCAGGCGCGTTCGGCGTTGGCGTAATCATCGTCCCGCAGTTCCTCCGGGACGGCCCGGAGTTCCAGGTATTCATCCAGGAGTTCATCGAGTGGTTCGGGCTCGGCGGAATCGGATTCCGGAGGGGTCTCATCGGCGGGGGAATCCGCTTCCAGAGGCGATTCCTCCGGAGGCGGGGCGGATGCCGGAACCGGATCCATGGGACGCTCGTCGGACGTGTTGAATTTGTCGGTAGTCATCGGGGCGGCCGCCTTGATTATACCTCATCGCCCGTGCCATGCCAAGAAAGTGATATGCAGTTCAGGGATTTTCGACCCCGGCGCGGCCGTCGGCGCGGTTGGGGACGGCACAATAATCCGGGGGGATGTCTTACACCCGAAACATATCCCAGCGGACAAGTAAGAAATCATGTCGTCGCAATGAGTGTGGTATGGTTAATAACGGGATTGGCGTGTGGGATGACCATTGTCGTTTCAGGGATTAATTCGTCGCCACGTAAAGTGTTTGAACGGTTGGTAAGCGAATTAGCGGTCAAGAATGTTGTGGTTGAGGAAGTGTACGGGATGAAAACCATCAGATGGGCCGAGTGGTACTTACGGTTTAAAAGTGATGACGGAGATTCGTTGAAGAAGATGCAAGAGCATGGGTATGTTGAATGGGGTTATCCCGATTACGTCAAAGCGATGAGACAATCTAGAATGTTGGGGAAGAAGTTACTCTCGGAAGGTGCTTGTAGTCAGATATATGCAAAAGCGTTCGGATACGATGGAAAATTTATTGTGAGAGGCGTGAACGGTGAATTGATGTTCTACAACATATACGGTTCCCTGAATGAGTTGCCGATACCGGAGGGAAAGCCTATCCCGCCTTGCGGGCCGAGCGGAACGGACGGTGCCATCACAACAACACCCGCCTCCCGTGACAACGCTCCCGCAGGGGAGGGGAAGTGAGGGTGGGGTTGGTTGTCGGTTGCTTCAGCGATTCTCCGCCTTCAAACGTCGTTTGAACGCCGCTCCCCGGAATCCGGGGACCATGCTTACGAGATTTCCGTAAAATCGCGGACTGACCGCCATTTCCCGTCGCCGTGGACACATCCCGCCTTCAAACGACGTTTGAACGCACACATATCTTCCGCCACACCTGCGCCACGCTGATGCTCGAAAACGGGGCGGATGTCCGTTTCGTGCAGGCGCAACTGGGCCATGAGAAACTGGACACGACCATGCTCTACACCCATGTGGCGATTAATATGCTCAAGGAAGTCCACCGCAGGACGCATCCGGCGGGGAGGGAGGAGGGGAAGACGTGAGGGGCTGGACCTGCTTCAAAATCGTGGCAGGGGTATGCGGGAATGCTATAATACAGCCAATGAAGAAACTGAAACTCTACGTCGAGACGAGCGTGTGGAGCCACCTGCTGGCGGAGGATGCGCCGGAGTCGCGGGCGGCGACGGAGGCGTTCTTCCGGGAAATCGGACAATATGAGATTTACATTTCACAGCTGGTGAAGATTGAAATCGGGAATACGCGGGATGCTCGGAAGCGGGAGGCCTTGAGTCAACTGGTTCAGCAATATGGACCCGTTGAAATCGAATTGACGGACGAGGCTGCCGCATTGGCGCGAAGGTATTTGGATGAGGGGGTTGTTGCGAGAAGCGCGAAGGACGATGCGTTGCATGTGGCAACGGCGACGGTCGAGGAACTGGATGTGATTGTGAGCCTGAACATGCGCCATATCGTGTCGCTCAAAACACGCAGGGGCATTAACGCGGTCAATGCGCTGGCGGGATATCGTCCTATTGAAATCGCAACGCCGCAGGAGGTGGCGATTCATGGAGAAGATTAAGGAATCGAAGGTCATGGTGGAGTTGGAGGAGATGCGGGCGCGGCATGCGAAAGAACTGGAAGGTCTCACGGATGCCGAATGCGTGGCGCGGTACAAGCAGGAAGCAGAGGCGGCGCAGCGTGTTCTGAAATGGAACCTTCCCGTTTTGGCCCGGTCGCGTCGGTAGAATGTTGCGATTGTGGCGAGGGAAGCAGTAAGGCCGGGGAAAATCCTCATGCTCGTCGGAATCGCCTCCGGGAAAAATTCGATGCGCGCCCGGAAAATCGCCTCTGGGAAAATTTTCGCGGTCCTTGTCGGATTTCTCGGTGTTGTTTCGATGCAACCTCAAGCGTTGCCTCAGGAAAATGTGTATACGATTACGATTTCGGCGTCAGGCCGTTTAATCTATCCCGATTCCGGCGTGGTGGCGTACACGTACGATTTGGATGGGAAATTGGAGACTCGGACGGACCAGAAGGGCCAGGTCACGACGTATTCATATAATAATCGCGACCTCCTCACCACCAAAGTCTACGACGACGGCGGCGCGAACGAGGGGACGCAGACGTTTACGCATGATTCCTTGCGGAGGATGACGGGGAACACCGACGATAACAGCGGCAATAAAGATGTCACGGCCTCCTTCATGCGGCACTAGGGGACGTACATGAAATTATGACAATCTCTGATTGAAGGACACGGTGGCTGAGACAATGTGTGCTGATGTCGCCGCGGCCGCGCGGGGTTTTCCCCGACATCCGAGGCATCCGTTTTGTTCAAGACGCCGTTTCATCCGCTTCGCATTTTCGCATGGGCGCGAATCCGGTCACGAGCCGCTTTTCCCCGTGGCCGCGGAACCGGATGCGCACCTTCGCCCTGGCTCCAAATCCCTCGACCGTGAGGATCCGGCCGAAGCCGTATATGTCATGGCGGACGAGATCTCCGACACGGTAGGCGTTTTCGTCCTCGACGTCGTCCAGAGCCAGGGAATCGCGGTGGATCTCCGGCGGTTGGGACGCGGGCGTATCGAGTCCCGGGAAGGGGTCGGCGAGATCCTGGAGATCGAGTTCCTCCCGGGGGAGTTCCCGCAGAAAACGCGACTCGGGGTTCCGGAATCCGCCGCCGCCGAACCGGTCGCGCGTCACCGCGAAGGTGAGGGCGAGGTGCTGTTTCGCCCGGGTCATCCCGACGAACAACAACCGGCGCTCCTCCTCGATCTCGACGTCGGAATTCACCGATCGGGAATGCGGGAGAAGGCCCTCCTCGAGTCCCGTGACGAAGACCGCGGGGAATTCCAGCCCTTTCGACGTGTGGAGGGTCATGAGGGACACCGCCGGGGCGTCCGGGTCCAGTTTGTCCGCGTCCGAGACAAGCGTCACGACGTCCAGAAATCCCTCGATTCCGGCCTCGGGGTTCTGCCGCTCGAACTCCTCGCAGGCGCGGACGAGTTCCCGGACGTTCTCCACGCGGTCCTCCGCGGCGGCATCCCCGAATTCCTTCAGGTATTTCTCGAATTCCGTCTCCTGGAGGATCTGCTTGAGGAGGAGGGAAGGCCCCTTGTCGCGTCCCACGCCGAGTTTCACGAGGAGATTGTCAAGGGCGGCGGCGGCCTTGACGGCGGAGGATTTCAGCCCCTCGACCCGGCGGACCTGGGGGATCGCCGCGCGCAGGGGAATGCCCGTTGCGGCGGCGTGACGCTTCAAGGCCTCCACCGAGGTCTTCCCGATGCCGCGGGTGGGGACGTTGATGATCCGTTCCATGGCCAGGTCGTCCGCCGGATTCACCAGGCACCGGAGGTACGCGAGGAGATCCTTGATTTCCCGGCGGTGGTAGAATTCGGTGCCGCCGATGATGCGGTAGGGGATGCCGGAATCGCGCAGGCCCTCTTCGAGCGACCGCGACTGGGCGTTTGTCCGGTAGAACACGGCGATGCCGGAGGGCGGGATCCCGGCGGAAAGGAATCCCGCGACGCGTTCGGCGATGACGCGCGATTCATGTCGGGCGTCCTGACAGCGGAGGACCTCGACGGGGGCGCCCGTCTCGTTTTCGGTGAAGAGGGTCTTCTCCAGGCGGCCGGCGTTGTTCTCGATGAGGCGCTGGGCGGCGGCCAGGATTTTCGCGGTCGAGCGGTAATTCCGTTCGAGTTTCACCACCTTCGTCTCGGGATAATCCTTTGTGAAATCGAGGATGTTCCCGAGGTCGGCCCCGCGCCAGCCGTAGATGGACTGGTCGGGATCCCCCGTGACGCAGAGGTTCCGGTGGGCCTCCGCCAGGCGTTGCGCGATGAGGTATTGGGGCCGGTTCGTGTCCTGATATTCGTCCACGAGGATGTAGCGGAAACGCGTCTGACAGGCGCGGAGGGCTTCCGGGTCCTTGTCGAACAGGATGAGGAGTTTCATGAGGAGGTCGTCGAAATCCAGGGCCTTGCGGGCGGCGAGGACTTCCTCGTAGCGGGCGTAGAGGCGGGCGATCAGACGGTCGGGATGACTCGCGGCGCGTTCGGCGAACTGCGCCGGGAGGACAAAGGCGGTTTTCGCCTGGCTGATGGCCTGGGCGGCGGCGGCGGGCTTGAGGGTCTCCGCCGGGATGTCGAAATCCTTCAGGATGTCCCGGAGGGTTCCGAGGGTGTCGTCGGTGTCGTAGATGGACAACTCGCGCGGATAGCCCAGCGCGGCGCCGAACTCCCGCAGGATACGCGATCCGAAGGCATGGAATGTGGAAATCCAGCGGGACTTCATCCCCGTGATGGTCTCGACCCGGTGTTTCATCTCGTCGGCGGCCTTGTTCGTGAACGTGATGGCGAGGATGGCGTGGGGGGGGACGCCGGTGGCGACGAGGTGGGCGATGCGCCGGGTGATGACCCG
>JAZDJP010000085.1:0-15492 GCA_043803805.1 Planctomycetota bacterium
CCCCCCGCCGCCGCAACCCGGAGGGACGGGCCGATATGCGGCGCATCGCATTGTCGCTCGTCGTCATCGTATCTCTCCGTTGATACGATTCCTCCTCGCTCCGCGCGCTGCTTGCATCTCGGCCCGTCGCAACCGCGGGAGATATTCGGGTAGGCTCTTATGAGAAATGAACCGGTTTGTGCAACAGGCTCCTCATGCCAGAATCTGCTCGTACCGATCCCGAGGCACCCGGGAGTAGCTGAACGGCTCCAGAGTGAACGTCGCCCGCCCCTTGGACAACGACCGGAGAATCGTCGCGTATCCGAACGTCTCCGCCAGAGGCACATGGCCCAGGATGACCCGGGAACTCCCGGCGTAGTCCAGCTTGTCAATCTGTGCCCGGCGGCTATTGAGATCGTTGATGATATCCCCCAGGTACTCCTCCGGGGTGATCACCTCCAGACGCATGACCGGCTCAAGGAGAATCGGCCCGGCCTTCTGGACCGCCTCCCGGAAAGCGATGGCGCCCGCCATCTGGAACGCCAGCTCCGATGAATCCACCTCGTGGTATTTTCCGTCGAGGAGCGTCACCCGGACGCCGATAACCGGGTATCCCCCCAATCCCCCGCTCTGGGCCGCGTTGCGGATTCCCTCCTCGACATCCGGGATGAACTCCTGCGGGATCGCCCCCCCCCGGATGCGGCTCTCAACGATCAGGGCATGCCCCTCCGGATTGGGAGCCACTTCCAACTCCACCACTCCGTACTGGCCATGACCGCCCGACTGCTGGATGAAACGCCCCTCGGCCCGGGCTCCGCCCGTGATGGTTTCCTTGTAGGCCACCCGGGGCTTCCCGACGACGGCGTCCACCTTGAAATCCCGGGTCATCCTGTTTTTGATGATCTCAAGATGCAATTCCCCCATCCCGGAAATAAGCATCTGGCCGGTCTCATCGTCCATCCGCCATTCAAAGGTGGGATCCTCCCGGGCGAGTTTTTGAAGGGTGAAGGCCAGCTTTTCGCGATCGGTATTTGACTTGGGTTCGACCGCCATGGAAATCACCGTTTCCGGAAACCGCATGGCCTCGAGAAGCACCGGATGGCGCTGGTCGGTGAGGGTGTCTCCCGTCGCCGTGAACTTGAATCCCGTCATCGCGCAGATATCCCCCGCCCCGACCGATTCCTCCTTGTGCCGGCGATTCGCGTGCATGCGCCAAATCTGGCCGATCCGCTCGATTTTCTTCACCCGCGGGTTGTAAATGCGATCGCCGGCAAACATCTCCCCGGAGTAGACGCGCACGTAGGTGAGATCCCCGTGTGGATCGGACACCACCTTGAAAGCGATGGCGGCCAGACTCTCCTTGCGGGAGGGCTTCCGCACCACCTTCGTTTTCGCCTCGGCGTGCGCAACCTCGAGCGGCGGCACGTCCAAAGGCGATGGAAGATAGGAAACCACTCCGTCGAGAAGCGGCTGGATGCCCCGGTTCTGAAGGGCGGTTCCACAAAAGACGGGATAGAATTTTGTCCGGCAGGTGCCTTCCTTGATGCCGGCGCGGATCTCATCCTCCGTCGGTTCATGGTCATGGATGAACTTGTCGGCCATGGAATTCACGTGCTCGGCGATGCGCTCGATCATTTTCGCACGGGCGGCAGCGGCCGCTTCCCGAAGTTCCGGAGGGACATCCACCACCGTCATTTCCTGCCCCTGGGTGGCATCATCGAAGACTGCGGCCTTCATGGTGACGAGATCCACGATTCCTCGAAAATTCTCCTCCTTCCCCCACGGGATCTGAACGGGAAGGGCCAGTGCCCCAAGGCGCTGCTCGATGGAGGCCACCGCCTTTTCGAAATCGGCCTCGAGGCGGTCCATCTTGTTGATGAAGCAGAGACGGGGAACCCGGTACCGATCCGCCTGGCGCCAGACCGTCTCGGATTGGGCCTGGACGCCGGCGACACCGTCGAAAACGACAACGGCCCCGTCCAGAACGCGCAGACTCCGCTCAACCTCCGCGGTGAAGTCGATATGCCCGGGGGTATCGATAAGATTGATCTGGTGATCCCGCCAAAAACAGGTCGTTGTGGCCGCGGTGATGGTGATACCCCGTTCGCGTTCCTCCTCCATCCAGTCCATGGTGGTGTTTCCGTCGTGAACCTCCCCCATCCGGTGTTCCTTGCCGGTGTAAAAGAGGATTCGCTCCGACACCGTCGTCTTCCCGGCGTCAATATGGGCGATGACCCCGATGTTGCGAACTTTCGAGAGAATTTCCGATTCCGTCATAAACCCTCACCACCGAAACACAAAATTCCACGGAAACACGGGGCATGCCTCCGGTCATTTCCATGCTTCCGCGATCGTTTGTCCCCTTCTGTGTTTCCGTGTCGAAAAAACCGGGCCGCCCTGCGCGGGCGGCCCGACACTTCATCTCCCCAAGAATTCCCTACCAGGCGAAATGCGCGAACGCCTTGTTGGCCTCGGCCATGCGATGGATGTTCTCCCGCACCGTTATGGCCGCGCCCTCCTTCTTGTAGGCATCCGCAAGCTCGGCCGCAAGTTTCACGTACATGGGCTTGCCCTTTTTGCCGCGGGCCGAATCCAAAATCCACCGGATGGCCAGCGACAACTGGCGCTTCTTGCCCACCTCCATCGGGACCTGATAGGTCGCGCCGCCGACGCGCTTGGAACGCACCTCGATGAGCGGCTTCACATTCTCGACAGCCGCCTCAAACACCTCGATGGGCGGCTTGTCCTTGATCTTTCCCTCGATTTCCTTCAGGGCATCGTAAAAGATTCGCTCGGAAAGGGCCTTCTTCCCCTCCCACATCATGCAATTGATGAATTTCCCCGCGAGCCGGCTCTTGTGCACCGGATCGGGCTTCAGAAACCGCTCGGTGGACTTGAACTTTTTCATCGGCCATCCTTTCCCAGCAACGATTGGTTCAGTTTATTTCGCCACCTTCGCCCCGTATTTCGACCGGCCCTGCTTGCGGCCATCGACGCCGGCCGTGTCGAGCGTTCCCCGCACGATGTGATACCGCACGCCGGGAAGATCCCGCACACGCCCGCCCCGAACCAGAACGATGGAATGTTCCTGAAGGTTGTGACCGACCCCCGGGATGAAGGCCGTCACCTCGTGCCCGTTCGACAGGCGCACACGCGCGATCTTGCGGAGCCCCGAGTGAGGTTTCTTCGGCGTCATCGTCTTGACGGCGACGCACACGCCCCGCCGCTGGGGACACTTCATGAGGTCGCTGCTCTTGCTCTTCCACTTGACAGGCTTCCTCGGCTTCCGGATAAGCTGGTTGATGGTCGGCACGGACATCTCCCCCCTTCGATAAACGCGTTTGATGTCACCCGCCCTCAGGCGGTCTTCACCTTCTCCTTGACCTCTTCCTCCGCCACCTCCGTCTCCACCTTTACGGGGGCCGGGACCTCCTTCCTTTCAAGCTTCGTATGGAGGTACTGCCGGTGCCCCGTCCCCGCCGGGATGCGGTGCCCCAGGATGACGTTCTCCTTGAGGCCCCTCAGAGTATCCCGCCGGCCCGTCAGCGCCGCCTCGGTCAGGACCTTCGTCGTGTCCTGGAAGGAGGCTGCCGACAGGAAGCTCTCCGACTGAAGGGCCGCCTTCGTCACGCCGAGCAGCGTGGGCTTGGCCGTCGCGGGCTTCTTTCTGGCCTTGCGCACCACGTCGTTGACCGCCTTGAACTTGTGCCGCTCCACCAGGCTCCCCGGCAGAAAATCGGTGTCGCCCGAGTCTTCGACGCGCACCTTCTCCATCATCTTGCTGACGATGATCTCGATATGCTTGTCATCAATCCGAACGCCCTGGGAAAGATATACGCTCTGAATCTCGCGGAGCAGATACTGCTGAACCTCCTCCTCGCCGCAAATCCGCAGGATGTCGTGCGGCACCAACGCCCCGTCCACGAGAGGCTCCCCGGCCTTCATGTGGTCGCCGTGGTGGACGCGCAGGTATTTCCCGTGCGGAACAAGATGCTCCACCTTCATCCCGGACTCGCTCTTTACAATAATCGTGCGCTTGCCGCGACGCCGCTCGCCAAGCTCCACCACCCCATCGATCTCGCTGATGACAGCCGGCTCCTTCGGCACGCGTGCTTCGAGAAGCTCCGTGACCCGCGGGAGACCGCCCGTGATGTCCTGGGTGCGGGTGATTTCGCGAGGCGTCTTCGCCAGCATCGTCCCGGGAGCCAGCTTCTTGCCCTCGTCCACCTCGATGTGCGCCCTCTCGGGGATGGCGTAGATGCCGAGGACCTTCCCATTCTCCCCCTCGATGACGATCTGGGGATGGTGGTCCCCCTTGTGCTCCATGATGACACGGCGGATGTGCCCCGTGGCCGGATCCTTCTCCTCCCGCATGGTCTCCTCGAGGATGATGTCCTCGAATCGGACGCGCCCCGCCACCTCCGTGATGATGGGAACCATGTGAGGATCCCATTTCGCCAGTATCTTCCGGGCCGTCACCGTTGCGCCGTCGGCCGCCTTGAGCACCGCCCCGACGGGGATCTCGTATTTTTCGAGCTCGCGACCCTTGGCATCAAGGACGGCCAGCTCACCGCCCCGGTTGAGCACCACTGTTTCACCCTGCCGATTGATCACGGCATGAAGATCAATGTACCGAATCGTCCCCCCCTGCTTGCACGCGATCTCGGATTCCTCGACGGCGCGGCGCGCCGTGCCGCCGATATGGAACGTCCGCATCGTAAGCTGGGTGCCCGGCTCGCCGATGGACTGGGCGCCGATGATGCCCACCGCCGTTCCCATCTCAACAAGACGTCCCATGGAGAGATCCAGACCGTAGCACTTGGCGCAGATCCCCTCCGCGGTCTCGCAGGTGAGGGGCGACCGGACCCGGATCTTCTCGTATCCCAGGGCCTCGATCTGCCGGGCCGCATCCTCCGTGATGGACTCGTTCTCCTTCACGACGACCCGGTCCGTGACCAGATCCACGATGTTGTCGCGGGCGGTGCGCCCGGAGATGTTCTTGCTCAGGGACACATGAACGTGCTCACCCTTGTACACGGCGCCCTTGGAGATGCCGTTCATGGTCCCGCAGTCATCCTCGGTGACGATGACGTCCTGGGCGACATCGGCGAGCTTGCGGGTGAGATACCCCGAGTCCGCCGTTTTAAGCGCGGTGTCGGCCAACCCCTTGCGCGCGCCGTGGGTCGAGCTGAAATATTCAAGACAACGCAGGCCTTCGCGGAAGTTGGCCTTGATGGGCGTCTCGATGATCTGCCCGGAGGGCTTGGCCATGAGCCCCCGCATCCCCGCCAGCTGTTTGATCTGATCCACGCTTCCGCGGGCGCCGGAGTTCGTCATGAGGAAGATCGGGTTGAGATAGGTCTTCCCCCCCCGGGTGTCATCCCGCAGGGCCCGGATCAGCTCCTCGGCGACCAGGTTCGTGGCGTGCGTCCAGGAATCGACCACCTGGTTGTACCGCTCGCCCTCGGTGATGACGCCGTTCTTGTAGGCCGACTCGATCTTCTTGACCTCGATCTCGGTCTTGTCGATGATCTTGTTCTTGGTTGTCGGAACCTTGAGATCCTCCGTGGAGAAGGTGAGCCCCGCCAGCGTGCTCCACTTGAACCCGGTCTCCTTGATGAGGTCCAGAAGCCGTATTGTCTTCTCGCGGCCGAGGACCTTGTGGCAGTCGCTGATGACTCCCTGCAGGGCCTTCTTGGTCATCACAAAATTATAATAGGCCATCCCCTCGGGCAGAATGTCATTGAAAATGATGCGGCCGGGGGTCGTCGTGAAAAACCCATTGTCGCTCGCCACCACCTTGTTTTCCTTCTCGAAAACCTTCCGATCCGCACCGAGACGGACGCCGACCTTCGCATGGAGGGTGATCACCCCGGCATCCATGGCCAGGAGCACCTCGTCCCGGTCCGAGAACTTCTTTCCCTCGCCTTTCTGCCCTTCCACCTCCGCCGTGACATAGTAACACCCGAGAACGATGTCCTGCGACGGGGAAATGATGGGATCGCCGCTGGCGGGAGAGAACACGTTGTTGGAGGAAAGCATCAGGGTGATGGCCTCCACCACCGCCTCGGTCGAGAGCGGCAGATGGACCGCCATCTGGTCGCCGTCGAAATCGGCATTATACCCGCCGCACACAAGCGGGTGGATCCGGATGGCGTTCCCCTCGACGAGAACCGGGTAGAACGCCTGGATGCCCATGCGGTGGAGGGTCGGCGCGCGGTTGAGGAGAACCGGGTGACGCTTGATCACCTCGTCCAGGATGTCCCAGATCTCCTCCTCGTTCTTCTCCAAGAGCCGCTTGGCGCCCTTGATGGTGTCCGCATAACCGAGCTCCTTGAGGCGCCGGATAAGAAACGGCTGATAGAGTTCCAGGGCGATCTTCTTGGGGAGACCGCACTGATCGAGACGAAGCTCCGGCCCGACAACGATGACCGACCGGGCGGAGTAATCCACGCGCTTGCCAAGGAGATTCTCCCGGAACCGCCCCTGCTTGCCCTTGATCATGTCGGTGAGGGATTTCAGGGGCCGGTTGGAGGTCCCGAACACGGGCCGCTTGCACCGCCCGTTGTCCAGAAGCGCGTCCACCGACTGCTGAAGGATGCGCTTCTCGTTCCGAATGATGATCTCGGGGGCGTTGAGATCGATGAGCTTCTTCAACCGGTTGTTCCGGTTGATGACCCGCCGGTAGAGGTCATTGAGGTCGCTCGTGGCGAAGTTGCCGCTCTCGAGGGGCACCAACGGGCGGAGGTCCGTCGGGATGACCGGGATAACGTCCAGGACCATCCAGTCGGGCCGGATGTTCGACTCCCGCATGGACTCGATGAGTTTCAAACGGCTGACGATCTTCTTGGCCTTCTGCTTGGAGGCGGTCTCGCGCAGATCGACCCGGAGCTCCCCAATAAGCTTCGTCATGTCCATCTTCTTGAGAAGCTTCTGGATGGCCTCGGCGCCCGTCCCTGACTCGAAGGCCTTGACGCCGTATTTCTCGACGGCCGCGCGGTGCTCCTCCTCGGTGAGGAGTTGTTTCTCCTTGAGGGGGGTGCTTCCCGGATCGATGACCACATGCTCCTGGAAATAGACGACCTTCTCCAGAGACGTCGTCTTCATGTCCAGAAGCGTCCCCATCCGCGACGGTAGCGACTTGAAGAACCAGATGTGCGCGACGGGGGCCGCAAGGTTGATGTGACCCATTCGCTCACGGCGGACCCGGGAGTGGGTGACCTTCACACCGCACCGCTCGCAGACGATGTCGCTGTACTTGATCCCCTTGTACTTCCCGCAGAAGCATTCCCAATTCCGTTCGGGCCCGAAAATCCGTTCGCAGAAAAGGCCATCCTTCTCGGCGCGGTAGGTCCGGTAGTTGATGGTCTCCGGCTTCTTCACCTCGCCGTATGACCAGCTCCGGATCTCCTCGGGGGACGCGAGGGCGATGGCGATGGCCTCGTAGTCATTCACATGGTCAAACGTGGCATAGGGCATGGACTCAGTCTCCTGCCGTGAATATCCGGCGCGATCCGGCTATTTTTTTCCGTTCCCGTCGTCACCCTTGAACGCGGCCCCCGCACGGGAGACGTCCGCGCGCTCGAGTTTCATGCTGAGGCACAACCCCCTCAGTTCGTTCGTCAGCACCTTGAACGAGAGCGGGATGCCCGGCTCGAGGTTGTTCTCCCCCTTCACCATGGATTCGTAGATCCGGGTGCGGCCGTCCACGTCGTCGCTCTTGACCGTGAGAAGCTCCTGAAGGATGTTGGACGCCCCGTAGGCCTCGAGCGCCCACACCTCCATTTCCCCGAACCGCTGGCCGCCAAACCGGGCCTTGCCCCCCAGCGGCTGCTGGGTGATGAGCGAATACGGCCCTGTCGAGCGGGCATGAACCTTGTCGTCCACGAGGTGATTCAGCTTCATCATGTAGATGTAACCGACCGTGACCGTCTGGTGAAAGGGCTGCCCCGTGCGGCCGTCATAAAGCACCGCCCGCGCGTAATCCGGAAGATTTGCGTCCTTCAAGAGCTGCTGGATCTGGAGTTCCGTACAGCCGTCAAAGACCGGGGTGATGGCCTTGAACCCGAGAGCCTTCGCCGCCCATCCGAGCTGGGTCTCGAGAATCTGACCGACGTTCATCCGGGACGGCACGCCCAGGGGATTGAGGAGAATTTCGATCGGCGTCCCGTCGGCCATGAACGGCATGTCCTCGACGGGGACGATCCGGGCGATGACCCCCTTGTTCCCGTGGCGGCCGGCCATCTTGTCGCCGACGGCAAGTTTGCGCTTCGTGGCGACGTAAACATTCGCCATCTCGAGGACGCCCGTCGGAAGCTCATCGCCGCGCTTCAGATGGCTGACCTTCCGATCTTTTTCATCCTTCAGGGCCTCGATCCGCTCGGCAAACTCCTGGTAAACCTGAAAGGCCTCCTCACGCGCGCGCTCGCTGCCAATCTCGACGTTCTCAATGTCGAAGGATTCCTCGAGGGCCAGAATGTCGGCCTCGGTCATCCGGGGCTTCACCTGATAGACCTCGCCGGTGGTGGTGTCCTTGAGTTTCACGCCAACGATGTCCTCGAGTTTCTTGAACATCTGCTTCGCGAACTCGACCATCTGAACGTTGATCCGCCGTTCGAGACCATCCGCCTCGCGGTTGGACTGCCGCCGATCGTTCTCGGAAAGATGACTCTTCCGGGAGAAACGCTCGGTCGTAATGACCACGCCCTCCACTCCGGAGGGGACCTCAAGAGAGTCATTCTTCACATCCTCCCCGGCCTTGCCGAAGATGGCGTGAAGGAGCTTCTCCTCGGGAGTAAGCTCGCTCTTGGACTTGGGCGAGATTTTACCCACCAGGATGTCGCCCGACCGGACATAGGTCCCCACCCGGACGACGCCGTGCTCGTCAAGGCTCGCCAGGGCCCGCTCCGACACGTTCGGGATGTCACGCGTGAATTCCTCGCGCCCGAGCTGAGTCTCCCGGATCTCGACTTGGAACTCCTCGATGTGGATCGAGGTGTAGGCGTCGTCCCGAACCATCCGCTCGCTGATGACGATGGCGTCCTCAAAATTGCTCCCGTCGTAGGTCATGAACCCCACGAGGACGTTTTTCCCGAGGGAAAGCTCCCCCTGGGACGTCGCGGGGCCGTCGGCGATGACCTGCCCCTTCTTCACCCGCTGACCGATCTCGACCGCGGGTTTCTGATTGCAGCAGGTCCGCTCATTCAAACCCTTGAACTTCCGGAGAACATACTCATCGGCGCCGTCAATGACGATGCGCTCGGCATCCATCTGGGTCACCACGCCGCCCCGCCGGGCCGTCACGACCATCCCGGAGTTCCGGGCGACAACGTCCTCCATGCCCGTCACCACAATGGGCGCCTCGGTCACCATAAGGGGGACCGCCTGACGCTGCATATTGGAGCCCATGAGGGCGCGGTTGGCGTCGTCATGCTCAAGGAAGGGGACAAGGGCCGCCGATACGCCCACCAGCTGCGCCGGGGCCACGTCCATGTAATCCACCTCGGCGGCGCGGATGAACCGGAATTCGCCGTTGTACCGGGCCAGGACGGGATCCTCGGCCAGCTTGCGATCCTTGGCGATTTCCACGTCCGCCGGGGCGATGTTCTTGTTGAATTCCTCATCGGCGCGAAGGTACTGGACCTCGTTCGTTACCTTGCCGTTCTTCACGATCCGGTACGGAACCGTGAGGAAGCCGTACTTGTCCAGCTTCGCATAAATGGCCAGCGACGTGATAAGCCCGATATTGGGGCCTTCCGGCGTCTCGATGGGACACACGCGGCCGTAATGGGACGGGTGGACGTCACGGACCTCGAAGCCCGCGCGTTTGCGGTTAAGGCCGCCCGGCCCGAGGGCCGAGAGCCGCCGCTCGTGAGTGAGCTGGGCGAGGGGGTTGGTCTGATCCACGACTTGGGAAAGTTCCCCGCGCCCGAAGAAATACTCGATGGCCGACGAGACGATCTTGGCGTTGACCAGCATCCGGGGGGTGAATTTCTCCTCGCGGAAATTCATGCGTTCCTGGATGGTCCGGCGAAGCTTGATGAAACCCTGGCGGATCTCCTGGGTGGCCAGCTCCCCCACCGTGCGGACGCGCCGGTTCCCCAGGTGATCGATGTCGTCCACCTCGCCCTGACCCTTGCGCAGGCGGACCATGTATTTCACGGCCTGGATGACGTCCTCGGCCGTCAGCTTCATGCTGGTCTCGGGAATATTGGTTCCAAACTTCCGGTTGATCCGGAAGCGGCCCACGGCGCCGAGGCGGTAGCGTTCCTCATCGAAGAAGCGTTCCCGGACAAGATCCTTCGCCTTCGCAACGACCGCGGGATTGCCCGGCCGGAGATGTGCGTAGATTTTGAGAAGGGCCTCCTCATGGGAATGGGTGGCATCCTCCTGAAGGGTGTTCAAAATATACGGATGGTCCAGCTCCTCAATGACCTCGACCTTCTCGATTTCGGCGTCCTTGATGGCCTTCAGCATCTTTTCGGAGAGCTGCTGGCCGCCCTCCGCGAGAACCTCGCCCGTCTTCGGGTGGACGACGTCCACCACCAGAATCTTCCCCTTGAGGGAGGCCAGGGACCGGCCCCCCTTGAAGGAGACGACCTCGGTCTTGTAGAACTCCCGGAGGATGGCGTCGTCGGTGGAGAGCCGCTCCGTGAGCGCCCGGAGGAAGCACGTCACGGGAATCTTGCCCGACTGGTCGATCCGGACAACAAGGGCGTCCTTTTTCGTGATGTGCATCTCGATCCAGCTGCCGCGCTCCGGCATGATGCGGCAGATGTAGGTCGTGCGGCCGGTGGAGAGGACATCCTCGCTAAAATCCACGCCGGGGGCCCGGTGGAGCTGGGAGACAATCGCCCGCTCCGCGCCGTTGATGATGAACTCCCCGCCGCCGAGCATGCGGGGAAGATCGCCAAAATAGACGTCCTCCTCCACGGCCTCCTCGGTCTTCAGGCGCAAACGCACCTTGAGGGGCGACCCGTACGTGAGACGGAGCGACCGGCACTCGTCCGGAGTGTAGCGCGGCTTGCCGAATTCATAGCGGACGAACTCCAGCTGCATCACCCCGTCATAACTCTTGATGGGGAAAAACTCCTTGAAGATCTGCTGAAGTCCCTGGTTCTTCCGCCGGTCGGCGTGCGACTCCGCCTGAAGGAAGGCGGCGTACGACTCAACCTGCACGATCGACAGCGAAGGGACTTCAACCTCCTGGACCTGCCCGAAATTGCGGATCTCCATGCGCTTCCTTTCCGTTGTAACGCGTCAGCCCGCGCGCAGGCGCGCCCGCGCGCCGCTCCCGGGCTTCCGCGGCGACCGCCGCCTGGTCCGTGACGGCCGCCCGGTCCGTGATCATCCGCGTCGCCGGCCGTCCCGCGCCTACTGGATCTCGACCGTTGCGCCAGCCGCCTCAAGTTCCTTCTTGACCTTTTCGGCATCTTCCTTCGTGACGCCCTCCTTGATGGCCTTGGGGGCGCCTTCGACCACGTCCTTGGCCTCCTTGAGGCCGAGCGTCGTGACCGCGCGCACGACTTTGATGACGTTGATCTTTTTGTCCGCGGGGGCCGACTTGAGGATGACGTTGAATGCCGTCTTCTCCTCGGCCGGGGCCGCGGCGCCGACGGGGGCCGCCGCGACGGCGACGGCGCTGGCGGACACGCCGAACTTCTCCTCGAGGGCCTTCACGAGCTCCGCGAGCTCGAGGACCGTGAGTTTTTCCACGGACGAAACGATTTCGGCGATCTTCGGCGACGGAGCCGCTTTCGCCTGGGCTGCCTGCTCGGACATGACGAACCTCCTAAAAATTTGCTTCGCTCGTTGTTTAACAGCGCCCCGCCGGGCGGGCCGCCGGGCCGGAGGCGTCGCCTCCGCGCCCCCGGTTACTTTTTCTCCCCTTTCTCGGAAATTGCCTTCAACGCCACCACCAGCTTCTGGAGATTCCCATTCAACACAACCATCAAGCCCTTGAGAGGACCGGCCACCCCGCACACCACCCGCGTGACCAGTTCCTGACGGGAGGGGATGGTCGCCAATCTTTTCACGTCCGCATGGGTCATGATGAGCCCGGCGACGCAACCGCCCTTCAGGAGAATGGGCTTGTTCTTCTTGGCCCACTCCTCAATGGCCTTCACCATGACAACGGCATCGTCCCCGCCGTACACAATGGTGCAGGGTCCGGAAAGGAGCTTCTCGACCTCCGTCCGCTCGATGGTCTGAAATGCCATCGTGGCGACGGCATTCTTCACCACCTGCATCCGGATCCGGTCCTGTCGGAGGCGGTTCCGAAGACTCGCCACCTGACCGGCGGACACGCCGGTGATGTCGAGGAAAATGACATCCTTCGCGCCCTCAAGGCGCCGGGCAAGCTGATCGCCCATCCATCGCTTGATCTGTCGGCTCATAACGTGCCTCGTTATCCCTCGGGGTTCCCTTCAATCAAACGGCGCCCGACGCCACGGCGATATGGACACCCGGGCTCATCGTCGTGGAAATCGTCACCTTTTCCATGAAACGCCCCTTCACCGACGCGGGCCGGGACGTCTGAATGTGCTGGAGGAAGGCCTCCAGATTCGCCAGGAGATCCTCCTTCGCGAACGACCGCTTGCCGATGGGCGCGTGGACATTGCCCGTGGCATCCGTGCGGTATTCGATCTTGCCCGCCTTGAATTCCTTCACGATCCGGGGAATGTCCTTGTCGTCCGCCACCGTCCCGGATTTCGGGGAGGGCATGAGGCCCTTGGGCCCCAGGACCCGCCCGAGACGCCCCACCTTGCCCATGAGTCTCTGGCTGGCGATGGCGACATCGAACTCGAGCCATCCGTCGTTGACCTTCTTGACAAGGTCGTCGCCCCCCACCTCGTCGGCCCCGGCCTCCTTCGCGGCCGTGGCGGCATCGCCCTCCGCGAAGACAACCACCCGGCGGGACTTCCCTCCGATGCCCTTCGGCAGCGAGAACGACCCCCGGACAATCTGGTCGGCCTGCTTCGGGTCCACCCCCAGCTTGATGGCGATCTCGACCGTTTCGTCGAACTTCACCGGCTGAAAGGCCTTGACCACGTCCACCGCCTCGGCCGGCGAATGGAACTTCTCCAGGTCCACCTTCTTGAGATTCCCGTCGTGGCGTTTGCTCATAAGACATTCCTTTGCAATGCGTTGCTCCCATTCTCCGCCATTTTCACCCCACCACATCAATCCCCATGCTCCGGGCCGTCCCCTCGATCATCCGCGTCGCGCCGGCCATGTCCTTGGCGTTGAGGTCCACCATCTTGACCTTGGCGATCTCCTCCACCTGGGCCTTTGTCACCTTCCCCACCTTCTCCTTGTTGGGGACACCCGAGCCTTGGGCGACTCCGGCCGCCTTCTTGAGGAGAACGGCCGCCGGCGGACTCTTGATGATGAAATCGAACGACCGGTCCTTGTACACCGTGACAATCACCGGAACGATCATCCCCTGCCCGGCTTTCGTCTTCTCGTTGAATTTGCTCACAAACTGGCCGATATTGACCCCGTGCTGACCAAGGGCGGGCCCCACCGGCGGGGCGGGCGTCGCCTGGCCGCTCGGGATCTGCAGTTTGATTTGCGTCTTGATTTCCTTGGCCACGTTCCTTCTCCCTATAGCGGTTCCACCTGCCAATATTCCAATTCCACCGGCGTCGGCCGCCCGAAAATGGAAACGATGATGTTGACCGTCCCCTTCTCCGTATTCACCTCGTCAACGACGCCGTCGAAATTCTCGAACGGCCCCTCCTTGATCTTGACGCTCTCCCCCTTGTGAAACTCAATCTTGGGTTTGGGTTTGCCCTGCTTCTCCTCCATCGAGGCGAGAATCCGATCCACCTCGTGGGCCGGCATGGGTAGCGGCTTGTTGCTGGAACCGACGAAATCCCCGATGCCGGGCGTCTCCCGGATGAGATACCAAGTCCCCTCGTTCACCTCCATGTGAACCATGATGTAGCCGGGAAAGATCTTGCGCTCAAAGACGCGTTTCTTGCCGCTCCGGATCTCCGACACCCGTTCCATCGGAATGAGGACCTTCGAAAGGGATGCCGTAAGCCCCGCCGCCTGGGCGCGGCTCTCCAAATCCTTCGCCACGACCTCCTCCCGCCCGCTCATCACCCGCAACACGTACCAATCCATTTGGCTTTCACTCCACCGTTTACCGCAAATGCGCCAGGATCGTATCGTACATCACGAACTGAATCATAAAATCCACCACCGTCACAAAAACCGCCGTGAGCAGAAGCGTCACCAACACCACCCCCGTCGCCCCCCAGAGCTCGTTCCGAGCGGGCCAGGACACCTTCTGCATTTCCGTTTCCGTCTCGCACAGGTAATCCACCACCTTCGGACGATTCATCACCACCCAGATGCCCGTGGCGCACACGATGAACACCGCCGTCGCCACCGCGTGCCCCCACGTCACAACCGTGTCGAGGATCTTCGGCTCGCCCGGCAGCGGGTAGAGCAGGAGGAACGCATAAATCTCCCGACATCCGAAAAAGGCCGCGATGCCCAGGAGCGAGGCCGCGACCCAGCGGGCAATCATCCCCTGACCCTTGCGGTAAATCTCCACGCCCCGTCTCCTTGGTCCTTAGTCCCGTTCCTTCAGAAACGCCATCGCCTTTTCATACCGCGCCATCATGAGGAACAGACAGGCCAGAAACAACCCCATCTTGCCCGCCTCCTTCATCCACACCGTCCCGTCCTCCCCGACGTAGGGGCGCCAGTCGAGAAGCCACGACAGGCCCGCCACAAACAACCCCGCGAAGCCCGCCCGTTCCATCCACCGCGCCCGTGCGTATGACGCCTTTCCCGAAAGACGCCGTTCCGGTTCCCGTCCGTCCGTCTCCGGATCCGCCTTGGCCTGATCCCGCGTGAAAATCACGTTGTCTCCCCCGGGCGACTCCCTTTGCGCTTCGCCTCCGGCTGCGCGCCCTCGCTTCGCTCGGGGCGATTGGAATCGCCTTCCTCCAGCCCTCCATGGCCTTCGGTTCGCCGCCTCCCTGCGGCTCGGCACCCCCCGGGTGCCGGTCGCCGCCCTTCAATCCCCCCCTGTCAACCCCGGCATTCAAAGCTACCGATGGGGATTGAACCCATGGCCTCGTCCTTACCAAGGACGCGCTCTACCGCTGAGCTACGGTAGCGTATGATTTTTGCTCCGCGAAATTTATTTCTTTTTCTCCTTGTGCACGGAATGCTTCCGGCAGGAAAAGCAGTACTTCGACAACTCCAGCTTGGCCGTCTGAGGCCCGCCTCTCCGTTCCGTCCGGTAATTCCGGTTTCCGCAGTCCGGGCACTCCAGCAATATCCACTCGCGCGCCATCGCCGTACTCCTGCAAAAATTTCGGTTTCCCCGTCTCCCAACCCCCGGCCTTTATCACTTGATGATCTTGGTGACCACCCCGGCGCCGACGGTCCGGCCGCCCTCGCGGATGGCGAACCGCAACTGCTCTTCCATGGCGATCGGGGTCTGCAACTCCACTTCCAGCCTCACGTTGTCCCCCGGCATCACCATCTCCG
>JAZDJP010000086.1:0-74615 GCA_043803805.1 Planctomycetota bacterium
GCGATCGATGAGTACGTCCGGTTTTATAACGAGGAACGCATACATTCGTCCCTGGGCTATCGTACGCCCAAGGAATTTGCGGCAGCCTTTGTCACCCTGACTGCCGCTTAAAAGTGTCTTGCTTTTAGGGGGTCACTACGGAGGCGGTCTCGCGGGACGCGACGCGTAAGAGTCCCATCATCTTGAAAATTCTTCGGAACGGTTGCCTGGAGTGATATAATTTAACGTGCGATTTGTTTCGCTGGAGGTGGCCGATGAGATTTTTTATTACGATGAGCCGGGATGAGGACGGCATGTACATTGTGGAGTGCCCGTCCATCCCCGGTTGCGTCAGCCAGGGCCGGACGCCCAAGCAGGCGGAGAAGAACATCAAGGACGCCATCCGGGAATGCCTTGAGGTCCGTGCGGGAAAGGGGATGCCGCTCACGGTGGCCACGAAGCAGGTGGAGGTCACGGTCTGATGCCGCCCGTCCCGGTGTTGAAGCCGCGGGACGTGGTGCGGGCGTTCCGGCAATTGGGGTGGGAGGTGGTGCGCCAGCGGGGCAGTCATATCATCATGACGAAGCCGTTTCATCTCGCCACGCTTTCCGTGCCGAATCATGACACGGTTGCGAGGGGCACGCTCCGAAGCCTCATCGCGAAGGCGGGGGTGACCGTCGAGGAGTTCCTGGACGTGATATGATAACGGACACTCCCAAAGGAATACCTTAAAGCATTCCGCCCAATTGATCTGGCCTTTCTTGTCCAGTTCTTGGATGAAAGCACGCCAGACCTCCAGCCATATCCCTTGTTCCTCCCACAGCTTCAATCGTCTCCAACACGTGCTGGGGCTTGGATATTTTTCCGGCAGATCTTTCCACCGGGCTCCTGTTCGAAGAATCCATAAAATTCCTTCCAGCACCAAGCGATTATGCTTCCAAGGCCGGCCATTGCTTTTCAACTTCGGCAACAACGGCTCGATCTTCTCCCATTGCTTCTCTGCCAAATACATTGCTCGGTTCATAGGCACACCGCCCATGAACCTTAACCAGCCTTCTTGAAATCATTCTCTCCCCCGGATACGATGAATGGCATGGGCGATTTAAAACCTCTCATCGGCATCGTCGGCGGCGTCGGCGTCCAGGCGGGCATCGACCTCGCTGAAAAAATTTCCGCCGAGACGATCGCCGGAAGCGATCAGGAACACCTGCCGTTTGTACTCCTCTCCCGCCCGGACCGCATCCCGGACCGCACGGCCTATTTGTTGGGAACAGAGCCGCGAAATCCCGCCGGAGCGCTCTTTGAACTCCTCCGGGATCTGGAGACGGCGGGCGCGACCGTCGCCGGTATCCCGTGCAACACGGCGCACGCCGAACCCATCTTCGGTGAAATCCAGAAGAACCTTGCCAAAGCGGGAAGCCGGTTGAAACTGATCCACATGATTCGTGAAACCATGCAATTCATCCGGAAGCATCACCCGGGCATCCAACGCGTCGGCGTGTTGAGCACCACGGGCTCATACACGGTGAACCTCCACGCGAATTTCCTCACGGAAAACGGCTTCACACCCGTCCTGCCGGGCGCCCCGACGCGCATCCGCGTCCACGCGGCCATCTACCACGTGACCTACGGCATCAAAGCGCAGACCTACCCCATCCATCCCGTCGCCGTTGAGGAACTCCACGCCGCCACCGCTGAGCTGAAATCGCTCGGCGCGGAAGCCGTCATTTTGGGATGCACGGAAATTCCGCTGGCGCTTCCCGAACGCGTCATCGACGGCATGGCCGCCATCGATCCCGCGCGCATCCTCGCCCGGGCGCTGGTCAAAGAGGTGGATGCGAAGAAACTGAAGGGAATGGCGTAGCGGTCAGCTGTCAGCGTTCAGCGATCAGCGAAACCAAACAACAACACGTCAACAACACCGCGCCCGCGCGCAGGGCGCAAGCACGCCTTGCCCAGAAATGCCCATCTATTTTTCTTTCTCAAACCAACCAACGACTTTTCCATCAAAATCCACAGATGTCTTTCCCGGTTTGAATAACAATTCCGGGAAATCACCAGATCCCTTTTTGTCATTTTCCACCATTTTTGCAAACTGAATCTTTCCAAATATTTTGGAATCCACAACGCCTCTCACATGAATACCATCATTGCTTGTTCGTTGGACTGTGCATGAAAAATGAATCAGATAATTTTCGGAGCTATCATTTTGACCGCCCAAAACGTATGTCTGCCCCTCGGGAATTTTCAATATGATTAATTCACAAACAAAAGAACCACTCTTCTTTTTCTCCTTCTGAACTTTTACCATCCTCTTAATCCCTTCACCCTCATAATCCAACCGTGGGTTATCGTCATCCAACATCACAAGGTAAATGAAGGACAAATCATCATTGGGCGGAATCTGAGGGTTGTCGGAATTCGAATTCGTTGCTAAAGCTGCCGCATGTTGCCTATTCTCCAAGGAATGCATCACCGTCACCGCTATTCTTAAAATCACGAAACAAATTACTGCTAATCCAAGTGCAGCAACCACCAACTTCAATACAAACACAGGCCTTCTTTCCGCAGGGTCCTTCTTTTTCACGAGTTGTATTGCACATATCAATGCCCCCAACACAACGACGAGTACCGCCGCCCCGATTCCCGCCAAGGCAAGACCAGAACGCCACTTCGTGAACACCGTTAAATGTCCAACCGTGAAAAATATTGCCACGATAATTCCAATGCTGAAAAACACAATCCGAAGCATCTTTGCCATAACGATTTTCCCCTACGTTTTCTTCCTCGCGTGCGTATTCGGGGGACAGTTTATTCTATTTATCCTTCCGGCTCTTCCCTTTTTTCGGCAAGTTTCTCCTTCAACCGAAGTAGCCGACAGGCGTTCCCTCCCATCACCGCATTGTAGGTTGCCGGAGAGAGTTTCAAACCCTGAAAAAAATCCACATAGGTTTTGGGATCGCAGATTTCCGGCGCCGCTCCGGGCGTTCCCCCGTCGGTGCCGAACATGATCTTCTGCGAGCAGGATTCCAGAAATTCGCGCGAGCGCCCCGGATCGCGCCGGAGCGCGTTGCCGCCGGTGCCCACCGTCGGGGACGTGTCCGCGTAAAAATTCGGGTAGGCGAGCACCATCCGTTCCAGACGATCCAGATCGTCCCACACCCCCTTGGAGTGCCCGATGAAAACGGTCCCCGGCATTTCGGCAACGACACGCTCCACGGCGGCCATGTCGTAATTGCGGATGGGATCCGTGTGGAACAACACCGGCAGGGAAAACTCGCCGCACATCCGGTAGATATCCACCGAACGCGGATCGTCGAACGCCAGCCCCAGCTTGTGCTCCCCGAAACCGATGCAACCCATCTCCACATAGCGCTCGATCAGTTTCCGGATGTGCCCGATGGTGTACTCACGCGGATGATCAAATGACGCCCAGCACCGGGCGTCCACACAGCAGAAAGACACCAGACGTTTCGGGAATTCCCGGCAGGCAGCCATGGCCTCACGGGTGAGCTGCGCCTCCGCGCCGATCTCCGGGCTCTCGACGGGAAGCACAACCCCCACGTCAATACCGGCCTTGTCCAGAAGCGAAACCAGATAGGCCGCGTCATGAACCGGGAAGATGACGCTATCGCTCAAATGCAGATGGACGTCGACAATCATGGGATACTCCTTTCTATTTGTTCTTGAAGGAGGGATTGAAAAACGACCAGGGTCGCATCCACCTGTTCGTCGAGCTCACGGACGATACGCTGTTTTTCGGGCGCGGACATCCTCCCCCGCACGGGATCGCCATAGCGGTAGTGAAGCTCCAGCAGAAACGTGCGGACGCCCGCGATGCGGTTGAGGTAAATGCCGTTGGTCATCACCTTGCGGCCGCCGGCCGGCGCCACACCGAGACCATAGGCGCGTTCGCGGCGCACCCGGACGGCCATGTCCTCGGCCATCGCGCGGAGATCGGCGTAACCGGCTCCGATGTCCTCCGCCCGCGGAAGGAAGAGCGCCGGCGGAGACGCGTGGCAGTGGACGTCAAGGAGGAAGTCTGCCCGCTCACGCCGGAGAAATCGCGCCAGCGCCCGGGTTTCCGCCGACCGGCTCTCCGTCGGCGAAATCGGCCGGCAGACCCGATAACCGGCGTCGTTGAAACGCATGCCCAGGTATTTCAGATTCGCCAGACGGCCGGCCAGGTCTCCCCGCCGATTCCGCCCGCCGCGGAATACCGGCGCCCGGTGAACGACGCGACCGTTCTTCCAAATGCCCAAGGCGATCTGGCGCATCCGGGCGGGAATCATGCGTTCGAAATGCCGGGCGGGCAACCGCGCCAGGCCGTCCGCGTTGAGGACGGGAACGACGATGATCTTCAGCCGCCGGGCGGCGTCAAGAAGCGCCGGCCGGCGGCGGCCGGCCAGGTCCCGGCCGCGCTCCAGAAGCGAGATGAGATTGATCGCCCCGGAGACCCCGGCCAGTTCCTCGGCGTGGGTGCCGCCGAGATAGGCCACGGTGGCGAGAGCGCGCCTCGGCGCGTAAACAACCGCGCGGAGAGCGCGTCCGCCGGCCGTGCGCCCGAACCGGCGGACGACTCCCCGCCGGACCGAGGCCAGAGCGTCATCGACATCAGCAAGCGACGCCCGCCAGAACGCCGGCGCCCAATCGAAGCGCTTCCTCTCCGCGCCCGTCAGGAGGGCGCGCAGATCGTTATGAAGACAGTCCGGATGTTTTCCAGTCAATTTCAACCTCTTCAAACTTTCAGGGAATGGAACAGATCGGCGGCCTGCTCAACCAGAAGGTCGGTGGCCTCGGGCTGCAGGAACGCCACGCTCGACTCGTAGCCGCCTTCCTGATAAGCCTGCCGCGAGCAGATGTATCCCATGGACAAATCGCCGTAGGCCACCGTCATGTATCTGGGAATGCCCGCGCGCCGGCGGATGAGCCTGTCAATCTCCAGAAAACATTCCCCGGGAAGGAAGACCGCGCCGCCGTCGCCGATCCGAAGGGCGGCAATCTCCGTGGCCAGTTGCCGGCCGACGGCCTGCCGACTCGCGGCCGACCGCAGGGCCGGCCGTTGCAGCCGGTCCAGGGCCTGGCTCCTGGCCCGCGCATCGTTGCCGGCCGCCTTGCAGGCGGCAACCGCCGTGGAGATGTCGGCGGCGAGATCCAGCGTCGTGGGAAAATCCCGGTGCAGAGGCAGAAAGATCGGCATGGTCCGCCAGGCGAGACCGTCCCCGCCAAGAGGTTCGGCCGCGCGCACCGCCGCGCGAATCGCCTCGGCGTACCGGCCGCCCAGATTCCTGACGTCGGCGGCGCGCTCCTCGATGGAATTGCCCGAACCGGTGAACTTGCCCGGATTGATGTCGCCCGCCGCGCCGGTGAAGTGGATGGCCTCCAGGCCGTCCTCGGCCTCCAGCCGCCGGATGGCCTCGCCCGGGAAATCCGCGGTGATGTAAGGCGCCTCATCGCCGCCGGCCACGGTCACGTGGCAGGCGTAGTTGAACATCACCCCGAAGGGCCGGCCGTCGTCCGCGCAGAAGACCAGCGCGCGCACCAGCGGATCGATGTCCCCGACCGGAAGCGCCCGGTGCTCGGGCCGCGCGCGGCTCGAGCGGATCCAGGGGATTTTCGGATTGTCATCACGGACCACCCCGCAACGCCGGTTGCTGGCGATATCCTCGACGGGCGCCTGGCCCCAGCGCGCCGTCGCCGGACGCAGAGAGTCCAGCGCCTGCCGGGCCGCCCGGCCGGCCCCGGCCAGCAGCATCGTGTAAAACCCCTCGGAATGGAAAGCCAGGCCGTGGGGCGCCAGTAGCACGGAGGCGCTGCTCCGCGCCGACGGACTCTCATGGGTGTGGGTGCTGTGACAGACGATGTCCTCCGGACCGATGCCCGCCTCGGCCGTGATGGCCGCGCGCAGATCCTCGATGTCCTTGCGCTCCAACCCCAGGACATCGACCGACACCAGGCAGACCGTCCGGCCGCCTTCGCGGAGCACGACGCTCCGGACGAATACATCGTCCATCACCGTCCGGCACGCGCTGTCCGGACCCGCGGCGCAAAGCGTTCCCAGCGGCGGCGTGATATTGGCCTTGCCGAAACCGACCTTCAGATTCATGACCCTCTCCTTTCGAAAACGCCCGACGGCTACCGGTTTGGTACGCGCGCAAAACGGACCACCGTGGGCTTCCTGGAGTTTGTCCCCCGTTCATCCCACCAGACCGCCGCATAGGCCGGCGGGCACTTGGTCGGAGCGGCCACGTGGTTTATCGTGAAGCCCTCGGAAGCCACCATCTGGGAGGGCTCCCACGAACCGCCCGACCAGCGGCGGTAACGCACCTCATCCTTCTCGCCGGCCTTCCTGGTATAGAAACAGAATAGACTCGCGCCGCTGACCGTCAAGATGGAATCGGACACACCCGTGTCCAATTCCACAGGACCTCCCCAAACGCCGTCCTTCAGCTCGGCAACCTTGAGACTGCCTTTGTTCGCCCCGGCGATGAAGACATGGTCCTCGCCGAAAATGGCCTCGGAGATCAACCCGCCCAAGGCGGGGCCCTTCTGCCGGGGTCCCCACTTCTGACCGTCGTGAACCTGCCACTCGTCACCGAACCGGCTGATGACCGCCACCGACCCCTTGTAGGGCACCAGGAACGGCCCGGCCACCACCTCCTCCGGCCAGAGCAACACTTTCTCCGGCGGCCTGGGACGCTCGGCGAGGGACTTCTTGAGATCTTCCAGCTTCGGTGAGTAGAACTTCCGCGGGAGCTTGGCCGAGGCATCCTTGCAAGGCACCCAGGTATAGCCGTTGTCGTCGCTGTACTTGGCTAGGCCAATGCCCTTGCCCCAGCCGTCGCACCAGACCGCCCAGACGCGCCCCGAGGGCAGTCGCAGCGCCCGCGCCCAGGCGGTGCACTTGTAGCCGTTCTGGCCGAGGTGGGCGAATTGGCCGTCAACCCACCTCTCGCCGGTGAAGACCAGCCGGAACATGCAGATGTCGTGACCCTCGTTGTAGGAATCGCAATTGGGCGTGCCCACCATGTAGATATCGCCGAACTCATCGGCGCACGTGTTGGCGCGCAAACCCCAGTTGAGCCGCGTCGGCTTGACCTCGCCGGGGGCAATCCCCCCCCAGGTGGCGCCGCCGTCAAAGCTGGCCGCGGCCAGTAACGCACCCTCTGCCCCGAAAACCATCAGCAACCGCTGATTGTCATAAGCCACGCAGGCCCGAATGGTGTTCTGGCCGTAGGTATAACCCTCGGCGCCGAAATGACTGGGGACGCTGGCGTAGCCGCCGCCAAAGGTCCCCACATCCAGAGGTCCGACCTTCTCCACCGGCCCCTCTGCGCGTTTAAGTTTCTCTACGACGCGCTCGATGGGTTTGTAGTAAACCGGACGGGTGAAGGGCTCGGGCTCTCCCTCCATGGCGATGAGCCTGTACTTGGCCGGGGTGTCCTTCCCGGCCAGGCGGATACTGTCGAAGTAGATATCGCTGGCGCCCTCGTAGCCGTTGACGCGGCACTGGTAGCGCCAGGCCTTGGTCACGTCCAGCTCGGCGACCGCGGCCAGCTCCTTGAGCGGGAAATCGAGCGTGACCTGTTCGCCCTTGGGAACCTTGAAGACGGCCACGGATGTGCGCACGCCGAGGGGCCCGCAACTGATCCGCGGCCCGGAGGCGTCGCGGACGAAGAGACCCAGAACCACCGGCGCGTCCGGCGCCAGGACGTCGACGCGCAAACGTTCCCAGGCCGACCAGTCGCCGCCGCCCTGCTCGAAGCGCCAGACCTTGCAGAAACGCTCGAAGAAATAGTACGGATTCTCACTGCTGTGGGTGGGCACGCCCGGAGGCGGCCAGTAGCTGAAGCGCTTCTGCTTGAGAGCGCTCTCGATGTTGGCCCAGCTCGCCGCCTCGCACTCCCGAGGAGTCCAGCGCATGGCGTGCCTGCCCTGGGTGGCCCCCGTCTTGAAAAGCGTGAGGGTGGGAGCATCCCGGGAGGAAGACTTGGCGCACTCGTAGATCGTCACGTCGCCGTCGTAGCCCTCGGGGAGCTTGAGTTCGGCCTCGTGATCCTTCCATCGCCAGCCGGCCTTGGGGCCCTCTCCCTGCCAGGGTTTGCCCACCACGTAGGCGGCGCCGCCGCTGTCCTTGGGTTTCATCTCATCGATCTCGAAACCGACCAGGAGCTTTTCGCCCTCGCCGGCGGAGACGAACCTCGCCGCCAAGACGAGCGCGGCGACCGCAACGGCTGTCGTTCCCCTCGTTATCGCCATAATCATGACACCCTCCCCCCAACCCGGCAGAGCCGGAACCAAACCGGTCGAACCCTCAATGCCGCTCGTGGTGAGCCCTTCGACTCGCTCCGCTCGCTCAGGACAGGCTCTGTCGAACCATGAGCGGTGGCTCATCCTTCGACCCGCTCAGGATGAGCGGTTTTATCACTTCGCAAACGGATATTTCCTTGCCGTTTCTCACAAGATTTCACAACCAAGAGTCTGATGCCAAATCCAAAGCGCTCCCACTCCGCTACTTTCCCATCTTCCCGGCCACCTCGGCGGCGGCGGCGTAGAGGTCCGCGGAGCGCTTCTGCCATCCGGATCCCCGGAACGCCACACCGCCCACGTCGCTCGGCGCGGCGTTGGCATTGCCGTTGCGCGCCCAAATCATAGCTTCCGTGCGCTCATCGAGCAACTTCTGAACCCGATCGGCCAGATCGCCGCCGATCTTCTTGTCGAGAATCGCTTTTTCAAGAAGGATGCGCGTCTCGGTTTCCTGAAAGCCCTCGCGCATCACCTCCATGCGAACCGTGGGCACGGGACCGGCTCGCCCCGGAGACACCAGACAGTACGGAACGAATTGAAGATTCTTCGAATTCTCCAGTTCCGCCGGGTAGCGGTTAAAATAGTTACTGTTGCTGGAGATGACATGGTGTCGGTCGATGGTGCTTTCGGGATCTTTGCCGGTTGCTATGCAATGGAAGAAATCAAATCCTATCCGGCCGATGCCCCGGAGACCTCCCATCTTGCCGGGCGATGTCACCGTGGCCTCCATGGCCTGGCGGTAATCGGCCAGGTCGCTCCACATCCGGAAGCCGCCTCCCCCGTTAACGGAGCAGCCGAATCTCGGGAAGGTCGTCTGCAAATCCGGATTCTTCCAGCCGTAGACCCGTCCGATCGAGGGAAAGGGTGTCACCTCAATCCCCCAGACATAGGCCAGGCAACCCACTTTGGCGCCGCTGAATTCCTTGGGTGTGAACGGATGGGTGGAGATATACCACGTGGTTCCCGGGGCGGCGGAGTCGAGATCGGCAACGGCGAGCTTGCTCGGACGCCGATCCCCGGCCACCCCGAACATCATCGCCTTCTCCATGCCCCGCGCGGCCAGCCTCTTGCGCATGCCGTCCAAAACCGGCTTCCAAAAATCCCTGGTCTCGGGCGCGCCCCACGAGGGACCTTCCTCTTCCGTCAACTTGCCGGTGGCCGGATCCAGAGAGGAAAAAAGCATGCCTCTCATCCCTCCCGGCTTGGCGATATTCCCGGCCCACTCGAAGCCGGTTTCGTTCGTCCACACGTAGAGGCAAACCACGGGAATCTTGCCCATGTGCTTGATTGCCAGATCCAGATATTTCTCGGCAATGCTGAAGTCATATTTCCAGGATCCCCCGGACTCCTTGATCCATCGCACCATGGTGTGCTCGTTTCCAAGCTCCGTCCGGCGCTGGAGCGGGATGTAGACCGTCTTGTTGCCCATTTGTCCCATGAGATCGAAGGACTTCCCGATGAGCTTCCAGTGCTCCTCCGACCACAGGGGCACGTTGTACTTCGTCGCCAGAGACTCGGGCGACTGACTCATTCCAAGAAAGGAAACGAATTCGCCGGGATCGGGCAGTGTCCAGTCGGCCACCGACAGCTCCACGGGAACCTCGGCGCTGACGGGTCCGCTGACGGTCAATGTGGCCGTGTAGACGCCGGGCTTGGCGTCCTTCGGCACGTGAACCGTGATCCACACCGGCTGGACCGCCCCGCCGCCCTTCTTGTCCGCGACCGGGACATCGGCCGGCGGATCGCTCTCCAGACCGTCGAAGAAGAAACTCCCGGCCTGCACGGGGTACCCGCCTTGATAGGGACCATCCAGCCGGGGATAACGAACGGCGACGGCGGAGGCCGGAATACTCCCAGGACCTTTCAGCTCGGAAACCACAGCCTTCAGCCCGTGGATCGGTTCGCTCGAGCCCACCACCACCTGACCGGAGAAGATTCCGTTCCGGGCGCCGGCAAGCCGTATCGGCTCCAGCTTCTCGCCGGGGATGGCGTAGTCCACCGGACGCAGTTTCTGCAGGACGCTGGCGTTCCAAACCTGCACCCCTTTCGGCCGGCCGGTGACCGGCGCGCCGCCGCCCGCGGTGGAGAGTTTGAGATCCTCCAGCGCAAGCATCGCCCACTCCGCGCTGGTGAGCGCGCCGGAATTGTAGAACAACCCGGAGGTGGGCGCGCGGTGGATCTCCACGGCCAGGACGTTGAGACCCGGCTTCAGCAGTGAGGACGGCATTTTGACTCCGGAGATTTTGCGAATGCGCTTTTCGAGACGATCCGGATACTTCTTGGCGTCGAAAGCCGGTCTGATCAACTTGCCGTCCGGAGCCACATAGGCCTCCGGAGGATAATCTTCGGCGGGAGTCTCGATCGCCAGCGGCCCGGCGGGCAGATTCGCCCGGGCCACTTCCTTGCCATTCAGGTAAACCGCCGCCCCTCCGCGAAAAGAAAGATCCAGCGTCAAGTCCCCTGCTTGGGATGGATCCTTGACCTCGAACTTGCCGCGCAGGCAGAGAAGCGCCAGGCTCCGGGGAGAAGGCAGCAATCCACCCTGGTGACGCTCGGCAAAGGGCCCGCAATCCTGAGCCCAGGAACTGTCCTCAAAGCCGGACTCTTTCCAATCCGCCGGCGGCGCCGGTGAGCGCACAGACTCCACCTTCTTGGACTGGCCGAATTTGAAGACAAGCGTTTCCAGTTCGCCGCTCTTGGCGCGGACCTCTTCGGTTTTCCAAAACGTGAAACAGCGCCAGGGGCTCCCGGCGTTGAGCACGTTCGCGCCGGAACCCGCGGCCCCCTCGGCGGCAACCACCCGGAAACCGCCCGACACCAAGACCAGCACCAACGCCGCCCAAAACAATATATATTTCCTCATCGAACATCCTCCTTGAAGAAATGGATTATGCATCGTCTAGTTTCCCGCCGGAATGACAAAGTGAATGGGCTTTTTCTGCAAATCAAATTTTTTCTGTTGCGGCGGCTGTTGCGGTAATCGCCAGGAGATGACGACATCTCCGGAATCCATCCTGCCGAGGAACGCCTCGCTCGTCCCCGGAGAAATCACCCACGCACCGAGATCCCGTCTGTCGTTCCGGGCGATGACCGTTACCGGTCCAGCGTATCCGCCAAGCCCAAGAGATACGCGCACGCTGAGCGCCGTCTCGTCATCCACACCGCGTGGAAGAATCCAGACATCGCCGTTGAGAAGGACAAGCGCCATATCCTGAGCGCCGTCGCCGGTCAGATCGGCCAGCACTCCCGCTTGCTGGCCGTCGCAAGCCTTGGGCAGAATGTCAGTTTCTGCAAGGTCGAGGGGCTTGCGGGCATGATTGAGACTTCGGAATCCGCGGTTGAAGAAGCATTGCGGACCCTGCTTGGAGTAGGCGATGAAAATATCCTGAAGCCCGTCGTTGTTGAAGTCACACTCGTTTCCGAATATGCCGCCCGGCTTCGCTGTATAGGCAATACCACCGGATAGGCCCAGCATGTTTACGAACTTGCCATCGCCTTCGTTCTGCCACAGGCGGCAGGCATCCTCGGCCACCGTGAAAACATCCAGGCAGCCATCCACGTTCCAATCTCCGAGGAATGCGTGGGAACATCCTTTTCCGATCCCGGCCGGGCACGATGCCGCTTCGGCAAACTCACTCCCGCCTTTCCCCTTGTAGAAATGACCACCCTTCTCAAAAAATCGCATCACGTCGGGAATGTTGTCTCCATCGAAATCAGCGACGAGACACGGCCCGGCGGCTCCGAGATTTTCATCTTGGGTTCCGGATGAAAGAGGCTTGAGCACAAAAGCGCCCGGCTTGTCCTTACAGGACACAAGAAGTACCGGCGCGACCGCCGAGTTCCAAAGGATTCCGGCGAGACCTCTGGCACCCGCGTCCAGAGCGGAAAGCCCCAGGCATCCGGTCTTGGGCACATCCGCCGCGGATGTCGGAGAGAATGTGCCGTCCTCCGCCTGCGCCCAGAGCGTGAGCGCCTTGCCGTCGGAGCTTGCGAGGTCGAGTTGCCCGTTGCCGTCAAAATCACCCCAAGCGACAAAGCGGGATTTGGAAGCGAGTTTGAGTTTGGTTGTCACATCCGCAAATTTTTTCTCTGCTCTGTTGTAACTGAAAACGTGATCGCCCGATTCCGATGCGACGAAGAGCGAGGGATTTCCGTTGCCGGTGATATCCACCGCCTGAGCCAAACGGACTTTTCCTTCCACCTTGGCGATGTTGACGGGATCATCCCACCAGGCGTTGCCACCCTCGGGGACGAAGGTATCGGGATGTTTTATAATGAGCGCGACCATCTTGATGAGCATGTCCGTGCCGCCTTCCCATACGAGGTACGAATCGCTAAAGTCCGCGTCCCAGGTCTCCTGAACCGAAGATTTGCTCAGGTGGATCCATTTCCCGGAAAGATGCAGGCAGCCGGCGGGGGCGCCCCGTTCGTCTTTCCCGACGAAAAGCAGCGCCGGGGCGTTACCGAGACGGCCGATGATTTCTTTGACGATCTTGTTGTGTTCGGGATTGTCACCGTTGGTCACGTTGATAACCGGGTTCTTGTCGGGCTTTTTGCCCTTCAGGCATGCCTTGATTTCTGAAGAGCAGTTACCCTTGTCGTCGGCGGGATTGAGTGTGAGCACGAGAATGAGATCCGCATGTTCCGTGAGCTGCACCGGTGTAAAGCTGATGGTGACTATGGCGTAAGCGACCGCTCCACAAATGAGGACACCCAACGCCAGCAAAACCAAGATTGTGTTTCGCATATTCTTCCTCGTCTATTTGACACCACCCTTTTCCGGCTCGAAACAATACATCATACCGTCGCTTTGAGGATTGATAAAGATCCGCCCGTTCGTCACGATCGGTCTGGCGCAGACCCGCGGAGCGAACCCATGACTACTCATCCAGACCGCCTTGCCGGTCTGGAGATCATAAATCCGGAGACCTCCCATCGTAGCGCCCACTCCCCACCCCGGCAGAACGATCGTGCTCTCCGCGCAGGTGTGATACCCCAAACTGACAACGGGCTTGCCTCCCGCCGAGGACATCGGCCGCGGCTTTCCGTCGGCGATGGCGATGATGCTCGCCGTGCCGCCGTAGCGCGAGGGAACGACACAATCCGCGCCGACGGCCGGGGCCTGCTCGAATCCTCCGACGGAACTCTTCCACGCCACCGTCCCATCTTTGGCCCACAGGCACGCAAACGAAGCCCCATCTACTCCGAAGAACAATTTTCCATCCTTACCGGAGAGACAGGCCGAATTGCCGAACTCGGCCGGATTCTTCCAAAGAACTTTCCCGTCCGCCGGATCGATGGCGACGGTGAGTCCCTTCCTGTCCTTGATGCCCTCCCGCCAATCGGTGCTCCGCGTGTAAAAAAGCTTCCCGTCCAGAAGGCATCCCCCCAGACCGCACCCCTGCTTTCCGGCGATCTCCGGCAGGGAAACTTTCCAGACCTCGGTTCCTTTTTTCAGATCGAAGGCCTGAACGGTCGGGATGTGGGTGGTTCCGTGCAGGGTGGCCGTCACAACCACGTTCCCCGTGCAAATCGGCGCCGTCCGGCTCCAGTCGCCGGGAAAGCCGACCTCCGCCTGCCAGACATCCTCCCCGGTACGGGCATCCACGCCGTAGAGCAGGCATCGCTTGATAAAACCGGAGGTGTCCTTGTTCCCCCTGACAAAAAACAATCTGTCTCCGCACACCGTCGCCGCCCCGCGGTGAGCGGTGTGCAGGTAACCCGTGGGCACGAACCGCCGCCAGCGGACGCGGCCCGTGGACTGTTCCACGGCCGACAGCAGAGTATTCGTCGAGGCCAGGAAAAGATCCGTGTCGCCGGCGGTCACGGGACCTTTGAAGATGGAAAAATCGCGAACCGCCCAGCGCAGACGCAGCGGCGGGCGGAGCCCGGCGTCTTCCACCGCCGCGGTGTTGGCGGCGTCGGCGTTGGCGTAAGGCCAGCCGTAGGTCTTGCCGGTCGCAGAAACGACCTTGCTCCGGGGCTCGCACAGGGTCAGATTCTCGGTCCGCGGAGCCGCCTGCCCTCCGGGACCCAGCACGTAAAAAAATCCGTCGTCACAGCCGAACCAGACACAGCCGCCGGAAATCGCCGGCGACGACGCGATCATCTTCCGGTGCGGCGTCTGGAAACGGAAAGGCGCCGGCTTGAACGCGTCCAGATCCAAGCCCGCGGAGTCCACGCCGACGACGATGACCTCTCCCCCGACGGTGGTAAAAACGGCGTGGTCTTTGGAGAGGGCCGGCGACGTCACGGAAGGAGTCCATTTTTCGGCGGGAGTCCGGGATCCGTAGGATGCCCACTTATTCCGCCAGCCGTCCGGTGTCCCTTTGTACTCGTAGGCGGCGAACCCAAACTCGTGACGCCCGAAGTAGATTGTGGTTCCGCGAGCGGCCGGCGTGCCCAGCACCTGATATTGTCCCTGAATGGTGTCCTTGCTTCGAAACGCGAGTCCATACATCTCACGGAAAAGACCGTCCTTCAGAGAGGCGCGCGCGATGCACCCCAGCCCGTCCGTGCCGGGCATCGCGACGTAAAGGTTCTCGCCGCAAACCGAAATGCCGCGAGGCACCCCGTGCATCAGCGCGACAGGCGTTCGAATCGTCCAGCTACGACTCACGCCGGTGCCCTCATCCTCCAGGCAGGCATAGTCGTATCCGCACGTGACGAGCACTTTCTTCCCGGAAACGCACAGCTCTCCGGAAGCGTAGTGAGGAACCTCGCAGGCATGACTGCCCCACCCGCCGCTGAGTTTCGGCAGATTCGCGACGGGTTGCGCGTAATAATCGAACCGCCATCGCTCCTTCCCGTCGAGATCCAGACAGTGGATGACGGCCCCCACGGTCATAATATAGATGGAATCGTTGGCGGCGACGGGCGGGGAGATGATCGGCCATCCGAGACCGAGGGACTTGATCACCGCGCCGTTTTTGGCATCGAGGATGTAAAAGTTCCCGGCCGTGGTGCCGTAGTACATGCGGCCCTTGACAACGCACGGCGAGGAGGTGTTCGACCCCATGGCCTTTTCGCCGTCGGGGGAGGCCTGCCACACCACGCGCCCCGCCTTCGGATCCACGCAGTAGGCCGTCCCCATCTGATCCACGACGTAGGCCAACCCTCCCACCACCGCCGGGGACGTCATCACGGCGTCGGCAAGCTTGACCTGGGCCGCGAGCCCCAGAGGCAGTTTGAGCTCCTCGTCGTCGGCGTCCCCGGTGCGCTCCGGGACGCGCATGAACTGCGGCCAGTCGGAGGCGCGCGCGTCGCGCGCGACGCCCGCCAGAAGCAATAGCGCGATAAACAAACCCCATCTCTTCGCCGTGATCGTGTTCATCGAACATTCTCCTTCCCGGCCACCTCGGCGGCCATGCGGTAAAGTTTCGCGGAGCGTTCCCGCCAGCCGTCGTCGTAGGCATAGTGCTCGGCCGGCGGCTGGTAGTACCGGAAATGGGTTATCCGGCAAAGGTCGGCCCTCTTGTCCAGGAGCCGGCGACAGCGCTCGGCGAGTTCGGCGTCGAGCTTGTTCTCCACCAGCGGCAACTCCACGCAGGCGCGCGCCTCCGCCTCCTGAAGCCCCTCACGGAGCATCTCGATCTTGACGGTCGGACGGGCTCCGTCCTTGTCGGGGACCGCCAGCCAGCACATGAGCGGACAGCGTTGCATCGATGAAGAGGCCGGCCACCGATCAAACAGCGTATTGAGCTTGCCGCCCTTTCCCGCGGGCCAATAGTCCATGCACATTCTGCCGGCGCCTTTGTCTCCCAACAGCATGTAGCGCTCGGCCATGGTGCGCAGGCTCATGGGCGGTTGCCTCGCGTCGTGAATTCTCTGGCTCCCGACAATCAGCGTCCCGTGGGGATGGGGCGTCCACCAGTAGTACAAACGCTTCCGGCTCCCCGGAAGTTCCGGCGGATCGATATCATTGGGAACGTAGAGATACTCGAAGTATCCCATGGAACTATCCTTGCCTCCATAGGAAGATCCCCTCCCGTGAGCTCCGTAGTGCCAGCGCGCTTCCGGCCAGAGCTCCTTGAACTGCGCGACCACATCCTTGTGAATGCAGCCATCGGCGCTGATACCCAGGATCGGGGTGATCTTGTCCAGCCCCTGGGTTTTCAGCCTATCGCGGATCTGATCCAGGAGCGGTTTCCAGAGATTCTTGCTCTCCGCCGTGCCGACGATCGGCAACGGCATGGGTTCGGCCTTGCCGGCGGCCTCGTCCACCACGGTCACGAACGTGGGCTTGTCGGGAAGGGACGCGCCAAAGTTGAAGGGCGGCGTGTTGCCCGGCACGTGCCACACCTGAAAGGAAATCACCCGGAGATTGCAGTACTTCTTGGCCAGCGCCAGGTAGCGGTCGAAAGCGGCAAAATCGTACGTGAAGGAACCGTCCTTCCGCCGGATCCACTTGACCATGCTCTCGTCGTTGCCGAACTGGGTCTGGGTCACCAGCGTTACGACGAGCAATTTGTTGCCCAGGTAGCCCATGAGTTCGAAAGACTTTTCCATTCGCTTCCAGTGCTCGTCGGACCACATCGGCACGCCGTACTGGAGGGCTACCGACTCGGGCGACTGGTAGATGCCGACGAAGGAGCGATAATCCCCCGCATCGGGCAATGTCCATCCCGTGACTTCCAGTTCGACGGGCACATTGGTTTCCGGCAGTCCGCTTGCCGACAAGACCAGACCCCCCTTGTAATTGCCGGGCGGCGCGTCTTTGGGGACGTAAACCGTGATCCACACCGGCTGGACGGCCCCCTTGTCCTTTCCGCCGGTGACCTCCACCTTTGCCGGCAGATCGTTTTCGAGAGCGGCGAACGCGGGGCTGGGAACTCCCAGGCTGACCAGCGTGGCGCCGCGCACCCGGATGTTCGTCGCGGAGATTCTTCCGGCGCCGCCCTCCTGCGCCAAGTCGGTCGCATGGGCCTTCAATCCATCAAAGGCCGAAGACGAACCCACCACCACCTCGCCGGAATAGTAACCGTTCCTTGCCCCGGCCAGCCGCATGGGCCGCAACGGCTCGCTGGGATCTCCGTACTTCTCGGCACCAAAAAGGTTATGAACATCCTCATTCCAGACCTGGATCCCGCCCGGCCTGGACGGAGCGACGATCGCCTGCCCGGTGCCGTCGGCGGCCAGGCGCAAGGACCGCAATTCCAAGTGAGGCCATGAAAGTTTGTTCTCTACGTTTCCCCACTTGAGCGCCTCCGGCCGATAGGCACCGCGGTGCAATTCGACGGCAAGAAGGTTACATCCCTTGCGCAATTCTTTTACGGGGAGTTCCACCAACCCAAGATCCCGGTCGCGCCTGGCCGCGCGATCGGCGAGATCCTTGTCGCCTTTTGCGACGCGACCGTTTATAAAGTAGGCGGCGGGCATCACGTTTCCGTTCGCCTCGATGTACGCTTCCACCGGGTACGGCTCGGCCGGCGTGTCCGGCTTTATCTCTCCGGCCGGCAGATGGGCGCGGAACACCTCCTTGCCGTTGAGGTAGACAACCACGCCGCCTCCGTACCTGGCCGAAAGGATGATCTTCCCGACCCCGCCGGGGTCCTTGACTTCAAACCTGCCCCTCAGGCAAAGCAACGATTCGTACTCGGGCCAGTAGGTATCCGTGGAACCCCTTGCGCAAGGAAAGGGACCTTTCGACCGGGACCACTCCCTGTCGTCGAACTCCGGCTTCATCCAATCCGCCGGCGGCGGTGAGGTGTTCAACCGGGACGGCCCAAAGGTTTTTGGCGCTGTCGCCTCGGGTTGTTTCTCCTTGAGAAGCGACAAAGGCACCTCGGCCTCGCGGACGACGGCGTGAATCCGCCAGTAATTATCGGCGGAGAGAATGATCTGCATGTCCTTCGCCGGCGGCTCGGCGGCAACCACCCGGAAACCTCCCGATAGCAAAACCAGCGCCGCCACCAACAACAAGATTCTCTTTTTCATCGAGCATTCTCCTTGAGGAAATATTTTCCCCCTAATGCCGCATCCAGGGCGCCCTTCAACGCCTCCAGCGTCGCTTGGATGTCGCGCCGGCCGTGCGAGTAGCTCATGAAGTACCGCGGATTGGGGAACACGCCGCGCGAGTACATTCCGCGCGACACCCTGTCCATCAACTCCGGTCTGCCCTCGATTCCCAGTATCGGCGACACCCCCGATCCGTCCACCACCGCCGTCAGCCCCGCTTCCGAGCAGATATTCCGCCACCCGTTGCCCAGCAGCGTTCCCATCCGGTCGAGATGCCGATGCACCGGCTCCGCGGCGTGGATCTCCATGCAGGCGACGGCCGCCGCGAGAGACAACGTCTCGCCCCCATAGGTTGTCGTAATGAAAACCCTGGATTCCTCCAACTGGTTCATGATGTCCGCCCGGCCCGCAAACGCGGCCAGAGGATATCCGTTGGCCATCGCCTTGGCATAGCCCGCCAGATCGGGCGCCACGCCGAAATACTCGGCCGCCCCGCCCGGCGCCAGCCGGAAACCCGTCAGAATCTCGTCATAGATCAGCAGCACGCCCCGTTTCTTCGTGAGTTCGCGCAACCCGCGGACCCAGTCCGGCTTGGGAACCCCCTTCCACTGGTACGGCTCGGTAATCACCGCCGCCAGATCGCTCCGGTGCGTCTCGATCAACTCCTCCGCTTTGGCCAGATCGCCGTACGGAAGATCGAGCGTCAGCGCCTTCAGGCATTTCGGCACGCCCGTATTGTCCGGCGCCTGGGTCTTGGCCGCCCACCAGTCCTGCCACCCGTGATAACCGCACGAGAGGATCTTCTCCCGTCCCGTAAATGCGCGAGCCAGCCTGACGCACGCCGAGTTGACCTCACCGCCCGTCTTCAGAAACCGCACCCGCTCGGCCCCGGGAACCATCCGGCAAAACCGGCGCGCCGCCTCCACCTCGATCGGCGAGGCCATCGAGAAAAGCACGCCCTTCCTCATCTGCGCCCGGACCGCCTTCTCCACCGCCGGATACCGGTGTCCCAGCACAATCGGCCCCAGTGAACAGCGGTAGTCAATGTACTCGTTCCCGTCCACATCCCGGATGCGGCAACCTTTGGCGGACTCGATGAACAACGGCATCTCGCCCGCGTGGGACGCGATCGGTTTCTTCGCGCGCGTCTGCGTCCCGGTTGGACAATGGGTTCGCGCTTTTTCGTACAGCGCCTGAGATCGCTTGACTGTGAACCTGCCCATCGAAATACCTCCTTCTTCATTTTTTTCATTCTTCACGGGTTAGGAATGCGCATGAACTTGACCCAGCTCCGGTCGCCGACGGCAACGTTGTCCCAGAATACCGGCGCGTAATCCGGCGGGCTCACCACCGGCGCGGCCAGTTTGTTGAGCTTCTCGGTTTCGGTGTGGAGCGTCTCGACCGCCGACCACTCGCCGGCCCAGCGGCGCAGGCGGATGTCGCAGGTGTCGGCCTTCTTCACGGCGTAGAAGCAGAAAACGGTTTCCCCGCTCCGGGTCAGGACGTAGCTCGTGATATCGCCGTCCGCGCCGGTGTCCACGGTTTCGCGCGCCCAGGCGCCGCCGGCGTTGTTCACGCAGAGCAGCTCCTTGCCGCGCCGGGCGGCGAGGAAAATCCGTCCGTCGGGGAAATACGTCTCGAACGCCCGGTTGTACGTCCAGCCGCCCACACCCTCGCCAGGAGACTTGGGCATGGCCTCAATTCTCTGAACCGGCCCCCACGTCTCGCCGTCGAAGATCGACCACGCGTCGCCCCACTTGTCGAAGGCGGCCGTTTGCCCCTTGTAGGGAACGAGCAGTTCCCCCGGCACCGGATAACCCTGCTCGAGGAGGATTTTTTCGGGAAGCTTGTCCCCGATCTTGGGAGTGAAGGGCTTCCGGGGTGGCTTGTCCTCCGGGTTCATGGCCGGGCACCAGACCGCCCCGTCCGTGTCGCTGTACTTGGCCAGCGGCTGGGCCTTGTCGTGGAAGGCCATCCAGAGACGGCCGGAGGAAAGCCGCAGGACGCGGGCCAGCCCCGTGCACTTGCCCAGGGTCTGGTCGGCCAGCGTCATCGGCCGGGGAATCCAGCGCCTGCCGTCGAAGGCGATCTCCTGAAAGAACATGTCCGAGCCCTCGGAGTAGGTGTCGCAATAGAGCATCCCGGTATAGTAGAGACTGCCCGACTCGTCGGAGCAGAGCCCTCCGCTGCAGGTGTTGCGCGCGCCGGGGACGAGCAGAGCCGCATCCTTCTCGCCAGGCGCGAGACCGCCCCAGGTCGCCCCGCCATCAAAAGAAGCCGAGGCGTAGATTCCCCCTGGAAGGGGCTTGCTCTTTTTGCTCCCCCCGGCCCCGAACATGACGGCCAGACGATCATTGTCGTAGGCGACGGCGCCGCGCTCCGCGGAGATGAAGTACGTCTCCCCGAACCCCCCGAGGTGGCCGGGGCCGCAGGGAAGCGTGCCGGGCAACTCCGTCACCGCCACCGGCCCGAGCTTCTCGACCTTGCCGGTCTTGCGAACCACGCCGGCGGCGTCCTTCAAGATCGGCGGGGGCGCGATCAGCTTCCGCGCGAAGGGCTCGCAAGGCCGGTCATCAGTGACGAGCGGATACGAGCCCTGCCCCTCGCCGCCCGACGCCACCAGACGAACGTTGTCGAGATAAATCAGACTCTTGGCCGACAAACCATCCAAACGCAACCGGTAACGAAGGATTTTTTTGAGATCGAGTTCGGCCGCGGCCGCCGCCCCGGCCATATCCATGTCCACCGTGACGGTCTTGCCCTTTGGAATGGCGAAAACGCGGAGCTGGGTCCGCCTGAAACCGGCGTCCTCGATGCGCACTCCGACGACGCCCTCGGCGTCGGGAATGGTCATCTCGAAGCGCAGGCGTTCGTACCCCGACCAGTCGGGGTTGTAGGCCGGTTCGGGGTATCCCGCCTTGCCCCGCTCCGCCCCCATGTCCTCTCTGACCGTGGAACGATGTCTCCAGATTTCCCCGGCGCGCTGCACCAGCCAGTCGCGCTCGGTCTGAACCGGGGTCTTGGGTTTCTCGTCTTTCAGCCACGGAAGATACTTGTCCCAGTTCCCGGCGGTCATTTCGCACTGCGCGGGATTGCGCTCCAGCGCATAACGGCCCTGGCTGGCGTGCGCGCGGCGCAACACCAATTCCTGGGTATCCCGGGAACCGCGGCCCATGAAAACGGCAAAGTCGCCGTCGTGACCGGCCGGGAGGGGCACCCCCTTGCCATGACTGTAGTACTCGTAATTTTCAATGACCTGGCCGAGTTTGTAACCCGCGCCGGAGAACCTCTGCATCTCCTCGCGCTCGAATCCGCAAAGGACGCACCCGCCGGCCGCCGGCAACGGCGCACCCGCCGCATCGTTTTTGTCGAGCGATTTTTGCAAAAGGACGGCTCCCCCGCCGCCCAGGAGAACCGCACCGGCAACCACCGCCGCCGCAACTTTGAGTTTTGCGATAAACAACGCTTTCATAATTCCGTTGGACAACAGGGTGGCCTGGGTGGAGATCTCCCTTCCCGCCGCCAGGTTCCCTAGGGAGAGGACAAACGGCTCCGGCAGGGCGGCCGAGGCCGATTCCGCGGACAAGAACCCGGCAAGAGCGGCGACACTCACGCCGACGCCCCGGCGGACGAGACGTTCCCGAAGCAATCCCCGACCCCTGTCAAGCCACGTGGAAATGGTTCCTTCACTTTTGCCGAGGATGCGGGAAACCTCCTCTTTTGTCCTTCCTTCGAGATGATGCAGAATCAACGCCACTCGGTATTTTTCGGGCAGATGGTCGAGTTCGTCGTCCAAAACCGGTTTGACGCGCTCCCCATCTTCCGGCATCAGGGTATTGTCTTTCATCCTCCCGGCCTCCTGTTCGTGCTGTTTGCGGATTTTTTCCGCTTCGAGAATCTGCAGGGACGCGTACCGGGCCGTGTGATGAAGCCACCCGGCGACCGATTCCCGATTCGTGAGACCCCCGGCTTTTCGGGCCAGCGTGAGAAAAACCGCCTGCGTCGCATCCTCCACGTCCTCCCGACGGTTCAACAACCGGGAGCAGACGCGCATGACCGTCGCGCCGTGGCGGCGCACCACGATCTCAAACCCTTCGCTTTGGCCGGTTCCCACGAAGTTTTTCAGCAATACCCCGTCGCTCACCGTGGAATCCATCGCCCCACCGCCTTTATCACACATTTAATCTCTCACTTTAACAATATATCCGGAATGACGGACGTTTTGGTTCAAAAAAATTGGTTTTTTTGTGTTGGGAGGTCTGGAATCATGTCTTCGCTGTTCGCCCGGCGCCGATTGCCTGTTCGAACCCCGGCGGGTTGTGATATAATGCCCGGCGGGTTCGGGAACGGTGATTCGTGGTACGTTGTTTCTGCAAGCGACGAGATACGAGTGACGAGCGACGAATAAGGGGCTGTAGCTCAGTTGGGAGAGCGCCTGGTTTGCAACCAGGAGGTCAGGGGTTCGAATCCCCTCAGCTCCAGTTGACCGGTCCGGCGGGAACGGATCCCCACCGTTGGCGGTCAGGATTTTTTCCGGCGCAGTAGCACCACGATGTCAATCGCCGTCGCGACGAGGAAGACGGGGCCGAAGAGGTAAAACCAGCGGCTCCCGCCGGCGATCGCCAGGTAGAGGCATCCGGCGCCGAGCGCGAGGGTGACCGCGAATGTGAGCCATGTTGTCTGGGTGTTCATGCGAGGTATTTTAGCACATCCCGGGGGTGCTTCGCAAGCGCCCGCGCCCCGGCGGCGCCGAGTTCCTCCGGCCGGAATCCCCAGAGCGCCCCGACGGGAAACATCCCGGCGGCGATGGCGGTGGCCATGTCGGTCGCGGTGTCGCCGAGGTAGAGGATGTCGGACGGGGGAAATCCCATCCGCCGGGCGGCCGCGAGGGCCCCGGCCGGGTCGGGTTTTTTCGGGAGGGATCCGTCCTGGCCGAGGAGGACGGCGAACCGGAAGTCCCCGAGGTAACCGGCGACGCACTTCTCGACGAAGGCCCGCGGCTTGTTGGAGACGACCGCGGCGGGGATGCCGCGCGCCGCGAGCGTCGCCAGGAGTTCGGGGATGCCGTCGTAGACGCGGGTCTTCCGGTTCCAGACGCGTTCGTATTCGGCGAGATATCCCGCCAGACACGCGGCAATGGTCGCGTCGTCGCGGCGGCCCGGCGGGAGGGCCCGTTCGAGAAGCGTCCGCGCCCCGTCGCCCACAAATTGCCGGTAGGCCGGGAGGGGATGCCCGGGGAATCCCCGTGCGGCCAGCGCCGCGTTCGTCGCGTCGGCGATGTCCTCCGCCGTGTCGAGAAGGGTTCCATCCAGGTCAAAGAGAACGGCGCGGCGGATCATGGGACGGATTGTATCATGATTTGGGGAACATCCAACGACGTCAGAGAACCCCGGATGGATCTCTTTTCCACAAGGCTAAAAAACGGTCACGGCAAGACCCCGATCCCTCGACCCCAATCCCTCCGGATCTTCTTTCAAGTCTAACGAAAAGCTGACCGATGACGAGGAGCGCGCCAAGGATGCCCAAACTGGAACATGCGGCTGACCGCGCTCCTCGTCATTCGGTCCAGCGTCTGGTTCGGCGATTCCATACTCAGTTCCAGTCGGTAAACATCTTAACGAGCAGGATGCCACCCTCAAGCCTCCAGAGTTCGACGTGAAGCCAATCGCCAGTGGGCGACGAGCAGCTCAACATCTCGACCGGAATGGCCTCTCCCTGCCATGTCCGCTGAAATCCTCCGTACCTGTCGTTGCCTGGAACGAAGGTCGGTGAATTCGTCGACCAAACATTGTAGCCGTTCTCGGTCGGATCGCCAGACGTGCGAACAGGTGCAGCGCGTGACTTTACGCGAAGCTGGCCAACGAACGCAGTCAAGTCGTTCGTGCTCATCTCAAACAGCGTCGCAGCCCCACGATCAAGGAAGCCCCGCGAAGCATCTCCTCTGCACTGAATGCTGTGGGCTGACACTGGCAGTGTGATGCCGTGCTCGCGCTCCGCCCTCGTGCGAGGATCGCCACCACCAGATGTAACCCACCACGCAAGCACCGCCACGACGAGAACCGCAACTGCAATGAGGATAACCTTGCGCATGGTTCACTACGCCGAACAATTATTAGATGTCGCATCGTTGAATCATAATCAACGACGCCGATGGAGATTACCACCCGTCAAAGACACTGTCAATCATCATCCCCAATCGGCTCATTTTGTTTCCAGCAAATACATAACAGATTGTCTTCTAATTTTCTGGCGTTGTAAAAACCATGAATTATGACGTTATGCGTTGAGGATACATAACTGGGGAAAATGATTATGAATGCGGCGTTGCTCCCGGAATTTCAGGATTTCCTTATTTCTCTTTCTGACTCGGCGACTCCCAGACTCCGAGACTCCCAGACTCCCAGACTTCTTTTTGCTTGATTCGCCATTCGACATTTCAGGCGTTTTTCATCGCCTCGCTCCCCGTTCCCAAGTCCAGCCACGTCACCTCCGCCGCCGTGAGAGGGACGTCGAGCGCGGCGAAGGAACTGGCCGTCTCGGCGATGGTGCGCGGCCCGATGAGCGGAAACGTCGGGAACGGCTGGGCCAGGACGTAGGCCAGCGCGATCACGATGGTCTCCACGTGTTTATTCCGCGCCAGTTCCTCCGCCCGGGCGAGGCGCGCGAAGTTGTCCCTGGCGTACCAGCACGTGACGAGTTCCTTGTCGGAGAGATCGTCCGGGCGGGCCTTCCCGGGCAGGAAGAATCCCCGCGCCTGGCTCGACCACGGGAAGAGCGGCGTCTTCGTCCGCGCCAGCCACGCCCGCGAGCCGGGATCGGAGGCGGCGAGGCATCCCGCCCACGGCGGCGCCACCATCCGCGCCAGGCTGAACTGGTTGCTCACCGCGGCCATCCCCGTGAGTCCCTTTTTCGCGGCGAAGGCGTTGAAGGCGTCCACCCGCGCGAGGGGCCAGTTGGAGCCGCCGAAGGCGCGGATGCGCCCCGCGCGGACGTGTTCGTTCAGGACGTCGCAGAATTCCCCGACGGGGACGTCCGGGTTGTCGCGGTGGAGCATGTAGAGATCGATATACCCGGTCTGGAGGCGCTCCAGGCTTTGCAGGAGTTGTTTCGTGAGGTTGGCCGGATCGCAGAACGGGGTGTGGGCGCCCTTGCCGAGGATGACCATCTTTTCCCGGATGCCGCGGTTCCTGATCCACCACCCGAGCATCGTTTCGCTCGTGCCGCTTCCGTACACCCACGCCGTGTCGTAGCACGTTCCGCCGCGCTCGAAGAAATCGTCGAACATGGCCGACGCGTGGGCGATGGTTTTTTGATTGTCCGCCCCCATGACGAGGCGCGAGACGGGTTTGGCGATCCCCGGGATGTTTCCGTACGGCATCCGGGTCCCCGGCCGCGCGGAAAGCGGCCGGCCCGTCACGGTGCGCGTGGCATTCGCCGGCTTCTCGGCGTCGTAGACGAGGCCGATCGCCTCCCGCCAGAGATCGAGCGCCTTCATGTTCCCCAGGGAATCGTCCGGGGTCATGGCGGGGGGCGTCGCCGCATTCCGGGAGAGGCCCTCCGCGAAGGCGTCGGCCTCGATCGCGTAGAGGGGCGTCGGGGTTTCGATGACGATCTCCTCGGTCACGCCCTTGCGCGTGAGACGGATTTTCACGGCGCCGCCGTCGCGGGCCGGGATCCACGGCTGGGGAATTTCGATCCGCCCCTCCGTCCCGAAGATGCGCACGGTGTTTTCGAGCTCCACCGTCACCGCGGTCTCGACCGTCGCCACGATGCCGCCGGGGAACGCGAGGACCGCCGCGGCGCGTTCGTCCACCCCGGTGGCGCCGATCACCCCGGACCCTTTCACGGAAATGGGTTCCGCGAAGTCCCTCCCGATCGCCGCCCCGGCCACGAGGCGCGCCATCGAAACGGGATAGCATCCCACGTCGAGAATGCCCCCGCCGGCGAGGGCGTTGGCGAACAACCGGGCCGCGGGGTTGAACGCGGCCCGGAATCCGAACGAGGCGTGGAGGAAGAGCACTTCGCCGACCGCCTTTTCCCGGAGGAGCGCCACCAGCCGCGCCGTCTGCGGGTGGCAGCGGTACATGAACGCCTCCATGAGCATCACACCATACCGCCCGGCGGCTTCGACGATCTGCATGGCCTCGGCGTGGCTCACGGCGAGGGGTTTTTCGCACAGTACATGTTTGCCCGCCTCGGCGGCCTTAACCGCCCATTCGGCGTGCCGGGAGTGGGGGGTGGCGATGTAGACGGCCTGGATCTCCGGGTCCGCGAGAAGCGCCTCGTAGGACCCGTGGGCTTTCGGAACGGAGAACTCGGCGGCGAATTTCCGCGCCTTCTCGTCCGAACGGCTTCCCACCGCGACGAGCCGGCCGGTTTTCGAGGCGGTCACGCCCTTGGCGAACACCCCGGCGATGCGCCCCGTGCCCAGGATTCCCCAGCCCAGTTTTCCGCTCATGAGATCCCTCCGGATTTCAAATATGGCCGAGTGCTTTCCAGGAGAATATCCCATTATCCCAAGGGAATCAATACCGGGAATGGTATATCCGAATCCCTACGTGTTTTCGCGCCAGTTCCGTCAGGTGCTGGGGGCGCCACCGTCGCGGTTTCTGCGTATTTCTTGAACAACACCACGGAGACACGGAAGGACCACGGAAACACGGAAGGACCACGGAAACACGGAGGGTGCGGTAAGTTTCTTGGGGGTGTTGTGAACGGGTTATGGCGAATCGGGCGGTTTCGGGTCCGATTTCGGAACAGTCGTCCGAAAGTCGAGTTTGTGTTCGGGTTCCGGCGTGAATCCGGTAATCTGTCCGGCGGCATCAAGAACCGGACGGGCTGGCGTATATCCTTTCTTATCGCGAATCGGCATTCCGGACATGGTGATTTCTAATTTTGGAATCATGATATGCTTGCGATGGACCGTGTTATCGATGTGATAGGCGTATTGGAAATGATGAGTCGTTTCATCGGAAAACCGATAGACCCAGGCATAACTCCACAGTGATCCACCATAAAACCCTCGGTTCTTCGGCAAGGCGTTGAGTTCTTCGCGATGGCATACTGACCGGCAACCGGAAGTGACGGTCAGCAAGAGTGCCAGAAGTGTTATCCGTTTCATCGTCTTCCCTCTTTCGGCGAACAACGACTCACGATTCGCGATACACGCCTCACGGAATCTACGCCCGTGGCGTTCATCCCCTGGCGGAATACTTTTACGGACATGGCTCCTGATAAGTATAACCAATCAGGAAGAACGCCAATACGATTTTTCGGAAAGGGTCATCGGTCATGAAGAATTCAGGAGATCGAGAGTTCACGTGAAAAGGCGGATTCCGAATTCGAAATTTCATCTTCGCTTTCGCTTCACGAAATCCGCTCGCCTTCCCGCCGTAGCCCTTTGGGCGAAGGAGTGTATCTCGCGGAAAAGAAGTTGGGGAGTTCTGAAGTTCACCGGACTTCCCGACTCCCCGACTCCCCGACTCTCAGACTCTCAGACTCTCAGACTCTCAGACTCTCAGACTCTTCTCAAGGTATCCACGCCCCATGCTTCCGCAGCCGCGCCCGCAGGTCCTCGGTGTCCACCTTCCGGGTGTCCCCGCCGGCCTTCGCGGCCAGCGCCGCCGCCACCCCCGCCGCCTCGCCCGTCACGAGGCACACGGGCATGATGCGCACGCTCCCCTGCACGGCGCGGTCGGCGGAGATGCACCGCCCCGCGACGAGCACGTTCGACAGGTTCCGCGGCACCAGGCACCGGTAGGGGATGCCGTGGCTTTCGCCTGACCGATAGCGTTCGGCGCGGGCCTCGAGCCCGTCGAGGGATTTTTCCGCCGGGCCGGCCGCCTCCGCCTTCGAGGTGTGGATATCAATATAGTAACAGTTCCGGCCGATGTCGTCGGGGAAGGAGCGCCGGGCGCGGTAGTCGTCCACGGTCAGCACATGATCGCCGAGAATGCGCCGGGTCTCGCGGATGCCCATGAGGGGGGCCGTCACCGCCAGGTGGGCGGCGCCGAAGGCCAGGGGATGGAATTCCCGCAGCCCCTCGCGGATGTCCCCGGCGATTTTCCGGCCTTCGATCATGGCCGTCGTGAGCGACTCCGGATCGGTTCCGTCCACGTCCCAGAGGTGGCCCGCGTTGAACCCCACCGTTCCGGGGCCGGTCTGCGCGTTGCAGAAGTGGAGGTCGCGGACGCGGGGGTACCGGCCCGAGGCGATCATGGCCCGCACGGGGCTGGCGGGGTTGCTCCCGTTCAGCCCCGGTCCGGCGTTGAGGGGAAGGACGTTCACGTTCGACAGGGCAAAACAATGCGTCGCGGGCTGGAGTTCCCCGGCGGCGTCGCCCTTTTCGAACGGCGCCCCGGCCCAGGCGGCGATGTCGCCGTCCCCCGTGGCGTCCACATAAATCATGGAACGGACCGCGGTGAGCCCGGCTTTGCTGGCGAGGATCACGGCGGTGACGCGGCCCTTCCCGTCCGTCTCGACGGCGCAGGCCGTGGTGAAAAACAGGAGTTTCACCCCGGCGGCGGTGACGAGGTCGTCGTAAATCCGTTTGAGTTGCTCGGGGTTGATCCGGGCCCAGTCGAGTTTTTTCGCCTCGGGCGGCGGGAAGGCCCTCCGGGAGGCCATGAACACCGTTTCGGCGATGCCGCGGTGGATGATTTTTTCCCCGTCGGTGATCGGGCACCACGCCGGGACGAGCCCCGCGGTGCCCATTCCGCCGAGGATGCCGGTGCCCTCGATGAGGAGCGTCCGCGCCCCCTCCCGCGCGGCGGCGGTCGCGGCGGCGCACCCGGCCGGCCCGCCCCCGGCGACGACGACGTCGAAGTCCCCGGCGAGGGGGATGTTGCGGGGGGAGAGGGGGTGGAGGGGCATGGGGTTCTCCTTCGTGGGGATGGCGGCTTCTGGCCGCCGTCCGACTGCCCCCATCCTACCATGCGGGGAGGGAATTTGTCTCGCACGGAACGGTTGACTTTCTGGATTTTTGGGCTGTAATAAGGCCATGTCCGATCGCGCCCGGGAGATGATCGCCGCCGACGATGCTCTCGTGGACATCGAGGGACTGCTCCGCCGCGCCGGCCGGGCGCTGGGGCTTCATCTTTGTTTCCATGACGGGCGGGGACAGACTGCCCGGCTGCCCTCCCGGTGGAAACAGCACGGCGCGCCCGGCTGCCGGCGGGTCAAGGCAACCCACCTGGCGGAATGCGTGGCGTTCGACATGGGGGAGGTGCACCGGGCCCTCGCCGGCCGGCCCGAGGGGCGCGTCCACACCTGCCCGTTCGGCGTCACCGAGATGGCGGTGCCCGTCATGATCGAGGGGCTTTTCGCCGGGGTGCTCTTCGCCGGGGCCTGTTGGCGGGGGCGCGGCCGGCCGCCCCATCCGGGGATGATCGTCGTGCGCGACCGGGACTGGCTCGAGGACCGGTTGCTGCTCCTGCGGGGCGTCGCGGCGCAACTGGCCGCCGCCCTCCGGGGGCCCGGGACGCGCCCGGCGGGGGACCGGCGCGACGCGATCCTGGGGTACCTCCGCGACCGGATCGCCGCGCCGGTCTACCTCCCGGACCTGGCCGGCCACCTGGCGCTTTCGCCCTCCCGCGCCCGGCACGTGGTCCGGGAGGTGTTCGGCATGACGTTCTCCGCGCTCGTCCGGTCGGTGAAACTCCGGGAGGCCGCGATCCGCCTGCGCACCACGGACCTGCCGGTCGGAGAGGTGGCCCGTCAGGTCGGCGTCCCGGATCCGAATTACTTCTCCCGGATGTTCTCCCGGGAATTCCGGATGGGCCCGCGCGCCTACCGCCGGCGGAGCCGGGCGGAGCCGTGAGGCGTCCCGGCCGCGGCGATCAGCGGTTGGCGGCCCAGCGGTCCAGGGTGTCCAGGATCACCGCGTAATTCCGGAGGGTGCCGGCCGGGAGTTCCCGCCCGTAGGGGCACGCCGACGGCATCAGGACGAACCCGCGGCCCTCCCCGGCCGTCCCCTCGTCGAGGGCCTGTTGCACCTTCTCCGCGAAACGGTCCGGCGGCAGGATCTCGATGTCGCTCACCTCGAGGTTCCCGAACAGCACGAATTGCTTCCCATAACGCTCGCGGACGTACCGGAGCGCCACGTCTCCCTGGGGGGGCGGCTCGACCGGGTCAAGCCCCATGGCCCCCGTCGCGGCGATGTGATCCAGGACCCCGCGGAGGTTGCCGTGGCAGTGGACGCGGGCGAAACCGCCGTGGCGGTGGATGGCGGCGACCATGCCGGTCACATACCCGGTCACATACTCCCGGAAGAGATCGGGCGGGAGGAAGGGAGCGGTGGCGTATTCCGGCCCGACGATGCGCCAGAGCCGCCCGGGCAGGGCCGCGGCCACGGCCTCCGTTCGCGGCAGGATCTCGCGCGCGAACCGGTCGAGAAGCCGCCGGAAGAGCGCCCGCTCGGTCATCGCCAGGATCGTGTAATCCCCCATGTCGAAGAGGGACGCCGCCGCGCAGAGGGGGTCGGAGGCGTTGATCATCACGATGCCCGTGTCTCCGAGCGCCGCCTCCGCGGCGAGGACGCCCGCGGGATCGGGGACGCCGCCCGCCGGGGGCTCGGGAAGCGCGAGGTAGGCCTCGACGTCCGCCGCGTCCTTGAGGAGATGCTCCGTCGTCCAGAGGGTGTTCACGTCGGGATCCCGGCGGGTGCGCCCGGTGAGGACGCGGCCGCCCGTGGCGATCGTCGTGGTGACGTGGCGGGATCCGTTTTCGATCCGTATCGTTTTTGTTGTGAGCGCCGCGACGGGGTCCGGCGCCGCCGCCCGGACCGGCACGGAGCGCATGACGATGCGGTCCGTCCGATCCCGGGTCATCGCGATGAGCGGCCGCCAGGAGGGATGCAAATAAATATTGAAGGGGTCGGGATCCGCCGGGTTCTCATCCAGCCCGTTCAATTCGTAGAAGGACACCGCCGGGCGGTCCACCGGCGCCCCGCGCAGCGTGGCGAGCAGTCGGTCGCGGCGGGTCACCGGTAAATCCCCTCCTTGCGCCAGATGTCGAGCATGAGATCATAACGGGCCAGCGGCATTCCCGTGTAGATGCAGTTGGAGGTGCCGAAGATGTATCCGCCGCCGGGCATCCCGTCCCGGAGGGCCCGGCGCGCGTCCGCGGCGACCTCGTCGTCCGTGCCCGTCTGGAGGAGGGCGCAGTTGACGTTCCCGATGAGGCACACGCGGCCGCCGACGGCGCGTTTGAGATGCGCGAGGTCCATCCCCCCCTGCGGGTCCAGGCTGTGCAGGGCGTGGGGTTTCGCCGCGAGGATGGCATCGAGCACGGGCATGAGGTTTCCGTCGGAGTGCTTGATGACGTAAAAGCCCATCTCCCGGCAGGCGCCGATCTCGCGGGCCAGGTAGGGGGCCACAAAATCATCAAACATGGCCGGGGACAGAAACGGCCGGTCGTTCAGCGCGTAGTCCACGCACATTCCGAAGCCGTCCACCGTCCCCCAGCGGCGGATCCGTTCCGCCCGGGCGATGGCGTCGGCTTCCCGGCGGGCGTTCCCCGCGCGCACGTCGTCCGGCCGGTCGGCCAGGCGCTCCACGAATTCCATCATGTCGGCGCCGGCGGGCATGCCCATCGTACCGTCCCCATGGACGGCGAGGAAGAATTCCCGCCCCGAAAGATCCCGGACGTGCTCGATCGCGCGCCGCGTGTCCTCCTCCTCCCAGCCGCGCGGCTCGTGGAAGAAGATTCCGGCCCAGCCGTAGTGCCGGGCGGCCTGGATGTAAAGGTCCGCGACGTCGCGGCGGTGGAGGTCGCGTTCCGTTTCGGTCATCTGTTTCCACTGGCTGAAGTGGCGCTGGAACGGGGAGATCCGGCCGAAGGCCTCCATGGTGAGGAAGAACGCGAGTTCGAAATGGGGGACCGGGCCCGGGAGAGGAGGCTTCCGTTCGAGGGCGTTCACGAACCGGTCGCGGGGGGTGACGGTCATGCCTTCTCCTCCATGGCGGCAAGCCACGCGTCGGCCATCACCGCGTACCCGGACGGGGACGGGTGGACGCCGTCCGGGGCCCAGTAGGCCGGCGGGGCCTTGGCGAGCGCCGCGTCGAAGGCGGCCTGGAGCGGCACGAACACCGCGCCGAATTCCGCCGCGAGTTTTTTCACGGAGGCCCGGCGCCGGGCGAGTTCGGGAAGCCAGGCATCCTCCACCGGGCCGGTCTTGAGGAGGAACGGCTCGCACAGGACCAGTTTCACGACGGGGAGTTTCTCCCGGGTGTACGCGAGCAGCATCCGGTAGACCCGTTCGAACATCTCCGGCTCCACCCCGGTCTGCTTGGTGATTTCGTGGACGGTGTCGTTCACCCCGACGAGGATGCTGATGACGTCGGGCGCGAGGATGATGGCGTCCGATTTCCACCGGGCTAATAAATTGGTGACGCGGTCCCCGCTCACCCCGCGGTTCAGGATGCGCAGGGTGTCCTTCGGCCGCGCCGCCAGCAGCCGCGCCGCGATCTGCGTCACGTAGCCATGCCCCAGGCCGGCCGGGCGGTTCGGGTCCGCCCCGTCGCGCGAACGGCCCGCGTCAGTGATGGAATCGCCCTGGAACAGGACGAGGGAATTGGCGGGAATCATGGTAGCGTCTCCGAAAGCGCGCCGTTATCGTGTCCGGCGGGCGGCCACGCGCGCCTCCCGCCCCGTCTTCGCCGACGCGTACACGGCGTCCAGGATGGCCTGCACCGTGAGGGCCTGTTCCACCGTGCACAGCGGCTTCTCGCGCCCGAGGATGGTGTTCACCCAGTTCACGAACCGCTCGGCGTGGGGGAAGGGGATCGCCACCCCCTGCGGCTCGACCACCTCGTACTCGCCGGCTTTTTTCGCGGCGCGGAAAATGCGCGGGGGAAGGACGCTCGCGCCGCCTTCGGTGCCGAGGAGCTCGACATTGTTGCGGCTCTTTGTTTCTTGATGGCAGGCCCACGACACCCCGAGTTCCACGGTCGCGCCCCCCCGGAACTTGATGAGGGCGACGGCGAGATCCTCCACCGTGAAGACGTGCTTGCCGCGGTCGGACCGGCCCCATCCGCCCTCCCCGAGCCCGCGGTTTCCGAATTTCGTGTAGACGGCCCCGGAGACCGATTCCGGCTCCCAGAGATCCGCCAGGTGCAGGCAGAGGTCCAGCATGTGGACGCCGATGTCGAGCATGCACCCGCCGCCGGCGAGGTCCTTCCGGCAGAACCACGTCCCGAACCGGGGGATGCCGTTGCGGCGCCACCAGTAGGCCCGCGCGTGGTAGATTTCCCCGAGATCCCCGCGCCGGACGATCTCGCGGATGGTCTGGGAGGCCGTCTCGAACCGCTGGTTCATCCCGATCATGAGGACGCGTTTCGACTTCCGGGCCGCCGCGGCGACGCCGAGCGCTTCCTTCAGGGTGAAGGCGAAGGGCTTGTCGAGCATGACATGTTTGCCGGCCTGGAGGGCCGCCCGGGCCACGGGGGCGTGGAGGGCGTTGGGGAGCGCGATGGAGACGGCGTCCACGTCGCGGTCGCGAACCACATCCTGCCACCGATCGTAACGCCGCGTGATGCCGTGGGCCTTCTGCAGCGCCTCGGCCCGTTCGCGGCTGGCGTCCGCGACGCAGACCACCCGGGCCTCCGGGTGTTTCAGGATGCCCTTGCAGTGGGATCCCGCGATCGCCCCCGCCCCGATCATCCCCACGCGCAGACTCGCCATGTCATTCCTCCCGTGAACGATCCCGGTTCCCTCCCGGGCCGGGCCATTATCGCACGGCGGGCGCGGAATTCCAGTCTCCTCCGGACCGTCGGGTCTCTATGTCTTTGACGAACGGGCCAAAATCGGGGACAATGCCGGGTGAAGGGGGGGGGCTTCATGGAAACGCGGGGAATCCCGGTCATTCTCGACACCGACATCGGCACGGACATTGACGACACCTGGGCGCTGGCCATGTTGCTCGGGTGCCCGGAACTGGATCTGAAACTCGTCACCACCGCCACCGGCGACACGGAATACCGGGCGCGCCTGGCCGCGCGGTTCCTGGAGGTCGCGGGCCGCGCCGACGTCCCGGTGGGAGTGGGGGTGCCGACGGTCATGAAGGACGATCATCGCAACCAGGCGCCCTGGGTCGCCGGATACGAACTCCGGCACTACCCGGGCCGGGTCCACGCGGACGGCGCCGGGGCGCTGGCGGATGTCATCCGGCGGTCCCCGGAGCCGGTCACGGTCATCGCTATCGGGCCGCTTTCCACCGTGGCCGCGGCGCTCGTGCGCGATCCGGAAATCGCCGGACGGGCCCGATTCGTGGGGATGCACGGGTCCATCGCCTGGAGCCATCACGGCGCCGGCGGGGTGATCGCCGAATACAACGTCAAGCACGACATTGCGGCTTGCCAGGCCGTGTTTGCGGCGCCGTGGAAAAAGGTCATCACGCCGCTGGACACCTGCGGCCGGGTGCGCCTGACCGGCGAAAAGTACCGGGCCGTGGCGGAGTCGGCCGACCCGCTTGCCCGCGCGGTCATCGCGAACTACGAGGTCTGGAAAGTGTCCGGGGGCTGGGTGAAGACGCCGGGGGAAAGTTCCATCCTGTTCGACTGCGTGGCCGTCTACCTGGCCTTTGCCGACGCGTTGCTCGACGTGCGCCGGATGACTCTCGCCGTTACGGACGACGGCTTCACCCGGGAGGACCCGGCCGGCGCGGACATCCGCGTCGCGATGGCCTGGAAGGATCTTGCGGCCTTCGAGGATCTGATTGTCGGGCGGCTGACCGGGGGTGTGGTTCGTTGATACGACGTGTGTGTTCCGTGGAAAAAGCGATGGATGTGGAATCCCGTCATGCGCGATATGAGGAGCCGATATGAAAAACGCCATGACCCGTGTTGACACCCACGCTCACCTCTTTCGCGGGATTGACGGGATCCCGGACCTCAACCGGATCGCCCGGGATCTCGGGTTCTCCGGGATGGTGATCGCCGGCATCCCCCGGCGGGAGATCGGCAACCACAACCCGGCGGCGCTGGCGGCGAAGGCCCGCCGGCCGGAGTTTTATTATTGTTTCGCGGGGCTCGACCATTCCGCGAAATTCACGGGAGGCCGGGTGACGACGCCGTCGCTTGCGGCGCAGGCGGAGACCCTCGCGGCGCTCGGGGCCGACGGTTTTAAATTAATTGAAAGCAAACCAACACTGCGCCGGGAACTGGGCGAGCCCGTGGACGGGCCTTACTACGCGGCGTTCTTCGCCCGCGTCGAGACGCTGGGACTGCCCCTTCTCTGGCACACCGCCGACCCGGAGGAATTCTGGGACCCGGCCGCGACGCCGGCCTGGGCGGCCTCGCGCGGGTGGGCTTATGGGCCGGGGTGGCTTCCGAAGGAACGCCACTACGCCGAGACGGAGGCGGTGCTCGCCCGCCATCCGCGGCTCCGGGTGATTTTTCCCCATTTTTATTTTTTGTCCGCGGACCTCCCCCGGGCCGGGGCGTTTCTCGCGCGGTTCCCGAACGTATTTTTGGATCTCGCCCCCGGGGTGGAATTGATTTTCACCCTTGGGGCGAACCGCGACGCCGCGCGGGACTTTTTCGTCCGCCACGCGGACCGGATCGTCTTCGGGACGGACATCGGCATCATCCCCGAGGCCACCGTGTCGGAGAACGTCCACCGGGCGCGGCTCGTGACGCGGTTCCTCGAGACGGACGAGGAATTCGGCCACGACCCGGAGGCGGATTTCGTGCTCGAGCCGCTGCCGGGGGCGCGGGCGAGGGGCCTCGCGCTGCCGCCCGCGGCGCTGGAAAAAATCTATTCCGGGAATTTCCGGGCGATCGCCGGGGCCGCGCCCCGCGTGTTCGACCGCGCGCGGGCGCGGGAGGAATGCCGGCGCCTCGCCGGCGTGTTCGACGCGTTACCGGGGGAAAAGACCCCGGCGCTCCATCCCGCGCGGGCGGCGGAGATGATGGAGGCGTAACCGGGATGCCGTCACGCGGATCGGGTGGGGGCGTCGCGGGATTTATCTGGTAGAAAAGGGGGAGTGCCGCTCATCCCGGCTTCAGCCGCCGGATCTCCTCCGTCGCGGCCGCGGGTGAAATTTCGCCTTTTTCGAGACGCTCCAGGACGTCGCTCGTGCCCGCCTCCCGTTCCTCCTCCGTCCGGATGCCGGTCCGGACGAGGAATTCCTCGAACCGGATTTTGGCGGTGGGGTAGGAGACGCCGAGGGTCTTGGCGACCTCGGAAAGGTTGCCGCGCGTCTTCAGGAACATCATCAGCATCTCCCGGTCCCGTTCCTCCACGTGCAGGAGCGGCGCCGCGGTGAAATCCCCTTCGATTTCAGTGCCGCATCCGCCGCACCGGTAACGGCGAACGGAAAGTTCCCGGTCGCAGGCAGGACAGCGTGAAAGAGAGGGTCTCATTTCCCATTCTCCCGGTATGTGGCGGAGAGTGCGGGGGCGCCGCCCCCGCTGGCGAGCACCTCTTGTTCGTCCGCAAGCCCATATTTATTGGGCGCGAACATCGTTTCAGTTCCGTTGTGAGCGCCCAATAAATATCTCATTTCATGCGCTCCCGGATGTCCTGAAACGCCTTATCGCTCGAGATCTTCCCGTTTTCGAGGTCGCGGAGGATATCGGACACGGGGCGGGGGCCGGCCGCCCGGCGCCGCGCCTGCCCCGCGGCCCGGACGGCGAGGCCCAGAAGCCCGAACGCCCCGATGCCCACGAGAAGGAACGGCCAGTCGCGGCCCCACCGCCATCCCGGGAGGTAATCGAAGTTGGCCGCGAGGAATAATCCCCCGAGCGCGATGAGGAGAATATGCGACAGGGCCCTTCCGGTCCGGACGGCATCCCCGCCGCGCATCCAGAGGACGAAATCCCGCGCCAGCCGCCAGACCCCGAGTCCCGCCAGGAGAAACGGCCAATCCCGGCGCCACACCCAAAACGAAAACGCCCCATAGTTCAGCGCAAGCAGCAGGACGCCGAACATCACGAAAAACAACGACCATCGAAGACTGCGCGGCATGGACGTCCTCCCTGAAAATTATCGTAGGGGCGGGTTTGAAACCCGCCCCTACACGATCCAGATCCGAACCCGGTCCTTCCCGGAATCCACGTTCACGATATCCCCCGCGACGCCTTCCAATTGCCGGACGATATCGCCTACATCCACCTGCTTTTCCTTGAGGCGCTCCGCCACCGCGGCGGGGAGAAGGGGAAGCAACGTTTTCGCAAGCGCGAGGGGCACCTTCACGTTGACCTTGTCTTCACCACCGTCCGCGATGTGAATATGGAGAAACCGCCCGTTTCCGGATTTTGTCCCGGCACCCGACCCCAGCGCCGTGATGAGTTTTTCGGCGTCTTCCGGTTTGAGTTTGTGGTCCTCGACCATCTTCAGAATCTTGAGAATGTCCTCATTCATCTTCGCCTCCCCTTATAATAACATTCGAAATAATACACTATTACTACATTTCGCAAACGAATAAATTACAGTTTATTAAATTATTTATGCAATTATCGTAAGCCCGTTTTCTGGCTAAATGCTGAATGCTAAAGGCTGATCGCAATATGGGCTCATCCTTCGACAGGCTCAGGATGAGCGGTCTTATCCATTCGTGAACGACTCCAAAAATTTATTGAAATTCCTCCTTGATAAATACTGTATGTGTGATATCATACAGCCAAATTGATGGCGGCGACGAATGATTCATATCCAAATTGATCCTTCAAGCGGCATACCGGTCTACCGGCAAATCATGGACCAGGTGCGCTACTACACAGCGTCGGGAACACTCCGGCCCGGGAGCCAACTCCCGTCCATCCGGGAATTATCGAAGGCGCTCTCCATCAATCCGACCACCGTGGTGAAGGCGTATTCGGAACTCGCGCACGCGGGGGTCATCGAGAACAAACACGGCAAGGGGGTGTTCGTAATGGAATCGCCATCGCGGATGGCGCCGGAGGAAGTCGCCGGCCACCTTCGACGCATCGCGAGGCAACTGGCGGTGGAGGCGAATCAAATGAAGGCGACGCGGGAGGCCGTCCTTGAAATCGTGAAAGAAGAATTGGAAGGAATGGGCGGGAAAGGAAGTGCTGAGTGCTGAGTGCTGAGTGCTGGGTGCTGAGTTTCCGATACGAGTTGAAAATGAAGAGGAGAACCCCATGGAAGAATTTGTGATCGAGATGAAGGGGCTGACGAAGGTGTTCCCCGGGGACGTCGTCGCGGTGAACGCGCTGGACATGGCCATCCCGCGAGGAACGGTGTATGGCTTCATCGGGCGGAATGGCGCGGGGAAGACCACCGCCCTGCGGTTGCTGATGGGATTGCTGCGTCCCAGCGCCGGCCGGACTGAAATTCTGGGGCAGGAGTTGATTTCCGCCCCCCGGGAGCACCGCGCCCGGGTGGCCTATGTCTCCCAGGAACAGCAGATTCACGCCTGGATGACTCTCGCGGAATTATGCGCGTATGTCGGACACTTTTACCCGACGTGGGATCAATCCTATGCGGAGCGGCTCGCCGGGCGGTTCGGCGTGGCGATGGACCGTCAGACGGGGCTTCTGTCCGGCGGGGAACGGCGGAAGGCCGCCATTCTTCTCGCCCTCGCGGCCCGGCCCGATGTGCTCGTCATGGATGAACCGGCGGCGGGACTCGATCCGATCGCCCGGCGGGAATTGATTGACGCCCTCGTCGAGACCCTGAACGAAGGCAACGGGCGGACGGTGCTGTTCTCGACGCATATCATCAGCGATCTCGAACGGGTGGCCGATCACGTGGGCATCATGGACAAGGGGCGCCTCGTGACGTCATCGCCGCTGGCGGATCTTCAGACGTCCACCAAGCGCGTCCAGATGATTTTCCCGGGCGACCGCGTGCCGGAGGGGTTCGCCCTTCCGGGCGCCATCCGGTCGGAGACGAGCGGCCCCGTGTACACCGCGGTGGTGCGCCAGGCCGACGAATCGGCGCTGGCCGCCGCGGGGGCCGGGCACGGGGCGCGGGTGCAGGTGTTTTCGCTCGGGCTCGAGGACATCTTCATCGAGGTGTTCGGAAAGGACGCGAAGAACGAACTAATGTAGGGGCACGTTGCAACGTGCCCCTACGGGGTGAAATGGAGGAATGGCATGAATGCAAACGTCGGCATTTCATCGGACCAGTGGCTCTCCCGTCCCATCCGCGGCCTGCTGTACAAGGAATGGCTCGCCCACCGGAACCTCATTGTCGGGTTCTGGGCGGCATGGCTTGTGTGCGTACCGGTCTTGATGATCTTTCACCACCCGGCGTGGATTTTCGGATTCGGGTTGTTGTATGCCATCCTCGCCGCCCCGCGGATGGGGGGCATGGACGCGGCGGAGGGATCCGAGGAGTTCGCGTTTTCTCTTCCCGCGACGCGTTCGGAAATCTACATCACGCGCCTCGCCCTGGGCGGTGGGAATCTGCTCGCCATGATTCTCGCCGGTCTGTTGTGCATCCGGGGAAACCTGCCGCAGATGATCTGGGGGATTTTCGTCCAGAGCGGATTCACGGAGGAATTCCCGGCGGTCAGCGGCAACTGGTACGCCTTCGCCTTCGCGGCGCCGGCGGCCGTGTTTGCCGGGGCGTTTGGATGCGCCATCCTGGCCCGTTCACGTTCCGCGGTTGGTCTTTCCTGGTTGGGCGGGGCACTTTTGGCCGGCATTGTTGCCGGCGGCGGCCTGATTGCCGAGGCCATCGTCTGGGGGCGGGTGACAAGTTTCATTTCCGTCCCCTTATTGTTGATATTCTCGGCTGGGGGTCTTGTCCTCGGGTATTACCGGTTCACCCGCAAGGAAGGCATCAGCCGCCCGGCGCCGGTCCGCGGCGGAAGCCGGTGGTGGGTGTGGGTGGTGGTGGCCGTGGTGATTTTACTTCTGATGTCCGTGATTTCTTTTCGATCGGTGAGTAAAAGACCTGCTGGACCCCCGATCCGTATTGAATCTCAAGTCCCGCGCCCGCCCACGGCGCATCCGGTCTCACCCGTGGAAGAGGGGAGGTAACGAAACATGAACGCAATTGGTTTAGCTGTTCCAGTATTGATGGTGTTGGGAATTGTGGCGTTTGTTTTTCTCTTCCGCCGCGGTGGGGGCGCATTTCTCATCCCCTCCCGTAGTCGCGCCCCCCGGCCGCGCCACATCGCCGTGCGGATCGTCTGCGGCGTCCTGGGGATTGGTCTTCTCGTCACGATCGGCATCGGGACGTGGCGGGAGATGCGCGGGGTCTATGCCGCTGACGAACAGGCCGGGGAAATCAAACTTCACCTGCCGAAAAAACCGGCGCCGGCCCTGCCGAAACCGGCGGAACCGAATGGTTCCGTTTCCATCGGCGAGGCGCGCATTCTGGTCCACATCGTGTTCCTTCAGGGGAACCGGCCGGTGTATGGCGAGGAGACGGAAATTCACTGGCCCGCCGATCGGGGAAGGCAATTCCAAACAAGCGGCACGTGGGGGGGGACGACATTCACGATCGTACTCAATTGGCGGGATCTGGTGGTGATGCAGTTTGGCAATGACGCGCGGGTTGCCCTTGAAATTCAACGGCGTACGGAAATGCGCGGGAAGACGTGGAAAAGTTCCAGTAGTGGACACGGGAGTTGGACGGTCGGAAATCCGAATGTGATCCAAGATTTGGGCTTCGGTGACTCCCCGAATCTCCTGTCGGTGGTTCGTGGTCCTCGGATGACCACCCAAATCGTCTGTCTGACGCGCATGGTGGCGCCGGACGATCCGTTGAAGGAGGTTGGTTTGAACGAGATCGCCCGGGACGCCGACGGACGGCCCGATCAGGAAATTCGATGGTCTTCAAGACGGTATGGCGGCGATGCCCATATGCCGGCCGTCTTCCGGCTGGCCGAGAGCGCGGGATTCTCGTTCGCGATTCTTCTCGTGGCGGCCATCCTGCTCGCGCAATGTTTCGCCCGCCGGGGGCTGGCGTTCGCGGGAACGCTCGCAGTCTGCATTCTCTACACCGTCGCGCTCGACCGCATGGCGCTCGGGATGCACATTGCGAAACTCACGGACAAAACTCAACCGGTGGCCACGCGCTCGCTCGCCGCGGAATCGCTCGCCGGGACGTTTTTCTATCGCGGCACGGCGTGGGACGCCGCAAAGGCCACAGCCAATGAGTCATCCGCGTCGGAACCACTGCGCAAAATCGCGCTGGAAGTGGCGGAGGCGCTTCGGCCAAAAGCCGATGTGGAGTTCTCCGCGCCCAAATTCTCCCTGAGTTGGGATCTCAAACATGCGGAGAACGCCTGGTTTCCGATCGAGGAGAAGCATTCCGGCAATGGCAGCCATTTCATTCTTCACATCCCGGCAAAGGAAAAGCATCTTGGCATCACGCCAAATCTCGAGATGCGGGTATTGTCGAGAGGAAATAACGAAGACGATTGGGGTGCCTATTTGCCCCTATCCTGGGACAATGGACGACTTGGCGTTGAGCTTGGTAGCCATGCGCCACGCGCATCGTACAGTTTGTTCTCGGGAACGCTGACTTGGAACCACGAACTGAAACAGATGGCGCCAAACATCTCCACCGTTATCTTTCACCTGAACTTCGTGCCCCAAGACCGGCGGATTCATGCCATCCAGCAAGACGTAAGCATCACCGTGGAGGTTCGCGCCGACGGGAAAAATTGATCAACGAAGAATTTTCGTGGATCATGAGCCGAATCAAGAGATTTCGGGCTTTAAGGAAGCCGCAGTTTCGATTGCGAGTGGATGACCTGCGGGTGTTCTATGACGTGGAAATGAACGAGGTGATGGTTCATGGCATTGTTGAGAAAAGGCATGCGGACGACTGGCTTTCGGAAAAAGGAGAGCGACCATGAGACAAATCGCGTTTGCGGAAGTCAAAGACCACCTTTCGAAATACCTTGTTGAGGCGGGGAAGGAACAAATCGTCATCACCAAACACGGGAAGCCGGCCGGTGTTCTCTCCGGATTTGAACTGGAGAACGATCCGCGATTCCTGAAAAGGATCGAGCAGTCAAGAGCCCAAATCCGTGCCGGCCAGGGCATCGATTGGGAACGGATCAAGAAGGAAGATGATGAGCGGACAAGCGCCTCCTCGTCGCGCCGCATTTCGCGCCGGAAATGAAGAAGCATGGACGCCATTCAGAGGGAACTCGCCTCCTTCCTCGCCCCCGCCGCCGGAATGCCGGAGGCGGATGCGGAAAAACTTCTTGAGATCCCCGCCGACACGGCGTACGGCGATTACGCTTTCCCTTGTTTTTCGCTCGCGAAGGCGCTTCGCAAAGCGCCGCCGGCCATCGCGGCCGGGATCGCGGCGAAACAAGCGGAGGACGTATTCGAGGTCCGGAACAATATCAAAAAGCCCATATTTATTGGGCGCGAACATCGTTTCAGTTCCGTTGTGAGCGCCCAATAAATATCTCACAATAATTCCTCCTCCACCCCCAGCACCTTCGCCAGCGCCTCGACGAAGAAATAATCGCCCCACGCGAGGGACTCGTCCACCGCCCACCCCTTGTGATAATGGTACACGCCGTGGAGAAGAATCCCCTCCTGCCCCTCGACGCCCCGGGCCAGGAACGGCGGGGCCGAAAGCGCCGCCAGAATCTGAAGTGCCCCCTCGCGGTAAGCCTTCTGCCGGGCGCCGGACCGGGCGAGTTTCGCCAGGTTCAAAAGCCCCGACGCCGCCGCGGCCGCCGCGGAACTGTCGTGAATCCGCCGCTCCCCTTCCGGAACGTGAAAATCCCACCACGGCACGCGCTCCGGCGGCAGATGGGCGAGGAAGTAATCCGCGCATCGCTCGGCCGCGTCGAGAAACGCGACCTCCCCGGTGTGCCGCGCCGCCGAGCCGAACCCGTAGAGACCCCACACCTGCCCCCGCGACCAGCACGTGTCGGGTCGCAGTCCCTGATGGGTGGCATGACGCAGGAATTCACCCGTTTCAAGATTAAAAAGCGCTTCCTGCGCGGTCGAACCGTCCGACCGCACCAGATGGCTCAGCGAGGTGCGGACGTGGCGCAGGGCGATGTCCCGGATCCGCGCGTCCCCCGTCTGTTTCGCCACCCGGAAGAGAAGCCCCACGTTCATCATGATGTCAATGAAGAGCGAATCCGCCCCCATGTAGGAACAGAGATATTCCCCTTTCGGCCGGAACCGTTTCGCGAGGGTTTCCGCGGCCTCACGGAGGACGGTCTCCACGGCCTCCGATGGCTGCATCACCGCCCAGCGGCCGTAACTGGCCAGAAACAGATACCCGTGATCGTGGATGTCGGGGTCGAACTTCCGCGGCTCGAGGCGCGTCGTGTAGCGTTCCGCCTCGTTCCGCCACCAGGGGTCGCCGGTCTTCCGGTAAAAAATCCACATCATCCCGGGGAGAAACCCTTCCGTCCACCGGGGGATGCGCTCCCGGTCCCGTCCCCACCGGCCGTCTTTGGTGTACATGGGATAGTAGTCGGGATACTTCTCCACCATCCGCCGGACCTGGGATTCGGAGAAGTCGAAGGCGGATTGGAAGAGTTTCAGGCGGGTGGAATCGGGCATGATTGGCATTCCTCTTTCATACCAGTCTTGCGAGTCGGCGAGTCAGCGAGTCTTGAAGCCGTCGCTCGTCGCTCGTGAAGCGTCGTTCGCAGAACCCCGCAGAAAACCCCCTGCTCGAAACACACAGGGGGAATCGGATTTCCCAATTCCCCACGATATTTCTCATTCAACGATTTCGACAGTCAATAGTATGTCTTCATCGAACGGCTTTCCTGTATTTTTATAGAAACCCTGAATGCACACAATCACTTCACCTCTGGCTCCAATCCATTCCTTTAGGTTTACATTTTTTAAATATAACCCACCCGTTACCCGCATACGGGAATAATTATGAGGGGCAATTTGAAGACGCTTATACAAATGACGATCTTCCCACTCACTAGTCCCCTCCCCTCCGCTCGAACACCAAGACCCCAAATAGTCCAGAGAAAATGTCAAATCATCAAAACCAGAAACATCAACAAACACTTCTTCATTCAACCGGTTCCCAATATCAATCATCACCTTGCCGGCATTTTCTCCGGAAGCCGGCACTTTCCTTGCGCATTCCACAAGCAAGCCTCGTTCTTTCGAATCTCTTTCCGAAAAAAGTTTAATCGAAGGGGTCCGGTTTCGCCTTTTGACAATGGCCCGGAGATGTTCCCGGTAATCCGAAGGGCGCCAGACATATCGGCCATTCCGATCAATATAACTCAAAATCTCATCGCCGGTCTCCCCTTCATTTACCATGGCAAGACCATTCCCAAACGGCTCGGCGAAACAATATCGGCACGAAATCACTTGAACCCCTTCCCGGTTGATAAAACCCCATTTCTTTTTCATCTCCACTTTCGCAAGCCCTTCGGAAAATTCCCAGGCAAAATCGAATTGAATCGGGATAACGACCTTGCCGGATTTGTCAATATAACCCCACTTCAACACTTTACATCCCTCAGAATCCGTTTCGATCATGCCGACACGAGCCAGACCCTCATGAAATTCCTCCACCCGATCAAACGACGGCGGAATCACATGTTCTCCCTTTGTGTTGATGAAGCCCCACTTCCTGTTCTTGGGATCGCACACGTCAGCAAGCCCTTCACAAAACCATCCCGCGCAATGAAATGTAGCCGGGATCACCATTTCCCCCTTCTTGTTGATATATCCTTCTTTGCCATCCACCTCCACAGAAGCGAGGCCCTCACAAAAAGGTCCGGCAGACTTGAACGTCGGCGCAATGACCCACTCCCCCATCTTATTGACATATCCCACCTTGCCTTCAGTTTCAACCCTCAGCAATCCTCCGCGAAAATCCCCCGAATACTTCTCATCCGGCCCAAGCACAAAATGCCCCATTCGATCAATATAACCATCTTTCCCTTCGCCTTTGTACGGCTCACCAATACTAACGGTAGCCAGACCATCATCAAAACTACTCGCATAATCAAATTGCGGCGGGATAACGAATTTCCCAACTTTATCAATGTACCCCCATTTTTTTGAGACCTGAACCGGTGCCAAACCCTCCTTGAAATCGTAATGACAGTTATCGTATTGGGGCGCAATGACAACCTTCCCTTTTTGGTTTATAAATCCCCATCGCCCTCCATCCCTAATCCGATAAAGATGAGTTGTCTGTTCAACCTGCGTACAGGAGGCCAACGGAAACAAAAGTAACGCGTGAATGAACACGGAAACGTTATTGCCCATTTCTCACACGCCTCCCAAGTCCTCTTTGTGATTTCGCGGTGTGGTTTCCCGAGGTTTTTCCGCGAGTAGGGGCGGGTTTCAAACCCGCCCCTCCGATTGCGGGCCCTGTGTCACAGCAGTCTTCCGTGTTTCCGTGGTGTTTCCGTTCTATTCCGTGTTTCCGTGCTTTACCCATTTCCGCCCGTCCCGCCCCAGCAGTTCCTCCGCCTCCCGCGGACCCGGCGTGCCGGCGGCGTAGTTGGGGAACTCGGGCGGCGGCGCGGCCTCCCACGCCCGGAGAATCGGCGTCACGAACTGCCAGGCGGCATCCACCTCGTCCACACGGGTGAAGAGCGTCGCGTCCCCACGCATCGCATCGAGGAGCAGACGCTCGTACGCCTCGGGCGGCTCTTTCCCAAACGAGGTCCCGTAGGTGAAATCCATGTTCGCCCCGCGCACCTCGGTCTCCGTCCCCGGGACCTTCACGCAGAACCGCAGGCGCATCCCCTCGTCGGGCTGGATGTGAAGATGAAGCGTGTTGGGCTCAAGCGGCTTGTCCTCGCGTTTGTTGAACAATATCCGGGGGACGTCCTTGAACACCACCGTCACCTCGGTGACCTTGCGCGGGAGGCGCTTGCCCGCGCGAAGATAAAAAGGCACCCCGGCCCAGCGCCAGTTGTCAATGAACAACTTCAGGGCGGCGAACGTTTCCATCCGGGAATCCGGCGGGACGTCCTTCTCGCCGCGATAGCCGGAGACATTCCCGGCGCCGATGACGCCCGGGGCGTACTGCCCCCGGACGACGCATTCGCGGACGTCGGCGGGAGTCATGGGACGGAGGGCCTTCAGGACCTTGAGTTTCTCGTCCCGGATGGCCTCCGCGGCGAGAGACACCGGCGGCTCCATGGCGACAAGCGCCAGAAGTTGAAGCATGTGATTCTGCACCATGTCGCGGAGGATGCCGATGGAATCGAAATACCGCGCCCGGCTCTCCACCCCGACCGTCTCGGCCACGGTGATCTGGACGTGGTCCACGTGGCGGTGGTTGAAAAGCGGTTCGAAGATCGTGTTGGCGAAGCGGGCGACGATGATGTTCTGAACGGTCTCCTTGCCCAAATAATGATCAATCCGGAAGATGAACGGCTCCGGAAATCCGTTCAGAATCCGGCGGTTGAGGTCGCGGGCCGAATCGAGATCGCTTCCGAAGGGCTTTTCGACGAGGATGCGCTCCCAACCGGGACTGTCGGGACCGTCCCCGGTGAACCCCGCGGCGCCGATATTTTCGATGATGACCGGGAAGGTCGCGGGCGGCGTGGCGAGATAAAACAGGCGGTTGCCGCCCGTCCCGCGCTCCCGGTCATGCGCCGAAAGACGCTCCGCGAGACGCCGGTATCCCGCGGGGTCGTCGTAATCCGCGACGTGGTAGACAAGAGAATCCGCGAACGTCTTCCAGACGGCCGGGTCCGCGGGGCGCTGGCGGGAGAATTCGTTCACCGCCGCCAGCATCTCCTCCCGGAAGGCCGCGTCGGTCTTTTCCGTCCGCCCGAATCCGACCACGGCGAAACCGGGCGGGAGTTGCCGGGCCAGCGCCAGGTTGTACAGGGCCGGGATGAGTTTCCGCCGGGCGAGATCTCCCGACGCCCCGAAAATGACGATGGCGCACGGTTCCGCGCGGGACGCGGCGGCGCCGTCGAGGACCGCGGTGTGCTTGTAGGATACCGGATCGGTCATCATTCCCCTCGCTTCATAGCCAATAACGCTTCGATGAAACCCCGCTCAGGCCCTTATCAACACCCGTTCATGGTGAGCATTCCTTAAAAATTAAAATAAATGTCGAACCACGAACCATGCGGGAGGCGCTTGGATCATCCTTCGACAGGCTCAGGATGAGCGGACTTATTCATTGAAAAAAGAGCCCCCCGCCGTTTCAGGCAGGGGGCTCAAAAAAACCGAAACACCCGTGCGTCCCTAATTCTTCACCATGTCCAGGGGCGCCACGAAACCGCAAAGCATCTGGTTCTTCAACGTGAGGCTCCGCATCTGCGGATCCTGAACGCTGTCCACGTGCCCGTCCAGATACAGGGCATTATACTTTCCCTCGTGGTTATAAGCCGCGGGACTGCCGGCCGATGACGCGGCGGTTGCATCCTCCTCGTCATCGCATGCCAGAACCGTGTCCGCCGGGGCATTGTCCGACAGCAGATCCGCGGCGTTCCGGTCCAGGTTATACCCGGCATAACTCACCCATGCCCGTTCAACCCCCCCGGCCACGGTTTTCCCACCGCCATCGAAACAATTCTCAGCGTCGAGGGCCGCCACCGTCGCAGGGCCCGCATCTTCGGTCGCCGGGCAAAGGAAAATCTCCCGATTTTCCACAATCTTGTTGAAATAAATGGCGAGGAGGAAATCCGCGCCGCTCATCAAGTTGGCCGCACACGGCTTCGGATAGAACCGGTGGCTCCCGAAATCATCCACATAGGTGGACAGGCCTATGTAGATCTGCTTGAGATTGCTCTTGCAGTTGGTGTCCCGTGCCCGGTTACGCATCTTCACCAGCGCCGGGAGCAACATCCCCGCAAGAATCGCGATAATGGCGATGACAACGAGGAGTTCGACCAAGGTGAACCCCATCGCTTTCTTTACGTGCTTCTTCATGAAAATCACCCCCTTTCATGGAAGCTTTCATGAGGAAGTATACCATGTTCCAGCCGCCACCACAACGGGCAATAAAAAATTTGACAAATCCGCGCCGTCCGGCGACAATGCACAGCCGTTGGCAAAATCAGAACCCGGGGAGGCTCCTCATGTTGCTCACCATTCGGACAGGCCTTGGCGTGACCCTGGCGCTGGGTATGACGTGCGCCGCGGTCGCGGGGGAAACGCCCGCGGTGCCCGCTCCGGCCAACGAGGCGGCGGCGCCTGGCGCGCCGGCGGCCGACAAACTGACGGTAACCATCCATTCCGTGGAGGGCGACGTGGACGTCCGCAAGCCCGCCGGGGAGTGGGCCGCGGCGAATGCCGGACAGGTGATCGAGGAGGGGTGGGAGATCTCCACCGGCTTCAAGTCCAAGGCCGTCCTCCTTTTCGGCGACACGAGCGTCGCCATCGTGAAACCCCTCACCCAGCTCACCATCAACCGGTTCGTCAAGCGCGAGAAGACGGCGGAGACCCTGCTTGACGTCAAGATCGGGACCCTGCGGGTTCACGTGAAGGAAGGCGAACTCAAGAGCGATTTCAAGGTCTCCACCCCCCAGCTCACCGCCTCCGTCCGCGGGACGATCTGGCAGATCTCCTCATCCCGCAGTTGCGGCGACCGCATCTCGGGCTATCAGGGCCGTGTCGTGGCGCAGAATTTCCAGGGCATGAACCGGAGCGTCGGCGCCGGGGAACGCACCGATAACGCCCTCGCCCGGACCATCGAGACCATGCAGCTTCAGCGGCTCTTCTCCGTCCTGCCGGTCGCCGGGCTCACGACGAACGAGACATCGAACACCGGCGCCCGCTCCGACCAGGGCGCGTCCTCGCCGGGGGATCTGACGGACACCGCGAGCCCCGGCACGACGCACGCCTCGGGAGGCGGCGCCGGCGCCACCGAGGGCGGCACGGCGCGCAACATCAAGGGATGCGTCGTCCCCTGAAACGGACCGAAAACGACAACCCCTTTCCGACCGGAAAATGCCATGACCAAACGCGTTCTTCTTGCCGTGCTCCTGGGAATGCTCGCCGCCCCGGCCATCCGGGCCCAGGACACCGAATTCCGCCGGTTCATCGAGGAGGAGCGCCGGCAGAAATTGGATGCCTACCAGCAGCGGGAGAACGAGACGGGGCGGTGGTACGTCGACCTCGGCGGCTGGGAACGCATGACATTCTTCCGATTCAACGACCAGCCGACGAACCCGACCCGCAAACTGTACGATTTCGACACGCGGTACTGGATTGACGCGGGGAAGGGCGCGGGGCAGGAATTCTATCTCCGCGGCCGCACAATCTACGACCATTACAGCCGCGGCGACAGTTATGACGGAGACGACCGGGTCCTCCACAAGGGACGCCTGGACCAGGGATTCTACCGGATCGACGTGGACAAGGTCACGACGCTCCCGATGCGCCTGCGGGCCCAGGCCGGGCGGCAGTACATGTACCTCGGTTCGGGCCTCGCCTACAGCCAGGTGAACGACGGGGCGGAACTCACCCTCGGCCTCCCGAAGTTCGATGTCAAGGTCCTCGGCGGGCGCACCCTTCCCACCCAGGAGAACGTGGACGCGAGCGTGCCGGGGGCGACCGAGACCGAGCGCTGGTTCCTCGGGGTGGAGGCGACGGCGACCGCCTTCGACAAATGCGCCCCCTACGTCTTCTTCCTCCTCCAACGGGACCAGAGCGATGAGCAGCCCGACGACACCACCCAGGACTACCGCTACCAATCCCGCTACCTCGGGATCGGGGCGCGGGGGGAGATCATTCACAATCTCGCCTACCGCGCGGAGATCGTTTCCGAGTTCGGAACGAGCGCGGGATCCTTCACCGTTCCCGTGAGCACCCGGGAGCGGATCCGGGCCTTCGCCTTCGACGGGAAGATCGAGTACTTCTGGGACCGGCGGATGGAGCCGAAGTTCTCCCTCGAGATGGCCGTGGGAAGCGGCGATTCCGACCGGGCCAGCGTCACCGACACCCTCGGCGGCAACACCGCCGAGACGTCGGACAACAATTTCCTCGGCTTCGGATACACCTTCACGGGATATTCCCTGGCGCCGCTCCTGTCGAACCTCTGGATGGCGCGGGCCGGGGCGTCCTTCAAGCCTCTGAGCGACCACCGGATCCGGTTCCTTCGAACGCTCGAGCTCGGAACGGAGTTCTTCGCCTTCTGGAAACAGAAGAAGAACGGCGGCATTTCCGACAGCCGGGCGGACCTGCCCAACCGATTCCTGGGCATGGAGCCGGATGTGTTCCTCAACTGGAATATCCTGTCCGATCTCGCCCTCGATTCGCGGTTCGGAATCTTCTATCCCGACGATGCCTACAGCCTGAAGAAAAACCGGACCTATTTCAGTCTCGGCCTGACCTACTCGTTCTAAGAGAGGCGCTCATGAACCGGATGCTCAAGACGCTTGTTGCGGGTGCGATTCTGGGGCTGGCCGCCCCGGCGCTGGCCGACACGGCCTTCTTCCGGGAACTCGCGGAGAAGACGGCGGTGACGTTCGCGGACGGCTACACGGCCATGGTGATGCTCCACGGCGGCGAGCGCGCCCCGGTGGACTACGCCACGTGCGTCCAGGCCCTCCGCAAGGCGAACATCATCCCGGCCTCGTGGGAGACGGCGTTCCGCCCGGAGGACGCCCTCTCCCGGGAAAAACTCGCCTACATGATCTGCCGGACCGTGAAGCTCCGGGGCGGGGTCAATCTCTCCTGGACGCGCGTGGCCCGCGCAACCGCGCTGGAGACCCATTACGCCCTCCGGGAGTGCGTGTTCCTCGAAATCATCCCGAAGGGGACGGAATACAAACGGCTCACCGGGGACGAACTCATCGTCATTCTCGACCGGGCGGCCGAGTTCAAGGATGCCGCCGGCAAACCGAAGGCCCGCGAGGACGAGGAGGTGAAGCGGCAGTTCGACGAGGCGGAAGGAAAAGCCCCGGCCGCGCCGGAGGCCGCCCCGAAACCCGAAGGCGCCGCGCCCGCCCCCGCGGAACCGGCGCCGGCGGAAGCCGCCCCGGCCCCGGCGAAATAACCGGCAGGTCCCTTGAAACGGCTGTCGAAAGCATTCCAATCCCTCGGCAGTTCCTCCGGCGGGTCGTCCGGGCTCCGCCATCACGCCATCGGCATCGGCGTCGGGTGCCTCATCACGTTGGCGTGGCTCCTTCTTTCCAACACCGCCCCCTATCGGAAGTACGTTGAACTCAAGGGACTCGATCTTCTCTATCTCCTGCGCCCCTCGTTCGAAGAATCGAAATCCATCGTTCACATCGACATCGATGAGAAAAGCCTGGAGCAGATCGGACGCTGGCCCTGGCCCCGGGACGTCCACGGCCACCTCGTCGAGGTGCTCACCGATTTCGGAGCCGCCGGGATCGGTTTCGACATCGAGTTTCCCGAGAAAAGCCAGGTCATCGTGGACCGCCGGCGCCTCGCGGAGGATCTGGCGCTAGGGGGGCGTTTCGCCATCTATCTCGACGAACTGGAGAAGACATCCCGGGAAATCACGGCCGGCGGGGGCGAGGCCGCCGCCAAACGCCTCACGGCGCTCGGCGGCGTCATTCGAAAGGATGCCGGCGAACTCAATACCGCCCTCGCGGGGGTGATCCGGGACACCGACGCCCTCTTCGGCGCGGCCATCCGGAAAAGCGGCGACACCTACCTGAACTTCACATTTCTCGACCCGGACTCGTTCAACCGGAGCGCGGAGGAACGCCTGCCGCGGGAAACGATATTCAAACTTCTGACGGCCGCGCCGGATACCCCGCCCGACGCGCTCATCCGGGATTCCTTCCCGGGGGAAATCATCCCCCCGGGGACCCGCAAACACCAGCTCGTCATCCAGGCCCGGGATTACTTTGTCTCCCGGGAGCGCGTCCGGGCCAACGGGCGACGCGTCACGGGCGCCGAACTCGACCTCCTGAAACCGGTCCGCAAGGAGGGGGAATGGGAATACCTCCTGCCCATCCCGGAACTCGCGGGGGGCATGAAGGGGTGCGGGTACGTATCCATTGATCCCGACGAGGACGGCATTCTGCGCCGGGTGCACCTCATCCAACTCATGGAGGACCGCCTGTATCTCCAGTTCGGATTCAAAATGCTCTGCGATTATTGGAATATTCCGCCCGAGGATATTCGCATCACGCTGGGAGAGACAATCGAACTCCCCCCCTCCCGGGACGGGAAACGGCCCGCCATCCGCATCCCGATTGACGACAAGGGGCGGATGATGCTCAACTGGGTTCAGGCCCACGGGGAGGAAATCGCATCCACCGCCGGACCGGCCGCGGCCTCCGGCGCGCCCACCGCCGCCCAGCGGTGGCTGAGCGACTGGCCTCACACGTTTCAACACATCCAGTATGTGGACGTGGAGGAGTACTGGCGGACGGTTCACCGCGAACTGCCTAAAAACATCCGGGAGATGCTCTCCCATACGAGGGAACTGGACACCGCGGGCGAGGTCGCGGATATCCCGCTTCCCGCGACGGACGACCCGGAGGCCCTGGAAACCGCGACGGCGGCGGTCCTCGCCGAAGCGGAAAAGGTCGCCGGCCAGATGCGCGCGGCGCTCGCGAAGGCCCCGGAGCGTGTCCGACGCCAGGTCGGGACGCAACTGGCGGCCCACGACGCCGAGATGAACACCCTCCAGGGGCTTGTGCGGCGCCGGAGGATTCTCAAAAACCGCCTCGGGCTGGTGAAAAACTGCCTCTGCATCATCGGAACATCCTTTGAAGGCGGGACCGACCTCAAACCGACCCCGCTGTCCCCCCTGTGGCCCGGTGTCGGAATCCACTCGAACACCATCAACACCATTCTCCAGAAACGATTCCTCCACCAGAGCCGCAACGGGACGCAGACGATTCTCGTCATCCTCCTCGGAGCCGTCGTCACGACGATCGTGGTGACCCGCGGGCCCATTTTCAGCACGGTGTTCACCCTGATCCTGATCCTGGTGTATTTCCTTGCCGGTCCCGTCTTCTTTTTCAACCGCATGGGCCAGATTCTCCCCGTGACAAGCCCCATCCTTGCCGCATTTTCCTGCTTCGCCTTCATCACCAGCTACCGCCAGCTCACGGAGGGCCGGGAGAAGAAGTTCATCCGGAACACCATGCAATCCTACGTGCCCCCGGCCGTCATGGAGGAGGTGCTCCGGGATCCCACAAAGTTGAAACTGGGCGGCGAGCGGCTCGAAACATCCATCCTGTTCTCGGACATCGCCAACTTCACCACCATCTCCGAGGGAATGGATTCCGAACGCCTCGTCAAGTTCCTCAACCACTACTTCGACGAGATGACGGCCATCATCATGAAGCACAACGGCACCCTCGACAAGTACATCGGGGACGCCATCATGGCCATCTTCGGCGCGCCCATCCCCTCAAAAAACCATGCGTCGGAGGCGTGTTTGAGCGCCATCGAATACCAGAAGCGCCTGGTGACCCTCCGGGAGGAGTGGGTCAAGCAGGGATTCCCCGAGGTCCACGCGCGGATCGGCATTGCGACGGGGATTGTCAACGTCGGCAACATGGGTTCCGCGGTGCGCCTGGCCTACACGGCCATGGGCGACAACGTAAACCTCGCGGCGCGTCTGGAAGGGGCGAACAAGGAGTTCGGAACGAACATCCTCGTCGCCGAGCAAACCTACCTCGCGTCGAAAGAGACCGTCGAGGCCCGGGAGATCGACCTCATCCGGGTGAAGGGCAAGTTGAAACCCATCCGGGTCTACGAGATCCTGGCGCCGAAGGGGTCCCTTTCGCCGCAGGGAATGGATCTCCTCGCGCGCTACACCGAGGCCACCGCCCTCTATCAGGCCCGGGAGTGGCGGAAGGCCTCGGACGCCTTCCTCGAGATTCTCGCGATCACCCCGAAGGACCGGGCCGCCTACATCAACCTCTCCCGCTGCCTCAAGTACAAGGACGTTCCCCCGCCGGAGGGCTGGGACGGGGTGTTCGAGATGAAGACAAAATAGGCGGGAAAAGCGTCTGGGAGTCTCAGAGTCCGGGAGTCTCGGAGTCGGGAAAGAGAAACAATAAAATCAGGAGCGGCCATTACCGTACCATCCTTGACGACGGAGGTCCGGGGGCATACGATGGAACCCATGGAAAGAGCATTTCTCCTCCTGCCGGCCGTTTTCCTCGCCGCCGGGACCGGCTGCATCCGACGCGAACTCGTCATCGAAACCAACCCGCCCGGGGCGGCGGTAATGGTCGACCGCCAGCCCATCGGACGATCCCCCCGGAACGCCCCCTTCACCTACCACGGCACGCGGGCCATCACGGTGACCTCCGCGGGACGCGCGAGCACCACCGTCCTGCACACCCTTCGGGCCCGGGGACCCGACGTGTTCCCGTTCGATTTTGTCACGGATGGCCTTCTTCCCTTCACGTTCACCCGCACGGAACTCGTTCATATCACGCTTCCTCCGCGCCGGCCCCTCACCGATGCGGAGCGCGCGGAACTCCGACGCCGCGCCGAGGCCCTCCGCGAGCGGGGGAGGAAAATCGTTCCCGTGGCCGCCCCGGTCAAGGGGACCGCCGCCCTCCCCGACGAACCCACCCCCCCCGAAGACGCTCCCGAACCCGAAAATCCCGACACCCCCGAAACCACCCCCGAATGAGCCGCCCCCCGTCCGCCGTCACCCTCCGCTCCCCCGCCAAAGTCAACCTCTTCCTCGAGGTCGTTGGAAAACGCCCCGACGGATATCACGAACTCGCCACCGTGATGACAGCGCTCTCACTCCATGACCGGCTGACGTTCCGGCCCTCACGGCGGCTGGCGCTTTCCACCGATCACCCCGACCTCACCACGGGCCCGGAGAATCTGATCCTCCGGGCCGTCCGCGCCCTTCAGCAGGCCGCCGGGACCCGGCGCGGGGCGCGCATCACCCTGGAAAAACGCATCCCCATCGGGGGCGGGCTGGGAGGCGGTTCGGGGAACGCGGCGACAACCCTCGCCGGCCTGAACCGCCTCTGGAGACTTGGCTTCTCCCGGGAGACGCTCCTCGGCATCGCCGGCTCCATCGGCTCGGACACCACCTTCTTCCTGCGCCAGGGAACGGCCCTGTGCCGCGGCCGGGGGGAGGTCGTGACACCGGTCCCCTCCCCGCCGCCGCTTGACCTGGTCATCGTCTTCCCCGGATTCCCCGTCTCAACCCCGGCCGTCTACCGCCGACCCGAATTGGATTTGACAGCCCCGCGCCGGAGTGCTACGATTTTCCTGCGGTCGCTCCGTGCGGGACAGCCGGAGACGATCGGCCGGGCGCTTTTTAACCGCTTGGAAAATGCCGCATTCGCCCTTGAGCCGCGCCTCGTCCGTCTCACGCAAGCCCTTGAACACATCGGTTGCGCCGGGACGCTTCTGGCCGGAAGCGGGGCCAGCGTCTTCGGACTGTGTCGGGACCGCGCGGAGGCCGGGGGAAACGCCCGTCGCCTGAGAAAAAAAGGATACCGAACCGTCTTCGTCTGCCGGACAACAACCACCCGCACCTGTTGAGGAGAATCCGCCATGGAGATCACCGATGTCAAGGTCAAACTCGCCTCCGACCGCAAGGAGAAGCTGACCGCTTTCTGCACCGTAACGATCAACAACGCCTTCGTCGTGCGGGATCTGAAGGTCATCAAGGGCACGACCGGCTACTTCATCGCCATGCCGAGCCAGAAGATCATGGATCGGTGCCCCGCGTGCGGCGGGAAAAACCACCTCCGGGCCCGGTTCTGCAACGACTGCGGCGGACACCTTCCCGAGGACCGCGCGCCGAAGGACGAACGCGGGCGGTCCAAACTTCATCTCGACATCGCCCACCCCATCAATGCGGAGTGCCGGGCGCTCCTGCAGCAAAAAATCATCGAGGCCTACGAGGCCGAGGCGGCCCGCGCCGGGGAGAAGAGCGATACACCGCCCGAGGAAGCCGCGCCCGCCGATCCGCCCGCGCCGGAAATCCAGGATTTCGAGGAATACGAGAAACACGCCTCTCCCGAGCCGCCCCCCGCGCCCAAGCACCCCCTCCCCCGCGGGGAGTTCACGAACGTCTCGCGCCGGTCGTCCGATTTCCGGAATGACCGGGATTCGTCCCGCCGCCCGCCCCGCCCCCCGCGCGGCGAAGGGCTCCCGCGCCCGGCGACGGAAAGCCTTCCTCCGACGAATTCCCCGTCCATCGAACCGGAACCCGGAAACGACGTTGTGCCCGACGCGGACAACATCGGGAACCTCCTGCCGCGCCGGACCGAACGGCGTGATGATCGCCCCCTCACCTCCCATCCGGTGACAGCGTCCGCTCCTCCGCCGATACCGCTCCCTGCGCCAAAACCGGAGAAAAAGGCGCCGCCCGAGAAGGACAATTTCGGAGCGGGAATTCTCTAACACGAAAGAAACAGGCAACACCACGATGTCACGGAAAATAAAAAACGACCATTCCTCCCATTGAGGGCTCCATCCCGTGAGACACATCATTTCCTGCCTGGTTCGGAACAAGCCCGGCGTCCTGGCCCAGATCGCGGGACTCATCTCGAGCCGCGGTTTCAACATCGACAGCTTCACCGGCGGCGAGACGGAGCGTCCGGAGTATTCGAGCCTTACCCTCGTGACGACCGGCGACGACCGCCAAGTCGCCCATATCGTCAAGCAGCTCCGGAAACTCATCGACACCATCCGGGTAGAGGATATCACGGCGACCCACCCTGTCGAGCGGGATCTGGCCCTCATCAAGGTGTCCGCCCCGCCGCGCAAACGCCAGGAAATCTATTCCATGGTGGATGTCTTTCGCGGAAAAATCGTGGACATCGGACTTCGGAACATGGTCATCGAGATTTCCGGACCGGAGGCGAAGGTGGACGCATTCCTGGAACTTCTGACCCCCTACGGCATCCAGGAGACCATCCGGACCGGACGGATCGCCATGGTACGGGGACGAAAGCGTTGAAATACCGCGGATCGCGGCACGTGAGGAGAGTCCGGCATGAAAACAATTGATTTCAGCGGCACGAAGGAATCCGTATTCGAGCGGAAGGATTTTCCTCCCGCGAAAATCAAAAAAATCCTCGGGAAGGAGACCGTCGCCGTCATCGGCTACGGCGTCCAGGGGCGCGGACAGTCCCTCAACATGAAGGACAACGGCCTCTCCGTCATCGTGGGGCTTCGGAAGGGCGGAAGGAGCTGGAACCTGGCGAAGACCGACGGGTGGAAACCGGGAAAGACGCTTTTCCCGATCGCGGAGGCCGTTGAACGGGGCGCCATCGTCCAATACCTTCTCTCCGACGCCGGACAAAAAGAGATGTGGCCGGTGGTCGGCCCGCGCCTCCGGAAAGGCGGCGCCCTCTACTTCTCCCATGGCTTCAGCATCGTCTTCAAGGACCAGACGGGAGTCGTCCCGCCCCCCGGCGTGGACGTCATCATGGTTGCCCCCAAGGGCTCCGGGACGACGCTCCGCCGCCACTTTCTCGAGGGACGGGGCATCAATTCGAGCGTGGCCGTGTTCCAGGACGCAACCGGTCGCGCCTGGAGCCGCACCTGCGCTCTCGGCATCGCCATCGGATCCGGGTACCTCTACAAAACCACCTTCGACCGCGAGGTGGTGAGCGACCTCTTCGGCGAACGCGGCGTCCTCATGGGGGCGCTTTACGGACTGTGGCTGGCGCAGTACGAGGTGCTTCGCGAGAAGGGACACACCCCCTCGGAGTCCTTCAACGAGACCGTGGAGGAGGGCACTCAAAGCCTCATCCCCCTCATCGGGGAGAACGGCATGGACTGGATGTACGCCAACTGCAGCACCACCGCCCAGCGCGGGGCGCTCGACTGGTTCCCCCGATTCCGGGATATCGTGAAACCTCTTTTCCGCGAACTCTACGAGCAGGTGGCCTCCGGGGCGGAAACGCGGCGGGTCATCGCCGCCAACAGCCGGCCGGACTACCGCAGGCGGTTGGAAAAGGAACTCGCCGCCATCCGCGATTCGGAGATGTGGCGTGCCGGGGCGGCCGTGCGATCCCTCCGCCCCGAACGCATCGTTCCGAAAACGTCGACCCGAAAATCCGTCTCAGGGAGAAAATCATGACCACCGCGCCCGTAAGCCAGGGCCTGGTCTCTTATGACCAGATCCACCCGGCCCACAAGTTGCTCATCGCTGCGAGCAACCATTACGTCATCGCCGTCATCGCACTGGGCATTCTCGTCTTCCTGTTCGCCGTCGCCGCCATCCTGTTCCTCCGGCGTCGGATGATCCTCAATCTCGTGCTTCCCCTGGCCATTCTCCCGGGATTGCTCGGATGGATCGGCAACTGGAGGCTGGAGAACACCATTAAAAACAGTGACTCGCCCAGCTACTTTAATCAGTCCCGTGTTGTCGCCTTCAACCGGCAATACATGACGCGCCCCCTTCGTTGGGGCTACCGGGTCAGCATCCCCCTGGTCCTTATCGGCCTGGCCTCCATGTTTCTGGCCTCGCGGATGATCGGGGAACCCTCCCGTCCGCAGGCCGCCCCGCCGCGGCGACGCTGACTCAAGCGGCGACTTGACAGGCCCCTGCCCGGGGGGATAGGATAGCCGTGGCGATTCGCGGAGGGAGGCATCCATGCGCAAAATTCTCGTCTTCGACACCACCCTTCGGGACGGCGAGCAATCCCCGGGGTCCAGCCTCAACATCAAGCAGAAACTCGAGGTGGCCCGGGCGCTTGAGCGCCTCCACGTGGACGTCATCGAGGCGGGATTTCCCGTCGCATCCCCCGGCGATTTCGAGGCCGTGAAGGCCATCGCCGAGGAGATCACGGGCCCGACGATCTGCGGGCTGGCCCGCTGTCACCCGAAGGATATCGAGGCGGCGGGAAAGGCCCTCAAAGGCGCCGCGCATCCGCGAATCCACGTGTTTCTGGCCACCTCGGAGATCCATCGGAAGTTCAAACTCAACAAGGCGAAGTCGGAGATTCTCAAACAGGCCGTCGAGGGCGTGAAAATGGCCCTCGCCTGGGTGAAGGACGTGGAGTTCTCTCCGGAGGATGCCTCGCGCACGGAACCTGATTTTCTCACGGAGGTCGTGTCCGCGATCATCCGTGCGGGCGCCCGCACCGTCAACATCCCCGACACCGTGGGCTACGCCCTGCCCGGGCCCTACGGAAACCTCATCCGACACCTCCGGACCACCGTCCCCAACATCGACAAGGCCATCATCTCCGTCCATTGCCACAATGACCTCGGAATGGCCGTGGCGAATTCGCTCTCGGCCATCGAGGCCGGCGCCGGCCAGGTGGAAGTCACCATCAACGGCATCGGGGAGCGCGCGGGAAATGCCGCCCTCGAGGAAGTGGTAATGGCCCTGAAGACGCGGGCCGACCACTTCGATGCGTCCACCGGCGTGGCGACAAAGCGTATTATGGCCACCAGCCGCCTGGTGGCCAACCTCACCGGAACCCTCGTCCAGCGCAACAAGGCCGTCGTGGGAGAAAACGCCTTCGCCCACGAGTCGGGGATCCACCAGGACGGCATGCTCAAGGAGCGGTCCACGTACGAGATCATGCGCCCGTCGGACGTGGGTCTGAAGAAGAGCCGCCTCGTCCTCGGGAAGCACTCGGGCCGCCACGCTCTGGGGCACCGGCTCCGGGAACTTGGCTACACCATCGCGCCGGACAAGCTCGATCCGGTGTTCGCGCGCTTCAAGGACCTCGCCGACAAGAAAAAGGAGGTATTCGACGAGGATCTCGTATCCATCGTCGAGGACGAGACGACGGAAATCCCGCGCGTCTACGAACTCCTCTCCTTCCACATCTCCAGCGGGACCCAGACCACCCCGACCGCAACGGTAAAGCTCAAGCTCGCCGACGGGCGCACGATGCAGGATGCCGGTTGCGGGGACGGCCCGGTGGACGCCATCTACCGGACGGTGGAACGCATCACGGGCATAAAGATCCGTCTCCTCGATTACAATCTCCGTGCCGTCACGGGAGGAGAGGACGCCGTGGGCGAGGTGAATCTACTCGTGCGCCACAAGGGAATGGACTTCCGCGGTCGCGCCGCCTCCACCGACATCGTGGAGGCCAGCGCCAAAGCCCTCATCAACGTCCTGAACCGGATCGCCTACCGGGCGAAACGCCGGGGATCACGCATGGCAAAAGGGCGGACCGCGGTCGTCTCGCCGTGATTTCCCGGACGCCCGGATTTCGCATCGATGGCCGCACCCGTGTCTATGCGGTTTTCGGCCACCCGGTGGCCCATACCGCCTCGCCGGCCATGCAGAACGCGGCCTTCCGGGCTCTCGGGATGAACGCCATCTATGTCGCCCTGGACGTGGCGGTGGCCGATCTTCCCGCCGCGGTGGCCGGCGTCCGGGCCGCGGGATTCGCCGGAGTGAATCTGACAATCCCCTTGAAAGAGGCCGCGATACCGCTCGTTGACCGTCTGTCGCCGGAGGCGGCCTTCTGCCGGTCCGTGAACACGCTGGCGATCCGGGGAAACCGGATCCTCGGGCATTCCACCGACGGAACCGGACTCCTTTGCGCCCTCCGGAAAGACCTGAACTTTTCTCCCCGGGGGAAACGGATTCTTCTCCTCGGCGCGGGCGGCGCGGCCCGCGCCGCGGCCCATGCCCTGGCGCGGAACGGGGTCCGATCCATTACCATCGCCAACCGCACCTTGGAACGGGCCCGGCGGCTTGCCGCCGCCCTTGCCGGAATTTTCCCCGGGGGCGCCTTCCCCGCGCTCTCCCTCGCCGACGCGATCCGGGCAGAGATGACGGATCTCGTCGTGAACGCGACATCGCTCGGGATGAACGGGAAAACCCTCCCGGTGGACCTGAAGACGCTTGCCGGGCATCCGGCCGTTTACGACATGATCTACCGCCCGTCGGAAACCCCGCTTCTCAAGACCGCCCGGACCCTGGGGCTTCCCGCGGTTAACGGTCTCGAAATGCTTCTGCATCAGGGCGCTGCGGCCTTCACAATCTGGACGGGACGGAAGGCGCCGATTGCGATCATGCGGAACGCCCTCAAAGACACACTCATTCAAACAAACGGCTAAAGTCCCCCTTGCTTCCTACCGATGAAAAAGCCGGGGGAACCGATCATGGCCACAGACGCGTTGTCCAATATCCTCACGAGCATGCTGGCGCCGGCTCAGATTCAGGCGACCAAGGATGCGAAAGTCCTGAAAAGCGCGCAGGAAATACAGAAGACCGAGATGGACGCACTCATCGGGATGCTTCAGGAAATGGGCATCGGCCGGAATGTCGACCTCTACGGATAAGCCCTTCCCGGAAATTCAAATCCGTCAAAAGATATTACAGTTTCCCCCGGCGTTTCCCCTGGGTTGGTTTGCGGCCGTGATTGGCACGCTTGCCACGCCAACCCAACTTGTACGTGCGCTTGACCGTTGACATGCGAACCTCCCTGATTTGACGCAACTGGTGAACGGAACTCGGAAAACAACGCCCCCGCCCCGATAATCCAACGCAAACGCCGGGAATTTATCCGTGCAACCGCTGGAACCGCATGCGCTTCCTCAATTTGCGATACTTGTGCTTGTTCATTTTCTTTCGGCGCTTCTTGAGAACACTTCCCATGACATTCCCCTCCCTCGGTGGATCGATGACGCCGGCGGATTCTATCCCCCTCCGGAGGAACTGTCAAGGCCACCCGGAGAAGGTTTGTTTTTTCCTCGTTTTTGAACGCCTCCTGTTTACAATGGCGCTCGAAGGGTCACAGGGAATCCCATGGCCGAAAACACCACCCAGATTGTCCACAAGATGATCGACGAGAAAAAGGTGCTCCATGCGCTCCTGAAGACGCTTCTGGCGAAGCGGCCGCTCACCCAGGACGACATGGACGCCGTATTCTCCCTCACCATCCAGAAGGTGATTGATGCCATCCAGGCCCAGGCCATCACCATTTTCCTCCTCGACGCGGAAAGCCATATCTGCTTTTCCCACGTGTACTACTCCCCCAGCATCTACACGAAAGATCCCGAGAAGGAAAAATCCCTGAAAAGCCAGACGACGATGCTGAAGAAAATGAAGCTGAACTACGGGCAGGGCATCGTCGGGAAGGTTATCCAGACGGGCGAGCCGCACGTGTCCCTGGATGTCCAGAAGGATCCCCAATACTACCAGCGCATCGAAAAGGACACCGGGTTCACGACGCGCTCCATGATGACGGTGCCCCTCCTGGTGGACAAGAAAGCCATCGGCGCCATCCAGGCATTGAACAAGGAAACGGAGAAGGGACCGGACCTCTTCAGCCGCCAGGACTTCAAGCTCCTTGCGGAGGTCGCGCAATACTCCTCCCGCATCATCCAGAAAGCCCAGAACCCCGACATGAAACTGGACGACGGGGAGATCGCCCTGTACGTGTCGCGCCTCACCAAACACGAACTCCTGGAGATCAAGGACGATTTCGAGGCCGACGAGCCGCTCCTCCAGCTCGTGGGCGAGGACAACCTCCGGCGGTTCATCGTCCTGCCCCTGAAAAAACTCAGCAGCCAGTCGCTCAAGGTGGCGATGGCCAACCCCCTCGACTTCCACGTCAAGGACGGCTTCGAGCTGATGACGAAACTCGTCATCACCGAGGTGGTCGTCGCGCCGGAAAGCGACATCCTCCGGATCATCGACAAGCACTTCAAGAAGAAGCCGGGCGCCTCCAGCGGTAGCATGGGCGACGCGGCGGCGATGCTGAGCGAGGAATACAAGGCCACCACCGAAAAGGTGGACCTCGCCGACGACGCCACGGAGGACAGCGCCCCCATCGTGCAACTGGCCAACCGCATCATCGAGGACGCCTACAGCCGCGGGGCCAGCGACATCCACATCGAGCCCTTCGAGACGGAGGTGCGGGTGCGCTTCCGGGTTGACGGATCGCTCCAGGAAATGCTGTGCCTGCCGCCGAAATCGATCCGGGCGCTCGTCGCTCGCCTCAAGATCATGTCCGAGCTGGACATCGCCGAGAGCCGCCTCCCCCAGGACGGCCGGATCGTGTTCAAAAAATACACGAAGACCGGGATCGATGTGGATCTCCGTGTCGCGACCGCCCCCATGAACTTCGGGGAGAAGGTCGTCATGCGGCTCCTCGACAAGACGAAGGCAACCCTGGGCCTGGGCCAGCTCGGCTTCTCCGACGAAAACATCAAGCGCTACCGTGAGTGCATCGCCCAGCCCTACGGGATGGTTCTCCATGTGGGCCCGACGGGAAGCGGCAAGTCCATGACCCTCTACTCGGCCCTCTCCGAGATCAACACCCCGGATTCCAACATCCAGACGGCCGAGGATCCCATCGAATATACCCTGAAGGGCATCAACCAGATGCAGGTGAAGAAAGACATCGGGCTCACCTTCGCGGCGGCCCTGCGAAGCTACCTTCGGCAGGATCCGGACATCATCCTTGTCGGCGAGATCCGCGACCTCGAGACCGCCGAGATCGCCGTCGAGGCGGCGCTCACCGGACATCTTCTCTTCTCCACCCTCCACACCAACGACGCCGCCGGAACCGTGACGCGCTATCTCGACATGGGCATCGAGCCGTTCATGGTGTCCTCCTCGCTCCTTGTCATCTGCGCCCAGCGCCTCATGCGGCGACTCTGCTCGAAGTGCAAGCAACTCTACGATCCGAACGAGCGCGAATACGAACTCATGGGGAAAATCGGGGCGACGCCGCCTTTCCAGCTTTACAAGGCGCGTGGGTGCCCCGCCTGCAACGGCGCCGGCTACAAGGGCCGGGTGGGAACGCACGAAATCCTCACCCCGAACGACGAGATCCGGGCACTGATCAATAAAAAGGCGCCCTCCGAAATCATCAAGGATGCCAGCGTTCGGGCCGGGATGAAGACGCTCCACCAGGACAGTCTTCTCAAGGTCAAGGAGGGCATCACCTCCATCGAGGAAGCCCTCGCGAACGTCAGGGCCGATTAAAATGGCGGCCGACCGTCCCGAGGCCATTTCATGATCGAGCCGCGCACCCTCAAGGGCTTCCGGGACTATCCCCCCGCCCTCATGATCCCCCGTGAGCGGATGCTGGAAACGATCCGCGGGGTTTTCCGTTCCTACGGATTCGCCCCCATCGACACGCCGGCGCTCGAATACGCGGAGATCCTCCTCGGCAAAGGGGGGGATGAAACCGACCGGCAGATTTATCGTTTCACGGACCATGGCGGACGGGACGTGGCGCTCCGCTTCGACCTCACGGTCCCCTTCGCCCGGTTTTCCGCCCGGCACGTTCCGACGCTCGGGACGCCGTTCAAGCGGTACCACATCGCCCCCGTGTGGCGCGGAGAGAATACCCAGCGCGGGCGCTACCGCGAATTCCTCCAGTGCGACTTCGACATCATCGGCACCGCGGCCAACGCCGCCGATATCGAGATCGCGCTGGTCATCCACGACCTGCTCGCCGCCCTAAACGTCGGGGAATTCCGAATCCATGTGAACAACCGCCTCGTCCTGAACGGGCTTCTCGATGCGCTGGGACTGACAGGGAACGCCGGGGCGGCACTCCGAGCCCTCGACAAACTCCCAAAGGCGGGACGCGACGCCGTCCGTGAAGAGATGACCGCAAAAGCCGGGGCGTCCGCCGAGGCCGCCGATCGGCTTCTCGCACTGCCCGCGCCCGGCGGCACGAACACCGAGAAACTCGCCGCCATCGAGCGGGACTGCGCGGCCAACCCGAAGGCCCGGGAGGGGATCGTCCGCCTGAAGGAACTCTTCGCCGTCGCGGCCGCCGTCGGGGTGCCGGAGGAACGATTTGTCTTCGACCCGACCATTGCCCGCGGGCTCGACTACTATACCGGGACCGTCTTTGAAACATTCCTCGGGGAACTCCCTGGAATCGGCAGCGTCTGTTCCGGCGGACGCTACGACAACCTCGCCGGCCTCTACACCAAACAGGTCCTGCCAGGGGTTGGGGCTTCGCTCGGATTGGACCGGTTCCTGGCCGCCCTCGAGGAACTCGGGCGCCTGGAAACAACTTCCACCATGGCGCCGGTATTCATTGTTTTGTTCGATGCCGGACGTCTGGCGGACTGTCAACGCATGGGACGACACCTCCGGGCGAAAGGCATCGGCGCGGAGGTTTTTCCGGAGGCAAAGAAAATCGGCCCGCAACTCGCATACGCCGCGAAACGCGGATTCCGGATCGCCCTCATCGCGGGCCCCGACGAGTTCGCCAAGGGCGTCTGGCAGGTGAAGGATCTCACCTCCGGTGAAAGCGTCCTGATTCCCGAAATCGCCGTCGCCGGGGAGATCGGACGGCGGCTGGTCACGACAACGTAACGATCCGGCGATCCCCCGGCGCCATGACCCGTTGCCTGCGGGCGGGTCCCCCCATCTTTGACTACCGGTCCCTCTCCACCACCATCCGAGCAAGATCCCCCAGGCATGCATGGGAGGATCCCTCCGGCGCGCCATCGAGGGCACGGACGGCATCGGCCACAAAAGTCCTCGCTCGTCCCTCGGCATAGGCGAACGAACCGCGCTCAACGAGAAGGGACCGGAGCCCGACAACGCACCCGTCGCGAGCCACGGCGCGGATGAGATTCTCGAAACGCCCCCGCTCCCCGGGCCCGGCTGTCCGGAGAAGATGGATGATCGGAAGCGTCAGTTCGCCGTGGCGAACGTCCGTCGCGAGGGTCTTCCCCGCCACGCGCTCTTCCCCCCGCAGATCCAGACAGTCGTCCGTGATCTGAAAGGCCATTCCCAGATTCCGGCCGTAGACGGCCATTCGCGCCGCCTCCGAATCCCCCGCCCCGGCGAGAACCGCCCCAAGTTCCGCGGCGGCCTCGAAGAAGACAGCGGTCTTCCGCCCGATGATGTCATCGTAAATCTCCTCCCCAAGCGCCAGATTCCCCCGCTCCACGACCTGAAGAAGCTCCCCCTCGCACATGGCCCGGGTGGCTCGGGTGAGCCGCGCGAGAATGACGGGGGTTCCCGCCGCCGCGAGCTCACAGGCGTGGGCAAAGAGATAATCCCCGAAAAGCACCGCGACCGTGTTCCCACGAGTGGCGCTCAGGGTCGGACCGCCCCGGCGTAAAACCGCCTCGTCGAGCACATCGTCATGAAGCAGGGCCGCCAGATGCACCAGCTCCACCACGCGGGCGAGACGCACATGCTCCTCCGAAAGCGCCCCGAAAAGCCTGCCCGCCAAGAGGACAAGGGCCGACCGCAACCCTTTTCCTCGCCGGCCGGCGAGGTGGCCCCGGAGAGCCTCGAACCCGGCATGACCGGGGTCCAATCCATCGAAAAGCCCTTCGTCCGCGCGCCGAAGGTCATCCCGAACCGGAGCCACAATCGCCTCGAACGGAACGGAACGGAAACTTGTGGCGGAGAACGCCTCGCAATTCAGCATATCGTTCCTGTTCACGGAGCGAAAACGGCCTGGTCCACGAAGAGCGCCCCCTCGGCCGTGCTATGATAGATGAGAAGGATGACCTCCCGAACGTCATTCAGGTTCTCGATGGGCTGGGTATAACGCCAGCCGCTCGCCTCGGACTTGAACGTCGCATCCTTGAGGGAATACATTACGCCCAACCGCCAGGCGCCGGGACTCACGATTTCCGGCTGGCTCTCGAAATACCGGTAGCCGGGGAACGTCACGATGGCCAGCGCCAGCCCCAGAGGCCGATCGGACTGGTTGAAGACGTTGAGCGACAGGGCGTTCCTGCCCGAGAGGTCGACGGCAATTTTCTTCCCGATGGCGACCTTGTCCTTCCCCTCCTTCTTGAAATCCACCCGGAGGACCTTGTTCGCGGCAAAAGGTTCCGCTACGGTGTTCTCCGTGAGGGCGGCGGCATTCCCCCACGTCTGGATGACCCACCCTCCGCCCGCCTCGATGCCATCCACAGAATCGGCGGGTTTCTCGGGGGCGACCGGTTCCAAAGGTTTCTCAACGGCAATCGGATTCTCCGTGGGCGAAACGCTCTTCTCGACGGCGGCCAGGCGTTCCACAATGTCATTCCGGGCGGGATTCCCGCGGAGGAAGCGCCGGTAGGCCCCGACGGCGCCGGGCCAGTCTTTCTTCGCCTCGAAGAGACGTCCCAGGGCAAGGAGGGCATCCGGGGGCGGACGGGTCGACTTCACCGCCTCCTGGTAGGCCTGAAGGGCCTCGGCCATCATGCCGTATTGCTCACAGAGGATGCCCAGCCGGTGGAAAGCCTCACTGTCGTCAGGCAAAATTTTCCGGGCGTGGCCGGGATAGTCCATGACGATCTTTCCCCCTCCCCCGGGCTCGAAGCGGCGGCGCGGAATCCAGAGGTGTCCGTTCGCCTGGATCATCCGGATTCCCCCCGGAACATCCTCGACAATTTCCCCGATCTCCACCCAACCGTCCGTCGTAGTAATCTCATCCCTCACCCCGGCCAAAACGGGCACGGATATCGCCGGGGCCGGCATCGTTGCAGGAGATACGGACGCCGCCCCACCGGCAACCACGGGCAACACCGCCGCGAGGACGAGCACCGGAAAACCCCCAACCTTCCTTGGATGTTTCATGAACGATCCCCCTCCTCGTGGCTATTTTACGCTGGCACCGCGGTCGGTTCAATTTGAAACTCATCTCCCGTGTGTCGTCAAGCGAAGTGAAAATACCTTGACGCCAAAATGTCCCGCCGTAAGATGCTGTCGTCACGGACATTTTAGGCGGGATCCCCATGGTCACCATCGAAGAACTTCTTCAGCTTCTGGTCGAAAAGCGCGGTTCGGACCTCCACATCACGGCGGGCTCCGCCCCCCGTATCCGGATTGACGGAGAGCTGCTCCCCACGGAGCATCCGGTGCTGTCCGCGGAGGATTCCCAGAAGCTCATCTACAGCGTCCTGGACAACGACCAGATCGCGAAGTTCGAAAAGGAGCTTGAGCTCGACTTCTCGTTCGGCATCGAGAACCTCGGACGATTCCGGACGAACGTATTCCTGCAACGAAGCGCCGTCGGGGCCGCCGTCCGCATCATCCCCTACGAAGTGCGAACATTCCGGGACCTTGGCCTTCCCGAGGAGTTGTGCAAGCAGCTCTGCGACATCCCGCAGGGACTGGTTCTGGTGACCGGGTCGACCGGGAGCGGAAAGTCCACCACGCTTGCCGCGCTCATTGACTATATCAACACGAACCAGAACTGCCACGTCATCACCATCGAGGACCCCATCGAGTTCGTTCACCGGAACAAGAAATGTCTCTTCAATCAGCGCGAGGTCGGTTCCGACACCCACTCCTTTAATAACGCCCTCAAACGGATACTCCGCCAGGATCCCGACGTCGTGCTCATCGGCGAGATGCGCGACATCGAAACCATCGAGGCCGCCCTCACTATTTCCGAAACGGGGCACCTCACATTTGGAACGCTTCATACAAGCGACGTCGTCCAGACCATGAACCGCATCGTGGACGTCTTCCCGGCCCACCAGCAACAGCAGGTTCGGACACAGCTGTCGTTCACCCTGCGAGCCGTCTTCTGCCAGCAGCTCCTCCCCCGGGCCACGGGAAAGGGACGAGTCCTCGCCTCGGAGATCATGGTGTGCAATTCGGCCATCCGGGCACTCATCCGCGACAACAAGGCCCACCAGATCTACTCCATCATCCAGACGAGCGGCAGGCTCGGGATGCAAACCATGAACCAGGCCCTTTCCGAACTCATAAAAAACAATCTCGTCACGCAGGAGGAGGCGTTCTCAAGGAGTAGCGACCTTGAGGATCTGAAACGGCTCCTCAACCGCTAAGCGGCCCCCTATGACGGCATCGGCCCGCTTGTGCCGGATGCGGCATCGAATGCTGATTTTAGTATTGCGTTCTTCATGCGAGGCCATGTAGCATGCCGCCGTCCGACGACGTTGTCGAAACCTTTGCAGCGTTGAGTTTTCTCCCGCACGTGGGACCGATCACGTCCGCGCGACTCCTTGAACGCTTCGGCACGCCTGCGGCCATCCTCCAGGCCAGCGCGGGGGAACTTGCCGCCGTGGAGGGCATCGGCCCCTCGCGCGCCCCCGACATCGTCCGCGCCCGTGGTGAGGCCCTCCGGCTGGCACGGGAAGAAATCGCATCCGCCCGCCGGGACGGATTCGGCGTTCTTACACCCGGCGTTCCCGACTTCCCGGCCCCCCTCCGACACATGCCCGATCCACCGTCCGTTCTCTACGTCAGAGGGGAATACCGCGAGGAGGATGGACGCGCCGTCTCCGTCGTGGGTTCGCGGCGGGCCACACGCTACGGCCGGACGCAGGCGGAACGAATCGCCGGAGATTTGGCCCGGCGGGGATACACGGTGGTGAGCGGCCTCGCCCGCGGAATCGACCGCGCCGCCCACGAGGGGGCTCTCGGAGCCGGAGGACGGACCATCGCCATCCTCGGGAGCGGACTTCGGCGGCTCTACCCGCCGGAACACCGGGAGCTCGCCGACGCCATCGCCGCAAACGGCGCCGTGCTGTCAGAATTTCCCCTCGACACCCCGCCGGACCGCGGAAACTTCCCCCGGCGGAACCGACTCATCAGCGCGCTCTCCCTCGGCACGGTGGTCGTCGAGGCGGATGACAAAAGCGGCGCTCTCATCACCGCTCGATTCGCCGCCGAGCAGGGCCGCGAGGTGTTCGCGTTCCCCGGGCCGGTCGATTCCCCGGCAAGCCGGGGCACCCACGCCCTCATCCGGGACGGTGCGAAACTTGTCTCCTCCGTTGAAGACATCATCGAGGAATTTTACGACAACACCCCGGCATCTCCCAAACAGGTGCCCGCATTGGAAGCTCTTCCGCCCGGAGAGAAACAGGTTCTTGACACCCTTTCGGAAGGCGCCGCTGATCTTGAAACCATCGCCGTACGAACGGGGCTTGACATCCCCGACGCAGCGGCGGCGCTCACACGACTGGAATTGAAACGTCTTGTCCGCCGGTATGCGAATGGATACGCCCGGCGCTGATCCACGGACGGCTTGTCAGTTGTAACAGCGGCTATCCGAAAACGTCCAATACGAGACCGATGTCCGCATGGGTCCGGGGGTTTCCGTCAGTCCCGTTGGTGAAGGCCAGCAAGGAAACACGGGCGCAATCCTGCACGAATCCCTGTATGCGTTGTATACCCCGAACAGCCACCCGGTTGTCGATCCGGACGTCCGCCACAATATTTTTCGGATCATGAAATCGCTGAACGGATTGCACCATCTGACCTATGAGCGGCACCCCGGCAAACGCAATGTTGGCCATACAGAAACTCCCCCCGAAGACCCACTTCTTCCATCGGCACCATCGCGTGCCATCCGGAGGGAAATTTCGAATAAAATCAGGCAGGTTTCGCGGCGGACCGTTCTTTTTCGCGGATCACGGTCTCGATTCGCGCGATGTCCTTTCGGATATGATGCAGCTTCGCCGGCTTCTCCAGCTGTTCGGTCGCCCGCTGAAAACGGAGATTAAACAACTCCCTCCGAGCCTCCTGGCTCTTCTGCCGGAGCTCCTCCGCGGACATCTGACGGATTTCCTTGGCTTTCATGGCATCATGACCTGTCAACCACTCACCCGCTGGCGGCGCGCCACGAAGCGCGTACGGATCGGGAGTTTGTGGGCGACGCGATTCAACGTCTGGCGGGCGGTCTCCTCGGGAATCCCCCCGAGCTCGAAAATAACGGTCCCGGGCTTCACCACGGCGACATAATACTCCGGCTCCCCCTTCCCCTTCCCCATCCGGGTTTCCTCGGGGGTGGCGGTTACGGACTTGTGCGGAAAGACACGCATATAAACCTTCCCCTCGCGACCAAGGAAGTGTGTCGCGGCCACGCGCCCCGCCTCCAGCTGACGGTTCGAAATCCAACCGATATCGAGACTCTGCAGGCCATAATCGCCGTAGGCGACGTAATGCCCCTTGTGCGCCACTCCCTTGATGACGCCCCGCTGGGTCTTACGAAACTTGACCCGTTTCGGCATGAGCGGCATGACCGGTCTCCTTTCTCGCCGTCTCCCGCGGGGCGGCACCCTCCTCCGCGACTTTCTCGTCGCCCTTCAAACCGAGGTAAATCCAAACTTTGATGCCGATATTTCCATAGGTAGTCGAGGCCTCGGCAAATCCATAGGATATGACGGCCCGCAGGGTGTGGAGAGGAACCTTCCCCACGTGGTAGGTCTCCTGGCGGGCGATCTCCGCCCCTCCCAGACGCCCGGAGCACTGGATTTTCACCCCGAGGGCGCCCATCTTCATCGTGCCCTCCATCGCCCGCTTCATCACCCGCCTGAAACTTGCGCGCTTGACCAGCTGTTCCGCAATGGCCTCTCCAACAAGTTGCGCCTCAAGTTCGGGCTTGAGAACCTCCTTGATGTTAATCTCCACCTTGCGGCCGGCAATCGCCACCAGTTCCTCACGAAGACGTTCCACCTCGGCCCCCTTCCGACCGATGATCATTCCGGGCCGGGCTACGTGCAGGGTTACAACAACCACATCACGGTTGCGCTCAATCTCAATTTTCGGGATGCCTGCGTAAAAACAATTTTTCTTCACGAACTGCCGGAGGCGCTTGTCCTCAACAAGAAGTTTACCAAACTCCTTCTTGCCCGCATACCAGCGGCTCCGCCATTCCTCCGTTACACCCACCCGGAACCCGATCGGATTGACTTTTTGTCCCATGGCCTCAGCCCTTGTTGGCAATCTCGCTCTTCTTTTCCGTTGCGGGAACCTTTTCCGCCGCGGCCTTTCTCGATTTCCCCTTCACCGGAGCCGCCGACGCCTCGACGGTCTCCAATATCACTTCGATGTGGCAGAACCGCTTCAAAATTGGCGCCGCCATGCCCCGGGAGCGCGGCCGGAAGCGTCTCATGCGGGGACCGTCCCCAACCCAGGTACGGGCGACCACGAGATCCGCCTCGTCCACATCCCCCTGAGTGACCGCATTGGCAACCGCCGAGCGGATGACCTTGCCCACATACACGGCCGCCCGTTTTGGCGAAAAACGCAGTATCTCCAGCGCTTGGGGAACCGGCTTTCCCCGCACAAGATCCACCACGAGCCTCACCTTGAGCGGCGCCATTCTCGCAAACCGATGTGCAGATTTAAATTCCATTGTCTACGCAACCGCCCCCTTCGGTCCCGCCACTTCCTTTTTCACGCCGCCGTGCGCCCGAAAGGTGCGCGTGGGAGCGAACTCGCCCAGCTTGTGCCCGACCATGTTCTCGGTGACATATACCTTGATATGCAACTTTCCATTATGAACATTGAAATAATGTCCGACGAACTCGGGAAGTATCGTGCAGGATCGGGCCCACGTCTTGATGGGCTCATGATCCTGCTTCTCCTTCTGGCGAAGCACCTTCTTGAGAAGCTTCGGATCCACAAAGGGCCCCTTTTTGGACGATCGACTCATTACTTCCTCCGCCGCTGAAGAATGAACCGCTGGCTTGGGCTTTTCGGTCGCCGGGTCCTGCCGCCCTTGGAGAGGACACCGGTGGGGCCGCAGGACGGACGTCCACCGTGGGCCCGACCCTCGCCACCGCCCATCGGATGGGCATAGGCGCTCTGGGCGGTGCCGCGAACGTAAGGACGCCACCCCTTCCAACGATTCCTTCCGGCCTTCCCGATGGTTACATTGAAATGATCGAGATTCCCCACCTGGCCGATGGTCGCACGGCAGTTAAGATGAACCCTGCGCACCTCGCCGGACGAAAGCTGAAGGTTGGCGTAATCGCCCTCCTTCGCCATGAGCGTTACCGCGCACCCGGCCGAGCGGGCCAGCTGCCCCCCCCGCCCCGGCACCATCTCCACGTTGTGGACGAGAAAACCCGTTGGGATGCCGCGGAGCGCCATGCAATTCCCCGCACGGATTTCCACGGCCTCGCCGGATATCACCGAGTGCCCCACTTTGAGATCGTTCGGCGCCAGAATATATCGTTTCTCGCCATCCGGATAATACACAAGGGCGATCCGGGCGGAGCGGTTCGGGTCATATTCGATCCCAACCACTTTGCCGGGAATGCCGATCTTGTCCCGTTTGAAATCAATGACCCGGTACATCCGCTTGGAACCGCCGCCACGGTGACGGGCCGTCACGATGCCGCGGAAATTTCTTCCGCCCTTCTTGCGAAGAGGCTTGAGCAGGCTCTTCTCCGGAGACGTCCGGGTGAGATCGGACCGGTCCACGCCTGTCATGAAGCGACGACTCTTCGTGTAGGGTTTGTAGGTTTTGATGGGCATGAGAATTTCCGTTACATCAGTTCGATCGAATTCCCCTCGGCAAGGGTCACGATGGCCTTCTTCCACGTGGAGGTGTACCCGCTGCGAGCCTTCAAGCGCCGGGGTTTTCCGGCCACCACCATCGTCCGGACCTTTTTCACCTTCACCTTGAATATGACCTCCACCGCCCGCTTGATCTCCGCCTTGTTGGAGCGAAGTTCAACCTGAAACGGATAGGCGCGGTGCGCATGAACCATGTCCATGCCCCGCTCCGTCACGAGAGGCCGCTTCACAATCCGATAAGGGTCCCACTCCATCGCTCCCTCTCCCGTCAGGCCGCAGGGGCTCCCGCCGCATCCACGCCCCGGATAATCCGCTCCAGCGCCGCCTTCGTGAGAAGCAGGCGCCGCTTCTGGAGAACCTCGTAGGCATTGAAATCCGCCACAGGCCGCACCGACAAACGCGGGATATTCCGCGCAGCCCGATAGATGAGAGGCTCCGCCTTTTCAACCCCCACCAGACAGCTCCGGTCAATCTTGAGGTTTCTGAGAATCCGGGCCACGTGCCTCGTCTTCGGCTCCGGGATGACGATGTCCCGGACCACCACCGCCTCACGATCCAGAAACTTTGAAAGGACAGCCGATTGAAGGGCCTGGCGGCGAATTTTCTTCGGAATGGAATATCGATATTCCCTCGGCTTGGGACCGAACGTCCGACCGCCCTTCCGCCAAAGGGGCGACCGACGCATACCGGCCCGGGCGTTCCCCGTGCCCTTCTGCCGCCACGGCTTCTTGCCGCTCCCGGCACGCTCGCCCTTGTCCTTGACTTTGGACGTGCCGACGCGGCGGGCCGCCTCGTACATAACGATGACATCGTGCAGAAGCTGCTTGCGCACCTTGCCGCCGAGGGAGGCCTCATCGAAGGAGAACTTCTCGACCTCCTGCCCATCCTGGTCAAATACCTGAACTTCGATCATATCATGCCTTCATTTTGATCCGGATGTTCACGCCGGCCGGCATATTCATCTTTCCCAGCGCGCCAGCGGTCTTGCTCGTCGGCTCCGATATCTCGATCAACCGCTTGTGCGTCCGGATTTCGAACTGTTCCCGGGACTTCTTGTCCACATGAGGCGACCGCAAAACCGTGTACCGCTCGATCCGCGTGGGAAGCGGAACGGGACCGAACACCCGCGCCCCCGTGCGCTCGGCCGTTTCCACGATCTCAAGAGCCGCCTTGTCGATACTCTTGTGATCGTAGCACTCCATCCGAATCCGTATCTTCTGCTGCGCCATTCCACAACTCCATGTCTAACAGTGAATAACCACTTTACTTGATGATCTTGGTGACCACCCCGGCGCCGACGGTCCGGCCGCCCTCGCGGATGGCGAACCGCAACTGCTCTTCCATGGCGATCGGGGTCTGCAACTCCACTTCCAGCCTCACGTTGTCCCCCGGCATCACCATCTCCG
>JAZDJP010000087.1:0-18829 GCA_043803805.1 Planctomycetota bacterium
CAATTTTGCAGGTCGTCAGTGTCTCGGTATTTCTGAAAACCCCGATCTTGCAAGCATTTGCGGATACTGTTTCCAAGATCGTGAACGGCGACTCCGCTAACCAGTTGGTGTTATTCGAGTAATGACCGGACAGCAGTGATAATGGATCGGAAAACACCGAGCACGTGCGTACCAATCGAATCCTGGGAACCCGCTCCTATTTCTGCGAGCCTTTCCACAGCTGGGAACGGGGCACGGTCGAGAACACGATCGGTTTGGTCAGACGTTTCTTCCCTAAGAAGACTAACTTTGCTACCATTCCAACCAGCCGAATTAGATCGGTCGAGCGGTGGCTCAATCACCGGCCGAGGAAATGCCTCGGTTTCTTAACCCCGGCGGAGGCTTCACACCCTTCTCGTGTTGCACTTAGTAGTTGAATGCGGGTTTTTGATATTCCTACGTCTTCACCGGATCACAATCCCCGTCAGCGTTCCAAACTTGTCGGGGTTGTTGAAGTGGGCGTCGGGCAGAATGGACCATGAGTAGTCCTCCGCGGAGACCTGACGGGTACGGGCGAAGTTTGCGCGCCACGTGAGGTTTTCGCCCGGCTTCGCGCCCAGGTCCGCGAGGGGAATGGCGAGCGTCGCGATCCAGCGCTTGCCTTTCTCGATGGAGGTCTTGACCTGGACGCCGGCGTTCCAGGACACATCCCCGGTAAGATCTGGCGTGACCGACCGGTCCATCACGGTGCCGAGCGCGTTGACCACGAACTGCTTGTACCCCGCGGCGGGGTCGGGCGAGAGGAAGATTTCCACGTCATCGTCTTCGAAGACGTCGCCGTCGCGATTTTTCTCTTCCATCTTGAGTTTGTCGGTTTCGGGTTCCGCGCAATCAATTCCGATGTACACGTGGGTGTTGTCAAAGAGCAGGCGGGCCGTTGTTTTGCAATTGCCGGGAGTTTTGTCCGTGGCCGTTCCGAGTTCCAGGACGACGGCCCTGTTCCAGGCCGGATCGGCGAACGTGCCGTCGATGATCGGGCCCCGGGCGGCCGTCACGACCTTGGCGCTTCCACGTGCGGCGGGCTCGGCGGTAAGCGTTTTCGATGTGACCGGCGCGGTCTTCGCGGGCTCGGCGGCGTGTGTTTTTTGAGGCGTTGCGGCCGGGGTCTCGGATTTCGCGCTTGTGCAACCGGAGAGGAGAAGAGCCGCACCGGGGATGAGGATGAGTCCGAACGTTTTCAAGCGCGACATGGCGCCTCCTTTTCCTGAAGGAAGTTATTTATTTACGTAACTTCATTGTACCTTGTGTGCCGCGTGGGGTCAACCCGAAACTGTCCGAATTTAGTTGAGTTTCCAGGGGAGTTCCGCGGCGGGGGTGCGGAATCCGTGGCGTGTCATGCGACGACTATGCCTGATGGTGGGACGATTCGCCGGGGCGCGGCGGACGGGCGTCGCGGCGGGCATCCCCGGATCCATCTCCGGATGGGGAAGGATATGGATGCAGACTTCCCGCCAGAGGTGTCGCAGGGCGATCCACGCAACCAGGAGAATCAGCGCGGGGGCCGCCAGAACGCAGGACAGGAGGGTTGCCGTGGGCATAGTCACCTGATTTCCCTTGTCGTAACCGGGGGAATCCCCTCCGGCGTCCGTGCGTCCGTTTCCGTTCGCCGCCACCCGGCGTACCGGGCCCGGAGATGCGCCCTCTGGCCGGGATCGGCCTTCGTCCAGACGTCCGTCTCCTCCAGGAATAACCGGATAAATTCCTCCGTGTGAAGCGGGCGGATATCCCGGCGGAGGGACGCGAGGATGGCGGGCTCCTCCGATTCCGGATGGGCCAGGGGGTAGAGTGTCCGCGGTTTCGGGGAGACGGTTCCTTCCGAAGATTTCCCGCCCGCGCGTGCCCAGTCCGAAGTCGAAAGGGCCAGCCGTAACAGCACCGCCGGCGCCCCGCCCACCTTCCCGTAGGCGCGCTCCGGGCCGGCCTTTTCGCACAGCAACGTCTTTTCGTAAAACCGCACATGCCGGGGATTCACCGTGATCACGAAATCCGTCGCCCCCCGGATTTCCCGGGACAGGAGATGGGCGTAATCGAACAACTTCACGAGGATCTCCCGCCCGGCATCCACACCCTCCGTGACACCCAGGGAAACAACTTCCGCCAGGCGCCTTCCGGCGGCCCGCAACGGATTCAATTCCCCGGCATACGCATTATCCGCGGGAAGCCCGAGCGGCGAATCGAAGACCACGGTGATCGCGCCCACCGCGGCCCCGTCAGAGAGCCGTTCGACAAGGAGGGTGGCCGTTTCGGGCGCGGCGTCATGGATGGAAACCCACATCCCCGACAGATCGTGCCGGGCGTATCCCTTCTCCCGGTACAACTGATACACCAGCCGGTAGGCCTTCTTCCGGCTCTCCAGATCCCCGGCCACCCGGATGGCGAACCGGCCGTTTCCGAACGCGATCCGTCCGGAATCCGGGCCGCTCGAACGGGAAGATTCCGCGACCGCTTTCAGAATATGGGTGAGCCGGGTGTTCATGGCGCGATTCCGGCAGGGTCGGCCGTCAGATGGTTTCGTAGAGTCATGTTCGTCATCGGCATCTCTTATTGGTACAGCGCAAAAGGAATGCCACAGAAACATATTTCATCGTGTAGACGTATCTTGTTGCCAATAAAAGCATTATGAATTGGTTTTGATTATTGTCCGAAAGTGGACGATCTGAATGTCGTCGTATATTTAACTAGTATTATGGGTATATTTAATTATGATTGATGCTTTCAGGGGTCTCGAATTATGCATCCTCTCGTTGAATCGTATATCCGCCACGACGACGATTGGCAGGAGAAACTGGAAGCATTGACGGGGCCTCTTGAGCCGGTGGTGGCGGCGATTCGGAAAATCCGGCTTTTCGTAATCGGGAAAGGGGATTATGCCGACGCGCGTAATCACGCGGAAGCGATCCGGTTGGAGGAGATTGGCGATCCCAATTTGACGGTGTTGTTCATCGGCGCGTGGGCGGATGGCGCCCACACCGCCGGGCGTTGGGATGAGATGGCCGCCATCCTGAACCGGGGGCGGGCGTTTCTCGGTCGCGAAATTCATCCGGAAATTGCCGCCACGTTTCAACAGGGGGAGGGGCTTCTGGCGAGCGCCCGCGGGGACAAGCGGCGCCGGGAGGCGATTTTTCACGAGATCCTGGATTCCCTGCGGAACAATCCGGAGGGATACCGGGGTTATTATTTCAGCCTGGCCCTGTTTCTGGCCCAGATGGGCCGGGAGACGGAAGTGGATGCGGACGTGGACCGGATCGTCCGGCCGGGGAATCTGCGCGACATCGCCCGGGTGGCGGTCTCCCGCTTCGTCCAGTGCGTGGAGACCGGTCGGATCGGGGAGGCCGCGGCCTTTCGTTCCGACATCCGCAGGGATCCGATTGTCGATCGCTTCTTCGGCGTCCGGAAGCGCCCGTATGACACGCTGTTGGAATATCTGCGTGACCGGTGGACCCCCGCGGCCTGGCGCGCCGCGCGGGGGATACGGGAGAACGAAACGCGTCCGGAGGCATGGGCGTGGACAATCGATCTTTTGTTCCGGGGATTCCCGCGGGAGGCCCTCGAGGCCGAGCGGCGGACGGCGGCGGAATTTCCCGAACGGTCCCTGGCGGGGTTGGGGGTGGATTCCTTCAGCCTGCTCCGCTGCGAACTGGCCAATGGGAACGCGGGGGCGGCCCGGAGGATTCTGGAGATGCGTCATGAACGGGGGAACCGTCACTATTTGGATGATTTGTTTGTTGCGCGGATCCATCATTTGGAAGGGGACGAGTCCGCCGCCGGAAGGCATTTTGACGCGGTTCGGGAGGCGTGCGGCCGTTACCGGGCCGGGGCGCGGCTGGATTTCGAATTGCGACTGGCGTGCGAACTGTCCCCGGCCGATGTCATGCGTCTTCCGGGGACGGGCGGGGCGGGGACCGCGGTCGTCGGGGAGAGTCTCAAGCCGGTCGAACCGGCCGGGGCGCGGGCGACGGCCTTCGGCGCGGCGCGCCTCGTGGGAGGAAGCGTTGCCCTCGATGCCGTCCGCAACGCCATCCGGCGCTTCGGCCCGCTCGACCAACCGGTGATTGTCACGGGAGAAACCGGGACCGGCAAGGAAATCGTCGCGCGGGCCCTCCATGAAGAATCCCTGCGGGCAAAGGAGCTGTTCCTCGCCGTGAACTGCGGGGCCATCACGGAGTCGCTCCTGGAATCAGAGTTGTTCGGCCACGAGAAGGGCGCCTTCACTGGCGCGGTGCGGGCCCACCACGGGGTTTTCGAGGCGGCGGGGAAGGGGACGGTGTTCCTCGACGAGATCGCCGAGATGCCCGCGCGCCTTCAGGTGGCGCTTCTCCGGGTCCTCGAGGCCGGGGAGATCCGTCCGGTGGGGAGCGCGACGGCGAAAATGATTCAATGCCGCATCGTCGCGGCCACGAACGCGGACCTGGCGGGTCTCGCGGAGCGGGGGGCCTTCCGGAAGGATCTGTTGTTCCGTCTCCGGCGTCTTGAAATCGGCATTCCGCCCCTTCGGGAGCGGAAGGAGGACATCCTGCCGCTGGCGGATCATTTTCTGCGGGATGGACGCGCCGACAACCGCCGGCCGGCCCTGTCGGCCGCGCTCCGGGAGGCGTTGGAGAATCATCCCTGGCCGGGAAACGTGCGGGAGCTCCGGAACGAGATGGAACGGATGCGCCTGCTCAATTCGGACAAGCCGGCCTACGACATCGGGGATTTCACGCGGGCGGGGCGGGCGGAATCCCCGGGGATGGTGAAAACGGCGTCTCCGGCGTCCCCGGTGGAAACGCGGACCGGGAGAGGCGGTTTCCGGGAGGGGAATTCGTTCCTTCGCCGGCGGGAACGTCTGCGGACGCTTTTCCGCGATCACACGACGCTCACGCGCGCGGAAATCGTGGCGGCGATGGGCATCTCCGCTCCGACGGTGACGACTTACCTCCGGGCGTTGTGCGAGGAGGGATTCGTCGAGAAAATCCGCCCGAGCCGGTCGCCGAGCACGCATTACTTTCGACTGAAATAACGATCCCGTCATGAGGGGGTTTCCGGTTTCCAGTTTCAATCTGGCGGTTCCCGGTTCCCGAATCCCGATTTTTCGCGGTATTTCTGAAGGTGTTTCTGCGACCCACGAACCACGACTCACGATCCACGCTTCTGATTCGCGTCATGACCTCATGACGGTCGTTATTTCCTGCCAAACCTCCGCTCGATCTCCGCCTTTGTGAACACGACGTGGGTCGGCCGCCCGTGGGCGCAGGTGTGGGGCTGGCGGACGGAGGCGCGGCGCGCGAGAAGCGTTTCCATCATGCCGGGGGAAAGGACGTCGCCCGCCTTCACCGCCGCCCGGCAGGCCAGGCGCGCGATGGCGTCGGCGAGGGGGTTCGCCGTTTTCCCGCCATGGCCCTTTTCGAGCGCGTCCAGGAGATCCCGCAGGACATCCGCGGCCCCGGCGGTCTTGAGCACGGCGGGGATGGTCCGGAGAAGCACCGTGGTGCCGCCGAAGGGCTCCGTCGTGAATCCCAGAGCGGCCAGCATGGCGCGGTGATCCTCGATCGTGCCGAACGCGTCCCCGGTGAGGGGGATGGTTTCGGGGACGAGGAGCGGCTGGATCTCGAGTTTCTCCGCCGCGAGTTTCGCCTCGATTTCCTCGTAGAGGATGCTTTCGTGGAGGGCGTGCTGGTCGGCCAGGATGAGGCCCTCCTCCGTCTCCTCGAGAATGTAGGTCGCCAGGAGCTGGACGTGCCGGCCCAGACGCGGGAGAAGGTCGGGGACGGGGGCCGCGGGAATTTCGCCGCGGGACGGGGCGGATCCCGGGCGGAACGGGATTCCCGCGCGGTCCCGGAAGAGCGGCGTATCGGCCCGGGCGGAGGCGGCGTAGTCGGCGACGGCCCCGAGAATCCGGTCGGCCGTGGCCGGTGTGGAATGCGGCGCCGGCGCCCCGGGCGATGTCGCCAGAAGCCGGTTCCGGATTCCCCCGAGCACCGCGTCGTGGACCTGCCGGGCGTCGCGGAACCGGACCTCGGATTTCGCAGGGTGCACGTTCACGTCCACCTCCCGCGGGTCCATTTTCAGAAAAATGACGTGGGCCGGGTGGCGGCCGCCGAGCAGGAAACGCTCGTAGGCGCCCGTGACGGCATGGGCCAGCATCCGGTCCCGGATGGGGCGGCGGTTGAGGAAGAGGTATTGGAGGCGCGCGCCGGGCCGATCGCGTCCCGGGGCGGAAACATAGGCGGTGCCCAGCGCGCCGAGCGGGCATTCGAGGAGGTCCCCGGCCGCCTCCTTCCCCAGAACGCCGGCGATGCGGTCCCGGGGATCGGCCGCGGGCGGCAGGCGGTACACCTCCGTGCGGTTGTGGCGAAGCGTGAAATGGATTTCCGGGTGGGCCAGGGCCAGGCGGGCCACCGTCTCGGCGACGTGTCCGGCCTCGGTGGGGGCCGATTTCAGGAATTTCCGCCGGGCCGGGACGATGCCGAAGAGGTTCCTCACTTCGATGGAGGTCCCCTCGGGGGCGCCGGCGGGCGACGCCGGGCCGGCCTCCCCGTCCCGGAGGTCCACGCGATGCCCCTCCCGCGCCCCGCGCGGCCGCGAGACGGCCGTCACCTCGGCGACACGGGCGATGGAGGGAAGGGCCTCGCCGCGGAACCCCAGCGTGGCGATGGCGTACAGGTCGTCCTCCTCGCGGATTTTGCTCGTGGCATGGCTTCGGAAGGCGAGCGCGAGGTCTTCGGCGTCCATACCCTCGCCGTCGTCGGTCACGCGGATGAGCCGCCGTCCCCCGTCCTCGATGGTGATTTCGACGCGCGAGGCCTTCGCGTCAATGGCGTTCTCGACGAGTTCCTTGACGATCGAGGCCGGCCGTTCGATGACCTCCCCGGCGGCGATCTTCTCGGCCAGGGCGCGGGAAAGCACTTGAATGCGTGACATGGCGGGCCTATTATAACCACCGACGCGAAAGCGCGAAGCGAAGGCATCATACCACGAAAACGCGAAAATTTCTTTCGGATTGTTCGTGGTGTTTGAGGGGGACGGATTGGCCAGGGATCGGGATCACGGAAAGGACCGGGAGAGGGAATCGCCTTCCGCCAAAGGGGCGAAGCGGGGGAAGTCATCCTTTCTGATGGGGCTTCTGGCGTGTCTTCTGGCTCTGGGGGTCGGTTACGCGCTTTATCAGGGCGCTTATTTTTATCTGGTGAAAAAACGCCTGCCGCGGCCGACGGATTCCGCCGACCGGGCGGCGATGGGGGCGCAACTGCGGAAGGATGTCCGCGGTCTGGGGGATGCGGCGCGGACGGTCGGGCGGGAGTCCGCGGAACTCCTCCGGAAGATCGGTCGGGCCGTCCCGACGGAGAAACTTCTGGCCGAGGCGAAGGAAGTTGGTGGGAAGGAGACGCCCTCGGGAGAGTCTCCGGCGCCCGGTCCCGTGACGCCGACGCCCGCGCCGAAGCCGGAAAAACCGCCCGCGGCGGCTCCGGCGGCGGAACCTTCCCCGGCGAAGGAATCCGCGCCGGCGGTGAACGGGGAGGTGGAATTGGTCCTCGGGAAGGATGCGTTCCGGGAGGGGCTGGGGTGTTTCCGGAACACCGGGGCGTCCGAGGCCCCGGCCGTCCGGGAACGGGAATTGCGCGCGGCGACCGCCGCGTTCCGCCGGGCGGGGGAGCATCTGACGAAGGCGAAGACCGTCTCGCCCGGAAACGGCGCGATTGACGACCTGCGGGAGCGTGTGAATCTCTACCTGTATGATTGTTTGAAACGACAGGGGCTTTAACAAGGAGGATCTATGCGTCGGTATTCCGTTCTCGCGGTGGTGATGATGGCGGTTCTGGCCGTTCCGGGGTTTCTCCCGGCGGCGGAGGTGTTCGAAACGGATGACACCGTCGGGTGGGTTTACGTTCCGAACTATCAGGTCCTCCGGGGGAAACTGGACGGGTTGGTCAATCAGATCTTCCCCGGAATGGGCGTCATGGTGTCCGCGGGGATCCGGAAGGGGTTGGCGCAATCGGGTTTGAGTCTGGAGGGAGTGGACAAGGCGAAGCCGGCCGCGGTGATCTTTCTGGCCGGCAAGGCAGGGGACCGCCCGGTGGTGGGGCTTTTTTCCCTGACCAGCGCGGACAATTTCCGTCAGGCGAACGCCGGTTTTTCCGGCGGATTCATCGAAATCGGAAAGGCCGTGGCCGTGGTGGGTGACAACAAGGATGCCGTCGCGGCCGTGGCGGCCCGCGTGAAGAATCTCACCCGGTTCGAGGTGAAGGGGGCGGCCGGGGATTTTTGCGTGTCGGGGGACGCCGCCAAATTGCGGATCCTTTTCCGGAGCAAGTTCCGCCGGCAGGGGGCGATCCTTCGCGAGAAGGCGAAGGGGGGCCTGATGAACATCCGCGGCGAGGGGGCCCTGCTTTCCCCCGCGGTGGTGGACAAGGCGGTGCAGGGGGCGTATGAGGCGCTTCGGGCGGCCCTGTGCCAGGTGACGCGCGTGGATGTGGCGGTGACGATCCAGCCGGACGGGATTCTCGTGGAGAACCGCGCCGGGACGGTCCCCGGCAGCGCGCTGGCGACGTTCCTGGCCGCCCAGAAGGGCGGGGCGGCGGACCGGGCGCGCTTCCTGCCCGCGGACGGCGTGGTCCATTACGCCGGCGGCGTGTTCGATCCGGCCAGCGTTTACGCGCTCGGGAAACGGGTGCTGGACCGTGTGCTGGCGAGGGTGCCGGTTGTCTCTCCGAATCGCGCCGCGGCGCTGAAAATTCTCGAACTGGTCAGGACAATGGACGGCGATGTGGTTCAGGCGCTGGTGGTCCGGGGCAACCGCCCGGTGTCCCTCGTTCTCTGCGGCGCCAAAGACGGGAATGCCTATGAGGCCGCCACCAAAACGGCCTTCGATCAACTCCGGACCGGGTTGGCGGGCAGGGTGTTCGGCGGGATCGGCGTGGAATACCGCTGGAAGGGGAAGGCGCGGGAATACAAGGGCGTGGCCGTGGATGCCATTGATATCGTTGTTCTCCCGGCCGCCGACCGCGCGGTCCGCCAATTCGTCGAGCAGAACTACGGGAAGGAATCGAAGTATGAACTGGCGCTCGTGAAGGGAACGGCCGTGACGGCATGGGGCGTCGGATGCGAGGCCGTCATGAATGAGACCCTGGACCGGATCCTCGCCGGGCAGGAGGGATTCACCGCCCTCGATTCCTACAAGAAGGCCGCGGCACGGGTTCCCGCCGGGGCGGCGTACGTGTCCCAGGTCTTTTTCCTCAATACGATGCGCCTGGCCGCGAAGACCCAGGCGGAGACCCTTCCGCCGTTTCTGGCGGGCCTGGATTGGGATGCGCTTGTCCGGGACGAGGCGCCCATGACCGGCTACGCGGTGCCGGAGGGTTCGGGGATCCGGCTCGGGGTCTTCCTGCCCCTTCAGCCGATCAAGGCGCTGATCGTGCCCGTTATCGCCGCCGGCATGGCGGGGGCGGGGTTCGGTGGCGGGGGGATGGCGGTCCCTCCGGGATTGCAGGGCGGGAAGTGACATCCTGTAGATTCTTCCGTCTCAAATCTCGTGCAAAAAGCACAAGATTTTCGCCGGAAGAATCTTTGACAAGGCAAATCGGCCCTGTTTGGTTTCGGCTCCGCCGATTTGCGGGAGGACACGCATGGCGGGATTGAAACGGAAGGGCGTCCCGGCGAAACGGGAGACGTGCATTCTCCTCTACTCGGGGGGGCTCGACACGAGCGTCATCGTCCACTGGCTGGCGCGGAAGGGTTACGAGGTGGTCTGCGTAATGGTGGACGTGGGGCAGGAGGAAAGTCTCGATTTCGAGAAGAAGGCCCTTGCCTCGGGCGCGTCCCGATTCATCGTTTGCGACATCGCGGAGGATTTCGTCCGAAACGGCGTCTTCCAATGCCTCCGATGGCAGGCGAAGTATGAAGGACGTTATCTCCTCGGGACATCCATCGCGCGGCCCTTCATGATCCAGGCCGTCGCCGATGTCGCGAAGGCCGGGGGAACCACGACGATCGCCCACGGCGCCACGGGCAAGGGCAACGACCAGTGCCGGTTCGAACTGGCCGCCTACGCCCTCATCCCGGGGGCGAAAATCATCGCCCCCTGGCGGGACGCCGAATTCCGGAAACTCATTCCCGGACGGCGCGAGGCCATCGCCTACGCGAAAAAGCACGGCATCCCGGTGCAGGCGACGGCGGACAAGCTCTGGTCCACGGATCCCAATCTCCAGCATCGGAGCCACGAGGCGGGGGAACTCGAGGACCCGTGGCGGCGGCCCCGCGACGAGATGTTCCAGATGGTGACGCCGCCGGCGAAGGCCCCCGACACGGTGCAGACGGTCGAAATCGGTTTCGAGCGGGGCATTCCCGTCTCCCTGGGCGGCGTCCGGAAGAATCCCGTGGCGCTTCTCCGGGAATTGAACCGCATCGCCGGACGCGCCGGTGTCGGCGTTACCGACATGGTGGAGAACCGGTTCGTCGGGATGAAGAGCCGCGGCGTGTACGAGGCTCCGGGGGTGACCGTCCTCTATGAGGCCCATCGGGACCTCGAGGGGATCACCCTCGACCGGCGCGTCATGCACCTCCGGGACACGCTCATGCCGACCTACGCCCAGCTGGTCTACGACGGGTTCTGGTTCTCGGCGGCGAAGGAGTGCCTCGACGCCTTCCTCGAGAAGGCCCAGGAGCACGTGACCGGCACGGTGCGGATCGAACTCTACAAGGGGACGGCGCGGGCGACGGGCCGCAAGTCGCCCGTTTCCCTTTATGACGAATCCATCGCCACCATGGAGGCCGGCGGTTCCTACAACCAGGATGACGCGACCGGGTTTCTCCGGATCATGGGTCTTCCCGTCCGCATTCAGGCCTCCCGCCGCGAACGCGTCCGCCGGAAAGGGGCGTCCGCGACATGACGCCCGCTTTGATGGAAAAATTCGACCTGGGCGGCCGATGGAGCAATTCACGAATGAATAGATCCACTCATCCTGAGCCTATCAAAGGATGATCCAAGCGCCTCGCTCACGGTTCGTGGTTCGACATTTACTATGGGGAACGGGGTCAGGGGGAACGGGGTCAGGTCTCGCCGTGACAGTTTTCAGATTCGGTGGTTTGGCGAGGGATGAAAGAATGATCGGGTACGAACGAGTTTCCGCCGCCGGGGTACGCCTCCGCGGAACGTCCGCCCCGGACCTCCTGTCCGTGGCGGACTCTAGCCGATTCGCCTTTGGCCCTCCAGGCGTCGGCGAATCGCCAAGGTCCACTACGGCGCACCCCGGCGTCGCTTGGGTAACGGTTTTGGTGTTTGCGATGGTCGTGGGACTGTTCGGAACGGCAACCGCCAACGTCATCAAACCGTGGGAGACGGATGCTGGGGTGATGGATGGGGGCCGGCCCGTCCGGGCGGACGGTCGGGACGCTCCTCGACGACATCCTGTCGTCTCGTCGCTCGACGAGTCCGCGCCTCCCGGCCTCCGTGCCTCCGGCGCGTCCTCGACGCCCGCCCTTTTCGCCCGTCCGGTCCTTGTGGTGGTGTGGAGGTGCACGACGACACAACTAAAAAAAGAGAGTGGAAAGCGGGACCCCACCCCGGCCCTCCCCGCAATTGGTAGTTGCCGCCAGTTTTCACCGGGTATGCGGGGAGGGGGTTGCTTCACTCGTTACCCTTGCAATGCTGGTTGCACGGAGATGACCGATGCCGCGGGCACAATCACGCAGTGGACGTACTGCCAGAAGTCATTCCTGACTCAGGTTGTCGAAGACGTGGGAACTTCTCACATCAACCGAACCACGACCTACACCTACGATCTCCTGGGTCATCGCGCAACCGAGGTGGATGCCGCCAGCGTAACGACGGCGTATCAATATGACACGGCCTACCGCCTCACCGGCGTCACCCGCGATTCCGGCGGCAAGAACGTCACCGAGAACATGGCCTACGATTCGCTTGGGCGTGTCACGTCGAGAACGGATGCGGGCGGAAACCAGACAACGTTCCTGTATGACCAATTGTCGCGGACCACGCAGGAATCCCGCCCGGATGGCGGCGTGACCACGTTTGCCTACGATAATCTGGCGAATGTCCTCACGAAGTCGGTCAAAGTCACATCCGCGCCGACGTGGTTTACCACGACGTACACGTATGACGACGTCTACCGCCAGACGCAGATGACGGAGGATTCGGCGGGGCTGGCGATCGTCACCAATCGAACCTACGACGCCCTGCATCGCCTGACGCGACTGCAAGCGGTGAACGGCGCGCAAAACCAGAATACGGATTATGCCTACGACGACGAGAATCATGTTGTCCAGGAGACCTATCCCGATTCCGGCACCGTCTCATTTTCGTATGACCTCGACGGAAAATTAACGACAAAGACGGACCAGAAGGGCCAGGTCACGACGTTTGAGTACAACTCCCGCGACCTCCTCACCTCAAAAGTTTACGACGATGGCGGCTCGAACGAAGGCACGCAGACTTTCAGTTACGATTCGCTCCGCAGGATGACGGAGAACACGGATGATAACTCGGGGAACAAGGACGTTACGGCCACGTTTGAGTATGACTTGTTGAGCCGGATGACGGAGGAAGGTTTGCAAATCGGAAGCAGCGGCACGACGCGCTACACCACGAAAACCTACGACGCCTTTGGGCAAATCCAAACGCGGACCCAACCGTCAGGAAGAGAGGTGGATTACACGTGGACCACGCTCCACCAGCCGCACGAGATTAAAACAGATGTGGGAAGCGGCCTTGCCACGGTGGCCGACTATGCGTATCTCTACGATAGTGGTAATGACAAGCGGCCGCTACTCGCTACGAAGACGCTACATTCTGGAACAGGTGTCACCCTGAACGTGGCCTACGATTCTGTTGGCCGCTCGACGAATTATAATTGGCTGAAGAACTCGACGAGTCAGGTCGGCTTCGCCAACACGTACGACCTCGCAGGCAACCGCCTGACGACGACGCATCTGCACCGAACGAATGGCACGGAGGACGAGGAATTTGGGTATGACACCGCCCTCCGCCTGACGAGTTACGTAAGAAATCCCACCGCGCAGGACCCGTTTGACCAGACATTCAACCTTGACAAAGTCGCCAACTGGACGAGTTTCGTAGAAGAGGGGACGACGGAATATCGCACGCACAGCATTGCGAATGAACTCACGGCGCGGGATTCAACGTCGTTGACCCATGACGCGAATGGAAGCCAGACCTCGGATGGCACGTTTGCCTTCGAGTGGGACGCCTTGAATCGTCAGAAGGCGATGAGGAATGGCTCCACGTTGAGGGCGGAATACTTCTATACCGCAGACAACCGCCGTGTGGTGAAGAACGTTGACACGAACAGCGATGGAACGCTCGACAAGGAAACCAAGTTCTACTTCGACGGCAACGTCATCATCGAAGACCGCGACGGCAGCGACACCCTCGCCCGCGAGTACGTGAATGGTCTACAATATATTGATGAAGTGATTCTGGTGAAGCAGGCGGGCGGGACCATAAATTATTATCTCCATGACCCGAGGTTCTCGGTGTTCGGATTCACCGACACATCAGGCAACGTGACCGAGCGCTACAACTACACGGCCTACGGCAAGCAGGCAATCTTCGATGCCTCGTATAATTCCCGAAATACGCCGACCGTGGACCAGGAGCGCGGGCATACGGGGCAGACGGAGGATAGGGAGGGGCCGTTACAACATTTTGACATGCGGTACTACAACCCGGCGCAGGGAAGATTTATCAGTCAGGATATTGAATATCTCGACGGGATGAATTTGTATGGTGGGTATTTTGTGCCGGGTGATGTAGACCTCTATGGTCTAAACACGTACTATGCCGAAACAAATGAGGAGAAAGAAGAGATTATACATGCAGTTGCGTTGAAATTGGAATACCCGGATAATTTTAATGAGAATGGAGTTTTTACGGGGGAGAACAAGGGGAAGGTGAAGGCTTTTGACAAGGGATTTTTTGATATGGTTGATGAGTTGGATGATGATAATTTGCGTATCATAGGCCATGGTCAAAGCACTTGGATTAAAGGGAAAGAGCCAGCCATTATTAAGCGTGGCGATTTTGAACCCGTAACACAAGAGGAAAAGGATAAGGTAAGCAAGGCAGAAAAGAAACTCAAGGACAAGAACGTTGAACTCCGTTCTTGTTCTTCAAAAGAAATAGGAGACGCAGCCAAAAAGGTATTTAAAAAGAGTACGGTGCGTTCATCTGAAGGATTGCATAGCATGGCTGTTCGTCCGACATGGAGTGAAGGAAAGGTTACGTGTTGCACGCGAGACGAGATACTCAACAAGATACGCGAGGTGATGAAAAAAGACACTTCGTGGGCGGACGATATAAAGAAAATAGAGAAGGATTGCAAGATATCGAATATCAAGTTCGCGTATGAGATTGATGAACTCGAAGAAAATAAGGGCGAGGAGAAAAAGTGAAACGCATTGCCCAGGTTCGCTATTTGTGTGTGTTGGCTGTTTTGTGCATGCAATTACTGGTCTCATGCACGAATAGAACTATCGAGAAACATAACGGAACGGAAAGAAGTAACGATAATGGATTATCCGTAAGAATGGAGGTTGATAACGGGGCACGCATTACGAGAAATGCAGATGTTATACCGATAAGAATCATACATGAAAACTTGGGTGATAAAGACATCATGCTTGTGCCCGAGTATCTTTATTCGTGCCTTGATATTGTTGGCAATCGGAGTGGCATAAACGATATGAGGTTGCAGGGGGCTTCATATTCTGTAGTCATGGGATTTGGGATGTTGAATGAATTGGTTGTTTTGAAGCGTGGCGATGTTCATGTGGAATCGTATGGGTTGCAAGGAAAGTATCTACTTCAAGGCGATATGAAAGATGGATTGAGGATAACAAGCGCAGAGTTGTGTTTCAGAGAAGGGGGCTTGGGGGAAAAGCATATTGATAGAAACAAGCATGTCAACGCATGGAATGGCAATGTGAAATGTTGCTTGAATTTGGTAATCGAGGATTCGACTTCGCCCGCTACCCCTCCCCCTCCCCCGCCTCTCCCGCCTCGCGGGCCGAGCGGGCCGAGCGGGACGGACGGTGACAACGCTCCCGCAGGAGAGGGGAAGTGAGGGCGGGGAGCGTATGGGGAAGTTGATTAGAATTACCGATTGGGAGTCCGACAGGCCGACGGCGTTGGATGTCTTCGAGGGCATCGTCATCCAGTTGCATGTTCCATGTTCGCACAAGATGGCGACGGTTCTGGTGAGTCCGGACGTCATGCTGGAGATGACGAGGCCAGGAGGACGGACTCGCAAGATGCGCTTCAACCTCGGGAAGTTGAAGAAGCAACGTATCCGGATGGCGGGGAGCGAATACGAAATTGAACTGATGGGTGTGGAGAAGGAGGTGCTTGAGGGAGGTGAGTGGAATCCTGTTTACGAGTTTTACGTGGCGAAGAAAAGCGGGAAGGGAAGGCAAGTACGTAAGGGGTGAGGACGGGAGACGGCAGGCGCGGACTTTGCACATACAGTAGGTGGTGGAAGCGAGGGGGCCGACCTGTTGCGGGGTCGCGGTTTGGCTGACGAGGAGAAGGACGGCAGGCCGCACGGGCGAGGGCAGGGGTGCGGGTGAGGGGCGGAGCAGGTGTTGAGGAAGCGATGGGGCAAGTCCCGCGAGGCTGAATGCATCCTAATGTTTTCCTGAAGACGTTTTGGCGGATGGAACTCAAGCCACAGGTCTTCGTGGCGATGAGTTTTGATGACCGCTATCTCCCCAGGTATCGGGATATTATTGCGCCAGCCATACAGTCTGTTCTTGTTGATGGGAAAGCGCTCGAACCGTATCGAGTAGATAACTCCAAGACGGGCGACTCCATAATTACTGACATCGAGGAAGGGATTGCCCATTCGCAGATGGTCGTTGCCGATGTTTCATCCGTTGGAAAGGATTCCGTGACCGGGCATCCGTATCGGAACGGAAATGTAATGTACGAGGTCGGCATCGCGCTCGCTTGCCGTCAGTCATCGGAGGTGCTTCTCATTCGAGATGATGAAGACAAGTTCTTATTCGATGTGAGTACCACACCACACTTGAGGCTGGATTTCACAAAAGTTGAGCAGGCGCGTCAACGGTTGCATGAGGAATTGGTCGCTCGTATGAAAGAGCGAGATTTCATGAATGATGCGCGTGTCCATCGAGCCATTGCTTCACTCGGCGTAGAAGAAATGATGGCATTAAAAGCCATTGCCGATATGCCACCCAATACAGGATATGGGCGAGCACATAAGGGAACGGTGGACTTCTTTGGAATGGCGTCTATCCCCCGTCTCTTGGACAAGCAGTTGATTGAGGTGCGCGGCGAGTTTGAAGAAGGTGGAGAACCAGTATATTTCCCAACGCCGCTGGGAAGCGTTGTGGCAAAGTTGGTCAAAACGAATTTGAGACGATTCAAGGCGACACAACGTGTGGAAAACAAGAAATGACAAGGCCGCCCCAAAAGACCATTAGCGCAATCGTAGAGTTGGATAACAACTCTAGGCAGGCAAGGTTGGACGTAATTGTGCCCGCAGGCACAAGGCTGAATGTCGGCAAATATCTGAAGGATAAACGCACAGGGAAGTTCTATCTGGTAAAGAGTTTTGATTCTGGTGAAATCGTTTTAACAAGAGAGGACAAGGCTCCACCCGCAGAAGAGATTCTTGAGGTGGCATTTTCGCCAATTACCGAATCTGCCGACGAGGCGAACACGAAGGGGGAAGCGAATGACAAGTCTCGTTGCATTTCTGATTGACTGGTGGTTTTGTCTGGCGTTGGCATCAGGCTTGTTCTGGGGCATACGTGGAGTCGTTTTGTTTGAAAGCAACCGAGGATGGTGGTGGAAGTCGTATCAGTTTATATTCAACATCGTCGGGTCATTTGCGGGATGGTGTTGTTTATATGTGCTACTGACACGCACACAACATGCAATGCCGGAGTGTCGTGGATTTTCAATGGGGGATGTTTTCCTCTTTGTGATATCCATGCTCGGCTTGACTGGTCATTTGCCGATGGTTATTTGGGGGATAGTTGATGGCTTTTCCGAGATAGAGAAGAGAGCGGTTCAGAAATTATACCAAGGCATAGGCATTCAGAAGGGTGACGATAAGGAGCAACCGACAGTGTATGTTATTACGCTGCCTCGGGGGGACTTTACCGTGAAGAAGGGGGCTTCCAATGGCAACTAGGGTTCCGTTTAAGTGTGAGAAGTGCACGATTTCTGGTGAGGCGGAAATCGGCATGAACATAAAAGGCAACCTCAATATCGGTCCACAGGCACGATTTATCGTCGGGGATTGCCCCAATAGTGGGTGCGGAGGCAAGTTGGTTGTTCCAGCCGGGAAGACTTACAAGAACGTGAACGACAGGATGGTTGAGTTGGAGCCGTATACCGACGAGAAGCAACCCGTTGATAAAAAAGACCCCACGCGTCAGCCTGTGTAATCCGGGGACCATGCTACGAGGGGCGATTTCCGTAAAATCGCGGTCAGACCGCCACTTTAACGTTGACGGGGACGCATCCCGCCTTCAAACGTCGTTTGAACGCCTACACGCCTCGGATTCATTCTTCCCCTTAAGCCGCATCCCCTCGTATAATGGACGTGTAGAGAGTCGCCGGGCACGCGGCGGTTGAGACGGGATGGAATCTCGGGGGGACGGCAGAAGCACCTGAACTTATTCGTGTTGTACCGCCTCCCCCGAGGCGTGGCTCGCGCAGCGCTTGCCCGTTGCGCGGGCCGTTTTATTTTCACGGGGGATGGTGTGGGCGGGAATCGTAAATTCAAGGTGAGCGTCGAGACCATCCCCGTTAAAGAGCCTCATTGGTTATCCCTTCCGCAACTCCGCCGCGAACTCCAGAAGTCAATTCGCGCCGTTCTACGCAAACAGGATGGTCGCCTTCACCTGTTCCCCTATCACTCCGGGATTGGAAAGACCCAGATAACGCTTGAGGAAATTTCGCAACGCAAGGAGAGGTCTGTCTACCTTGCTCCAAGGCACGACCTTCTTCAGGAACAACTGGACAAACTTCACAAGTATTTGAAGAGCCGCTCCCTTCCTGCCGACATCGCCGCCAAGTTGCCGGACCTTTCCGAAGAGAACTGCGACCACGAGAACTTTCCCATCGTCGAGAAGGCTCACGCCCTCGGGTTCATGTATGAGGTGTGCAACCGTTGCATCTACTACAAACGCAAGACCTGCCGCTATCATCGTGAACGCGACAACGCGAAAGATGCCCACATCCTTTTCGCGCCGCTCGATTACATCAAGGTCCCGAAGTTTTGGGAGGAGACTGGCGCTGGATTCAACCGTCCCATCGTTGTTCTGGACGAATCCATTCTCGACAAGATACAAGAGGCGGTGGACATTCCGGTAAAACGTCTCGAACAGATGCTCTCCACGCTCAAACAAGCGCACCGTGACCGTAGAATCAAATCAGAACGTTACATCTGGACCCTGCACCATCTTCTTCAACTGCCCTCCGGGGAATTGCCCATTCCCTTCAAGACGGTCTTCGGCATCAAACCGCCCGTCATTTCGATGGATTGGGATAGAGCCGGTCCTCCGCGATGGAACGATGACGCTCGGGATAACTTGTATTCCCTGTCGTGGCATCCAACCTCCCGCCACTCGGCGCTGGCCGCACTGCGTCAACTCTCCACCTGCTATCACTGCTGTCCGGTCATTGATTTTTGATTTTTCTGCAACCACTTTAGGGGTTGCCGGTTGAGGCAAGAAATGAGTGGGAACGATTTGATTTTGTGCATAGGCTTCCGCCCTCCCTTTTCAAAAGGAGTGGCGGATGAAT
>JAZDJP010000088.1:0-8320 GCA_043803805.1 Planctomycetota bacterium
CCCTGGCGCATGGTGTCGTTCCTGGAATGCCGGAACGTCCTCCTCGAGGACGTCACGCTGAGGAATTCTCCGGCCTACACCGTCTGGCCCTGCGGCTGCGACGACGTGCGGATTCGCGGGATCCGGCTGTTCAACAACCTCCGGGGCCCCAACACCGACGGGATCGACCCGGATTGCTCCAGCAACGTGACGATCAGCGACTGCATCATCGAATGCGGCGACGACTGCATCGCGCTGAAGAGCGACGCGGACCGCCTCGGCCGGGCGAAGGCGTGCGAAAACGTCACCGTGACCAACTGCGTTCTCACCACCACCTGTTGCGCGATCCGGGTCGGCTACGAGGGCGATGCCCCGATCCGGAACTGCACGTTCAGCAATCTGGTTATTGCCCGGTCCCGGACCGGGATCAACATGCTTGTCCCCCGGCACGCCGAGGCCGGCATCCATCACGGCCCGACGATCGAAAACATCCGGTTCTCAAACCTGGTGATGGACACGACGATCCCGATCTATCTCTGGATCGGCGACGACGCATCGGCGCCTGGTGCCATCCGGAACGTCAGCATCTCCGATTGTTTCGCCACGACGGAACGCGCCTGCTACATCGGCGGGGCGAAGCACCTGCCGATCGAGGATGTGCGGATCAGCAATTTCCGTCTGGAGGTGCGCGGCGAGACGGACGACGAGTTCAGCGCCGAGGTGCCGTACCCGTACCGGGTCTGGGACTACTTCAACAAGAAGGGCATTCCGCACGGGTTCTACTGCCGCCATGTCCGCGGGCTGGAGTTTCACGATGTGCGCGTGGCGTGGGGGAAGGTGAGCGGCCCGTGGCGGAGCGCGCTCCGCGCCGAGCAGATCGAGGACCTGGACCTCCACGGGTTCGTGGCCAGACAGGCGCCGGGTCCGGCGGACGCGCCGGCGATTCACCTGACGGACGCGCGGGGCGTGTCCCTGCGCGGATGCCGGGCCGCGCCGGGCACCGGCACGTTCCTGCGGCTGGACGGCCCCGCCGCGGGCCGGGCCAGCCTGTCCGGCAACGATCTCGCCGCGGCGAAAACCGAAATGGACCGGATCGGCGCCGCGCCATAACGGTGAGCGTCACGGGCGCTGTAAAGCGTCCCGTACACGCTCTTGTTAGGCCATTATGCGGTCACTGGCCATCTTGTTCACATAGCCCCTTTAGCCTGGCAAACTCCCCTTGGGCCTGGGCCATGACAGTCTTCTTGATAGAGTCACACACAGCATCACTCAGCACGCTCTTAAAGTGCAATTCAACGTTCTGTGTGAGTTTAGTCATGGTGCCTTCTTCTGCTAGTGCAAAACGCACATCTGCTGAGTGCAACTCACTCTCCAAATGAACGGCAAACAGCCTGTTTGTCTCGAATTCAGTAACGACCCCGTGCATCTCAATGCCACGTCCATCTTCTTCGACATACTCGCGAAATGTAGTACCAACCTTGTTCGGTGTCTTCTCGATGAATTCAGATCTGGTAACACTTGTCGCCCACTGCTTCGCTCGGTCTGGCTCTTCCAGCCAATAGAAGACCTCCGCAGGTGTGGCGTTGATTTCTACCGTGTTTACAATCCTCACGATTGTTCGCTCCTTAGCCCAATATCAAGATATGCGCCTGGACGCATATCTGGAAAAATGATTATGAGGGATGCTCCACTCCCGGAATTCCAGGATTTCCTTCTCCAACGACGCCTTTCCGATGACCGCCACGCCCCCCTCCTTGCAATACTCCTTGTTCGGAATTCGTCATTCAACATTTCATGACGCCATTTCCCTCTTCGACTCGGTGACTCTCCGACTCGCCGCCAAGCACAACCGACAACGGCTCGGCAGGAGCCTCGCCCTCCAATCACAGGGACTTCCAGACTCCGAGACTCCCAGACTTCTTCTCCCTTCTTCCCGATGTTTCGACTCGGGATCTTGCTTGCCATTTGGTTTCGGGCCCGCGAACGGCTGCTGCCTGAAGGCCATTTCTTGTCACGACGCCCAACCTTCGCCATGCCGGCAGGCGCGCAACCGCGCGACATCATTTCAGCTTGTCCTTACCGACCTTCAGGATCATGCCCATTGAGGGAGTGCAAAACTCGCGGGTGCCGCCCAGGCCGAGGTAAAAGTCACCGTTGACCATCTCGATCGCGGAGGCAAAGGTTTCATAGTGGAACGAAAACAGCTTCGACCAATTCTTGAGATCGGCACTGGCCGAAACGGTCGTCACCGCTCCTTGTTTCGGATCGTTCTTGTTTTTCCAGCGGTAGCTGACCACGTAGCAGTGTTCATCGGCAACAGCGATGTCTGTGAAATTCTCTCCGGTCAGGGATCGTTCGGCGCGAAACTCATTCGGACCGGAAAGTGCCGCCACGAACAACTCCGACGCCTTTTCGCTTCGCCACGGCTTGTCGGCATCCTTGATGCTTTGAACGACGCTGCCCAGGTAAACGGCCTTGCCCTTGAAGCTCGTTGACTTCTCCATCGCCAACATCGACCAACTCTCGTCCTTCGGATTGCGAACCGGCTTCTTGACTCCGGGGAGCATGTCCCCGGTACAAGGATCGAATCCTTTGCCATTGAAGCGATGAACCTTGACGCCGCCGCTCTTGGCGACGCCGGGGACGTAGACGTTTCCGTCGATGACTAGAAGTTGTTGTTGAAGCCTGGTATCGGGGGGGAGCCTGGTATCGGCAGGGATTTCGTGGACCTTCCAGGTCTTGCCATCATCGGTGGATACCATCAGGCACTGTGGTTGCTCGATCAAACGGCTAGCGATGGCAAACAGCGTCTTATCGACGCCGACAATGTCGAAACAGTGGATGGCGCCGGGCAGCGTGCGGTGCTTGACCCATGTGCCGTCTTCCAGGCGATAGAAGTTGCCCAGGCTCCAATCTTCTTGAGGGTCCGCACCAGGCACGTACAGCCTGCCGTTGATGATCTGGTAGTGATCGGCCGCTTCATCCTGGATCTGGCCTTGTTTCACGAACTCCTTCTTATGCAGGTCGTAGTACCAAATATCTGTTGGTCCGCTATTGTCCCCCCAGTCGCCATGCCCCACATAGAGTTTTCCGTCGAAGCCTTGCAGGTCGGAGATGTGTCGAGCGTAATGGAATTTGCTCCCGTCGGGATAGCGCTTGGCGAGGGGATTGCCCAGTTTTTCAAGATGTTCCGAAACGTCGGCAGCAAACGCGGCCGACCACACACCGAGGAGCCCGGCGGCGGCCACGACCGCCGCCAACTTCCGAATGAGCAACATGGCGGGTCCTTTCACAAATGCCGCGGGCGAGTTGCTGGGAGGCGGTCATCGCTCCGCCGCCGAACGTGACGCTCAGCGGCGCGGCTTGTCCGCGTCCGCTGGAGCGACTGGTTGGCCGGATTGAACGGTCGGCATGACCACGGACTTCACCGCTTTGAGGTACATGCCGTCCGGGTCGCCCTTGGTCGGAGCGATATGCCCGCCTTCGCCGAACTCGTTCCAAGCGTATACCAATACAAGTCGTTCCTCAATCGTCTGGTCTGGATGTTTGTCCATCCACCCGATGGCTTCGCGCAGGAAGTCCGCGAACTGCTCCGGTGTGCGGTCCGGGTAATACCACCCGGGTTTCTGGTTCCGGCCCGCCGGTCCTTCCCACGGCCGCTTATCCCACCCGGCCGTCACGATCGGCATATACGGCTGCGCCGGGTCGCCTTTCCACTGCGCCCGGTTCGCCGTCGCCAGTTCCGCGTACTTGTGCTCTTCCGATCCCGCATCGTAGCCGGGAACCACGTTGTAGTGGGTGCGATGCGTGTAGCCCGCCGTCGGCGATCCTCCGGCGCAACCGGCGACAGCCAGCCCCGGCAGCCCAGACTTGCGCACCGTCTCCTGCATGGCTGCGAACCCGTCCTTGTCGCCGCCTCTGGAGTCGAAGATGATGATCAAGGGCTTCTTCGCCACGGTGAGATACTGCGGATGTTTGAGATAGGGCATCCAAAAGTCGCCGGCCTGTTTCCAGCGCTCGGGCCCCTTGATCTCGGCCCCCTCGTGATTGGCCACCAGAAAGCAAAACTTCAGCCGGCGGTTGTTCTTCGCCTTCAGATACAACTCCAGTCCCGTGTGCAGGGAATCATCCCTGATCGCCTGCGTGTTGATCGCCCGGCCGCTGTCGCGCCAGTACCAGCAGAACGCAAAGAACCCCAAGCCATGATCCGCGGCGAGATCGATCTGGCGTTCCATGATTTCCAGGGAATCGTCCCGCCAGCCCCAGACCGGCTCACGTTCAGGGAACTCATCAATCATCCGCCTGGTTAGGTGGGTAGGCGCATTCTTTGCCCAAGGCTCTTTCGGATTCCCGGCGTTAGCACTCTTCCCGGACCATCCGTCAAAGTAGTATGCGCCTATCATCGGCTTCGGGTTGGGTTTCGCCCCGCCGGGCTCTTCCCCAAACACTCCAAACGACAACACGGACATTGCTCCTATGAGAGCCACTATCCTTACGCCGTTTCCGCACATCCGCATCTCATGCTCCTTTCGCTGGCGAACTGGGAAAATGATTATGAAGGGTCGTCGCTCCCGGAATTTCAGGATTTCCTTCTCCAACGACGTCTTTCCGATGACCGCCACGCCCCCCTCCTTGCAATACTCCTTGTTCGGAAGACGATGTTTCTCTTTCTGACTCGGCGACTTCCGACTCCCAGACTCCGGGACTCTCAGACTTCTTTTTTGCCTGATTCGTCATTCGGAATTCGCCGTTCGGCATTTCATCCGACTCCCAGACTTCTTTCCCTTTCTTTCCGATGTTTCGACTCGGGACTCGGAGACTCGCCGACTCCCAGACTTCTGAAATTCATTTCCTCAGTTTTACCCCCGGGGTTTTTCCGTATTCGATAACGGCATGTTTCCCGTTGTTCAGGATGGAAAGGCGTCCCGCCTCCATGACGAGTTCGTTGATGAAGCTGTTCTTGGGCGTCGCGATGATGCCGCGCTCGTCAATCTCGTCGAGGGCGGCCTGCCGCTTCCCGATGGCTTTCTTTTCCGGAATCCCGGCGGTCTCCCGCGTCAGGCGCGCCGCGGCCAGGACGCTGGCCTCGATGGAGTCGTAGCCGTAGCCGGCGGGCTTCAGGCCCCGGCCCTCCCACGGCACCAAACGCAGGTAGTCCGGGTTGATGAACCGGAACGGCGACGCCAGGCCGATCTTTTCCACGTAACTGTGGGACACGCCGCGGAACTGGTCGTTGTGGGCGATGTACCCGCCTTTGTCAATCCCCTCGCAGAAGAGGCACATCCCCTGGTCGTTGGAGCCCGCGCCCTCGTCCGGATACCCGAGGCCGTTGATGACCGAGAGGATGCCGCCGTTCTCGAAGATCACCCGGCCGTTGGACCAGAGGTAGCCCGTGTTGTTGTTGGGGAATGTCCCCTCGACGCCCTGGAGGGAGATCTCGACGGGCCGGAGTCCCGTGATGAAGTACACGAGGTCCACGTAATGGCAGCCGATATAAGTAAAGGGATCGGTGTTCTCCTTCGTGAACCAGTTCTGGAAATTGGAGTGGCGGTAGTACCACGGCTCGACGAGTTTCGCCTCCCCGCAGCGGAACTCGCCGAACTTCCCGGCGCGGTAGGCGCCGCGGGTCTCCAGGCTCCTCCGGTCGAACCGTTTGTGGTATTCGATCCCGACGAAGAGCCCCTTCTTCCGGGCGAGTTTTTCGATCTCCACCGATTCCGTGTAGTGAAGAACGAGGGGCTTCACCGACAGGATGTTCTGGCCGCACGCCAGAGCCGTCGTGATGACCGGGTAATGGAAGTGGTCCGGGACCGCGACGATGACGAGATTCCCGGGGGACATCTTTTTGATGACGTCCTTGTAGAGGTCCGGGAGCATTTTCGCGGGGTCTTCCCTGAGTTCCGGGTAGGCGCGGAACGTCTGCCCCGGGAAGGCCGTCTCGAAGGTCTTTTCATGGGCGAGGTCGCGGAGGGGGCCGCTGTTCAGCGCGGCGATGTCAATCTGCCCGACCACGCCGGCGCGCTGGAGGTGGTAGATGGACGGCAGTATCTGGTCGTGGGTGATCATGCCGCCGCCGACGATGGTGACGTGCAGGGGCTGATGGATATCCTTCATGGGCGCCTCCGGATTAATTTGGAACGGGTGACATCATACGTTCCGGCGGGGGGATGAGTCAATATCCCGGAGCGGCTCGCGCGGGGAGCCGCCGGGTTCTCCCGCCGCGGGCTACTCCACCAGGCAATCCAGCGGCGGCACCGCGCGGCCGCCGGCCAGGGGGAAAGGCGCCGGGCCGAAGTTGGCCACGACGCGCGTGCCCCCCGCGAAGACGGTTTCCTGGACGGCGCCGTCCCCGGTCAGGAAATCGTGGCTCACCATCTCCTCGTTCCCCACCCGGGCGTGCAACCGGGCCACCCCGGCGGCGCGCCCGGCGGCCCGGCGGCACAGGGGATTGTCCAGGGTGTGCTCGAAGTAGGTGATCTTCAGGCCGGTACCCGTGCCGCCGGTCTTCTGCCCGCCGACCGGGAAGATCAGAGGCGGGTCGCCGTAGAGCGTGTCGGTCAGGGCCTGCTCGGCCACCCGCCCTCCGTCGAACTCCGGGCAATCGTAGCCGGCGACCTCCCACCACTGGGAGACGATCGCGTCGTGAAAGGCGATCTGCTGGAGCGGCACCGACCACCAGGGCCGGTCCGCGCCCCAGGCCGCCGGGACCTTGTTGGAGGCCATGTCGCTGTGGGCGATCGCCCAGTCCCGGCAACCCTCGCTGGCCACGACCAGGCCCAGCCGGGCGGCCTCATCGAGCATCTCGATGCGCAGGGCCCGGTCGGCGCGCCGGTCGTGGGGGTGGCAAGACTCGTAGCACTCCATCAGCGCGTTGGAGGTGGTGGTGTCGAAGTGGACCGCGTCGAACAGGGCCATCGGCTCGCGTAGCCCGCGCACCGACTCGGGCATGCGCCGCCGGCAGGCCTGATACCACAGCCAGTCGTTGCGCCGCCAGTTGAGCGCCCGGCTGCCGTCGAAGTTCCTCTGGGCCAGCCGCTCCAGCTCCGGCTTGAAGGCGATGTCCAGGCCCTCCAGGTAGCACCAGGCGCCGCACAGGGCCTCCAGCTCCCGCAGTTCCCCCAGCCGCCCGCGCAGGTCAATGCGGTCGCTGGGGAGCCCCGCGTCGGCGCCCTGCGGCTGGAATCCGTGGTTGAGGTGGAATATCGGGAAGAAATAGAACCGCTCGTGGCCCATGCGCCGCAGCTCACGCAGAGTCCCGGCGTAGTCGAGGGAGGTTTGCGTGTATCCGGCGAAGACATTGGTGGCGCCGATGAGCCGCCCGACCCGCGGCCGGGCCTCGGCCTTCTCCCGGAGCGTGACCAGCAGCCCGCGCTCCCGTGTCCAGCGCCGGTAGCGCTTTGCCAGCGACGTGACCGTGGGGGCCGGCTCAAAGCAGTAGCGCACCCGGCGCTCGTAGGCGAGCAAGCCCATGGAGGGCAGCCATCGCACGCTGGTGGCGAGCGAACCTCCGGGGCCGTCCCGGCGCAGGGCCAACTCGGCGTCGGCGTTCTCTTCGATGATCGCGCAGTACCCGCTCTTTTCGGCGAGCACGCCCCACCAGCGCCAGCGCATCCGGCTCTCCGGGAGGAAGACCTCCCCGGTCAGGTCGCGCCCCGGCCATCCGAGATTGCCCGGCTTGCCGGTATAGAGCCGGCCTTGGTCCATGGCCCCGACGAGCACCTGGCTCGCGGCGCCGTCAGCCGGCGTCAGCGCGCCGGGCAGTTCCGCCGCGACCAGATCCGCCGTGCCCGCGTTGGTGGGGCTGAGCGTGAAAATCATCTCGGCGGCGGCCGGCTCCAGCTCCAGCCGAACGCGGAAGAACGCGCCGTCGGCGCGGAAGTCGAGCTCCAGGCCGCGCTCGGTGGCGCGGCCGGCCTCGAGGTCCGCGGCCGATAGCGGCCGGAGCCGGGCCATGGCCGGGTCCTCGCGCTGCCAGGGGAACAGGTACTTCGAGGGCTCGGCCGCGCCGCAGCGCACGCCGCGCGCCGCGGCCAGGTCGAAGGCCCAGCGGCCCGCGCCTTGCGTGAGCGCCACCTCTCCGGAAAGCGTCCGCGGATCGAAGTCCAGAGTCATCAGGCCGTTGGCGCGGTGAATGGTCATGTGGCTCTCCTTCATCGTTTCTCATCCGGAACGCGGAGCGTCTTGACCCACTTGCCGCTGACCGGCGACCAGGCGAGGGGGATAAAATTGGGCGGCGAGGAGCGCGGCATGACCAGATTCTCCAGGGCCTCCGATTCCTCAACGACCTGGAACGGCGCGGTCCAGATTCCATCGGGTTTTCGCTTGGAGAGCCGGATGGCAT
>JAZDJP010000089.1:0-13534 GCA_043803805.1 Planctomycetota bacterium
GTGTGGCGGGGTTCGGGAAGCGGTCTCACGGGACGCTCCTCATCCACCTCCTGTGGATTCGTCGCTCGGAGATGCCGCCCCTCCCGACGTCCTGTCTCCGGGGCGTCATCTACGCCCGCTCACCCGCCTCCCTCGCCCCGCCATTGCCGTAACCTGGGTGTGGTTGGAGGTGACCATCACAAAAGAGAGAGAAGAAAACCAAGGGGCCTCTCCCCCTCCATCCGCTTGCGAGAATATGGCGGATGGACCCTCCCCCTCTCCACGATTTATCGTTTGGAGGGCGTCGTTAAAAACCTTCAAATGCCGTGGAGAGGGGGGCAATGAGCATGCCGCAGTGGGCGCGAAGACCGAGACCGAACGGTTTGAGTTTGATGCCAAGAACCGCCTCATCACGGAAATCCGACGGGACGGCTCGGTATTGAATTACGTTTACAATCCGGCCACGGACCGTCTCGCCCAGGTCACGGACGGGGCGGGACGAGTCCTGCGGCAGTTTGATAGTTACGATGCTCGCGGAACCGCCCTGACTCTCCGCGAATTCAACGGACTCGGGACGACGGATGATGTCGTTATCACCCGGAAATTCAATTCCGCAGGAGAAATGCTGGAGGAGACAACCAAGGTCGGAACGAATCCGGCATGGACGGTGCGGAACACCACGGACAAGGCCGGGAACCGGACGTCGCTCGCTTATCCGGCCACCTTCAGCGCCTTCTTCAGTTATAACGAAGCCAATGCCCTGAAATCCGTCGGGACGGCCACGGGCGGGGCGGAGGTGCTCTCGGTGACGCCGAACGGATTCGGGCGGGTGGGGGCGTGGACGGCGAACGGCACAACGTCGGGGACGTTTACGGCCCAGAGGTCGTTTGACAAGGCCGGGCGGCTCTCGGCCATCAATTACAACAGCAGCATCGGGAATCTGTCCTTCACACGCACCCCGAACGGCCTCAAATCCCAGGCAACCATCGGGGCGAAGACGCAGGGCTTCGGCTACGATTCCTTGGACCGGCTCACCATGGCCAATTATTCCGGCGCAACCAATTTCCTGAATGAACAGTTCCGCTTGGATGAACTCGATAATCGGACCACGGGAAATCTGGTGAACGGGGTCTCGACGGATTATTCCATCGTGGATTCGACAAGAATCCGGGATGTGGAGACACCGGCTCCGGGAAACCCGGACTTCACCTGCCGCTACGATGGACGGGGCAACACCGTCGAGGACAAGGACCACACGTATCAATGGGATACCTTTAATCGGTTGACCCGGGCAACGAAGAAAGTAAACCGGGAAGCGATTGAGCGGTACGTCCCGGCGGGCACGAGTCAGGGGCCGAGCGGAGCCGGGCAGGTGTTCACGATTAATCTCGGGACGAGAAAGCCCGTGAACGTTGCCGAGGCGGCTGGCGCTTCCTCCACCACGGAATTCATGGTCGAGACGCTGAATCTGGACGGCTCCTGGCGGGAGCAGACCATCACCGCCGCCACGGACATCTCCGGCGGGGTGAGGATTCAGTTCCTGAAGGCAATCACCAGTCAGGTCCGCATCACGGAGAAGAATTCCAGCACGGCCACGGGTGTTGTCGTCGGCCTTGTCTCCTGGTATCCGTGGGGCCAGGTGCAGTATTCTTATGACGGCCTCGGGCGGCGAGTGGGCCGGATTGCGGACGGGGTGGCTTATCTCTACGTCTTCGACGGCTACCGGGTCATCGAGGAACGTCTGGCGGAGGACAATTCCATCACCCGGCAATTTGTGTACGGCGAGGCCATCAACGACCCCGTCTCCGTCAAGGACCTCGTGGCCGGGCGGACGATGTACGTCGCCAAGGACGACCTCAACGGTCCCATTGCCCTGCTGGATGAGGCCGGGGCCATTCTGGAGAAGTATGAATACACCGCCTACGGGGAAACCCGGATTCTCAATGCTCAGACCGGCCAGGCGAAATTATGGGATGATGACGCCGACGATGCCAACAACGACGGGCTGATTGATGTGGGTTTGCCCAATGCAGGCCAGCCCGCCACCCCCAAGGCCCCCCAAGTGGCCTCCGACTTCGGGAATCCCTTCGGCTTTGCCGGGATGTGGCGGGACTCGGCCACGGGCCTCTACCACACGCATTTCCGCGAATACAACCCCTCGCTCGGCAGATGGCTCACCCCGGACCCAGCTGGCTATCGTGACGGGCAGAATCTCTACGCTTACTATCCGGGGCCGAATGGGGTGGATGTGTTGGGGTTGAGTGGAAAAGATTGGCTTCGGGGGATGTGGGGTGTTGTTTCCGAACCTTTTAAAGCAACCGCCGACGTGGTTACAGGCGTCGGATTTGTTTTCATGGGGGTCAGCGTTGAGGATGCCAGTTTCTCCAGTTCCTCAGCAAGGGCGGTTCAAGCAAGTAGAGCAAGGGGTGAATCCGGATTGGCGGCAACCGGGGCTGTTGCTGAAGATACCGCCGCCAACTTGGCTACTGCGGGTATTTATGAACAATTAATGGCAGTACAGGATTTCAATGCTGGCTTGATAACACTAGACGAGGCCGAAGCAAGGATTCATTCTTCGGGAGGCGGGGCAACGGTTTTTGTCGTTACGGCGGGGGCGGGCAAGATATTGTCGAGGGTACCAGCACCAAAAGCACCATCTCCTGCTCCTGAACCAACGCCGACGCCCGCTCCTGCTCCAGAAACGCTGCCGACGCCCGCTCCTCCCAAGACTGTGGTGCCACAGAAGACTTCAGTTCCGGCAGGAGGCAAGGGAATTCCTAAACCAACGCCTAAATTCCAACCGCCAACCAATCCGCCTCAGATGCCGCCCGAAGTTATTCCGCCAGGTTGGAGGGTGCGGGTGATGCCTCCAACGGAGCAGTATCCAAATGGGTATTGGAAATTGGAAAAACCGATGGTGGATGGAAGTTGGCAACCGATTGACCCATCTACGATGAAACCAGGGGGGCGGCCAGAAACACATGTGCCTTTTCCCCCACAGAAAGGCGGTTAATCATGTATAAATGGCCCGTAGGATTGTCCCCGAATGAATTTTGTGGATTGGTTGTTGAGGCAATCACGTTTTCGATTAATACAATCACCATAAACTTCGGACAAGATTATGGCGTTACCGTGGAATCCAGCATTCGGATGAAAATAAAGGATGCGGAAGAAGAAGTCTCAATTCCGCCGACAAGCACCAGGCTAATGTCGTTAGTGGGAAAGACGGTTCAAGTAAGCACTGTAGACGCTGACGGGGCTTCGTTGTTGTTGCAGTTTGGTGAAGGATGTCAGGTGCGACTAGAAGGTGGGGACAAAGAATACGAGTGTTTTCATATCAATGCAAAAGGGAAGGAGTTTGTGATTTGAATTCTTGTCAATCCATCCCCACGCCGCCCTTTCCCCTCTCGCCCACGACCTGTGGAAGAAGGACGGCAGGCCGCACGGGCGGGGGCAGGGGTGCGGGGGAGGGGCGGAGTAGATGATGAAGATGAGGGCGGGGGGAGATGATCCGGTTCCATCAGGTTGACGATTCCCATCACAAGGGATAGAATGCCCGTCACATAAAGGTCATTTCACAAGGAGGGAGTATCGCCACACGCGTCACGTTGACGTAATCAACTCCGAACACCAATAGAAGGTCTTTGCCGACCTGCAAATCGCCAGTTTGTAAATTCGAGAGGCAAAGGCTCATTTTGTTGGTGCCCGAAAGGGCACCAGCTCGATGAAGCCGTCCTCTCGAAGGGCTCTGGCGAGCCTGCAGGTTGGATAGTGGATTCGACTGGTGCTCTTTTTATTTGGGGCGTGAAATGACAGGAAGGCTGAAATATGGCATCGTGATTGCTGTTGTCGCCACCGCCCTGGCCGTCGTCGCATTTCGGTTTCATCATCCGGAAAACGTAACCCAACACATTTTTGAAGGCGCGCCGATCTCCGCCGTCGTCGAGACCACGAAGGCGGACGCCCTGAAAGTTGTCTCCGTGACAGACGGGGACACGCTCAAGGTTTTGAACGGGAAGACCGTCACCATCCGCCTGAATGGGATTGACTGCCCGGAGAAGGCGCAAGCGTTCGGACAGAAGGCGAAGCAATTCACGTCCGAGATGGTCTTCGGGAAGCTGGTCACGGTGAAGGAGAAAGGTCGGGATCGGTACGGGCGCACCATTGGGGAGGTTATCCTGGAGGATGGTCGAAATCTGAACCGGGAACTTGTCCGGGCGGGGATGGCCTGGTGGTATCGGCAATACGCGCCGAAGGACGCCGAACTGGAAGTGCTGGAACTGGAGGCACGGGAAGCGAAACGGGGGTTGTGGGTTGACGCCGATCCTGTCCCGCCGTGGGAGTGGCGGAAAAGAAAAAGGAAAGGAGACTGACGATGACGACCGACGAACGCTTGGAAAATTTGGAGAGGGAACTGGTTCGAGGGAGACGATTGAATCGGTTGTTGCTGACCGGTCTGGGGTTGTCTTTGGGGACTTTGGTTTGGATCGGGACAGGAATTGCGGGAAGTGGGGAGTCCACTTTCAAGGAGATCCGCGCCAATAAAATCGTTATTGAGGATGGGAATGGCAAGATTCGTGCACTATTGAGCGGGGATAAAGACATCCCAGGGCTTCACTTGCTCGATGAGAACGGAAAACTCCGCGTAATATTAGGCGCGAGCGAGATGGGGCCTGGGTTGATCTTGCTTGACGAGAACAAAAAGTTTCGCGCGGTGATGGTAATTAAAAAGGATGGGCCATTTCTGAATTTGTCCGACGAGAACGACAATGTCCGCGCCGCGATGTGTGTATCGAAAATCGGGCCTCAACTATGCTTGTCTGATGAAAATGGCAAGACCCGCGCCAGGGTGATCGTAGGGACGAAGAATGAACCACAGTTTACTCTGACCGACGAGAATGGCGAGACCCGTGTTGGGCTGGCCGCGTTCAAGGACGGACCGAGGTTGAAACTGCTCGACGCGAACGGGAAGACCCGCGTCGCGCTGGGCGCAGTCGAGGGCGGGACGGGGTTAAGCCTGTCTGACGAGAATGGCAAGACCCGCGTCGGGTTGGTCGTGGACAAGGCCGGGCCGGGACTGAGTCTACACGACGAGAATGGTAAGACCCGCGCCGAAATGGCCGTGAGCAAGGAGAGGTCGGGACTGGATCTGGTCGATGAGAACGGAAAGCCCCGCGTTATGCTACTCATTAACATGGAGGGGCCGGGACTGGTCCTGTCTGACGAGAACAGCAAACCCGTCTGGTCTGCGCCATGAAGGCGCTTGCCTTGGGCAACTTTCTGAACAGCGGGAAAACAGCAACAAGGAGGGGGACGTTATGACTATGGAACAGCGTCTGGAAAATATGGAACGGCAACTGGCTCGCATGAGGCGATTCAATTGCTGGTTGCTGGTTGCCGTGGGAATGGTTGTCGGGGGATGGTTGGCGCTGGGCGTCGGCGACTTGCGTCCCAGCACGGCACAAGCGGCGGAGGGGGACGGCAAGGTGGAGAAGGTTATCCGCGCCAATAAATTCGTTGTTGAGGATGAGAACGGAAAGGACCGCGTCATGTTGGGCGTGATTAAGGGCGGGCCTAGACTGTGCTTGCTCGATGAGAACAGCGAACCTCGCGCCATGCTGTTCATTAACAAGGTTGGGTCGGGATTGACGCTGTCCGACGAGAACGACAAGGAACGCGTCAGAATTATTGCGATCAAGGACGGGTCGGAACTGTTATTGGTCGATGAGAATGGCAAGATCCGCTCCGCTCTGGTCGCGTTCAAGGACAGGTCGGCGCTGAGCCTGCGTGATGAGAACGGCAAGACCCGTGCTATATTGAACGTTGGCAAAGATATATTATCCTTGGGTCTACTCGACGAGAAGGGGATGCCACGTGCCAGTCTGAACGTGGTTGAGCAACTTGTTTCAAGTTTGGAACTGAACGATGGCGTAGTCCATTCCTCGATGCAAGTGAACAAATTAGGACCGAGTATGAGTCTGAACTGCGGAGATGGGAAGGGTAGCGCGTTCCTTTCCGTGTACAAGGAGACAGGGCGGCCAACATTAGACTTGGCCGGCAAAGCAGACTCTGGTCTACACCGAAGTATAGGTCTGACTGAGCGCAAGTAAAATGGCATGTAACCATGTGTTCTGTCGGGTAAAATGAGGCCGGGCTAGGGTCGCTCCCGAAAAGCGGTCACGTGGGCCGCCTGCCCGCCTTTTAAATTTCCACGGCCTTGCCACGGAGGTCTTCGTGAATCCACAAATTCCCGCCACGTCCCCGACAATCTATAGGGCATGTGTAGAACTGGCCTACTGGGGTGTAAAAGAAGGGGTCGAGTATCTTCTTGGTGATCTTTGTAAAGAGTGGGACGAGGTGGCACGATCGCCGACTGAACACGATAAGAATCTTGTCTTTCCTGGGAATGTTCCATCTCATCCACGGTTAAGAATTTATGAACTTCTTTTTCGTGATCTTGAATTTGGAGTAATTCCATCCCAATACGATGAGGAATCCGGCTACAGGATAAAACCATGTGATTTTGTCAGATGGGGTGAAAAAAAACTTTCTCTGGTTATCCCTGGTCACAAACTTCCGGAAGGTTTGAGAACAGCCCTGGAAAACAAGGTGACACAAGATATTAAAGACACAACTGCTGACGCTGCAAGGGAGAAGTTGGGGGAGGGCAACGAGACTGACACACTGGGCATGACTTGGCAGGATGTGCAAGGCAGGTTGCTGGGCATGGTTGAACGCAAGGAACCATATACGTCGGATGGCAAGTTGGCGAGTTGTGTGGGTTGCAGTTCTTCCACGATTCACAAGGCAATTCAGAATTCCCCGAAGTTGAAAGAATGGCAGGCCAAGTCAGTGAAAAAGTCGTTCAGGGCGCGGAGTCTCAATGCCGTTGACTTGGATAACAGGCCGAGCGGAGAAGATGATCCGGCCAACTATCTGCCTGATGATGATGTGGATACGGTAATGAATAACCTGATTGACCAAGCAGACACGCCAGAGAAACGGGTTAAGTTGATTGCCATGAGCCGAGATGAGCGCCGAGAAATGGTCAAACTTGTTCAAGAATCAGGGAATGACCCGATTGGGAAGGAAGGCGATCGGCTACTTGGCCGGAAGCCCTGACGGTATGACGTTCGCGAACGTTCGCGAATGAAAATACCGCAAAAAAATCTCCAAATTCCAACCTTTTTGGTCCGTGCGCGCGAACAATAAACTACTTCCGTAGGGGCGCGGCTGCCCGGCAACAAAGACAGCCAATGACGCCCTGCGAAAGCAGGGTTTATATTGGTGTTTCGCGCCGCATGTTGCCAAGCGCGGAATGCCGTGCCCGCCAGGAGCCGCCCTGGCGGGTTTTTTTTATGGGGGAGGGTAACATGTCGGATCACGCGAAAGTAGGCCGAATCCTGACGGATGAAGAATCCCTGGATTTAACGTTGGGCAGATTTCGAAAAAAGATATTAGCAATGAATCGCGGAAGCAGGAGAGTGTTCATCGTCGAAATCCTGTGTCGTTTACCACACCTGACCTCCAAGCATATAGGGGACCTGCTGGACGTCGTGTTGGAACAATATGGAATTGACCGGGTGAAACCATGAACAAAGAACATGTTTTGAAGCATCTGGATTTTCGGTCGTTCTACCAGGTACATCTGCCCAGTCTCAAGATGAATGGCAAACCCGAGGCCGATGCCCGTTGCCCTTTCCATGACGACAAGTCCCCGTCATTCTCCGTGAATCTCGAAACAGGTTTGTGGTGTTGTCATGCAGAATCGGGTTGTGGCGGCGGGGATGTCTTTTCTTTCTACCAGAGAGCGAAAAACGTGGATTTCCCGACGGCGGTCCGGGAGATTGCGGCCAGCCAGGGGATCGCGGCGGATTCCCCGGCCCCCCGGGTCGTGGCCACGTATGCGTATCATGACACCGAGGGTCGGGTTCTTCACATGAAGGAGCGTCTTGAACCCGGCAAGAACGGGCGATCCAAGTCGTTCCGTTTCCGGCATTCGGACGGCGGAAAGATCGTCTGGAAACGCGGGGGTAATCCGGTCCCGTACAATCTCCCGGAGTTGGTTGCTGCGCCCTGCGTGATTGTCGTCGAAGGGGAACTGAAGGCGGACATTCTCAAAGGGTGGGGGCTTGTCGCGACGTGTCTTGATGCTGGAGCACAAAGCCCTTGGCAATCGGATTATCTGTCGCATTTCGTCGGGAAGAAGTCGGTCGTCATCCTGCCCGACAACGACGGGCCGGGGCGGGAATACGCGGCGAGGATCGCCCGGGCGCTTCATGGTCACGTCGGGGAAATTAAGGTTGTCGCCCTGCCGGGGCTTCCCGAGGCTGGGGATATTGTGGATTGGGTCAATGACTCGGCAAATACAAAAGAACGGTTGGACGAGTTGATTCAGAACGCGCCGATCTGGAGTCCGGAAACCTTCCGGATTGAACCGCCAGCCAAACCTGAAACCGATTTCTGGCCGGCTCCGCTTGCCGATGAGGCGTTCTATGGTCTCGCGGGGGACTTCGTGCGCCAGATCGAGGAACAGACGGAGGCGGACCCGGTGGCGTTACTGATTCAATTCCTGACGGCGTTCAGCAACATCATCGGGCGGTGCGCGTTCTTCTCGGTGGAGGCAACCCGTCATTTTCTCACATTGTTCGTTGCTCTTGTCGGAGCAACGGCGAAGGCACGAAAAGGAACCTCGGCGGATCGCGCCCTGGTATTTTTCAAGCCCTTGGATGAGACATGGAAGATTCAAGGGGGACTTTCCAGCGGCGAGGGACTGATCTGGGCGGTGCGTGATGAAATCATCAAAAAAGAACCTGTCCGAGATAAGAAGCGGATCGTGGGCTACGAGGATGTTGTCGTGGACCCGGGGGTCGAGGATAAACGGCTCCTGGCGTTTGCTCCGGAATTCGCCGGGCTTCTCCGCGCCATGTCCCGCGAGTGCAATACGCTATCCTCCAACCTTCGAGCGGCATGGGATGGCGGGGATCTTCGTATCATGACGAAGAATAGTCCGGTCAAGGCCACGGGTGCACATATTGCGGTGGTCGCGCACATCACGGCGGACGAACTCCGCCGGGAACTGACGCGGATCGAGGCCGGGAACGGATTCGGAAACCGGTTTCTGTGGTGTTGTGTCCGTCGTGCGCGGCTTCTTCCCGAGGGGGGTCGGTTCGACCTCAACGATTTTGTTGATTTTTCGGCGAGGCTCGCTCAGGCGGTGACGTTCGCTCGGACGGTGGGCGAAATGCGCCGGGACGATGCGGCCCGGGAGTTATGGAATGCCGAATATCCGCGTTTGACACGGGAGGTCCCAGGGTTGTTGGGTGCGGTCACGGCCCGGGCCGAGGCCCAGACGATGCGGATGGCCTGTCTTTTCGCCCTTCTGGGCCAGTCCAATATCGTCCGCGTGGAACACTTGCGGGCGGCGTTGGCGGTCTGGCGGTATTGTGAGGATTCCGCACGGCACATCTGGAAGGACTCCGTCGGGGATCCCGTTTCTGATGATATTCTCCGGGCATTGCAGAATTCCCCGGATGGGCTCACCCGTTCCCAGATAAATAAACTGTTTTCGGGGCATGTGAAAACCGGGCGACTTTCGGGGGCGCTGGCCACCTTGGCCGGCGCGGGACGGATCGTTGCCGAGACCCGCGAAACGGAGGGCCGTTCGCTTGAGATTTGGCGCATAAAGGGCAGGGATTGTGTATAGGGGGGGCTTTTTCCGCTTATTCCGCTTTTTCAGCAAGAGGTGTCAGGAAATAATCAGTGAATTGAGAGGAAGGATGAAGAAAGGACGGGGATCATGAACGAATCGAATGGGTTATGGACCGTGCTGGAGGTGGCGAAGTATCTGGGGAGGTCGCCCCGGTGGATTTGGTCGAATCTCCGCCGGCCGGAGACGGAGACGGGAAGCATCCCGCATTACCGCCTGCCAGGCGGGGGGCGCCCGGCTCCTCGGTTTGATCCCGGAGAGGTCGTCGGATGGGTTCGGGCCGGGTGCCCCCCGGTGTCGGTGTTTCGGAAATCGCCAAACAACCGGAAATGATTTCTTGACAAGATGCCCGTTATATGTTAACATGAGTTAGCATGACAACAAGAAAACCAAAAAGCGAATATCTTACGGACTTGGTCGGGGTGCGTTTTCCGAAGGCGGAACGGCAAGCCCTGGATGTAGAGGCGAAGGCGAAGGGCCTGGAGACGACGGCATATATCCGGATGCTGATAAAAACACATCCGGAACGCAAGCGGAAGGGGGGATAACATGGGCCGCATATTCAAACCGACGTACAAGGTTCGTGAGGAGACTCGGCAAACCGAGTGGTATCACGTCGAATACACGGACGCCCAGGGGCAGACCCGCCGGCGGAAGGGGGCTCCCACCGCTGACCTCGCCAAGGAAGTCCTGCGGAAATACGAGGAAGAGGTTGCCAAAGAGAAGGCGGGGCTTCCCACGGGGTTGAATGCGGCCCGGATGGCTCTTGTGAATCTTCGGGACCGATACCTTGCCTTCCAGGCGTCCCGGGTTTCTCCCGACCATTTGTCCGGACTTCGCTCGCGGTTGAATGCGGTTCTTTCGGAAACGCGGGCGGTTTCGGTTCGTGACCTCACCCCGGAACGGATGGAGAAATTCCTTGGAGATTTCGAGGCGCGGGCGGCGGACCCGGCTCCCCGGACGGTGAATATCTACCTTTCGGCGGTCAAGGGGATGATGAATTGGGCGGTGACGATGCGGATTCTGCCGTATAACCCGCTGGATTGTCTCAAGCCCCGAGGGGAAGGCGAAAAGCGCAAACGTCGGCGGGTGTTGTCCCCGGATGAGTTGCAACAGGTTTTCACGGTTGCGGAGTCTTCGCCGGTGGCCCGGGAGTCGAGAATCTACAAGGGTTCGCCCCTTCCGGTCGAGGTTCTCCAGACGGCCCAGCGGCGGGGGAGGCGGGACGCGTTGATTTTCCGAGTCCTGGCATATACGGGGTTGCGGTTGGATGAATTGCGGAAACTGCAATGGCGGGATGTGGATCTGGCGGAGGGGAAAATCACGTTACGGGCGGAGACGACGAAGGCCACGCGGGCGGCTGAATTGCCCATCCCGCCGGTGCTTCTGGATGTTTTGCGGGGCTGGAATGAATCGGAAGGGAGTCCCGGCCCGGATCAGCCGGTGGTCGAGGTTCCCAAGGGTATTCTCCAGACGTTCTACAAGGATTTGAAGTTGGCTGGTATCTCCCGGACGGACGACGCGGGGCGGACGGTGGATATTCACGCCCTCCGGCACACCTACGGGACGATGCTCATGCAGTCGGGGGCGGACATCAAGACGGTTCAGACCCTGATGCGGCACAGCAACCCGTCCCTGACATTGGGGATTTACCTTCACAATGACCCGGCCCGCCTTCGCCGGGCGGTGGATGACCTCCCGGAGGACGGGAATCAGGACACGGAAGGGGGCCGGGAGGCCGGGTTACGGGATGGCACAACGGGGCAGATTTTGACCACGGACCGGGAATCGTCCGCCAAGGTTCCGCCAAGGGAATCGGGCGATTGTCGTAAGTCCTTAAGCGGGCGATGGGAATCGAACCCACGTACCCAGCTTGGAAGGCTGGGGCTCTACCATTGAGCTACGCCCGCAGTTAATTCGACGCATCTGCGGCAGGCGCCTCCTGCGCCGTGAGGGGGGCCGCTTGCCACCGGGGCCGACCTCCTGTCGGCCCGACGTCCGGCCGGAATCATCCACCGGATGATTCCGGAAACCCCGGCCGTCCCATTTCGCTACGCCCGCGGCCCACTGTCATTTCGGGAGAATCGTTCCCGCCAGCCGTTTTGCCGTTGTCTTGATCCAGTCCGACGTTTTGACGCCGTACTTGGTGTTGAGGATGTCCAGAAGTTCCATGAAGTCCTGGATCTCGTAGGTCGCGCGGGTTTCCCCTTGTTCCCGGGAGTGTTTGCCGCCGCCTTTGAACCAGACGGTTGTCATGCCGATGCGGTTTGCGGGATCAATGTCGTTCCGGGGATTGTCGCCGATATAGATCACTTTGTGCGGGTCAAGCCCCATGTCCTGGCAGGCCTTCTGGTAGAGCTTGGCGTTCGGCTTGCTGATGCCGATCTGATCCGAGATGAAGATGGCCGTGGGGGTGAGGTATTCCAGGACCCGCAGGCGCACCAGTTTCTCCGCCTGTTTGATGTCGCGTCCGTCGGTGATGACTCCCAGGATCAGATTGGTCTGGGACAGGCGCTCCAGGACTTCCGGCACGTTCGGGAAAGGAACGAGTTGCTGCACCTTTGTGTCGTGGTAGGCGACCACCGCCGAGGCGATGAGGATGCCGGGGTTGATCCCGTCATAACACTTCTGGGGGATCCGCAGGAGCAGTTTGTCGAAGTGCTGCTCGTAGTTGCTGGAGAATTCCCCGATGACCTCGTTCAGCTCCCGGAGGCACTCCTCGGGGTCCATCCGGAGTCCCGCGCGGATCATGGCATTGACGCTGTTCCGGCGGGCCTGGACGGCGAATTCCGTCGTGGAATAGAGGGTGTCGTCAATATCAAAGAAGATGGCGCTCAATTCGGACATGCGCCTCATTGTAGCCGTGGGGCGGGGGGCGTCAAGCGGGGAAGCCGGGGGATGGCACGGGATTTTTCCGTCGGGAACACATCCGCCGGCCCCGGGAACCGGCGGCGTGGACGGTCAAAATCGCGTTCAGGCTTTTTTCTTGAGTTCGTTCACCTGCGCGAGCGGCTTCTCCCCCTTGATGACGCGAATGAGGTTTTCCGCGGCCATTGTCGCCTGACGTTCGACGCTTTCATAGGTGCGCGAGGCGATGTGGGGGGTGATGACCACATTCGGCGCCGAGAGGAGCGGGTTCTCCTTTGCGATCGGTTCGGGATCCACGACGTCGGTCGCGTAGCCGGCGAGTTTTCCGTTTCCCAGGGCTTCCGCCACGTCCTTTTCGTTCACAAGGCCGCCACGGGCCGTATTCACGACGACCGCGCCTTTTTTCAGGAGACCGATCCGCTTCGCGTTCAGAAATTCCCGGTTTTCCTTGGAAAGGTTCATGTGAAACGTGATGACGTCGCCTTCCTTGAGGACGTCCTCCGCGCTGGCCGCCTTCCGGACGTTGTTGGCTTTCGCGAACGCCTCGTCCCAGAAGACATCAAACGCGACGACGTTCATGCCGAAGGCGATGGCGCGCGTCGCGACCTCCTTGCCGATGCGTCCCAGCCCGATGATGCCGATGGTTTTGCCCCAGAGTTCATTGCCCGTAAGGCGTTTCCATTCGCCCTTCTTGACGATGGCGGCTTCCTCCGGAATGTGGCGCAGGAGGCCGATCAGGAGCCCGAAGGCGTGTTCGGCCACCGTCGTGTGGTTCACGCCGGGACAGTACGTGACCGGGATGCCCAGATCCGTCGCCGCCGCGATGTCGATCTTGTCCACACCGATGCCGTACTTGGAGAGGACCTTCAGTTTCGGGAGGCATTTCTGAAGCGCCTTCCGGGTGAAGGCGTCGTCGCCGCAGATGATGCCGTCGACGTCCCCGAGGAGCGGCAACAGGTCGGCTTCGGCCAGCGGGCC
>JAZDJP010000090.1:0-15616 GCA_043803805.1 Planctomycetota bacterium
ATGGGCGCGCGGGGTGGCCCGGCGCGTGGCGCTGGCGAATCTCCGAAAACGGTCCGCGTTGCCGAAACTGCTGGATACCGAGATGCTGGACGCCGTGGGAGCGGAAATGGATGCGCTCGGCGACCAAAAAGATCTCGAGAACCGCAAACAAATCCTCCGGCGATGCCTGGACCAGCTTTCGGAATTCGGGCGGCGTCTCGTACAGCTTCGCTATTTCGAGAATCGTTCCTATCCGGAAATCGCGGAGGTTCTGAAACGGAACGCGAATTCGCTCTACGTGGCGTTCAATCGCATTCATGGCGCGTTGCTGGTGTGTGTGCGGCGTCAGGAAGGTTTGTCATGACGATTCCGAACCGGCGGGACACGATGCGGGAACGCATGCTTCGTTATCTGGAAGGCGCCCTTTCGGACGTGGAGGTTGTGGAGTTCAACCGTTGTTTGCGGGAGGATCCTTCGCTCAAGAGGGAATTCGCCGAGATTCTCATCCAGCGCGCGCAATTGGTTGAGATCGGGAAGGAAATGAAGGAAGTGAGGAGAGTTTCTCCGAAACGGAGACGGTCGCCGGCCGTTTGGATGTCGATTGCGGCAAGCCTGGCGATTATCGTCGGCTCGGCGATTTTTGTTCCGTGGCGGGCGAGGCAGGCGCCGGAGAGAGTTCGGGCGGTCCTCGCGGCAACCGTGTCCGGCGCGGCGGTGGAGCGGGAAGGGAAACGTATTCCAGCGGAGGAGGGGATGGTGTTGTTGGTTGGGGATGCCGTTGTCACGACAGGCATGAAGGATGCTTCATCCGTGAAGTTGACTTACCCGGACGAGAAAACGGAACTTCTCGTTGATGCGAATACGCGGTTCCGCCTGCTCGATGAGAAGCAGGGCAAACGGTATCGTTTGGAAAGCGGCAAAATCGAAGCGATCGTGGCGAAACAGCCCGCCGGCCGGCCGATGGAAATTGTGACGCGTCATGCGGAGGTCGAGATTGCGGGGACGCGGTTTACGCTCGCGGTTTCACCGGAGAAATCGCGTCTCGATGTGGCGAAAGGCCTTGTCCGGATGAGGTCTCTGGACGGGGGGAATCGCATCGATGTGGCGGAGGGATGCGTCGCCGAGGCCGGGCCGGGGATCGTTCTTGCGGCGAAGGCATTGTCGAGCGCGCCGGCGCCCGCGCGCGCCCAGCCGCTTCGTGTCTGGACATTCAAGTCGCCAGAGGCGTCAAAAGACATCCCTGTCGTCAATGGTTCCTGGCGATGGGTGCCGGATGGAGGCCCCGACGGCAAAGGATGCATGGAGATGGAAACGGTGGAGATGGTGCTGAATTTGGGATTGACGCGGAACCGGACGCCGTTCATGAGCGAAGTGGAGTATCAGCTGGTATGGCCGCCGAATAATACGAAGAGCACCTTTTGCCTGATTTGGAGCTGGTCGAATACCGAATCGACGGCCTTTCTCACCAACATCTGGGAGAGAAAGGTGATGAAATCCAGCAGCGATTTTGGGAAATGGGTTTCGGTGACGGGTTACATCACGGACCGCTGGGTGGATACCTGGATGTTCAACAAACGTAATTGTTTCGATATGTTCTGGACGACGGATCGATCCCGTTTGGAATTCTATGTTCGCGGCCCAGGCAGGGTGAGGATCAATAAAATAACCGTGACGCCGATAGACGCGTCCCAGCTCCCGGATGTGAGTCTTTATCTGAACGCGGTGGAGAAGATTGCCCCGGAAAAGCGCAAGGGCCTGGTGGCCTTGCCCGGATTGCCTTCGATTGGGCCGTCCAAGTCCGCCGCCGTACATTTTTATCCTTAAGCAGGCCGGGGAGGGGAGGGAACGATGCACTCGAATATTTCACAGACGTTGCGCGCCATCAGTTTCGATGTGACGAGGGGGGCGTTTTATTCCGAAGTTCCCAATGTGGTCATCCGGCCCATCGAGAGCGACGGGGAACTGGATGAGGTTTATCGCATCACGCATGACGCGTATGTCGAACGCGGTTACTGCCGTCCCCGGCCGGCCGGACGGCTGGTCCATTATCCGCATTTGGATGGCATTTCCGAAACGACGGTGTTTGTGGCGGTGGTGGAAGGCACGATTGTCGGAACGAATTCCCTGACCGTGGACGGCCCGGCGGGGCTTCAGGTCGATGAGGATTTTAAAACGGAGTGTGACGAAATCCGCAAGGAAGGCCGGATGCTTGCGGCCTCCTGGCGGCTTGCGACGCGCAACGCTTATCGCGATGAACGGAATGTCATCATGGGGTTGATCAAGGAGACCGTGATGTGCGCGGTTGACATGGGGGTTTTGACGTGCGTCTTTACATTCAATCCGCGGCACGAGCGGGTGTACCAGCGGCTTCTCAATATGAAAACGGTGGTGCGAAGCGAGGGAACCGCCGGGCTCGATAACGCCCCGGCCGTTTTTATGCGATGCGATGTCGAAAATCTTCCGGAGTGGGCCGACCGTTTGCGCAACCCGTCTTCACGCGTTTTGTCGTGTGTGGCCGGGTAGAAAAACGTTGCCAGAAAGGGAGGAGAAAAGTCATGAATAACGACAGCCTGGGATGTCTTGTCGAGGCGCTTCGCGTCCGGACGGGTCTCATGGCGGGATTGTTCCACGAGGCGCTGACGGCGGGCGCGGTGGAGGCGGTGGAAAGAACCGCGTTTCCGGAAGGGGATGAGGTGTTCGACAAAAACGAATTGGAATCCGTCTGTCAATCAACGAACTGAATGCCGCCGAAAATTCTTCGTCGTCGCAACCTCCGATGCGGACTCGTTGCCGGTTCGCAAGCCTGTCGCTGAATGGCAATATCCAATTGAAGAATGGTCGGGGCGACTGGATTTGAACCAGCGACCTCTTGCACCCCAAGCAAGCGCGCTATCCGGGCTGCGCCACGCCCCGACGAATCCAGAATAATCGGGACCACTATACCGCGGTCGGGGGACATTTCAAGCCTGGTTATTGAGCGGCTCCTCTTCCTTCATGGTGCGACTTTCGCGATTCGGCGCCAAATCGGGTGCGGGGCTTTCCCGGCACGAGGAGGAACGCCTTGAGCCCCTGCATTTCGGGGAGGCTCCTCGGGACGGGAAAGTCCTCGGGCGGCGGGAGGGTCTTGAGATCGGCCAACGGCGTTTTGGCCTCCCGCGCGGCGTCCCGCAAAGCGTCCCGGAATCGGTCGGCGGCGAGGGAGCGCGTGTTCATCGAGGCCAGCAGGATGCCGCCGGGGGGAAGGAGCGCGAGGGCCTCCGCGGTGAGCTGCCGGAAGTCCTTTCCCGTGCGGAACGTCCCGGACGGTCCCGTCGAGAACGTGGGGGGATCCAGGATGATGATGTCAAAGCGCCGCTTGGCGCTGCGCCACCGGCGGAGGGCCTTGAAGACGTCGGCCTTGGGGAATTCGTGCGCGGCCGGGTCGAGGCCGTTGGCCCGGAAATTGTCCCGGGCGCGGCCGAGGGCCGGGCCGGAGAGATCCACGCTCACGACACGGCGGGCCCCGCCGAGCGCCGCGGCGACCGAGAAGGCGCCCGTGTGGGCGAAGGTGTTCAGGACCGCCTTGTCCCGGGCCGCCTCCCGAACGAGTGTGCGATTCCCGCGCTGGTCGAGGAAGAGGCCCGTCTTGTCGGTGGCCCCGAGACTGACGAGGAACTTCATGCCGTTTTCGAGGACCGTGAAGAGTTCCGGGGCGCGCTCCCCGGTCTCGGACGACGGCGCCTCGATGGGGCCCTTCCAGCCGCGGCGGCTGTAAATTCCCTTCGGGGAAAAAACAGCGGCGGCGGCCCCGAGCAGGGCGGTTTTGTGGGGAACGAGGGCGGTGGTTTCGAGGGTGACGAGGAGAAAATCCCCATAGCGGTCGAGAAACACCCCGGGGAGGCCATCCCCCTCGCCGTTGGCGATGCGCAGGGCGTCGGTCACCCCGGAGCGCTCGATGTGGCCCCGGCGCGCCCGGGCCGCCGAGAGCAGGCGCGTGAACAGGGGCATTCCGACGGTTTCGTCGGGGTTGCGTGTGAAAATTCGCACCCCGGTCCGGGAGGCCGTCTCAATGATCCCGCGGCCCAGGAACCGGCCCCGCGAGGAGCGGATGGCCACGACATCGCCGTCGGCCCGTCCCGCGAGGCCCCCGACCGTCCGATCGCGGAGAACCCAGGGGTATCCGGCGACAATCCGGACGGCCTCGCTCTCGGCCACGGTGACGATGTTTTCGCTGGGGGTATCCATCCGGCCCATTATAATAGCCAAATGGGGAATACCGGTAACGTGAAAACGAAAATTAACATGAATAAACGCGAACATGTGAAACGGAGAGGACGGCTTCCGGATCCCCAGGGAAGGTTTGGACCCTACGGCGGGCGGTTCGTTCCCGAGACGCTCATGCCGGCGCTGGCCCAGCTCGAACGGGTTTGGGGGGAATCCCGGCGCGACGGGGCATTCCGCCGGGAACTGGCGCGGCACCTCGCGGACTACGCCGGTCGCCCGACGCCGCTCTATTTCGCGGAGCGTCTCACGGAGCGCCTGAAAGGCCCCCGGGTCTATCTCAAACGCGAGGATCTCCTTCACACCGGCGCCCACAAAATCAACAACACGCTCGGCCAGGCGCTTCTGGCGATCCGGATGGGGAAACGCCGCGTCATCGCCGAAACGGGCGCGGGCCAGCACGGCGTGGCGACGGCGGCGGTGGCGGCGCGGTTCGGCCTGGCCTGCACCGTGTACATGGGCACGGAGGACATGCGCCGCCAGGCCCTGAACGTCGTCCGGATGCGCCTGATGGGGGCGGAGGTGGTTCCCGTCGAGGGCGGCAGCCGCACGCTGAAGGACGCCATCAACGAGGCCATGCGCGACTGGGTGACGAACGTCCGCGATACCCACTACATTCTCGGATCGGTGCTCGGGCCTCATCCGTTTCCGGCGATGGTGCGCGACTTCCAGTCGGTGCTCGGGCGGGAGGCCCGGCGGCAGATTCTCGCGGCGGAGGGCCGGTTGCCGACGGCGTTGATTGCCTGCGTCGGCGGCGGGAGCAACGCCCTGGGGCTTTTCCACGCGTTCCTCCGCGACAAGGGCGTGCGGATGATCGGCGTCGAGGCGGGAGGCCGGGGCCGGCGTCTGGGCGAGCATGCCGCGCGGTTTCAGGGCGGGCGGATCGGGGTGTTGCACGGGACGCGGACCTGGCTTCTCCAGGATTCCCACGGCCAGGTCGCCGAAACCCACTCGGTGTCGGCGGGATTGGATTATCCGGCCGTGGGGCCCGAACACGCCTTATACCGTGACGCGGGGCGGATCGAATTCACGACGGCCTCCGACCGCGACGCGCTGGCGGCGTTTTCGCTCCTGGCGCGGATCGAGGGGATACTTCCGGCGCTGGAGAGCGCCCACGCCATCGCGGGCCTGATGAAATACGCGAAACGCCCCTCACGACGGGATCTTGTGATTGTGAATTTGTCGGGGCGGGGGGATAAAGACGTCGAAACGGTTGTGCGCGAAATGCGAATGTAGGGGCGGGTTTGAAACCCGCCCCTACGGAAGAAAGGCGACATCCGGGATGAATCGGATTGATACCACATTCCAGCGCCTGCGCCGCGAAGGCCGCGCCGCGTTCATCGCCTATCTGTGCGCGGGCGACCCGGACTCTGGCACGATCGAGGCCCTGGTCGCGGCGCTGGCGGGCGTCGGGGCGGACATCATTGAACTGGGGATTCCCTTTTCCGATCCGATCGCGGACGGACCCGTCATCCAGCGGGCGTCGGCGCGGGCGCTCCGCGGGGGATTTTCGCCGGATGACGCCCTGGCGCTCGTCCGGCGGATCCGCCGGCGGGGGATCGAAACGCCCCTGGTATTCATGACGTATTTCAATCCGGTGCATGCGGTGGGTGTCCGGCGTTTCATCCGGAACATGGCCGCGGCCGGGGCGGACGGTATCATCGTTCCGGATCTTCCGCCCGAGGAGGGGCGGGAACTCGCCCGGGAGGGGCGGGCGGCGGGCGTAAAGACGATTTTCCTCCTCGCGCCCACCACCACGCCGGCGCGAACCCGGGCGGTCCTCGGGATCTCGACCGGATTTTTGTATTACGTCTCCGTCACCGGGATCACCGGCGCCCGGAAGACCCTCCCGGTGGCGCTCGCGTCGGCCGTCCGGGCCGTCCGCCGGCGGACGAAAACGCCCGTCTGCGTGGGGTTCGGCATCTCGCGGCCGCAGCAGGTCCGCGCCGTCGCCCGCTTCGCCGACGGCGTCATCGTGGGCAGCGCCCTCGTCGCGGCGGCCGAACAGAATGTGAAACGGGGGAGGAAAACGGTGGTGGCCGCGGTCACCCGTTTGGCGCGCAGGCTTAGGGCGGCGTTGGAATAGCGGATAGCGGAAAAGAGTCTGGGAGTCTTGGAGTCTGAGAGTCCGGGAGTCGAAGAGAGGAGTCGGCGAGTCAGAGAGTCGCCGAGTCTCGGAGTCGGATGCATTGCATTATGGAGGGCGCGGCTCCCGCCGCGCCGGGAATAGTCTCTTACGACTGAAATCTTGTGAGAAGCGGCACTACAACACACTGAAACCGTGAGTGATTGTTGTATGACATCAAAAACATTGATAATGATTTTGCTCGGGGTGCTTCCGGTGCCGGGAACCGTCCGGTTGTTACTGGACGGTCGGGTAATGATCGCATGTCTTCTGGTTGTGATTCTCTATGCGATGTTTTTTATGGCAATCCTCCCGGCGGTAAAGACAGGTCGTTTGGTATTGAAGCAAGGATCGTATGATCTGAAGGGAAATCCGTTTGGATATTGGTTCAACCTGTCGGTGATTGTGGGGGCATTTTGTCTGTTTTCGATTGTATCAGCATTCTCCGTGCTCAGATGATGCCCGGCAGGTCGTGGTAATCGTATGGGCAGGGATGGTTCTTCTCTTGGCGGAGAATGGTAATCAGTCTCTTGCTCTCCGCGATCAGCCAATCCATGAACAATCCGTATTCTGGCTGAATGCGGATGGCTGACTGCTGACCGCTGCCTGCTCATCCCGCGGTGTTTCTGCGAACCCCGATTCCCGGTTTTCCCGCGAGATGCGAGCGACGTTTCACGAGCGACGCTTTTAGAACGGCGCCTGCGTCCTCTGCCACACGCCCAGCGCCGCGGCCGCCACGATCAGAATGGCCGCCGCCGCGCCGCAGAATTTCGGGCGGATGCCGAAGAGCCCGGCCAGGGCGATCGCCGTTGCCGCGAAGGGCAGGGCGAAGCACAGGGGATTCAGGCCCACGGGATGCCCCCACAGGATTTCCGCCGCGTAGGGGCACGTCCGGTGGGGAAAGAGGGCCGCCGCCGACAGCGGGAAGAGGAGCAGCGCGAACTCCGCCCGGCGCGCGGCCGCCAGGTACGCCGAGGCCCCGATGAGGGGGATCATGGTAAGCCGCAGGGTGGTGCAGATGCGGCTGCATCCCATAACCGGATTGTCACCGTGGGAGAACATCGCCGCCAGGTATCCCAGGGGAATGAGGGCGAACAGCCAGCGGGGAACGGTCGTCGGGACAGTTTCACCGGCGGGCGCCATGGCGTAGGCGAGCCCCATGAGGTAAAGGCACATCCCCGCGAACCCCAGAAGCACGCCCGTCACCCAGGGCGCGGCGCCCGGGGCGTCCCACGCCATTTTGACGAGCACCCCGGCGGCCAGAAGCAGGACCGCCATGAGGGGTTTCCGCGCGGGCATCCGCCATCCGCCGAGCGCATTTCCGATCTCCTCCCACCGGTAGCCCAGGACGAAGAGCCCCGCCATCCCGGCCAGAAGCGCGATGCCCATCGGGAGCGACAGGGTGAACCGTTCGCGGCGGACCACCGCGCGGTGGTGGGCCGCGGCCAGGACATCCGACGGCGGGGCGAGGCGTTTTTCGAGCGTCACCACACGCCCGCGGTTGATCTCGGCCATGACCATCATGCGAGCCTCGCCCGCGTAGGGGCGCTTCGAGCGCCAGGCGTATCGCACCCCCGCCCGGTCGAGGGATATGGTTTCCGAGACGAGCGTGAAATCGGGGAGATTTTCCCCCAGCACCACGCTCACCCACTTCTCGGCGAGCGCCCGCGGGGGCAGGGTTGCCGGAACCGGCGCATTCCATTCCTCCTGACGGAGGCCCGCAATCCGTCCCCCCGGCTGGACTTCCAGTTCCAGGAGCGCCCGGTCGTTGTCGGGCTTCCGGAACGTGAACCGCCAGAAGACGATCGGGGCCGGACTCTTCCGGGCGTAGGCCCGCGCCTTTTCCGCGCCCAGTGTCTGTTCGAGATAATGGTAGAGGGCCTCGTCCACCGAAAGCTGGATGCGGGCCGGGCGGTCGGCCATCGGGAGGCCCAGGGATCCGAGCGGCTGGCGGATGGACTGGAGCAGGACCTCGGGCGAGGAGACCGGAAGAATCCCGGCCAGGCCCGCCGCCGGGACATCCTCCGCGCGCTCCTCCAGACTCATGGCCGTCAGACCCAGCACGGCGAGGACGAGAAGTCCGAGGAAGAATCCGAGCGGTCCGGAAAAATGTCGAAGCATCGGTGTCAGCGTGGCGAACCCGTTGTCTGGCGTTACTGTCATCGTTCAGAATCGCGCGGGAGTTGAACGAAAAAGGTTTGGTGAGGGGCGCCGGAGCGTGGTAACATCCCATATCCCTGCGGCCGGAGAAGTTCTGTCGAAACGCATGAAACGCATCCTCGGACATCTCGGGTGTCTGGCCGCTGTCGTCGTGGTCGCGGCCGCGGCGGTGGAACTTCCTCCGAAAGCGGATCCCGTCCCGGCATCTCCGACGGTCGCCTCTCCCGCGGCGCCCCTCGCTTCCGGCGCGGAGGCGTTGCCTTCTTCGAAGGGTGGCGTCGGGGCGGATGCCGCTCCCGGGGGGGCTTCCGTACCGGCCTGGGATGTGGTTTTCCGCGGCCCCGCACGCACGTCCGTGGAGGGACTCGAGCGCGTCATCCTGGGGGAGGATGTTCTGTTCCGGCGCGGGGAGTTTCAGGTCACCGCGGACAGCGCCGTTCTCTGGAAGGGCATTTCCGATGCGCAGGACAAGGGCTGGGAAATCTACGCCCGGGGGAACGTGGTCATTCTCGATGGCGGCGACACGCTTTTTGCCGATGAGATTTATTTCAATGCCGATCGCGAGACGGGGATCCTGCTGAAGGGGGAGATCCGGAGCGTCCGCTCGCCCGCCGAGGCCCGGGACGCCTTTGCGGGGCTGGCCGAACAACTTCAGAACAGCCAGCCCGACGCCGCCATGGTGGCCCAGGTGCCTCCGGTGGAGAAGGGTAAGGTCATATGGTACATCCGGGCCGATGAGATGGTCAAGGAGGGGCCGGGGCGGTACCGTGTCAAAAACGCCTTCATGACGCCTTGCGATTACGGACGTCCGCACTACGGATTCCGGGTGAAGAACCTGAGGGTGGTGCCGGGGCGGTATCTCTTCGGGACGGATGCCCTCCTCGTCATCGGGCGCCTGCCGGTGTTTTATTTCCCCGTCGTTTTCAAGGACCTCGCCCACCACTGGCCTTCCGCCAGCGTTCGGTACGGACACTCGTCGAACTGGGGGGATTATGTCCTCACCGATCTCTCCTTCGACGTGGATGCCGAGCGTCGTGTCACGTTGAACACCGACTGGCGGGAACTCCGCGGGTATGCCGGAGGGCTGGATTTCGCCTACACCGAGGGGGATGACATCCAGGGGCTCGTGGACACCTACTGGGCGCCCGAGACGCGGAAGGACCGGGACGGGACGTTGCTCGGAAAAGACCGGCGGTCGCGCTATTACTTCCAGCATCGCCAGAATGTCATCGACCGGCTCAAGGTCACGGCCGAAGGGGAGTTCCTCTCGGATCGCAACGTCCTCTACGAATATTTCGAGTCCCGCTATTACGACGGCAAGCCCGTCGAAAGCTACATCCATGCCAATTACAACAGGGAGGAATACGGGGCGGGGCTCCTCGGGAAATTCCGGGTCAACCGGTTCCAGACGGACGTCGAGACGGCCCCGGGGCTCCGGTTCGACGTCCCGTACTATCCCGTCGAGGGGACGGGGGCCTACCTGTCCTCCCGCAACGGCGTGGCCAACCTCCGCAAAAAATACGATGAATCCCTGGTCCTTTCCGATGAGCGCACCGTCCGGGCGGATTCGGTCCAGGAGGTTTACCGCCCCTTCAACGTGGGATGCGTGTCGGTCAACCCCTCCGGCGGCTTCCAGGGGACGTATTACGAGCGCCTGGCCGACGGCGCCCGGGGGGAGTTGCGGAAGGCGTTTCTTTACGGGACGCGCCTGGGTTCATCCTTTCATCGGAGCTGGGAATACGAAAAGCCGGGGGCTTTCATTGATGGCCTGCGGCACATCGTGAATCCCGAGATCCGGTTCCGGGCGGTGGAGAATCCCGGCATTGACGCATCCCGGTTGTACCAGTTCGACGACACGGACAAACTCGCCGAGCAACACACGGTGACGTATTACCTCCAGAACCGGCTTCAGACGCGCGTCGCGGGATCCGAAAATCGCGACCTGGCGGACCTCGAAGTCGCGATTGACCAGTATCCGGTCGGGGAGGAGCGTTTCCGCTTCGCACAAGGCGAGGCGTTCGGGAACGTGCGGGGGATCCTGCGTTCCCACCCGGTGCCGAATCATTACTTTGCCGGGGACGTCGAATACAACCCCCACACGCGACTGGTGGAGGTCTGGAACGCCGGCTACCAACTGGCCGGCACCCGGTTCAGCCTCAGTCCCGGCAACCGCTACACCCGGGAGTCGGGGGCCGCCACCTACCTCAACGCCCGCTATCAGTTTTCCCCGAAGTGGACCGGGGCCTACCACGTCGTGTATGACTGGCGGGGGGAGGACTATCTCGAACGACGCTGGGCCGTGCAGCGCGAGCTCCACGACTGGATTCTCGAATTCTCCTATACCATAAAGCCCGGGACGGCCGGCATGGCGGACAACCACGTCGTGTATTTTGCCATCCAGCCGCGGGGCTTCGACCGCCTGCCCTTTTCCAACCGGCAGGAGGGCGTCATGGTCGGCGACGGGTCGGCGTTCTGAAATTCCGCGCTCCGGGCGACATCGGGCATGGTTGGGGGATTCGCGATGGCGGTTTACGCGCTCGGGCGGGCGGCGGTTTTCCCGGATCCCCGCGAGGCGGATGACGACGGCCTGGTGGCGGTCGGGGGCGACCTCTCCCCGGAACGGCTCCTCGCGGCCTACCGGGCCGGGATATTCCCGTGGTTCGGGGACGATCCGGTCCTGTGGTTCTCGCCCGACCCCCGGATGGTGCTTCTGCCGGGGAAGTTCCGCGCCGGGCGGACCCTTCGGGCGGCGCTCCGCAAGAATCAATTTGAGATTCGCCTCGACACGGCATTCCCCGACGTGATGAAGGCCTGCGCGGCGACCCCCCGACGGCATGAACCGGGAACGTGGATCACGCCCGGGATGATCCGGGGATACACGGCCCTTCACCGGGCGGGCTTCGCCCACGCGGCGGAGGCGTGGCGGGACGGGGAACTGGCGGGCGGACTCTACGGGGTCTCGCTCGGCGCGGCGTTTTTCGGGGAGTCCATGTTCCACCGGCGGCCGGACGCCTCGAAGGTGGCGTTCGCGTGGCTGGTGCGACAGCTCGCGGCGTGGGGGATGGATTTCGTGGACTGCCAGGTGTCCACGGAGCACCTGGCGCGGTTCGGGGCGGCGCTCGTGAGCCGGGAGGCGTACCTGCGTCGGCTCGCGCGGGCGCTCCGGCGGCCGACCCGGAAGGGGCCGTGGGCGTTCGACGCGGCGGTTCTCGCACGGAGGGGGGAATGGTGACGGAACGGCCCGGCGTAAAAACCGCACCGGTCATCCTGGACCGCCCGCGGGGGGAACCCCGGACGGCGCCGCGATACAAGGTCCTGCTCCACAACGACGATGTGAACGACATGGCCCGCGTCGTCCAGGCGCTTCAGAAGGTCTTCCGGTTCCCGGCCGGAGAGGCCGTGCGTGTCATGCTCGAGGCGCACGAGCGCGGCGTCGCGGTCTGCCGGGTGGAGCCCCTCGAACCGGCGGAACTCCACCGGGACCAGTTGCGGTCGGCGGGGCTTGGGGCAAGCATTGAAGCGGCATGAAAGCGGCGATATGCAACTCATGCCCTTATGAGCAGAGTTGTGCTCTTGGGCAGACGGTCGGCCACCTGTTGCATGATGCTGCCGCGGACCATCTGCCAGAGGGCGCCGCGCTGGGTGACTCCCATGATCAGGCAGTCCACGTTGAGGGTCACGGCGGCGTCGAGGATGATATCGGCGGGGTTGGCGTCCGCGTGGTAGAGCGGGAGGATAGGAACATTCTTCTCGGCGGCGAGACGCTGGGCGCTGGCGAAGAGGTGGCACGCCTCCGGGTCCTGTTCGATCCCGGGGACCTGCGGCGCGTCGAGGAAGGAGACCGCCAGCGGTTTGACGCACACGATGCACAGCACGGCCCGGCGGCGGACGGCCTCCTCGAAAGCGTACTCGAGAAGCGCCGGGTTGCCCCGCGAGGCGACCATGATCTTGGGCAGGGATGAGTCGAGGGTCCCGTGATCGAGAAGTGTTTCCGCGTCCGCCGGAACCGCGTCCGGGGCTCCCAGGCGCCGGCGCCGGACCGCCCGGGCCGCGTAGCGGGCCGCAAGCCCCACCCCGAGCACGATCAGCGCGAACAGGAGCGCGTGGGGCTTTTCCACGGCGATGGCGATCTCGATCCAGGCCATGACGACCGTCACGAGCACCAGCAGAGACCGTTCCCAGAGTTTCAGCGGCAACGCCCGGTTGAACGCGGTGCAGCCAACGTTGATGGTGATGGCCCCCACCACCCCGATCGCGTAGAGTTCGGCGAGCTGGCCGAAATCCTTCACGAAGTAGAGCACGATCGCCGGGGCTCCGGCCGCCACGAAAAGTCCGACCCAGGGCACCCCGAAGGCGTTGAGCGCCGTGAACGGGCGGGGGAGCTCGCCGTCCCGGCCCATGGCGTAGAGGACGCTCACCATCCCGTTCACCGCGGAATTGGTCGCCGAGAGCAGGACGAAGGCGAAGACAAGGCTGCTCACCACGGCGAATCCGTGTCCGACGTAATGTTCCCCCATGGCCCGGAGCATGTCCTCCTTGTGCGTCGCGAGGCCGCCGGCGGCGCTGTCGGGCATGGCGTTCATGGCCAGCGCCAGCGCGACGTTGAGGAGAACCACCTCGATGATGACGGGCCAGATGGCCCGCCGGCTGGTTTTGCCCACCGGCTCCACCATGATGCCGGTGAGGTTGGAGATGGTCTCGATGCCGGAGAGGGCGAGCACGATGGCGATGAACGGGGAGACGTTGTTCCAGAAGTCGCGGGGCGGGGCGGCGAGCTGGATGTCCCGGAAGCGGGGGGAGGCCGCGGCGATCAGGATGAGGTTGAAGAGGATCGCCGCCGCCGCGATGAAGAATGCCGGGGTGCCGAACTTCCGGGCTCCGAATAAATTGATGGCCGCGATCGCCGCGATCGCCGCCATGGCCCAGAACTCGGGGCGCCGGATGGGAAGGTATTCCCGGATGTAGTAGAAGGCGTCCACCGAACTCAAGGCCGCGGTCACGACATAGTCGGCCACGAGGAACAGCGCTCCGACCGCCGCCAGGTGGGGCGAGATTCGCCGGGCGGCGGTGTAGACGCCGCCGCCGTCGGGGAACGACCGGCAGATGATGGTATAGGCCCAGCCCACCAGCGCCACCAGCGCGCACATGGCGGCGATGAAGTGGAACGACATGTGCCCGTTCCCGCGGCTGGCGCACACGAAATAGGCGATCCCCAGGACGTAAAGGCGGCTCGTCCCGAGGTCTCCGTAGAGGATGGCCCCGGCGTGGTACCACTTCAGCTCGCGCGGGCGTTTCTTGAAGGATTTCATTTGCCCATCACCACGAAACCATAGAAGGCCATGAAGCGGGACGACATTTCGTGTTTCCGCGCATATATAAAACAGGCGGCAAGGTGTTTCCACCCTGCCGCCCGTCCCATTTGCGCGAATTGTATCCCGTTACATATCAAAGTAAAGCATGAACTCGTAGGGGTGCGGGCGGAGTTGCATCGCCTGCACCTCGTTCTTCCGCTTGTACGCGATCCACGTGGAGATCACATCCTCCGTGAACACGTTGCCCTTGAGGAGGAAGTCGTGATCGCGTTCGAGGGCGTTCAGGGCGTCCGCCAGGGACGGGGGCGTCGAGGGCACGCGCGCCATCTCCTCCGGCGGGAGATCGTAGAGGTCCTTGTCCAGCGGCTCTCCGGGATCCGCCTTCGTCTGGATGCCGTCCAGGGCCGCCATGAGGATGGCCGAGAAGGCCAGGTACGGGTTCGAGGTGCAGTCCGGGCACCGGAACTCGATCCGCTTGGCCTTCGGGTTCGACGAGTACATCGGAATCCGGATGGCGGCGCTCCGGTTCCGCGACGAGTATGCCAGGTTGACCGGCGCCTCGAAGCCGGGCACCAGACGCTTGTACGAGTTCGTCGAGGGGTTCGTGATGGCGATGAGGGCATTCGCATGCCGGAGCAATCCCCCGATCGCGTGGAGGGCCATCTGGGAAAGCCCGGCATAGCGGTCCCCCGCGAAGAGAGGCCTGTCCTTCTTCCAGAGCGAAAAGTGGGTGTGCATCCCCGTGCCGTTGTCCCCGAAGAGGGGCTTGGGCATGAACGTCACCGTCTTCCCGTGCCGAACCGCGGTGTTTTTGAGGATGTACTTGTAGAGCATGACGCTGTCCGCCATCTTGAGGAGCGGCGCGAAGCGCATGTCGATCTCGCACTGCCCGCCGGTGGCCACTTCATGATGATGGGCCTCGACGGGGATCCCCGCCTCCAGGAGCCGCAGGACCATCTCCGTCCGGATGTCCTGGAGGGAATCCGTCGGAGGCACCGGGAAGTAGCCCTCCTTGAAGCGGATCTTGTGCCCGAGGTTGGGGTTTTCCACCCGCCCCGTGTTCCACTGGCCTTCCTTCGAGTCGATGTGGTAGTACCCGAAATTCGCCCCCTGATCGAAGCGGATGTCGTCGAAGATGAAGAACTCGAGCTCCGGCCCGAAGTGGATCGTGTCCGCGATACCGGTGGATTTCAGGTGGTTTTCCGCCTTCGTGGCGATGTGACGCGGGTCGCGGGAGTATTTCTCCTTCGTGACGGGGTCGGCGATGTTGCAGATGAGGTCCAGTGTCGGCGCCGCCGTGAAGGGATCCACGAGGGCCGTGTCGGGGTCCGGGATGACGAGCATGTCGCTTTCATGGATGGCCTGCCAGCCGCGGATGCTCGACCCGTCGAAGCCGAGGCCTTCATCGAATGTCTTTTCGGTGATCTGGCCGGCGGGCACCGAGAAGTGCTGCCACAACCCCGGGAAATCCATGAACCGGAGGTCCACGATGCGGATGCCCTTCGCCTTGATGAGGGCGAGGACGTCCTTTGGCGCGAGGGAGCCCTTGTGTTTCGGCGTGGTCATCTTCCGTCTCCTTTCGGCCCGCGGGCCGGTAATGAAATACGAATGGTCGCGTGTGCTACAACGCCTCCGGTCCCCGCTCGCCGGTCCGGATGCGGATGACGTCGGCGAGGTCGTACACGAAAATCTTCCCGTCTCCGATTTTCCCCTCCGGTCCCGATCGCGTCGCGGCGAGAATGGCCTCGATGACCCGGGGGGCGGTGTCGTCGTCCACGGC
>JAZDJP010000091.1:0-14849 GCA_043803805.1 Planctomycetota bacterium
GGAAAGGTGTTGAAGTGCTGCAACTTCCATGTAGAATACTATCGTCCAGCCGGCGAAAAATCTGCGTCGGATTTTTCTGGCCGTGAACGGTTACGACATGGTTATGGTGCCGCGTCACGTTGGAACTTTAAGGGGTTGTGATCATGGCGACGATTCTCATCACCGGCGGGGCGGGATTCATCGGGAGTCACACCGCCGACCTTCTTCTTCAGAAGGGATGTCAGGTCCGCATCCTCGACCGTCTGGATCCCCAGATTCACGGCAGCGCGGGGGCGTTTCCCGCGTATCTCCCTCCCGGCATTGAAAAAATCCGGGGGGACGTCCGGAATCCCGCCGACGTGGAGGCGGCCTTGGGCGGCGTTTCGGCCGTTCTGCACCTGGCCGCCCTCACCGGCGTGGGCCAGAGCATGTACGACATCCGGGACTACGTGGACACGAACGTCACCGGGACGGCCGCCCTTCTGGAAGTGATCGTCAAGCGCCGGATTCCCATACGCCGGATTGTCCTGGCGTCCTCACGCGCCGTCTACGGGGAGGGGACCGGGGAATGCCCCGCGCACGGCCGGGTGCATCCCGGGGCGCGCCGCCGGGAGGACATGGAATCCGGCCAACTCGACGCCCGGTGTCCCCGTTGCCGCGCCCCCCTCGCGCCCCGCCCCACGGGGGAGGACCGGCCGCCCGCCCCGGCGTCCGTCTACGCCCGCACCAAGCTCCAGCAGGAGGAGTACTGCCGATACGCCGCGGAAACGTACGGCCTGCCCGTCACCATCCTGCGTTACTTCAACGTCTACGGGTCCCGGCAGTCCCTGAAAAATCCCTACACGGGGATCATCTCCATCTTCTACAGCCGGATTCTCGCGGGCGAAACCGTGTCACTCTATGAATTCGGGAAGCCTATCCGGGATTTCGTCCACGTCCGGGACGTCGCCCGGGCGAACGTCCTCGCCCTGGAAACGGACACGCCCCCGGCGGTCGCGATCAACATCGGGTCGGGAATGCCGGCGACCGTGAGGACGGCGGCGGAGACTCTGGCCGCGGCGGTCGGCCGGCCGGCGAAAACCGATCCGACGGGCGAGTTCCGTGTGGGGGACGTCCGCGCGGCCGTCGCCGACGTCGCCCGCGCCCGGGAATTTCTTGGGTACGCGCCGGAGATGTCCCTCGGCGACGGGATGGCGGAATTCGTTCGCTGGGCAGCCACCCAGGAATCCGAGGACCTCTACGGGAAAACCGTCGAGGAACTGCGGCGACATAATCTTCTGGGTGTTTCCCAAAGGATCGCGTCATGAACAACCGCATCCGGGGAATCCTCCCCCGTTCGACCCGCCGGCGCCGGATACTTTTCGTGGGGGAGGGAGTCTCCCTCGCCCACGTGGGGCGCCCCCTGGAACTGGCATGCGCCCTCGACCCGGCCGGATTTGAGGTAATTTTCGCCTCCGCGGAAAAATACAGGCCCCTCGCGGAAAAGGCCGGATTCGAGTTCCATCCGTTGCCCACGCTCGACTCCGGCGAATTCCTTCGCCGGCTCTCCCGGGGCGACGCCCTCTACGACCGCGGGACGATCGCGAAATACGTCGCGTCAGAACGGATTCTCCTGGCCCGGATTCGTCCCGATCTCGCCGTGGGCGATTTCCGGGTGTCCCTTCCCGTCTCCGCGGCGCTCGCCGGCGTTCCCTGCGCCACGTTGTGCAACGCCCACTGGAGCCCGTATTCCGCCCTGAAAAAATTCCCGGCGCCGGAACTGCCGGTGACGCGGATACTGGGGCCGGCGCTGGGCGGGTGGCTGGTGAAGATGTTCGCGCCGCTCGCATTCCGGCTCCAGGCGCGCGGTTACAACACGATCCGCCGGGAACACGGCCTGCCCCCGGTGAGAGATATACGGGAGATGTACACCGCCGGGGACTGGACGCTCTACCCGGATCTTCCGGATATGGCGCCCACCCGGGACCTGCCCCGTCATCACAGGTATCTCGGGCCGGTGGCCTGGAGCCCGGACGTTCCCCTCCCGGACGGGTGGGCGGACGTCCGGAAACGCGGGATGCCCATCGTATACGTGACCGCCGGGTCGTCGGGGGACACGGACGTCCTGGGGCGGCTTCTTGATGCCCTCGCGACTCTTCCCGTGACGGTGGCTCTGGCCACGGCGGGACGCGGGTCTCCCGGGGTCCTTCCCCCGAACGTATTCGCGGCGGATTACATGCCGGGGCGGGAGGTTCTCAGGGAATCCGCCCTGTGCGTCATGAACGGCGGCGCGGCGACCGGCTACCAGGCCTTTTCCGAGGGGGTTCCGGTGCTCGCGCTTCCCTCGAACGCGGACCAGTTTTACTTTGCCGGGGCGGCGCAGCGGGCGGGGGCGGGACTCTTGCTCCGTCCCTCGACGGCGACGCCGGCGGCGCTGACGGCGGCGGCCGCACGGCTTCTCGAAGACCCGTCCTTCCGCCGGGCCGCGCTTCGGATCCGCGCGGAAATCGCCGCCCTCCCTCCCGGCGACGAATTCGCGCGGTTCGTGAAGGGGATTTTCCCGGAGTATGGTGTTCCTTCGATTCATCATTCGATATTTCAGGTGTCTTCTTCCGGCGGGGTTTCTGCGATCCACGATCCACGATCCACGCTTCCTGATCGGAGGATGCCATGAACACCCGGCTCACCCGTGTTTTGAAAGCGGTCGAGGAATCCCTCCATTCGAACCGCCCGGATTCCGGACGGATCGCGTTTGGAAACGGCCGGTTCGCCATCCGGGTGGCGGGCGACCTCGAAAGCCGCAAGAAGGCCGCGCGCCTCGTGTATCAATTGTACCGGGAGAAGGGATACGCCCGGCACGACCCGTCGGGGATGTGGCTTTCGATTTTCGACGCCGTGCCGGAGACGACGACTCTGCTCGTGGAAAGGATCTCCGACGGCGCCGCGGTGGGCGCGCTCACGGTGGTCTTCGATTCGTCGCTCGGGCTTCCCGCGGACGCGATCTACAGCTCCGAACTCGACGGGTTGCGCGCGCGGGGACGGCGGCTTTGCGAATTCATGTCATTGGGCGTGGCCGGGGACAATGGGGACGGAAGCGCCGTGCTCGTGGAGCTTTTCAGCGGCGCGAGCATTTTGGCGCGGGAGCTGCGGGACGCCACCGACATTGTCATCACCGTCAATCCGCGACACGCGGGCTTCTACGTCCGGACGCTTCTCCTCGAGAAACGGGGAGGGGAACGCGACTACGGCAAGGTGGGCGGTGCGCCGGCGGTGCTTCTGCGGCTGGATTTCGACGTTCAACGCGAATCCCTCCGGCGGGAGCATCGCCCGCGACCGGAGGGCGCTCCCCCATCCCGGGTGCTGTATCGCTTTTTTCATCCGATGTCCGAGGAGAATGAAATCCGTGACGTCCTCCGCCGGGACATCCGCCCTCTGCGCGCGGAGGAATTCATTCAACTGTTCCTGGAGGAGACGGACGTCTGGGCGAAGGCCGAGCCCGGTCAGAGGGCGCATCTCCGGGACCGGTACGCCGGGTGGAGGCGTGCGGTGGAGGGACGATCCCGCGGATTCCGGGAGGCATTGGCCCCGGCGAAGCCCGTCGAGGACGGGGCGTTTCCGCCGGTGTTGGGGGTGGGCGTCTCCGCATAAGACGATTTCGCCGTCCGCCCCGGATGGGGGAATCCGGCATGAACGGAAGGGAATCGCACGCCGCTTTCTGCGGGAACTCTGCCTGCGGGGGGTGTTCCGTGGAGGGCCGCTTCACCTGCCGTCAGGCTCAGGATGAGCGGTTTTATCACGTTGCGAACCGCATGATATTTCCTTGCCGTTTCTCACAAGATTTCACAACCAAGAGTCTATGAGTTCTGACGGCGGCCTGCCATCACCGCTCACCGCGTCAACTCAATGTGATCGACATGCAGGATTTTCACCCTGCCGACCTCGGGGTAGTCATTCTCGAAGAACTTATCTCGCCCTGCGAACCTTCGGCCCCGATTATTCCGGGGACACTCGTCATTTCCCGTAGGTTCACTCACCTCTTTCCGCCCGGGCCGGCCGCGCGTCAAGACGCGGCCCGGCGCTTTCTCCATCCTTCCGAATGTCTCACGAAAGTCCCGCGCAAAACGGATTTGCTTCGGGTCGGTCCTGTCCGGTTATTCCCGATGTTCGCCATTTTCACATTGCGTCCTGGTGTTCACCGGTTTAACCTAGTGCGAAACGGTTTGTTCCATTCCTTCTTGCGCCATGGAATTCGACCTTCACATCCACACGCGGTACTCCTTCGATTGCCGGATGAAGCCGGAGAAGATCATCCGGGTGGCGAAGGCCCGGGGGCTGGCGGGGATCGGGGTCGTGGATCACAATTCCCTGGAGGGGGCCCTCGAGACCGAGCGGATCGCCGCGGGCCGGCTCATCGTCATCCCGGGCATCGAGGTCGGAACGATGATGGGGGACATCATCGGGTTTTTCATCCGGGAGCCGATCACCGTGCGGGATCCGTTTGAGGTCATCGAGGCCATCCATGCCCAGGGCGGCGTTGTGGTGCTGCCGCATCCTTTCCGGGGGCGGATGGCCATCCCGCTGAAACTGGCCGAGAGGGTGGATGTCATCGAGGGGTACAACGCCCGGAGCACGGACGTGGCCGTCCTTCACCCCTCGAAGGGGGAGGAGGCCGTGGTGAAGGTGGCCGAGGCCCACGGAAAGCCGACGGTGGCCGGGAGCGACGCCCATTTTTACTGGGAGATCGGCCGCGCCCGGACCATCATCCCGGCCTCGACGCCGGAGGAGGTCCGCGGCGCCATCCTCGACGGCAACACGCTTCTGGTGGGGCGGCGGACCCCGTTCCTCTGGAGTTTGTTAAGCGGAATGTTGCGCCTCGTCCGCGGGGGCGGCGGGCGGCGTCACCGGCCGAAGGACGATCCGGCCGGGGAAACGAAGAAAGGGGCATGACTCATGCAGGCGACCCGTCGGGACTGGGAACGGTTTCTCCGAAAACAGAGGTTGCTCGTGGTGGCCCCGCACGCCGACGACGAGGTGGCCGGCGCGGGGGGGCTCATCGCCCGCACGAAGGATGCCGGGGGGAAGGTCTTCGTCATGGTCGTTTCGACCGGGGACCTCGATCACTTCGACGGCCGCAGGGGGCATACGCACGGCACGACACGCGACCGGGAGCTCGCCGCGGCCATGCGGCTTCTCCGGGTGGACGATTATGAAATCCTGTTCCGGAACTCCGATCAGCACCTCCGGATGGACGCCCTGCCCCGCCGGGACCTGGTCAACTGGATCGAGCGGAAGGGACGGCTCGCCACGGAGAAGACCCGGCCCACGATGATTGTGCTTCCGGCTCCGTCGTTCAATCAGGATCACGAAGCGGTCCATCAGGCGGGAATCACGGCATGCCGGCCGCACCTGGCGACGCTGAAGTCTTTTCAGCGGATGGTCCTCGTCGCGGACGCCCCGCAGCTGGCCTGGGGAACCGTGCGGTTCCATCCGAATTTCTATGTCGAGATCACGAAGTTCCTGCCGAAGAAACTGGCCGCCTTCCGTTGCCACCGGTCCCAGATTCGTCCCTCCCCGCATCAGGGCGGGGTGGATGCCCTCGAATATCTGGCCCGCATGCGGGGTCGGGAGATTTCCGTCGAGGCGGCCGAGGCGTTCGAGTGCCTCCGTTTTGTGGTGTAATTCGATCCCGCGGGGGTGTCCCAAGCGGGCCGTGGCGTGTTGGCTCGGGGAGCGGGCGGGCCGCCTCCCCGGCCGATTTTGGCGCTTTGTGGCCGGTTTTTGTCAATTTTCAGGGGAATCTGGCTGATATATATGGAAGGAACGACACTGCGTCGACATCGGAATATGCCTATTACCGAACGGCCCGGAAAATTCTTGATCGGCGCACTGGCGTTGACGACGCTGCTGGCCGGTTGCCGCGGCTTCCCCAAATTCGGAATCTCGCCCAAACCGGAGAAGTCGGGTTCTCCCGGCGCGCTCGCGCAGCATGAGAATCGGCCGGTGGCGGTTTCCGATTCCGGCGTCCGCAAAATCAACACCCGCGTGATCCAGGTGGAATACCGGAAGGATCAGCTCGGGGCGCCCAACGTCCAAAAAATCGAGCTCTGGTACACGACGGATGGCGGCGCGCACTGGTTCCGCTACGGCGCGGACGAGGATGGTGTGTCTCCCGCGGAATTCATCGCGCCGGCGGACGGTCTTTACGGCTTCCGGGCGGTGCCGTTCGACATTGACGGGAAACGCATGTATGTCCCCGCGGACGGGTCGCGCCCGGAGACATTCGTCCAGGTGGACACCGTGGCGCCCGTCGTGGTGGTGAAGAGTCCCAACGGCGGAAATCTGCTGCCCAACACCGGTCACACGGTCATTGCGTGGAGCGCCATTGACGACGATCTCGGCGCGGAACCGGTGGAGATTGATTTCACCCCGGACGACGGCAAGACCTGGGTCGGGATCGCGGCGCGGCTCAAAAATGAAGGCAAGTACGTCTGGAATCTCCCGATGTCCTCCACCGATCGCGCCCGGATCCGGGTGCGTGTCGCGGACCAGGCCGGGAACGTCGGGGAGGATCTATCCGACGGCGCGTTCGTGATTGACGGCGAGGCGCCGCAGGTGCTCATTGAGGGGCCGGAGGGTTCACGCCAGTCGCGCACGCCGGTCCGATTCCAGGCCGCGGACTTCGGCGGGTCGGGTCTGGCGCGGATCGAATTCTGGAAGACCCGGGACGGCGGGGAACACTGGGAAAAGTGCGCGGATGCGGCCGAGACGGCGTCTCCCCGTGTGTTTGAGGCGCAGGACGGGATTTACGGTCTTGCGGCGGTGGGGATTGACCGGGTGGGAAACATCGGGAAGCGTCCCGCGCCGGGGGACAGGCCCTCGCACGTTCTGGTGGTGGATACGAATCCGCCGTCCGTGAAACTCCTGTCGTTGACGAGGCCCGACACCCTGGCGGGCGGAGCGGCGCAGAAGATCGAGTGGATGTCCCAGGATGAGAACCCGTCCGAAACCCCCGTAAGGCTTGAATATTCCGTGAACGGCGGGGAGTGGCAGGCGCTCGCCAAGGATCTTCCGGCGAAGGGGATGTGGGAGTGGCGTCTTCCGGTCGAGAACAGCGACCGCTGCCGTCTCCGCGTCGTGGCGGCGGATCGGCTCGGGAACGAGAACGACGCCCTGTCGGCGGATTTCAAGATTGACGGAAGCCGTCCCGTGGCGGTTGTGACGGGTCCTTTGGTATCGGCCCAGTCCCGGGTCGCCGTGCCCATCGCGGTGCGCGGCGTGGGATACGCCCCCGTGACCGGTGTCGCCCTCTGGGCGACCCAGGACGGCGGACTCGTCTGGCGGCGCGTGGCCGTGGGGCGTGACGCGACGTCCCCCGTTTCCGTGGAGTTGCCGGACGGGCGGTACGGCCTGGCGGCCACGGTGAGGACGGCCGTGGGTTACGAACAGCCGCCCCCGGCGGCCGGGGCCGTGCCCGAGGCGGAACTTCTCGTGGATACGGCGCCCCCGGCGGTGGAGGTGATGGCGCCCGCGGGGGGGACAAGTCTGGTGGGCGGGAAATCCTTTACGGTCCGATGGACGGTGCGTGACGACAACCTCAAGCCGCGGTCCGTGGCGCTTGAATTCTCGGCTGACGGCGGGCGGAACTGGATGCGGGTGACGGACGGTCTGGACGGCATTGGGGAATATCGCTGGGACGTCGGCCGGTTTTCGGTGAACGATTGTCGTCTGCGGGTGATCGCGGCGGATCAGGCGGGCAATCGCGGGACGGGACTGTCGGGCGCCTTCTCCATTGATTCCGAACTTCCGGCGGCCCGGGTCACGGGCCCCGCCGGAGCGGCCACGGTCCCGGCGACCATTGACATCGTGGCGGAGGATCGGGGTCCGGCGGGTCTCAGCGCTGTCGAGCTCTGGGCGACCGCCGACGGCGGCCGGCTCTGGGAGCGTTTGGGGGAGTCCGCCGCCGGCGCGCCAGTGCTGTTCAAGGCGGGGGACGGACGCTACGGCCTCTGGGCCGCGGCCGTGGACCGCGCCGGGAATCGCTCGGCCGCGCCCGTCGCCGGCGACAAATCCCAGCTCGAATTCGTTCTGGATACGACACCCCCGACCGTCCGGCTTCTCGGATTCACGGGCGGGGAACTCGTGGCCGGGGGGGTGGAGAAGGAGATCCTCTGGACCGCCGGGGATGCGAACCTGGCCGACCGGCCCGTGCGTCTGGAATGGTCGTCCGACGGCGGCATGACCTGGAATGTCATCGCGGAGGGAGTGGAAAACACGGGGCGGCACCCCTGGCCGGTGCCCGCGGAGACGGGGACCGCCTTCAAGGTGAGGGTGACCGTGACGGACCGGTGGGGAAACCGCGCCTCGGTTGATTCCGGCAAACCCTTCTCCGTGGATTCCGCGCGGCCCCGCGTGCGCGTGGCCGGAAACAACCTCTTTGCGACGCGGCGGATCGAGATACCCTATTCCGTGGAGAAGGCCGGGCCGGCCTCCCTGGAGCGCGTGGAATTGTGGGTGAGCGCCGACGACGGCAACCGCTGGAGCCGCGCGGGGGAGGACCCTGACCGCCGGTCGCCGTTCGTGTGGGATGCCCCGGCCGACGGGGAGTACGGGATCGCCTTCGTGGGGATTGACGCGGCGGGGAACCGGGAGCCGCCGCCGGCCCCGGGAACGAAACCGCCGGTGGTCGTTGTCGTGGACACCACGCCTCCCGCCCTTGAACTCCTTTCCTTCAACGACGGACGCGTCTATCCGGGCGGCGCCGAGATGCCCATCCGATGGAAGGCCGCCGACCCGAACCTCGGCCCGAACCCGGTATCCCTCTTCTGGACGCTCGACGGCGGCAAGACGTGGGAGCTTATCGCCGCCGATCTCCCCGCGACCGGGGAGAAATTATGGATGACCCCGCGGACGGGCATGGCGGACCTGAAAATTAAATTAAAGACGGCGGACCTCGTGGGAAACGCGACCGAGGCGATCAGCCCCGTGCCCTTCACCGTGGACGCCGAGCGGCCGGACATCCGGATCCGGCCCCCGGCGGGGGTGGATGCCGCGGGACGGCTCGCGACGGACGCGCCCGCGCTCCAGATTGAATACGATGTGCCCCGGGTGGGCCGGACGGGGCTTGCGGCCGTGGAACTCTGGATCACCGCCGATGACGCAAAGACGTGGACCCGTTACGGGGAGGATCCCGATCGGAAGAGCCCGTTCGACGTGGCGCTGGAGGACGGGGACTACGGCCTGATGCTGGTGGCCCGGGACAAGGCCGGTAACATGAGTCCCCTCCCGGGGCTCGCCACCGCGCCGCAACTGCGGCTTCTCGTGGACCGCCAGCCTCCCCGCGTCATGCTTTTATCCCATCAGGGCGAGGAGGTCATCGCGGGCGGCGGCGTCTCGAAAATCCAGTACCGCGTGGTGGATCCGAATCTGACGGAACGTCCCGTGAGCATTTCCGTCTCGACCGACGGCGGCGCGACATGGGACGAGGTGATGACGGGACTGGCCAACACGGGCCTCTATGAGTGGACGGTCCCTCTCGTCACCGAGGGGCGCGTGAAGGTGAAGGTCACGGCCGCGGACAAGGCCGGCCGGACCGCCAGCGCGTCCTCGTCGGGCGTCTTCGCGATCGATTCCGCGCCGCCCGAAATCCGGGTCGGCGGGCCGGCGCGTTCGCGCACCCCGGCGGTGGAGATCGCCTATGATGCGCGCGACGTTGGCGCGGCCGGCCTGGCCCGGGTGGAACTCTGGGTGACCGAGGATCTCGGCGCCACCTGGAAACTCGCGGCGACGGATACCGATTGCGCCTCCCCGGTTCCCTTCGAGGGCGAGGCGGGCCGGCGCTACGGCATCCAGCTGGTGGCCTTCGACCGGTTGGGCAACCATTCCGCCGTTCCCGATGCCAAGACCTATCCGCCGGCCCAGATTGCGATCGAGGAAGGCGGGGGACCCAACGTGCGCCTGGTGACGTTCCGCGAGGGCCGGCCCTGCCGGGGCGGCACGACCGCCGTCATTCAGTGGGAGACCGCCGCGGGGCCCGAACCGACGGACAAGCCGGTCTCCCTCCATTTTTCCAGCGACAACGGCGAGACCTGGGCGGTCCTGTCCCGTGATCTTCCGTCGAAGGGGCGCCGCGAGTGGGAAATCCCGCGCATCAACGCGGCAAAATGCCTCCTTCGGGTCACCGAAGTCGGGAAGGACGGGAGGACGGGAACGGACGAGTCCCCGGATCCCTTCCTGATCGACAGTGGCCGTCCGAAGTCCCGGGCGGGATTCGACCCCATCGAGATATCCATCGAGGCCCCGGCTTCCGCGGAGGACGCGGGACGTCTGGTGCGTCTCGGGCGGGAACTCGTGGTGCCGGTCGCGGAAACGTCGCGCGCGCCGGTGGTGCCGGAACAGACGCCGGTCACCGGGGACGCCGGCCGGATCCGCCCCGGGCCGTCGGAGCGAACGCCGGAATGGACGGCGGAGATTCCCATGCCGAAGCCCGTCGCCCCCGAGTCACGGGAGACGCCCAAAGCGCCCGAAACGCCCGAAGTAACCGAAACGCCCGTCGCGCCGCCGAAGCCCGTCGCCCCCGAGTCACGGGAGACGCCCAAAGCGCCCGAAACGCTCGAAGTAACCGAAGCGCCCAAATCACCCGAAACGCCCGCCACGCCGCCGAAACCCGTGGGGATTGGATCTCCGGCCGATCCTGTCGCGATCCGGGGGCTTCTCGCGAAGTTCCGGGAAAATTTCGCCCAGGAGATGTTCGGCCCGGCGCGTCAGGCGCTGGATGGGGCCGAGGTGCTGGACCCGCTTTGCGCCAAGGTGCATTATTACCGGGGGAAACTGCTCATGCGGGAGGGGGATGCCGCCCGGGCCGAGGCCGCCTACTGGAAGGCCATCGAACTCGACAACAATTATGCCGATGCCCGGAATGATCTCGGGGTGCTCTTTCTTCAACGGAAGGAGTACAGCATGGCGTACCTGCAGTTCACGTCGGCGCTCAAGATCGAGAAGCGTCCGGTGTTCCATTACAATCTCGGCATCACGCATTTCGAGTCGGGGGCGCTTGTTGAGGCGAAGGCGGCCTTCGCGGCGGCGGTGGAACTCGATCCCCTGTTTCCGCAGGCCTGCTGGTATCTCGCCCGGATCGCCGTGGCCGGAAAGGATATCCGTCAGGCCAAGATTCACTACCGGAAGGCGATCGAGCAGTTCGGGCCCGATTCGCCGTGGGGGGTGGAGGCGCGGGAGGAGATGCAAAAACTCCCCTGAAGGAAGTCTGCGAGTCAGCGAGTCGGCGAGTCTGGAAGTCCCGAAGGCGATCGGCTCCGGTTCACTTCTTCTCCGGCAATTCCGCTTCGTCAATCAGCATGACGGGGATGTCGTCCCGGATGGGATAGCGCCGCCCGCAGGAAACGCACACCAGACGGTCCCCCTCCATCTTCACCTCCGTCTTGCAGAGGGGGCAGGCGAGGATGTCGAGAAGTTCCTTGTCGATCATGGGGCACCTTTGGGGATGTGGGTTTGCCGACTGGCGTGGATTGTAAATCCAAAATCCAAAATCTAAAATCAAAAATCTACAATACGTGTCCTTCCAGCCGCAGCAACCTCCGCTTGGTCGCGCGGCCCCCGATTCCCGAATAGCCGCCGATGGCCCCGCCCGCGCCCGTTACCCGGTGGCACGGGATGATGACGGGCAGGGGGTTTGCGCCGAGCGCGCCTCCGGCGGCCCGGGCCGCCCCGGGGCGACCCGCGGCCCGGGCGATTTCGCCGTAGGAAACCGTCCGGCCCCACGGGATGCGCCGGGCGGCGGCGAGGATTTTTCGTCCGAACGCGCCCGTCCCGGGAAGGGCGATTTTCTCCGGGAATCGGACGGGGTTTCCCGCGAAATACCGGAGGAGCCGGCGCCGGGTGGCGCCGAAGGCCCCCGGACGGGGGATCGCGTCCGGCCAGGATCGTTTTAAATGCGCCAGAAGGGCTCGCCGGGAGCGCCGGGGCAGGAGGAAGGCCTCCAAGGTCGTTCCCCGTCCCTCCAGGGCCGCCCAGCCCCACGGCGTGCGGAATGCCGCGAAGATGTTCCGGGGGCGGCGGGCCGGTTTCCCTTTGCGGCGGGTCGGTTTCACGGGTATAGATACTACATCGGATGGGTGGGGGAGGGAATCATGAAAAAGGCATTCGCGGCGGCGCTGACGGTCGTTCTCCTGACTCTGGCGGGCGGCGCGGCGGCGGGGGGGAAGGCGCTCCGGTTCAACAACGGGGACGAGCCGGAGACGCTCGACCCGGCGAAGATGACGGGGCTTCTCGAGGGGAACATCGCCATCGGGATTTTCGAGGGGCTGACGAATTATCATCCCGCGACGCTAGCCCCCGTCCCCGGCGTCGCCGAGCGGTGGGAGATCTCGGACGACCGGAGGACGTACACGTTTCATCTCCGCCAGGCGAAGTGGACCGACGGCTCGCCCGTCACGGCGGAGGATTTTCGGGATTCCTGGCGGCGCGTCCTGGAGCCGGCGACCGGCGCGGAATACGCCTATCAGCTTTGGTATGTGGTGAACGGGAGGGCCTACAATACCGGGGCGATCACGGACTTTTCGAAGGTGGGGATCGAGGCCCCCGATGCGCGGACTCTCCGGGTCACGCTCGAACACCCGGCGCCGTACTTTCTGGACCTCACGTCGTTCTCGACGCTGTATCCCGTCAAGACCGCCTGCGTCGCCCGGCACGGCGAGTCGTGGACCCGGCCCGGGAACATCGTGACGAACGGGCCCTTCCGTCTGGCCGTCTGGCGCCGGAACGACCGCATCGTCCTGGAACGGAATCCGGGCTACTGGGATGCCGGCCGCGTCCGTCTGGATCGCATCGAGATTCTTCCCGTGAGCGACCTCACGACGGGGGTCAACATGTACGAGGCGGGCGAGACGGACTGGATTCCCCGCGTCCCCTTCACCAAGATTGACGTCATGAGGAAGCGGCCGGATTTCCGGAGCGGCCCTTCCTTTTACAGCTATTTCTACCGGTTCAACGTGACGCGGAGGCCTTTCAACGACGCGCGGGTCCGGAAGGCCCTGTCTCTGGCGATTGATCGGAAGGCCATCTGCGAAAAGATTCTGAAGAACGGCGAGGTCCCGGCGCTCACCGTGGAACCGCCCCTGGCCGGCTACGAGGGGCCCCGGGGGCTCCCGATGGATCTGGAGGCCGCCCGGAGACTTCTGGCGGAGGCGGGATTCCCGGGGGGAAAGGGATTCCCCCGGACGCGGATTCTGTATAACACGAGCGAGAATCACGCCCTCATCGCCCAGGCCATCCAGGCGATGTGGAAGGCGAATCTCGGGATCGAGGTCGAACTCGAAAACCAGGAGTGGAAGGTGTATCTGAAGAACATGTCCTCCCTGGATTTCGACATCGCGCGCGGAGGATGGTTCGGGGATTACCTGGACGTCAATACGTTCCTGGACATGTTCGTGACGGGCGGGGGCAACAATCGGACCGGGTGGGGGGACAAACGCTACGACGATCTCGTCGTCCGGGCCCAGAGGGAGCCGGACGTGGCCCGGCGCGCCGCCCTGTTCCGGGAGGCCGAGGCGATTCTCGTGGAGGAGGCGCTCCCGGTCATCCCGCTCTATTTCGGGACCCACGCGGCGATGGTGAAGCCGAACGTGAAGGGGTTCTTTGTGAACCTGCGGGACATCCATCCTTTGAAGGAAATGGATATCGAGTCGCCATGATTGGGATACCATCAGCAATCCAAAATCTGAAATTTGAAATCTGAAATCCATGGTAGGTTTTATCGCCAAACGCCTGCTTTCCGCCATCCCGCTTCTCGGGATCATCGTCACCGTCAATTTCTTCGTGATGCGGATCATCCCCGGCGGACCGTTTGACCGGGAGCGTCCGCTTCCGCCCGAGGTGCGGCTGAACCTTGAGAAAAAGTATCACCTGAACGAGCCGCTGTTCCGGCAGTACCTGTATTACCTCGGGGATCTCGCCCGGGGGGACCTCGGGCTTTCCATGAAGTACACCGATTCCACGGTGAACGAGGTCATCGCCGGATCCCTGCCGAACTCGATGGCGCTGGGGGCGCTGGCGCTGGCGCTCTCGGTCGCGGCCGGGGTGGCGGCGGGGGTGGCGGGGGCGGCCTGGTCGGAGCGGGCGGGGGGGCGGTTTCTCGCGGCGGGAACCACTCTCGGCGTCTGCATCCCGAGTTTTGTCATCGGACCGCTTCTGGTGCTCGTCTTCGCGCGGACTCTGGGGTGGTTCGACGTCCAGGGCTGGGGGGAGCCCCGGAAAATGGTTCTGCCGGTCCTGGCGCTCTCGGGGTATTACACGGCCTACATCGCGCGCCTGACGCGCGCGGGGATTCTGGAGGAGTTCGGGAAGGATTACGTCCGGACGGCCCGGGCGAAGGGACTCTCCTGGAGCCGGGTGCTCATCCGTCATGTCCTGAAAAACGGCATCACCCCGGTGGTGTCGTATCTCGGGCCGGCGACGGCGGCGGTGCTCACGGGCTCCGTGGTGGTGGAGAAGATTTTCAACATCCCCGGCATCGGCAGGGACTTCGTCTCGGCGCCCCTCAACCGCGACTACACCCTCGTCATGGGGGTTGTCCTCGTCTACAGCCTGTTTCTGATTTTCTTCAATCTTCTCTCCGAGGTCGCGCTCGGACTGCTGGACCCCCGTGTCAGGAAGTGACTCTGGAGCGATTCACGGGTGAATTCCATTTAATTTTCCACTGCTGTCCGGTCATTACTCGAATAACACCAACTGGTTAGCGGAGTCGCCGTTCACGATCTTGGAAACAGTATCCGCAAATGCTTGCAAGATCGGGGTTTTCAGAAATACCGAGACACTGACGACCTGCAAAATTGTGTAGAGGCTTTGCTCCAATCGGAGTTCTTTCTTCACGATGGCCA
>JAZDJP010000092.1:0-34434 GCA_043803805.1 Planctomycetota bacterium
GGAACCCGGATAAGGTCATGGCGCGGGCGGCGGGGGCCTGCCGGATGAGCGTGGAGAACCTTCGGGGCAACCGGAAGTACCCGGAGGTGTCCCGGGCGAGGGGGCTGGCGTGCTTCTGGATGGTGGAACATCTCGGGGAAAACGTAACCTCGGCGGCACGGATGCTTGGCGTAACCCAGTCGGCGGGTTCCCGACTGGTGAAACGGGGGCGGGAGGTGGCGGCGCGGTTGAAGATCGATTTGGAAAAAGAATAATGTCATTATTTCATGTACGTCCCCTACTCCCCTCCGTCCCCTACTCCCCTACTACTCCTGCCGGTACGTGTAAAAAATCTTTGCATCCCTCCGTTTCCGAATTTAAACTGAACTTTTCCGCAATCGGTGCGTTTATTCCATCATGAAAAGAAATTCCAGCAGGCGTTTTCTTTTTCTGTTTGGGATCGCGGTCGTTCTTCTCCTCTTCTTTCTGTGGCGCGGACAAACTCCCGCGCCGAAACCATCGCCGACATCTGCGCTGGCGAACGCCCGCTTGACGCCGGCGTCGTCTTCACAGGAAGACAACTCATCGAAAACCATCGCCGACAATTCCAAAGAGGATTCTTCCGTCACGACGGAAGTTGCTTCTCCCGCGGCTCCGACACCCGACGAGCCGCTTTGGATTCCCGACCGAGGCCCCGTGGTCGAGCGAAGCCGCGCCCGTGCGAAGTTCACAATCCTCGATTCGAGAAACCAGGGGCTGGATTGCCGGGTGGTCGATCTTAAGGGAAATCTCTGGCGGCGGCAGGGAAATTTCTGGATCGCAAGCGACGTCCGTTTTTGCGACGACCAAAACGGTGTGATCGTGGATTGCGTGGGTTCCGGAGGGTTGGGGTTGGAACCCGGGGAATACGAACTGGAGGTGTACCCCGGCAGATACGGCGCTTTCCGGCATACATTTCACATCGCGAAAGATCAGCGGCTGGAAAGCGCTCTCCAGACGCCCTGCTGGCGTCGCGTCATCGCCTTGCGGTTCGTGGACAAAGCCGGGAAACCCATTCGTTATCTGACCGGCCTTCCGAGATTCGCAGCGCGGCATTTTGTTCTTGATGGTAGGGAACGTCAGAAGCCCCATGAGTTTTTGTTTTATTTTCTAGAAACGTTTGGGCGTGACAGAGTTGTGACAGGAGGGAGCGGAAGAGGAAACGCTGCTGTCCACGAAGATTGGAAATACGCTACCGACGAAGGAGTCGTACGTGTTGTTGTTTACGCCGGCGCAGTTGGAGATGTCAAAATATCGCTTCCCGAAGAATTATATCATTGCTCCATTTCCTCGATCGAAAGCGCCTTCGACGGGCCGGAGTGGAACGACTATCCGGTCATCTGCGATCCCGTGGACGACTTGGAAACGCGGCTTTCCGAGTTTCCGTTGCGCAACGATGGAAATCCCGGCGGAAAATCATGGGCGGAAAAACCCGCGACACCATACCGTTACACTCCCGACACAACGGACATGAATCCTTACGATGACCGCACGGTGCCAAATGGGTACCGGCGAATCATCGTCACGCTGGATGCCCCGCCTGGAATTCGACCTCGCGTGGAAGGGCATCCCTACAACAACGGAAACCAGGACGAATGGATGGATATCGCCATGCGAAGCAATCCGGCGGGGTGGTGGGGAGATGTCCCCGTCAGCTACAGCAAGGAGGAAGAGGAAATCGAATGTCGCGTGTCCTTCGTGGATGGCAAACTTTTCTCCACATTGCCGGAAGTCGTCAAGTTGCCCCATCAACTGACACCGGTGCCCATTCGACGCCATGTTGTGGCTGTTCCGACCACAGCGCTCCTGCGGTTATCCCCGACGTTGTCGGCGTTCGCGGATGGAAGGCTGGGAGTGAATAATACGGACGCAGTTTTCGAACGCAACGGGGATGACTTCCGGTTGGTTTCAGCCCAGCCAGCAGGTGAAAGCATTCCCTTGCGGTTGCCGAAAATGCTGGAAGGATTGAAGGTCCAGAAAAACATGGTCAAGCAAACAAGGGTGAACGAAGGGAGCGTGGTTACGAAGATCCTTTCAGATGCACTACTTGTCAAGGCCTGTTTGTCTTCAGACAATCTCGCCCAAGATTCGTTGGACGCCGGTGCATATTTTCTGGAACCGGTAGGGAAGATGCTGGTGCTCAGGGCCGTGGATCAAACCGGCGGCGGCATTCCTTGGGTGGATGGCGTTGTCCTTCCGGCCGATAGAGAGCGTGTGTGTCTCCATGTGCGAGATCGTGTTTCCGCGAAGGACAACGATGTGGTGGCTGAACTACAACGCATTTTGCCGCCTGTGGAGGTCTCCTATGATGAATCCTTGCAGAGATTGATAAATCCAGACGTCGGGTGGGATGTGAACATCCATCAGTTCATCCTTGAGAAACCGGAGGATGAAATCCGCCGTGTGTTCGGCAATAAGATAGTGAAAGTGTTCCCAAACAGGAAGGAACTGGCTTTATTCATCTCAGAAGGAGGATGGTTCCCGCGGGACAATCGGCTGAAATCGGACGACCGCGGATACCTGGCGGCGCATCTGGAATTGATTCCCGAAAAACGCTATGTCCTTTATCTCTGGTCAACCTCCCGCGATCCTGCCGCACCGAACAAACGGCTCGTATTCGTAGCGGGGAAAACAGTGACCGACCTCGGCGCCATCGCGTTGCCGGGGTGGTGAGGACCGCATGCGGCAGTACGCGTGACGGCGAAGAATAAAATTGGAGGGGCCGGGGTCAGAGAAGGTCTTGAAATGACAGTTTTTGGGTTTGGTGGTTTGTTGAAGGATAAGGGAATGATCGTTGTAGCGGTCAAGCCGACTGTGATGGAACTCCGGAAGTGCTCGGATACCGGATTTTTGAAAATAACCGCCTCATCCTGATGGATATCCGTTCATGGTGAGCATTCCTTAAAAATTAAATAAATGTCGAACCACGAACCATGGGCGGAACACCGGCTCATCCTTCGACAGGCTCAGGATGAGCGGTTTTATCGCGTTGCGAACGGCATGACATTTCCTTGCCGTTTCTCACAAGATTTCACAACCAAGAGTCCACTGATGTGTCCGGGGTGTTTCTCCCCGCCGGGGTGTTTTTCTCCGGAAACATTCCGGTGGAATCTTGACGAAAACTCACGAAAACCTCCAGATTGAAGTCGCAACCTCTTTCCACTAGTTGTATTGTGGCAGATTCGGTTTTGCTTATGATTCGTCTGGGATGGGCATGTTTGTTGCTGGTATTACATGATATGATTCGACGTCATGGGAGGAAGAAAGACATGCCTGCGACACTGGTGAAGGATAGTTTGTGTTTGCATTGTCTCCGGAGCGGTTCCTGTTCCCTCGCGGCCGTCGGGGCCCGGCCCGTTTCCTCCTGTGAGGAGTTCGAATCGGGGGGACGCGGTCGCGCGGCCGAAGGCGCCGGGACGGGCGAGGCGGGGACGCGTCCGCTTGGATTGTGCGCGACATGCCTTCGTCGCACGACGTGCACGTTTCCGCGTCCCGAGGGCGGCATCTGGCGTTGCGAGGATTTCGCGTAGGACGGAGCGATTTTGAACATGAATCTGACCGTAACCGTGGACGTGGAGGAGGTCCGGCGCATCCTTGACCAGACGGCGGGGGCGCCCGGGGGCGTCATCGCCTCGCTGGAGGCCGTCCAGGACCGGTACGGGTATCTCCCTGAAACGGCCATCCGCATCGTCGCGGAACGGACCGGCCGGGCCCTTTCCGATGTCTACGGCGTCGCGACGTTTTACAAGGCCTTCCGCCTCAAACCCCGCGGGAAGCATCTCCTCACGGTGTGTCTGGGGACCGCGTGCCATGTGCGGGGCGGCCCGCGGGTGGCCGAGGCGTTTGCCCGCCAGCTCAACGTCCGGGCGGGGGAGACCACCGCGGACGGGGAGTTTTCCCTGGAGACCGTGAACTGCCTGGGGGCCTGCGCGCTCGGGCCCGTGGTGGTGGTGGACGGGCGTTACTATCCGAAGGTGTCGCCGGGCAAGGTGGCGGGGCTTCTCAAGCAGATCCGGGAGGGGCGCGACCCGGACGTCGTGGACGTGGCCGATCGGCGGATATTCCCGGTCGAGGCCTCCTGCGCCCGGTGCAATCATTCTTTGATGGATCCGGAACATCGCGTGGACGGCCATCCCTCCATCCGGGTGACGGTCTCCTGCGTGGGCAGGCACGGATGGATCCGCCTCTCGGCGCTCTACGGCAGTTATACCATCGAATCGGAGCATCCCATTCCGCAGGACGCCCTGGTGCAACTCTTCTGCCCGCACTGCCACACGGAATTCATCGGGGCCTCCGCCTGCGCGGAATGCGGGGCGGCCATGATCGTGATCAAGGTGGGGAGCAAGGGGGTCGTGTACGTGTGCTCGCGCCGGGGGTGCAAGGGGCACCGTCTCGACGTGGGGTTGCGGGTCGCATCCCGTTCCGACGGCGGCGCGCCCGTCCCGAAGGGGGCGTCATGACCGTCGTGAAAACGCTGGACGAGTTCCGCCGTTTCCGCCGCGACCTCACGAGCGAAGTCGCCGACGCCCGGCCGTCCCTGGTCATCTGCGCGGGGACCGGGGGGCAGGCGAGCGGCGCGAACGGGTTGCTGCGCGTCCTGAAGCGCCGGATTCTCGAGGAAAAGCTCGAGGAGCGTCTGGCCCTGCGCATCACGGGATGCCTGGGGCTCTGCGAAATGGATCCCTTCATCATCGTGGAACCGGGGGGCAACCTCTACCCGAAACTGACGATGGACGACGTCCCGGCGGTCATGGACGCCGCCGTCCGCGGGGACGTGGTGGAGAAACTTCTCTACCGCGAGTCGGGGACGGACCGGCCCTTCCCCCGGCAGGACGACATCCCCTTTTTCAAACATCAGAACCGGCGGGTCCTCGGGGTCAATCAGCGCATTGACCCCATCCGCATCCTGGATTACATCCGGGCCGGGGGCTATGCCGCCCTGGAGAGGGTCTTCGCCAGGCCTGATCCCGCGTGGGTCATCGCGGAGGTCACCGCGTCGGGGCTCCGGGGGCGCGGCGGGGCGGGTTTCCCGACGGGGAAAAAGTGGGCCATGGCCCGCCAGGCGGGGCGTCCGGGCGTCCAGAAATACATCATCTGCAACGGCGACGAGGGGGATCCCGGGGCCTATATGGACCGGAGCGTTCTCGAGGGGAATCCCCATGCGGTGATCGAGGGCATGATCGTCGCGGCCGTGGCCATCGGGGCGACCCGGGGCATCGTCTACGTCCGGAGCGAATATCCCCTGGCCGTCAAGCATGTCCTCATCGCCATCCGGCAGGCGCGGGAGTTCGGGGCGCTGGGGGCGGACATCCTGGGGACCGGGATTGATTTCGACGTGGACATCGTCCGGGGCGCCGGGGCCTTCGTATGCGGGGAGGAGACGGCCCTCATCCGGTCCATCGAGGGCTATGTCGGCGAACCGCGCCAGCGGCCGCCCTACCCGATCGAAGAGGGGCTTTACGGCTGCCCGACCTGCATCAACAACGTGGAGACGCTGGCGAACATCCCCCTGGTCATCCGCGACGGCGGAGAGGCCTTCGCGAAAATCGGGGTCCCCGGCAACACCGGGACGAAAATCTTCTCCCTGGTCGGCAAGGTGCGGAACACCGGCCTCGTGGAGGTGCCGCTGGGGACGTCGCTCCGGGACATCGTTTTCGCCATCGGCGGCGGGCCCCCCGGCAAGGCCCCCATCAAGGCGGTCCAGACGGGCGGGCCGTCGGGCGGATGCATCCCGGCGAGGCTTCTGGACATCCCGGTGGATTACGAAAGCCTGGCGAAGGCCGGATCCATCATGGGCTCCGGCGGCATGATCGTCATGGACGAGTCCACCTGCATGGTGGATATCGCCAAATACTTCATGAAGTTTCTCAAGGAAGAGTCCTGCGGAAAATGCTTCTCCTGCCGGAAGGGCACCCAGAGGATGCACGAGATCCTTGAGGACATCGCCGAGGGGCGCGCCACGGGCGAGAGCCTGGGCCTTCTCGAGGAACTGGCGGTGGTGGTGAAGGACGCCTCCCTCTGCGGGCTGGGGCAGACCTCCGCCAACCCCATCCTTTCGGCCCTGCGGTATTTCAGGGACGAATTCGTGGAGCACGTCGTGGACCGGCGGTGCCGCGCGGGGGTGTGCAAGGCCCTCATTTCCTATTCGATCGGCGAGACCTGCCGCGGGTGCGGGGCCTGCCTCAGGGCTTGTCCCGCCAAGGCCATCCACGGAGAGAAGAAGGAACGGCACGTGATTGACGCCACGGCCTGCATCAAGTGCGGCGTCTGTCGGGCGACATGCAAGTTCGATGCGATAGAGGTACGGTGAATGCCCAGTTTATTGATGAACGGTCTTCCGGTCTCGGTCGAGAAGGGGACGACCCTGCTCGAGACGGCGAAGACCCTCGGGTTTCCCATTCCGACCCTCTGCCACATGGAGGGGCTTTCTCCCTACGGGGCCTGCCGGCTCTGCGTGGTGGAGATCAGCGAACCCGGGAGGAACAGCCGCTTGGTGACCTCCTGTACCTACCCGGCGCAGGAGGGGCTTCTGGTGAGGACGGCCTCCAACCGGGTGCTCCGAACCCGGCGGATGCTTCTGGAATTGCTTCTCGCCTCCTGCCCCCAGTCGAAGGTCATCCAGGACCTCGCCAGCGCCCATGACATCCGGCGCCAGAGGTTCCGCCAGGAACACGAGGACTGCATCCTGTGCGGCCTGTGCGTGCGGATGTGCCGGGAGCAGATGATGGCGGGGGCCATCGGCTTCCGCGGGCGCGGGGAGAACCGCACCATCGGGACGCCCTTCGACGCGAAGGCGGAGGCCTGCCGCCTCTGCGGCGGATGCATGCTGGTCTGCCCGGCCTGCCAGCTCCGCTGCACCTTCACGGAGCCGGACAAGGCCATCTGCGGCGGCTGCGCCAACCTCGCCCCGCCCTGCGCGGCGAAGGATCCCTTTGATGACATGATGTGTTACATGAATCCCTGCGTGGCCTGTGAAATCGTGAAAAAGACGACCTGAACCGGGAGGAATCCATGATGTACTCGCGTGTGAACACGTCCGCCGCCACCCTCACCAAGAACCGCACGGAGGGGTCCGTCACGCCATGCTCGGGCATGTGCGTCACCTGCGTGGACGGCTGCATCGGGATGTGCGAGATTGGGAAATCCGCCTACCGCGGCCACGAGGTGATCTATCCCCAGCCGTTCGGCGTCATCACCACCGCCGCCGAGAAGGTCTTCCCGGTGGACTACTCCCACTTCAGCATCATGGGGACGGCGGCCGGGGCGCACGGCATCGCGGCCGACAGCGACAAGGCCCTCTTCCCGGCGGTGAACCTGGAAGTCCGGATCGGGCACGATCAGGGGCTCAAGTTCCGCTACCCGTGGCTCATCGCGGGGATCGGCTCGACCGACATCGCCAAGAACAACTGGGAGGGGCTCGCGATCGGATCGGCGCTGGCCGGCACGGCCCTCACCATCGGCGAAAACGTCGTGGGGATGGATCCCGGCTCCGTCATCAAGGACGGGCATGTCCTCGACACGGTGGACCTGAAGCGCCGGGTGAAGCTCTACAAGGACGCCCAGCGGGACGGCTACGGGGCCATCGTGGTGCAGGCGAACGTCGAGGACACGCGCCTGGGGATCCAGGAGTACGCGATCCAGTCCCTTGGCGTCTCCTGCGTCGAACTCAAGTGGGGGCAGGGGGCCAAGGACATCGGCGGGGAGGTGAAGATCCGGGACCTGAAGAAGGCCCAACTTCTTCAGTCCCGTGGCTACATCGTCATGCCCGACCCGATGAATCCGGATGTCATCAAGGCGTTCGAGCGGGGGGCCTTCAAGGAATTCGAACGCCACTCCCGGGTGGGGATGGTTTCGGAGGAGGGCTTCGCCAAACGCATCGGGGAATTGCGGAGGGCCGGGGCGAAATACGTCTTCCTCAAGACCGGCGCCTACCGGCCGGTGGACCTGGCCCGAGCCATTTATTTCGCGGCGAAGTATAAACTGGACCTTCTCACGGTGGACGCCGCCGGCGGCGGGACGGGGATGAGCCCCTGGCGGATGATGAACGAGTGGGGGGTGCCGCCGGTGGAACTCCACTCCCTTCTCTACCGGTATGCCTGCGAACTCGTCGGGAAGGGCATGACGCTTCCGGCCCTGGCCGTCGCGGGCGGATTCACCTTCGAGGACCAGATTTTCAAGGGGCTCGCGATGGGCGCTCCTTACGTCAAACTCATCGCCATGGCCCGCGGGCCCATCGCCGCGGCCATGGTGGGCAAGACCATCGGCAAGGCCATCGAGTCCAACCAGCTCCCGGTCTACATCCGCCGGTTCGGCGCCTCCAAGGACGAGATTTTCGTCACGGCGGCGCACCTCCGGGGCGAACTCGGGAACGAGGCGTTCGAGAAACTCCCGGCCGGGGCGCTGGGGCTCTATACGTATTACGAACGTCTCGCGCAGGGGCTCCGCCAGTTCATGGCGGGGAGCCGGCGTTTCTCCCTCGAGCACATGTCCCGCGGCGACCTGGCCGCCCTCACCCGCGAGGCCGCCGACAGGAGCGGCATCCCGTTCATCATGGACGTGGACCGCGACGAGGTCGGGAAGATCTTCAGCGGCGCGAACGGGGATGGCGCGGACGGCGGGGGGAAGAAGGCGGCGAAGAAGCGGTAATCGTCCGCGATTCCGGCGGCTTGAGCCGTTCACGAATTCAAGTCAACGAGTCGCCGAGTCTGATGGTCCTGGAGTCATTTGAACCGATAGCCCACTCCCGGTTCCGTCTGGATATGGCGGGGACGGGCGGGATCCGTCTCGATCTTCTGTCGCAGTTGATGGACGAAGACCCGGACGTATTGCGCCTGTTCCTCGTCATGGACGTTCCACACTTCCTTGAGAAGATGCCGGTGGGTCAGGACCATCCCGGCGTGGCGCACGAATTCGGTGAGCAATTTATATTCGATGGGAGTCAACTTGATTTCCGTCTGCTTGAGGAAGACGAGTCGTTTGACGAGGTCCACGTGCAGGTCGCCTGTGGAAAAAACGGGATCGCCGGATTCCTTCCCCGCCATCGCGCTGCGGCGCAGACAGGCGTTCATCCGGGCCAGAAGTTCGCCGATAGAAAACGGCTTGGTGAGATAATCGTCCGCCCCCGAATTGAGCCCCTGGATCTTTTCCTGTTCCTGTCCGCGCGCCGAAATGATGATGACCGGGACGGAGGACCATTCGCGCAACTGCCGGAGTACCTCCAGGCCGTCGAGGTCCGGCAGGCCCAGATCGAGCAGGATCAGATCGGGGTTATACGAGGCGGCCTTGGCGAGCCCCACCTTGCCTCCGGCGGCCTCTAAAAGTTTGAACGGCAGACCGTCCAATGCGTTGCGCAGGGAACGCTGGATTGGTGGTTCATCGTCAATGACCAGAACCAGCGTTTCCTGCATGACATTCCATCTCCATGTGGCGGTACGTTAGCCCGGAGCGGGCAACCTGTCAACGGGAGAATGGGGGACGTCCAAGGGCAGGGTGAAGGAGAATACAGCGCCTCCCCCGGAACGATTCCCGGCCCAGACCCTTCCCCCGTGGGCCAGGATGATGCCTCTGCAGATGGACAGGCCCAAACCGGCGCCGCCGGTGGCGCCGTGTTTCTGTCCCCGGTAGAATTTCTCGAAAATGCGTTCTTCTTCGTCTTCCCCCAGGCCCGGCCCGCGATCGGCAATCTCCACCAGCACTTCGGAATCATTCCTGCGGGCGGTGATTTCCAGGGGGGAGCCTGGCGGGGTGTATTTCGTGGCGTTCTCCAGCAGGTTGAAGAAGACCCGTTCCAAAAGCACGCCGTCGGCCGGGACCATCGGCAGGTCGGGGGGCAGGGAAATGGACAACGGCCGTCCCGAGAGCGGGCGCTCCAGACGCTGGCAGGCCGCGCCGATGGTCTCTTCCAGCGGCTGGAGTTCCTTGCAGATCTTGAGGGTTCCCGCCTCCAGCCGGGTCATTTCCAACAAATTGTTGACCTGAACGGTCAGGTGATCGGACTCTTCGTAAATTGTCCGGAGCAACTCCCGCCGGCTGTCCCCGGAGAGCTTTTCGTTCGGTTCCAGGAGACTGCTGGCGGCCGTGGTGATGGCGGTCAAAGGGGTGCGCAAATCGTGGGATACCGAACTCAAGATCGCGCTGCGCAGGCGCTCGGTTTCAATTTGGACCTGTTGCTGGCGACCTTCCTCGTTCAGTCGGTCGATCTCCAATGACAACGCGGCCTGTTGGGCAAGGGTTTCCAGCAAGTGAAGTTGCTCGGGGATGAGCAATCGTTCCGGATGGGCTGGTTTCAGCCCCAGAGCCCCGGCGGGCCCTCGCGACGCCAGGAGCGGCACATAGAGCGCCTGGGCGCTGGGAAGCGTGTCTGTGCCCATTCCGGCCATTTGTCCAAGGTCATAAACCCATTGGGCCACCCCTTGTTCTCTGGCATCCAGCGTGAATTCCGCGGGTCGGGCCGCCCGGATCTCCAGTTTGCCCCTGGCGTCGGGAAGGAGGGCGATGATCTGGCACTCAAACACGTCGGACAGATGCTCGACCGTGGCCTGGAGGATGGCCGCTTGGCCGCGGGTGCTCGCCAGTTTCCGGCTGAGCGCATGCAGGGAGGCGGTGCGGCGCTCGCGGAGTTGCGACGTGGTCACGGCGGCGCGGAGTTGCGTGGTCAACGTGCTGATGGTCAGGGCGATCAGGAGCATGACCAGGAACGTGAAGAGATACTGGGTGTCGGCCACCGCGAAGTTGTGGAACGGTGGAACGAAGAAGAAATCGAAGGACAGAACTCCCAGGATCGAAGCCAGGATGGCCGGTCCCCGGCCCAGCCGCCACGCCACGGTGATGATGGCCATGAGATAGAGCATCGCCAGGTTGGTTGGTTCGATCAGCCCTTTCAAGGGCGCACAGACGATCGTGCAAAGCGCCACGAGCCCGGCGCTGGTGGCATAGTGCGAAGGGGTGGCCCGGTAGGCGGCTCCCAAACGGGGGAATTTGACCGGGGCATCCGCGGGGTCGCCGGCGGTCACCAGCACATCAATCTCGGCGCTGCGCCGGGCCAGGGCATCCGCGAATGAGCCGAGGAGCCGTTCGCGCCAGGCGGGCCGGGGGTTTTTGCCCACCACGATCTTGGTGACATTCCGTTCACGGGCAAACGTCAGCACCGCATCCGCCAGCGCGGCGCCCGAGATCGTGGCCGTTTCCGCGCCGAGCTTTTCGGCCATGCGAAGATGTTGAACCGTCCGGTCGCGTTCCTTCCGGGACAGGCGTAGTTGGGCGGGTGTTTCGACGTGAAGGGCCAGCCATGGGCATCGCAGCGCGTTGGCCAGGCGGCAGGCCCTGCGGATGAGGTGAGCCGATGACGGACTGGGGCCGATCAGAACCAGGATTTTTTCGGTGATGTGCCACGTCGGGGCATCCGGCTGGACCTGGCGGAACGTCTCGACCTGCCGATTGACCTTCTCGGCCGTGAATCGCAGGGCCAGTTCGCGCAAGGCGCTCAAGTTGCCGGGTTTGAAGAAGTTCTGCCGGGCGTGCGCGGCCTGCTCGGGCAGATAGACCTTTCCCTCCTGAAGTCGTTTGAGCAATTCTTCGTAGGGGAGGTCCACCAGTTCAATGGTGTCGGCTTGCACCACGACGGCGTCCGGAACGGTTTCCTGCACCACCACGCCAGTGATCTGCGTCACGATGTCGTTGAAGGACTCCAGGTGCTGGATGTTCACCGTGGTGTAGACGTTGACGCCGCTGTCGAGGAGTTCCTTCACGTCCTGCCAGCGCTTGAGGTGGCGCGAACCGGGCGCGTTGGTATGGGCCAGTTCGTCCACCAGGATGACCTGCGGCCCGCGTTTGAGCGCGTTGTCCAGGTCGAATTCGCTCAACCGGACGCCGCGATACCCGGTTTCCCGGCGGGGCAGGATTTCCAGTCCCTGCAGAAGAGCCTCGGTCTCCTGCCGGCCGTGGGTTTCGACCAGTCCGGCGACGACATCCATGCCGCTCTTGCGATCGGTGCGCGCCGCCTCCAGCATCGCGTAGGTCTTGCCGACACCGGCGCAGGCCCCCAGAAAGACTTTGAGCCGGCCCCTGGCGGGACCGGGCGTCTCGGCCTTCAGCCGGGCCAGGAGGACATCGGGGTCGGGGCGCGGATCGGCCATCATGGAACTCCTGCTATTTTCCTATTCTATGGCCGCCGGTGGAGCGCGTCGAGGGCCAAGTTCAACCGCAGGACATTCACCCGGGCTTCTCCCAGCACGTCGAACTGCCGGCCCTCCGTGTATTCGGCGACGATGCGCGCGATTTCTTTTTCCCCGATCCCGCGCGCGCGCGCCACGCGGGGAACCTGATAAGTTGCCGCCGCGGGGGTGATGTGCGGATCGAGCCCGCTGGCGCTGGCCGTCACCAGGTCCGCGGGAATGGGCCTGTCGTTGTCCGGATCGGCCTCGCGAAGGATCCGGATCCGGTCCGCCACGGCCTGTTCCAGGGTGGGGTTGGCGGGGCCCAGATTGGAGCCGCCCGACAACGCGGCGTTGTACGGAAACGGCGACGTGGCCGAGGGGCGGCCCCAGAAGTACCGGGGGTCGCTGAACGGTTGCCCGATCAATTCCGACCCGACCATCTCCCCATTTTGGATGATCGGGCTTCCATTGGCCTTCCGGGTGAAAAACGTCTGGGCGACTCCCGTGACCAGGGCCGGATACAGAACGCCCGTCAGGACGGTGAAAACCGCCAGGCTCACCAGCGCAGGACGAAGTTGTTTCTTGATGAGTGTGAACATTTGAGTCCCCCCTCACGCCAGATGCATGGCCACAAGCAGTATGTCAATCGCCTTGATGCCGACGAACGGCAACACGAGGCCGCCGGCGCCGTAAAGGAGCAGGTTCCTGCGCAACAGCCGGGATGCGCCGACGGCGCGATAGGCCACGCCTTTCAAGGCCAGCGGGATCAACGCCACAATGATGAGGGCATTGAACATGACGGCGGAAAGAATGGCGCTCTGCGGCGTGGCTAGGCGCATGATGTTCAGCGCCCCGAGCTCCGGATAGGTCGTCGCAAAGGCCGCCGGAACAATCGCGAAGTACTTAGCCACGTCGTTGGAGATGCTGAAGGTGGTGAGGGCGCCTCGCGTCATCAAGAGCTGCTTGCCGATCTCCACGATCTCGATGAGTTTCGTCGGATTCGAATCCAGGTCCACCATGTTGCCGGCCTCCCGGGCCGCCTGGGTTCCGGTGTTCATGGAGACGGCCACGTCGGCCTGGGCCAGCGCGGGAGCGTCATTGGTGCCGTCTCCGGCCATGGCCACCAGCCGCCCGCCGGCCTGATACTCGCGGATGAGATTGAGTTTGGCCTCGGGTGTCGCCTGGGCCAGGAAGTCGTCCACCCCGGCTTCGGCGGCGATGGCCGCCGCGGTCAGGGGATTGTCGCCGGTGATCATCACCGTCTTGATCCCCATGCGGCGCAACTCGGCGAACCGTTCTTTGATGCCGCCCTTCACGATGTCCTTCAGATGGATCACGCCGAGGACCCGCGGGCCTTCCGCCACCACCAGTGGCGTCCCGCCTGAACGCGCGATGGCGATTACGCTCTCGCGCACCGACTGGGGCAGAATGCCCCCCAGGTTCCGAACCCAGGCCTCAATGGCCTCGGCCGCGCCCTTGCGGATGGATCGGTCGGGAAGGTCCACGCCGCTCATCCGGGTCTGGGCGGTGAAGGGCACGAACCGGGCCTCGAGTTGGCGCAGGTCGCGTCCGCGCAGGGCGTACTTCTCCTTGGCGAACTTCACGATGCTGCGGCCTTCGGGGGTCTCGTCGGGCAGGGAGGCCAACTGCGCGGCATCGTTGAGTTGATCCTGGGAAACTCCTTCGGCTGGGACGAACGCCACGGCCTGCCGGTTTCCGAGCGTCACGGTGCCCGTCTTGTCGAGCAGCAGCACGTCCACGTCGCCGGCCGCTTCGACGGCCCGGCCGGACATGGCCACCACGTTGGCTCGCAGAAGGCGGTCCATCCCCGCGATGCCGATGGCCGAAAGCAGCGCCCCGATGGTCGTTGGCGCCAGACACACAAAGAGCGCCACCAAGGCCGTCACCGTTATGGCGGTCCCCTGGGCGGCGGCCTTGATGCTGTAGACGGAAAAGGGCAGAAGGGTCGCGCAGGCGAGCAGAAACATGATGGTCAGCGCAGCCAGCAACAGGCTCAGGGCCAACTCATTCGGCGTCTTCTGGCGCCGGGCCCCCTCGACCAGCCCGATAATGCGGTCGAGGAATCCTTCACCGGGGTCGGTCGTGATTCGCACGATCAGCCAGTCGGACAGGATCCGCGTGCCGCCGGTGACGGCGCTGCGGTCGCCGCCGCTCTCCCGGATGACCGGGGCGCTCTCGCCGGTGACGGCGCTCTCGTCCACCGACGCCACGCCCTCGACGACCTCCCCGTCGCCGGGGATGAAGTCGCCCGCCTCGATCAGCACGACGTCGTTCTTGCGGAGTTCGGCGGACGAGACCAGGGTGACGGCCGCGTCGAGGCGGGGCTCTCCGAGGCGTTTGGCCGCGGTGTGCTCGCGGGTCTGGCGGAGCGCCTCGGCCTGGGCCCTGCCCCGGTTCTCGGCCATCGCCTCGGCGAAATTGGCAAAAAGGACGGTGAACCACAGCCATACCGTGACACCCAGGATGAAACCGGCGGGAGCCTCACCCCGCCCCAGACATGCCTGGAGCAGCAGGCCGGTCGTCAGCATGGCCCCGATGTAAACCGTGAACATCACCGGGTTGCGGATTTGGACGCGCGGGGTTAATTTCGTGAGCGCCCCAATGGCGGCCTGCCTGACCAGCCGGGGATCAAACACCGGCCGGGGTTCGGCTTTCAGGGTTGTGTCCGTGTGCGGCATCGCGGCTTCCTTTCTAGGGCGCGTCAGGGTGTCATCTGAAGGTGTTCGGCAATCGGCCCCAACGCCAGCGCGGGCAGGAATGTCAGCACGCCCACCAACACGATGATCATGATCAGAAGCCCCACAAAAAGAGGCGTGTGAGTGGGTAGCGTCCCGGCGCTCACAGGGACCGGTTTCTTGCGGGCCAGCGACCCGGCGATGGCCAATGTGGGGATCGCCAGTCCGTATCGCGCGATGAGCATGACCACGCCCCCGAGGATGTTGTAGAAGGGGGTGTTGGCGCTCAAGCCCGCGAACGCGCTACCGTTGTTGTTGCCCATCGAAGAGAAGGCGTACAGAATTTCGCTGAGCCCGTGTGGCCCGGGGTTGGCCACGCCGGAGGTCCCCGCGCCGGTCAAAACGGCAATGGCCGTGGGCGCCAGGATAATGGCGTGAGGAATCAGGAGGATCGATGCCGCCATCTTCACCTCATACGTCTCGATTTTCTTGCCCAGGTACTCCGGCGTGCGTCCCACCATGAGACCGGCCACGAACACGGCGACGATGACAAAGGCCAGCATCCCGTAGAGTCCCGAGCCGACGCCTCCGAAGATGACCTCCCCAAACTGAATGAGGACCAACGGAAAAAGCCCGCCCAAGGGGGTGAATGAATCGTGCATGGCGTTGACCGAGCCGTTGGAAGCCGCGGTCGTGGCCGTGGCCCAAAGCGCCGAGTTCACGGTCCCGAAGCGGACCTCCTTGCCCTCCATATTTCCCCCCGATTGGGCGCGCGGGTCAACACCAGGTTCCGAGATTGGCCCCCAACGTAACATGAACGAGGGGGGCGTCTCCTGCCGGGCCTCCCGCGGCCTCTGATCCAGATGGAGATTGGCCAGGCGTGGATTGCCGGACGACTCCGCCCAATAACAACCGAAGGCGAACCCCGCAAGGACAAGGAACATGGCCGCGAACAGCGCCCATCCCTGGCGGACATCCCTGACCATCTCGCCGAACGTGTGGCAGAACGCGGCGGGGATGAGCAAAATGGCCAGCATCTCAAGCCAGTTGGAGAACGGTGTCGGGTTCTCGAACGGGTGCGCGGAGTTGACGTTGAAGAACCCGCCGCCATTGGTCCCCAGTTGCTTTATGGCAATCTGTGACGCAACCGGTCCAATGGCGATCTCCTGATCCTTGACGGTGATATTCTCGGTCTTGGGCCTCCCCAGTGCATCAAGCACCGGTTTGCCGTCCGGGTCGAAAACCGGTTTGTCGTGGCCGGTCTCCTGAACCAGCGGCATCCTCGGGTAGTTCGTCAACGTTTGCACCACCCCCTGGGAAACGAGGAGAACGGCCAGGGTGAACGAGAGCGGCAGCAGGATGTAGAGGATGCTGCGCGTGAGGTCAACCCAGAAATTGCCGAGGTTGTCGGTGGTCTTGCGGACGAACCCGCGAGTGAGCGGCAGGAGCACGGCCATGCCCGTCGCCGCCGACAGGAAATTCTGCACGGAGAGACCGAGCATCTGGGTCAGATAACTCATGGTGGCCTCGCCGCTGTAGGCCTGCCAGTTGGTGTTGGTGGCGAAACTCGCGGCCGTGTTGAAGGCGCTGTCCGGGGGGACGGCGCCCAGGTCTTGGGGGTTGAGCGGTAGAAATCCCTGAAGCCGCTGGAGCGCGTAGACCGCGAACATTCCCGCGGCATTGAATATCAGTATGGCGATCGCGTACGTTTTCCAACTCATCTCCTGGTCGGCCCGAATCCCGCAGAGCCGATAGATCATGGCTTCCAACGGGGAGAGGAACCCTGCCCAGCGCGGAGGCCGTCCTTCGTAGATCCGGGCCATGTACAAGCCCAGCGGACAGGCCAACACAGACAGTGTCAGCAGATACATGAGAATTTGAAGCATCCCGTTGGCGGTCATCAGAACCACTCCGGTTTGATCAGAGCCACAACAAGATAAATCAGCAGTCCCAGCGCAATCAGGCCCGCGATCATGTACAAGGTCATGGTTTTTCCTTCGGTTGCAAACGATCCAGTGCTGGAACAAGTGCCGCCGAGACCGCGAAGAACGCCAGCGCGAGCGCGACAAGGAGCAAATCGGACATCGTGCGTTTCTCCCTGCTTGAATGATACCGGGAACGATATTAGGAGGGTTTTAAAACCGAGGCCGATTCCATAAATACTTTATAAAGAGGCTTTTGCGCCCACATGTTCAACGCCGGGCGGGAGGGGATGAGGTTGTCCCGGGATACTACCAACCGACGATGTTGTCCTTGAGATGAGGATATCGGACTTATTTCGTCACGACCGATTGGGTTACGGAACGGTAATGTTCACCGTCCGGACGGCCGATAACCAATGTAATGATCCGGGCGCTGTTTTTTCTGGTGATTGGCGTTGCCCTTGGTGTGGGGGGGTACCTGGCGTACCAGTCCCCCGCCGCCCGGGCGAAGGTCCGCGGCTGGTTCGGCGGCGCCGGCGCCGCCCCGGCGGTCGAGGCGTCCTCTCCGGCGGCGCGGCCCGCAACGGACGTGAAAACGCCGCCGACGGTCACTCCGGACACGCCCATTGCCTACCCGTCCGCGGCGGCCATGGCCGCCATCCGGAAACTCGCCTCGACGAAGCCCGAGGAGCGCATCGCGGGCCTCCAGGAACTCCGGCGCCTGCGCGAGCCGGCGGGAGTGCCGTTTCTCCTCGACCGCCTGCGCGACGACGACTGGCGCGTCCGCCACGCCGCCAACGAGGCCTTGAAGGGGGTCGCGCGTCAGGATTTTAAATTCGATCCCCAGGGCCCCGCCGCCGAGCGCGAAACCGTCGCCCGGACGTGGGAGGCGTGGTGGAAGAAATCGCGCTACGCGCCGTAGCACAATTCAGAGGCTCCCCTCGCGCAATCGGGCCAGGAAATGTCTTGGGGAAACCCCCTCCATTCGCTTGAACGTTTTGGACAGGTGGAAGGCGTCGCTGAATCCGGTGGCCGCGGCAACGGCCTTGAGCGGCTGGCCTCCCAACAACAACCCCCTTGCCCGGTTGACGCGCAGGCGGATCAGCCTCGACATGGGTGGCTCTCCGGTTTCCTGCCTGTAGCGGTGCGCCAGCGTGGATATGCTCACGTGGAGATGCCTCGCGATGATGGCAAGGTCCACCCGCTCGGACGCGTGCGCCTCCAGATAGGCGTTTACTTCCCGCACGAATCCGGACGGGGGAACCGGTGTCGGGAAGGTTCGAATGCGACGAACATCCTTCCCGATGGGTTCACTCGTGTGCAGATGATCGAGCACGTTGAAAAACAGGGCCTGGGCGGGCCAGAAACCGTTTTCCTTGCGGGCCTGGCCGATCTGGGCGATCTGTTCGATCAATCTCCCTAGAATTCCCCTGGGATCAACGAAACGGGCGCGGTGTGTGGGTTGAGTCATGGGCCGCGAAAGCCCGCCGACCTCTCCGCCCAGGAAGATGATATGGGCCGATTGGCACACGGGTTCGGTCTTCTGCCGGTAATCCTCCCAATAGACGGTTCCCGGGGAATACAGGTGGGCGGTCTGGGGGATTCGCGGCTGCCAGGGGGACGATCCGGAACCGATCCGGAACCGGCCGCAGTCGGTGAAGGCGTAATCCAGCACCCATGCGGAATACCGGAAGCGGGCCCGGTTGCCACGCAGGCCGCGGGCCACGCGCCATGCGGCGAGCAGTTCCGGGGCCACTCCCCGATGCCGGTCCCACGTGTGTCCGAATGATCTGACGTCCATCGGGAACCCCTCCCCGGGGCCCTTGCAGGATTATACATGATATCTGCAAGCGCGGCCATTTTCAAATCGTCGCCGACGGGGTATGCTCATGGCGCGGTGGTTGCGGGAGGCGGTGATCGCCGGAAACCGTGATCCTTGCGTACACGGACAAAGGAGGCGCATGAGGGGCATTTTCAGGTTTTCTTTCGGGCCCTGGAACATTCACGAAGGCGCGGATCCGTTCGGGCCGGCGGTCCGTGAATCCATCCCGTTCAACCGGAAGCTGGCGCTCTACCGGAAGCTTGGATTCGGCGCCGTGCAGTTTCACGATGACGATGCCGTGCCGGGCATCAACCGTCTGTCTCCGGGCCGGATCGTCGCGCAGGCCGGGGCGGTCAAGGCGAGCCTGGACCGGCACGGGCTGGCGGCGGAGTTCGTGGCGCCTCGCCTGTGGGAGGATCCGCGCACGGTTGACGGCGGCTACACGTCGAACGATCCGCGTTGCCGCCGCTATGCCATCGGGCGCAGTCTCCGGACGGTTGACATCGCCAGGGCGCTCGGAACCGATCTGATCGTCCTGTGGCTCGCCCGCGAGGGCGCCTACATCCGCGAGGCCAAGGACAGCCGCGTGGCGGCGGAGCGGATCCTGGCGGCCATCAACGCGATGCTGGAGTATGACCCGAAGATTCGCATCGCCATCGAGCCCAAGCCGAACGAGCCCATGGACCACACGTACATCCCCACCGCCGGCCACGCCATCGCCCTCGGGATGGCGAGCGTGGATCCGGGCCGGGTGGGCGTGAACATCGAGAGCGCGCATGCCATCCTTGCCGGGCTCGATCCGTCCGACGAGATGGGCTTCGCCCTGTCCGTCGACAAGCTCTGGACCGTTCACCTCAACGACCAGAACGGGATGAAATTCGACCAGGACAAGACCTTCGGATCCGTGGACCTCCGGCGGGCGTTCAATCAGGTCCGCATCCTCGACGCCCACGGCTACGGCCGCCGCGGCGAGTGGGTCGGACTCGACGTCAAGGCCATGCGCACGCAGAAGGCGCCGGCCGTGAAGCATTTGTCCAACAGCCGCGAGATCTTCCTGAAACTCCTGGCGGTTTCGCGGAGCCTGAACGAGCGCAGGATGCGGGCGCTCATCGCGGCGCGGGACTACGAGGGACTGGACCTGTACCTGGTCAAGTCGCTCATGGGGAAGTGATGAAAAGAAGGAGTCGCGGCATGACGACGAAAACGTCTCGAAAACTGCGTATGGGAATGGTCGGTGGCGGACCCGGATCGTTCATCGGGGACGTGCATGTGAAAGCCGCCCAGTTCGACGGCGGCGTGGAGATGGTGGCCGGGGCGTTTTCCTCGACCCGCGCCAAGTCCGAAGAGCGCGGCCGGCAACTCTACCTTGATCCGGGGCGCGTCTACGGCTCCCACGAGGAGATGATCGAGCGGGAGCGCCGCTTGCCCGACGGGGAGCGGATTGATTTCGTTTCCATCGTCACGCCGAATCACCTGCACTACCCGGCGGCGCGGGATTTCCTGAACGCCGGCTTCCACGTGGTTTGCGACAAGCCGATGACGTTCACGCTCCAGGAAGCCCGGGCGCTCCGGACTCTGGTGCGCCGGAAGTCGAAACTGGTCTTTGCGCTCACCCACAACTACACCGGCTACCCGATGGTCAAGCTCGCCCGCGACCTCGTGGGGCGGAAGCGGCTGGGGCGGGTGTTGAAGGTGGTGGTGCAATACCCGCAGGGCTGGCTCATCGAGCGGATCGAGAAGGCCGGTTCCAAGCAGGCCGAGTGGAGGACGGATCCCAGGCGCGCGGGCAAGGCCGGCGCCATGGGTGACATCGGCACGCACGCCGCGAACCTGGTCGAATACATCACGGGCCTCGGTATCACGGAACTGTGCGCGGATCTCGCCTCCGTGATTCCCGGCCGGAATCTGGATGACGATGGCAACTGCCTCCTCCGCTTCAACAGCGGCGCGCGGGGCGTGCTGATCGCCAGCCAGGTCTCCGCGGGCGAGCTGAACGGGCTGCGCATCCGGGTCTATGGCGAGAAGGGGCAACTCCACTGGAGGCAGGAGACGCCGGAGACGCTGGACTTCGCCACCTGCGACGGATGCGTGACCACCTACCGCCGCGGCACGGCGGCCATCGCCCCGCTTTCGCCGGCCGCCGCGGCGGCCACTCGCATCCCGTTCGGCCATCCCGAAGGCTTCTATGAGGCCTTCGCCACAATCTACAAGAACGCCGTGGACACCATCCGTGCGAAGCGGGAAGGGCTGAAGCCCTCGGCCATCAACCTCGACTTCCCGAACGTGGACGACGGCGTCCGCGGCATGGAATTCATCGAAACGGTGGTCCGGTCGGGGAAACTGCGCCGGTGGGTCAAATGGTTTGAAGGAGGACAGCCATGAATCGCGCCAAGACCGCGCCGGGGCACAAAGGCAAGAGGGTGGGGCCGGACGCCGGGACCGATGCTCCGGCGCCCCTCCGCCTGGGACCGTACACGAGCAAGATTCACAAGGAGGAACTGAAGGAAGTCATCGATCTGTGGCAGTTCGCCCCCGGCATCAAGGAGAAGATGGCGGCGTTGATCGAGAAGAGCGCCGGTCAACTCAAGGGGCCGCATCTCTTCCGATACTACAATCCCAGGCCGAGCAAGGTGGCGGCCGCGGAGAAGGCCTTCGCCACGTTCATCGGCGTTCCGCACGTCCTGGCCGTCAATTCGTGCACCTCGGCGCTGATCGCGGCGCTCCGTGCGCTGGGCATCGGCGCGGGGGACGAGGTCATCGTCCCGGCCTACACCTTCTTCGCCTCGGCCGCGGCGATCGGCGCCGCGAACGCCATTCCGGTCATCGCCGATGTGGATGAAACCCTGACGCTGGATCCGAAAGATGTCGAACGCCGGATCACGCCCCGAACCCGGGCGATCATCGTTGTGCACATGCGCGGCATGCCCGCCCGGATGGATGAACTCATGGCCATTGCCCGGAGGCATAAAATCCATGTCATCGAAGATGTGGCCCAGGCCGCCGGCGGAACGTACAGGGGGAAGATGCTCGGATCCATCGGAACGCTGGGCTGCTTCAGCTTCGATTACTACAAGATTCTGAACTCCGGCGAAGGCGGCTTTATTACCACCAACGACGAATGGCTTTACACCCGGGCGCAGTCCTGGCACGACTGCGCCGCCTGCTGGCGTCCGAACCGATTCGCCTCCGAGCGCCGCGAGGGCGAACTCTTTTGCGGCGAGAACTATCGCATGAGCGAGTTGCAGGGCGCGGTGGCCCTGGCGCAGATTCGCAAAGCGCGCAGGTTTCTCAAAGGCTACCGCGCGGCCAAGGCGCGCATCGCCGGCCGGCTCCGACTGCCCGGGGGCGTGACGCTCCAGCGCGTCGCCGACCCGGAAGGAGACACCGGCATCTGCCTGATCCTCTTCATGCCGGACGCCGAGAAGACCAGGCGGGCCTTGTCCGTCATGCAGGCGGCGGGCGTGCCGGCGGGCGGCATCTACGACCACAAGGTCAAGGACTGGCACATCTACGTCCACTGGGAGCACATCCTGGAGCGGAAGGCGGTAGCCCGCGACGGGCTGCCTTGGAGCGGCGTGAGCGCCGCGGATCTGCCCCGCTACTCCAAGGACATGTGTCCGCGGAGCACGGAACTGCTCTCGCGTGCGATCATGATCGACATCCACTGGGAATATTCCCCTGCGGACTGCGCCGCCATTGCGGGTGGAATCAACAAGGTCCTGGCGGCGATATGAGGAGGTTCCCGTGAAGCCCGGTGTTTGCCTGGAAATGTTCTTCACGGACCGGCCGTTCATCGATCGGATCGAGGCGGCGGGCAAGGCGGGCTACCGGTTCGCCGAGATGTGGTTCACGGACGTGACCGCTTGGAAGGACGGGATGCGGAGTGATGATCCCAAGGATCCCGCCAAGGTCCGCGCGGCGGCGGAGAAAGCGGGTGTGGTTCTGACCAACGCCGTCATCGGGTCGCCGGACGGCGGGATCGGCGGCGGTCTGACGAACCCGGCCAACCGCAAGCAGTGGCTGGCCCGGACCGATCAGACGCTCCGGTTCTGCAAGGCGGCCGGCATCGGCGCGGCCATCGTCTGCACCGGCAACCGCGTGGAAGGCAAGTCATCCCGCCAGATGCGCAAGAGCGTCGTGACCGGCCTTGAGCGGACGGTCAGGAAGGCGGAGAAGTGCGGCGTCACCCTTCTTCTGGAAACTCTGAACGACACGATCGATCACCCGAACTACTTCCTCACGAGCTCGGACGAAGGCGCCGCCATCTGCCGGGAGATCGGCTCGCCGCGGCTGAAACTGCTCTTCGATTGCTATCACGTGCAGATCATGGAGGGCGATCTCTGCGGCCACATCCGGAAGAATCTCGACGTCATCGGCCACATGCACGCCGCCGGGCACCCGGGACGGCACGAGCTGTGGCTGGGCGAAACGAATTATCCGTTCCTGGCGAAACAGATTGACGCGATGGGCTATTCCGGCGTCTTCGCGCTGGAGTACCTGCCCACCCTCGACCCGGCCGAAAGCATACGCCAGGCCCTGGCCCATCTGGCAGGGGAATTGCCCCATGGATAGGGTGCTGGCCTTCGGCTGTCATCCCGACGATGTGGAATTCATGGCCGCGGGTACGCTGGCCTTGCTGGCGAAGATCGGGTGGGACGTTCATATTGCCACCATGACCGGCGGCGAGGTCGGCTCGCCGACCCTGTCGAGCAAGGCCATCCAGAAGAGGCGTCTGAAGGAGGCGGAGAAAGCCGCCGCGGTGATCGGCGGGCGCTATCACTACGCCGGCGGGTGCGATCTCGAGGTGGAGTACAACTCCTTCCACCGGAAGGCGGCGACGCGGGTCATGCGCGAGGTGGACCCGGCGATCGTGCTGACGCTGCCGCCCACGGACTACATGGCCGATCACGAGCAGACCTCGCTGCTGGTCCGGAACGCCGCCTATATCGCCTCGGTGCCGCTCTACGACTGTGGCGCGTCGGCGCCGCCGACCAGGCGGTTTCCGTATCTCTACTACTGGAACGCCTCGTCGCTGGTGGACATCTTCGGCCGCCCGCTACCGCTGCATTTCGGTATTGATGTCGGTTCGGTCATGGACACGAAGGAGAAGATGCTGGCCTGCCACGAGTCGCAGCGCGAGTGGCTGAAGGCCCATAACGGTTGGGACTCCTACATGCAGATCATGCGCGACTGGACCCGGAAGCAGGGGGCGGTCATCGGCCGCCCGTGCGGCGAATGTTACATCCAGCACCTGGGCAACGGCCATCCGAAGGATAACATCCTGGGCGAAGTCCTGGGCCCGCGATGTGTGGAGTTGGGGAAGGGGCAGCCAACATGACAACCCGTAAGCCGGTGGCGGTGGTGTGGGAACGGGGGCCGGCGGGCGGGAGCGTGGATATTGCCTGCGGCAATCTGGCGCGCCTGAAACTTGTTGAATGCGAGGGACGGGTTGCTGGGAAGGGCTTTTCCATCGCATCGTTCGGGCCGTGCCGGCTCGTCATCGACGTGGCGGAGGCCGTGACGAGACCCGGCGCCCGCGCCACGCGGGTGGCCGTGAACACGACAAAGAACCCGTTCACGTTTTTCCTGCGCGACGTGAACCGGAGTTTCCCGATCTTCATCCCGGAGTACGGCGTCATCGTGACCGAGGGTGGCGACACGCGGAGCTTCTCGGCCATCGCGGAGGCGATTCGCGGCAAGGGGTTGGTCTCGCACATGGCGGCGATCGAGAACGCGCCCGAGGAGAGCTACGAGGCGGCCTGCCGCGGGAACCGGGACCAGGTCTGCCCCACGTGGCTGGGCTTGAGCCGCGACATGAGGATCTTCGAAGTGAACTGCAAGTCCGACTGCGGCTACTGGGGATACGTCCGGCCCCGCTACCACAGCACCACGCAGAGTGTCCCCGAGACGGAAGACAAGCCCTACACCCTGGAATTCACAATCGGGCCCGGCGCGTCCTGCCGCACCCGGATCACCCGCCGGCTCGAAGAGGGCATTCTCCCCATCCTGCATTCCACGCAGTCGGAGGACGACGTCCGGTACGACCTGACGATGTTTGCCACCCTGGAGACACAGCCGCTCTCGCTCGAGAATCTCCGCGGATCCGACTGGCGGGCCAGCTACGCCAACACGGGCGGCAACATGCTGAAGCCGGAAGACAAGGAGAAGATGCGGGACCTTCTGGACCGGGAAATGCGCAACCGTGAGGAGGAGACGGTCTGCTGGATTCGGATCGAAGCGGTCAACCGCGGATCGGTTCCCCGGTATGCCTGGTTTCGCGGGATCACGGCGGTCCTGGACGGGAAGGCATGTCCCGCCACCCATGACGGTCGGGAAGGTCTGGCGCAGTTTCCGTCGGGCCGCGTGTTCGGCGTCCACCGCCTGAACGGCGGCCCCGCCCGCGATCACGAGATGGCCATTCTGATCCAGCCGAAGAAGCGCGTGATCTACGATATCCTGGTTCCGCATCAGCCCATCCCGGCGGACCGGGCGAAGAATCTGGCGAGGCAGGATTTCTCGAAGCACGTCGAGGCGTGCCGCACGTTCTGGAAGGCCAGGCTCCGGAAGGCGGCGACCGTTTCGATCCCGGAGCCGGCCATTGACGAACGGGTCAAGGCGGGGCTTCTCCACTGCGACCTCGTCGCGCTCGGCAGGGAGCCGGCCGGGTCGGTGCTGGCCACGATCGGCTGGTATGCGCCGATCGGATCGGAGAGCGCGCCGATCATCCAGTTCTTCGACTCCATGGGTTGGCACCGCCTGGCGGAGCGGTCGATCCAGTTCTTCCTCGACCGCCAGCGGGAGGACGGATTCATCCAGAACTTCGGCGGGTACCAGCTCGAGACCGGGCCGGCGCTCTGGACCATGGGCGAGCACTATCGCTACACGCGCGACGAGGCGTGGGTCCGGCGGATACGGTCGAAGCTCCTCAAGGCGTGCGACTACCTGCTCGCCTGGCGCGAGCGGAACAAGAGGCCGGATCTCCGCGGCAAAGGCTACGGACTGCTGGACGGCAAGGTGGCGGACCCCGAGGATTTCTTCCACTCGTTCATGCTGAACGGGCTCTCCTATCTTGGGATTCAGCGCGTGAGCGAAATGCTGTCGGAGGTTGACCCGGCCCACTCGAAGCGCCTGGCGCGTGAGGCGAAGGCGTTCCGGCGGGACATCCGAACCGCGTTCCACGAAGCCGTGGGGCGCTCGCCGGCGATTCCGCTCGGCGACGGGACGTGGGCGCCGTCGGTTCCGCCGTGGTCGGAGTACCCTGGGGCGCTCGCCCTTTACGCCGACGGCGGCAACTGGTTCACGCACGGCGCATTCGGGGCGCGCGACTCGCTCATCGGGTCGCTTTACCTCGTGATCTCCGAGGTGATCGATGCGAACGAGGTCGGCGCGGACATCCTCCTGAAAAGCCACCAGCAGCTCTTCACCGTGAAGAATGCCGGGTTGAGCCAGCCTTACTACTGCCGGCACGACCACATTCACCTGCTCCGCGGCGAGGTGAAGGCGTTCCTCAAAACCTACTACAACCAGTTCACCGCGCTCCAGGACCGCGAGACCTACACGTTCTGGGAGCACTACTTTGGCGCCAGCCAGCACAAGACCCACGAGGAAGGCTGGTTCCTGATGCAAACCCGCTGGATGCTGCTCATGGAGCAGGGATCCACCTTGTACCTGCTACGCGGCATTCCGCGGGCGTGGATGGACGACGGAAAGCGGTTGTCGTTCGACGGGATGAGAACCTACTTCGGCCCGGTCTCGCTCCAGGTCGAGTCGCGAGTGGAGGAGGGGATTATCGAAGCCCGGTATGCCTTGTCCGCCGACCGGAAGCCGGCGAATCTGGTCGTCCGCCTTCCGCATCCGCGGGGCCTGCGGCCGCGGGAGGTCTCTGGCGGGGCTTATTGTGCGCGGACGGAGTCCGTGAAAATTGCGAGGCCGAAGAGGTCGGGCGTGATTACGATCCGATTCTGACGCATTTATTGCAAGGTTACCGTCCCAGCCGCTTCTCCCACTTTTGCTTGAGCAGAAGTTTCGCCAGGTCCCTGTCTTCATCGTCGATCTTGGGTTTCTTCAGTTTGCCCAGGTCCCCGAGGAGGGCCGCGGGGTTGGCGTAGCGGTCCTCGGGGCGTTTGGCGATCATTTTTTCCACGACGCGGAAATACAGGGCCGGCAGGTTCGGGACGAGGTTCCGGAGGGGCGGCGGCGCCTCCGTGCAGTGTTTGGCGATGATCTCCTGGGCCGAGGTTCCCTCGAAGGGAAGTTGTCCGGAGAGGAGGTAGTAGAAGGTGATCCCGAGCGAATAGATGTCCGCCCGGATGTCCACGGACTCTCCGCGGGCCTGCTCCGGGGCGATGTAATGGGGGGAGCCGAGGCCTTGACTGGCCGCGGACGACTCCGGCTGGCGCAGGGTTTTCGAGATGCCCAGATCCCCGATCTTGACGACGTTGTCCTCTCCGACCATGAGGTTGTCGGGCTTGATGTCGCGGTGGACGATGCCCTTCTTCTCGGCGTAATCGAGGCCCTTCGCCACCGCTTCCACGATGGCCACGGCGCCCTCCGGAGTGGGACGATTCCCGGTGAGGAGAATCGCCTGGAGGCTCCCGCCCTGCGCGTACTCCATGGACATGTAGTAGACCGTTCCCGACTGACCCGCGTCGTGGACCTGGACGATGTTGTGGTGGTTCAGCGCCCCGGCCGCGCGCGCCTCGTCGAGGAACCGCCGGATGAGGGCCGGGTCGCGCGTCAATTCCTCCGACAGCACTTTGAAGGCGACCACGCGGTTGAGGGACAGTTGCGTGGCCCGGTAGACCGTTCCCATTCCGCCGCGTCCGATCATCGCCTCGATGCGGTAGCCGTTCACCACCTGGCCGATGAGGGCGTCGGTCTTGGGGAACTGGTGGTCGTCGAGAAAGCAGAGGATGGTCTCGCCGGCCCGGATCTTGTCTCCGAATCGGATCGGGGACTCGTTTTCCACGCGATCCTCGTTGACCCATGTGCCGTTGGCGGAGCCGAGGTCCTGGACGAGATAGGCCCCGTTCCGGAGAATGATTTTGAAATGAAGGCGCGAGACGGAAGCGTCCGGGATGCGGATGTGGGTGGTGGTGTCGCGGCCGAGAAGCAGCGTCCCCGTCCCGCTGATGCGGTACGTCCGCCCTTTGTCCGGGCCGTTTTCGATCATCAGTTTCGGCACGTCGTCCGTCCCCCGGATTCTCCCGGTACAGGGTAACACACGGGCGGGGGGATGGCAACATCTGCCCCGTTCCGGACTTGAATAGAGCGGATGGCGTGGAGCGTGTAGCGGATAGGCAGAGGGAGAGGAACGAGCGGATAGCGTGGAGCGTGTAGCGGATAGGTAGAGGGAGAAGAATGAACGGATGGGGAATCGGGAAGTTTCTTCCTGTACGCTAAACGCCATCCGCTCCACGCTATTTCCACACCCCCGCCACCGCCGTCTTACACGACGGGCACGTCCCGTCCGGCGCGATCCGGTTCTCGAGGACATGAAATCCCCGCCGTTCGACGAGCTCCGCCCGGCAGCCCGGGCAGGCCGTGTTCTCCCCGTGGCCGACACCGCCCGGCAGATTCCCCGCATACACGAAACGCAGGCCTTCCGCCTTTCCGGTCTCGGCGGCCCGGAGGAGCGTCGCGGCCGGCGTTCGGTTCCGGTCCTTCATCCGGTAATCGGGGTGAAAGGCCGTGACGTGCCAGGGGATGTCGGGGGAAATCGAGGCGAGGAATGCCGCGATGTCCCGGAGTTCCTCCGCGCCGTCGTTGAATCCGGGGACGATGAGGGTGACGACCTCCACCCAGAATTTCATGGCGTGGAGGCGCCGGAGGGTGTCGAGCACGGCCTCGAGTTTCCCGCCCAGTTCCCGGTAGCGTTCCGCCCGGAAGGATTTCAGGTCCACCTTGACGAAATCGAGCCACGGCCGCAGGTGTTCCAGCGCCTCGGGCGTCGCATGCCCGTTCGAGACGAACGCCGTCCGGAGGCCCGCCTTCTTCGCCTCCCGGAAGACGGCGACGGCCCACTCCGCCGTGATGAGGGGTTCGTTGTAGGTGGAGGTGACGACGGACGCGCCCACGCGCCGGGCGACCTCCGCCACGGTCGGGGCGGTGACGCATTCGAAAGGCGCGTCCGCCGCCGGGTCCCGGAGAACCTGGGTGGAAAGCCAGTTCTGGCAGAACGCGCAGTGAAAATCGCATCCGAGCATCCCGAAGGAAAGCGTGGCGCTTCCCGGGAGGACGTGGAAAAAGGGTTTCTTCTCGATGGGGTCGTTCTGGAGGCCGGTGACGTAGCCGAAGGGCACCCGGAGCGCGCCTTTTTCGTTGAATCGGACGGCGCAGATGCCCCGGCGTCCCTCCGCCAGCGCGCACCGGTGGGCGCAGGCGAGGCACCGGACCCGTCCGTCCGGGAGTTTTTCCGAAAGTTCCCCGGCCGTCGTGAGGTTCCGGAGCGTGTTTTCGAGGGGGACCGAATTTTCCATTTTCCCATTATATCCGTCCGGTGGCGGGAGGAAACGGTTTCCGGCCGGTTCGGAATCCTGAGATCCATCATTTGGGGATGACAGAAGGGAAATATCCGGGTACCATGCGTTGAAGCGCATCGCTTGTCAGGGTGGGGGGATATGTTTCCTGAAGGATGGATCTGGACAGCGTTGAAATTGGCCACGGTGCCGCTCTTCCTCGCGGCGAACGCCTTTTTCGTCGCCGCGGAGTTCGCGTTGGTGTCCGTCCGCCGCACGCGGATCGAGGCGCTTGTGCGCCAGGGGAATTCCGCGGCCAAATCGGTGAAGGCGGCGGTGGCCGATCTCGACCGGTACATCGCGGCGACCCAACTGGGCATCACGCTCGCCAGCATCGCCCTGGGTTGGCTCGGGAAGCCCGCCATGGAGGCCATTCTTGCGCCTGTCTTCGAACGGCTGCCCTGGCGGGTGACCGAGGCGGTCTCGTTGGGAATCGCCTCCGTGTTCGCTTACCTGTTCATCACGTTTCTACATGTGGTGCTGGGGGAACTTGCTCCCAAGACGGTGGCCCTTCAACGGGCGGAAAAGACGAGTTTGTGGGTGGCGGCGCCGCTTCTGATCTTCGAGCGGATCTTTCGGCCGTTTATCTGGTCCATGAACGCTACGGGGAACTGGGTGGTGCGCCGGTTCGGCATGACAACGGCGGCCGCTCATGTGAGCGTGCATTCGGTCGAGGAATTGATGATGCTCGTGGACCAGAGCCATGCCGCGGGGGTCATTCACGGGCCCCACCGGGAACTCATCGGGCGGATTTTCACGTTCGACAAGAAACGCGTGAAGGACGTCATGATCCCGCGGGAGAAGATCATCGCGATCGAACTCAAGACCCCCCACATGGATATTCTGAAGCGGGTGGGGAGCGACGCCTTCACCCGCGTGCCCATCTACGAGGACGATTTCGACAATTGCGTGGGCATCCTCCACACGAAGGACCTGTTCCGCATGATCGTGGACCGCAAAATGTTCCATCTGTTTGATTTGCTCCGGTCCGCCCATGTCATCCCTCCGGACGAACCCATCGGGCAGGTCCTCCGCCAGTTCCAGAAATCCCGGAACCATATCGCCCTCGTCAAGGAGGGCGAGAAAATCGTCGGCCTCGTCACCCTCGAGGACATCATGGAGGAGGTCTTCGGGGAGATTCAGGATGAGCACGACGTTTCGCCGTCATGACGGCATGACGCCGGGCGGTTGTGAGTGATGAAAGCGGATTCGTTGACGGGACGGCGTTCGGACATATAATGCCGGAGAAGGCGGCTGGATCGGTTGCTCCGCTCCGGGGTTGACAGGAGACGCATCATGCATAACGAATTCACCGCGATTGTCGAACGCGACGGCCGATGGTTCATTGCCTACTGCCCGGAGATCCCGGGGGCGAATGGTCAGGGACGCACGAAAAAGGACTGTCTCAAGAATCTGGCGGGTGCCATCAAACTGATTCTGGATGAGCGCCGGAAGGATGCCTTTCGCGGAATCCCGGCGAGGGCGGCCAGGGAATTGGTGGCGGTTGGATGAAACAAAAGGAACTCCTGCGTCATCTGCGGCGGCACGGGTGCATCCTCAAGCGGGAAGGGGCCTCTCATTCGTTGTGGATGAATCCTTCCACGGGGTGGCTGGAGGCGGTCCCCCGGCACGTTGAAATTCCGAACAATCTCGCCCGAAAAATTTGCCGTTGTCTTTCGGTCCCCGATCCGAAATAACGGTCAAACCCCGCTCATCCTGAGCTTGTCGAAGGATGAGCATCATCCGTAATAAGCCATATCGCATTTACTCGCAACGAGTAACGGATTTAATTGATTTCCCGTTGCGTGATAGGATATGATATAGTATGATAGTCTATGAAATAGAACGATATTGTAAGTGGAGGGTGTTATGGGGGCGGAACAAGGCGGTCGAGAGGGCAGAAAACGGATTGGTATGGGGGTGGTCGGATATCTCTTTTTGGGAATCGGCATCGCTTTTTTATCAATGTTTCTCTTTGTGTTTCTCTTTGCGGTTTTTAGTCCCGTCCGGATGGGTCATCCTCGATCACGAATTTTTCAGGCGCGAACCGATGTGGCCAATTTGGAAATGGCCTTGGCGGCTTACCATGAGGACCTTAATTGTTATCCCTGCGACGGAGGCACCCCGGATCATCCCCAATCGGTGATCGTGGTGAACACGGAGTCCAAAATCAAGGCATCCAACAAGATGCTTTTGGCATTTCTTCGGGGGGATCTGGATGGCGACGGGAAACCGGATCCGGCATTTCTCAACGCGCCGTACATGGATTTCAGACCGTATTGTTTGCAAAAGGATACCGACGGTCTCTGGATGTACATGGATTTATGGGGAACTCCCTATGCCTACGATGAAAATTGTTCGGAGGGGGATGGATTTCACGGCCAGCGCCGGGAGAAGTTTGACATTTGGTCCGCCGGCCCGGACCGCAAGTGGGGATGGGGGAATTCCCCGCGCAATCCAAACGATCCCGACGCGGCGCGAAAAGACGCCGAATCCCAGGACAATATCACGAATTGGTGAACAAAAGGAGGAATTTCATGAGCGCGAACGAATCGGTTCCGGAAACGACGACCGCGACTGAAAAAGCATGGTACACCGTCCGGGAGGCGGCCGCCTACCTCGGGGTGAGCGAACCCACCATATTCCGGTGGATGAAGGACAAGACGCTCTCCTTCTACAAAATCGGCGGGGGGACGCGCTTTGCGAAGGAGGGGCTCGACGCCGTCATCGAGAAAACCACGGGGGAGTCGGAGGCCCGCGCCGCGTCCGGCCGGTGCGCCTCCTGCGGGCACGGGGTGCTCGTCGCCGGTCGTGTCCAGGGGACGGGACGATTGTATTTCCGTCCGGAGACGACGAAATTCTGGGTGTGGGCGGAGCCGCTCGTCAGTCTCTCGGCGCGCGTCTGCGCGGCGTGCGGGTATGTCCAGTTGCATGCGGATACGGAGAAGTTGACGAAATTGGGAACCGGGGAGTGAGCGCAAGGGTGACATGATTCGCGGCATGTAAATCGTTGTGCATCTTGCAGGGAGGGGGGGGGTAATGGAACCAGCGAAACAGAGTCCGAGAAAAATATGGATGAATTCGGGTGTGCTGGCGGCAATCCTTGTGCTTCTATTCGTGTTTTTACAAGTGCTCATAAGGATGCCTATTCATCATCCCGCTCATGGCACTCGATGCAAAAACAACTTGCGTCAAATTTACTGCGTTCTGGCTACATACGTGGATGATTTCGGTGACCATCATAATTATCCGAAACTGTCGTCTGTCATGAGCGGTGCGGATTTCCTGCTTGCACCGTATTTCAGTAACATCATTGAAAACCCGGACATATTCATTTGTCCGGCTACGAAAGATACAAACCATGACGGAAAGGATTTCATCGGCCGGAACGTGGCGACCGATCCCCGGGTGTCGGTGGGGTTGCGTCCCGGTGACTGGCGGTTGGTGAGTTATGCGGGATTTGACGTGTCCCTGGCGCCGGGGGGCGTCTTGGCGGACAATGCCCCCGCGGACACGGTGATTGCCTGTGATGACGAAGAGGACGAAGGCGGTCCTTCCATTCCTGGGGCGCGTTCGGCGAAGTCCAACCATGAAGTCGGGAAATATAACGCATTGTTTCTGGACGGGCATGTGGAGTCCATCCTGGATCCCTTTGCCGGGACGGGCGGGAAGAATCAGATGATTGCCGGGAAGGTGAAGCCGTTGGACATGATGAAGAACTGAACCGCGGGAACGGGACTCGGGTCTCGCAGAAGGACCGGGAACCGTGGTGGGTGTGGGGCGTGGTAGGGGCGGGTTTCAAACCCGCCCTGGAATCGGGAGTGGCGGCGGGGGCAGGGGATGGGGAACAGGAAATCGTGTCTTTGGAGGGCTCGCCTTCCGGCGAGCCGAATCAAGTCCGGCGGCGCGGGAGCGCCGCCCTCCAATTTGTCGTGTGATGCGCGTATCTTGCGAATAACCGGAAACCGGGGAAGTGTGACCCGTGTTTTGTGTAAACCGGAAACCGTAAACGGGCAAACCGGAAACTGCGGGAAGAAGTCGGCGAGTCGCCGAGTCGGGAAGAAACACGGGGACCGGGATGAAGAGAAGTGCTGAGTGCTGGGTGCTGAGTGCTGAGTTCCCGAGGGGATGGAAACTGGAAACTGGAGACGGGAAACCGGAGTGATATGGCGGTGAAAGCATGATTCGATGTTCACTATGCCGGAACGAGTTTGACTCGCAGGCATCATTGGATCGCCATGATTGTCAGGGACTCATTCCGCCAGGGAACAATCGGGGGACTGTGAACTATTGGCGGGTGAGCATGGTGGGTATTTCCTTGATCAGTGTGGGTGGGATTACGGCGAACTTTGTCTGGAAGACACGTCCCGGCAGTCATCAGGATATCGCCGCCCTTGTGTTTTTATTGGTCTGTTGGCGATATCTGCCGGCGATGGCCTGGTTTTGGAGGTGGCACATGATCGCGTTTGTGTTCTTGCTTTGGGTGGCTTTGGCATACGGGCCGATTTTGGATTGACGGCGAGATTGTATTCAGGGAGACATAACTCGTATCTTGTGTAAACCGGAAACGGGAGACAGGAAACCGGAGACCGGAGACCGTAAACCGGAGACCGGAAACGGCATTGGAAGGGATTTGGTATGACGATCTTCCTCATCCTCGGTCTTCTCGGCAGTTTCGCAACCGGCCATTATCTTGGAAAACGGGGCCGGGCGGCGGCGATCGCGGGTGTTCTCCTGGGGCTCGCCGGGGTGGGGATTCGGCTCATCTTCCATTATTATCCCGACATCGAATGGCGATGGTTCCCGTGGGAGGCGTACGCGGATGTCCGCGGGGCGTGGTGGCTGGGGTTTTCATTCCTGATTCTGGGCGCGGGGCGATGGCTCATGACGAATCCCCGAAATCGGCGGGCCGTGACGGGGTTGGCGGCGGTGCTCGGGGTGTGGGGCGTGTTCACCACCGTGGCCGGGGCCGTGTACGACCCGTCGTGGCTCACCGGGGCGCCGGGGCGCGTGGGGAATTGCTACCAGACGTCGGATTGGAGTTGCGGCGCGGCCGCCGCGGCGACCCTGATTTCCCGGGAAGGCGTGAACGCCGCCGAGGCGGAGATGGCGCGGTTCTGCGGGTCGAATCCCTGGCAGGGCACGGACGAATTCATGATCCTCCGGGGATTGCGGCGGAAACTGGCGGGAACCGGACTCCGCCCGATTCTGATCCGGACGGACCTGAAGGGCCTGCGGTCCCTGGGCCGGCCCGCCATGGCCGTCGTCCGGCACACCTGGTTTGTGGATCACTGGGTGGTGGTG
>JAZDJP010000093.1:0-25465 GCA_043803805.1 Planctomycetota bacterium
CGATTGTTTCGAGGGGGGGGTATTCCCAGGGGCTCCCTCAAATTGTTCGCCGCCCCCGGCGCCCTGCCTGCGTGTGAGTTCCACAGGGTTTCCATCCTCGCGGGAAAGGAGGATTTCCGTTTCCGCCGGTTCATATCGCAATGCCCGTTGGCTCACATTCACCGCCTTCACGCGTCCCGTCCAGGATTTGCCCTCGAGGATTTCTTTCTGGTCCATCTCGAGAACCAGTCGGATGCCGTTCACGGGTTTGCCGTCTTCCACGGGGACGGTTTTTTCACCCGGCTTCCCGGCTACCGCCGCGCCCGGCGGTTTCTCCGTCCGTCCCGCCTGGAGGGCGGCGAATCCGCCGCCGCCAACGGCCAACACCGCACCCGTCACCACCGCCGCGATTTTCATCTGGATCCAGAACATGGCGTTCAATCCTCCTTCCGCGAGGGCCAGGGCCTTGGTCCCGGCCGCGATGCCCGCCCCGCCGCCCGCGACCACCGCGGACGCGCCGGAAGCGGAAATAATGGAAGGAAGAAGGGTGGGGGGGACGGCCGCCTGGCTCTCGCTCTCGAGCGCCGCCGCGATGATCCCCAGCCCGAGGACCACCCCGCGCCGGGCGAGGCGTTCCCGAAGGCGTTCGAGTCCCCGGCTGGCTCGTTGTTTGAGTGTCCCGACGGGACATCCGGCGATCCGGGCGGCCTCCTCCTGGTTTTTCCCTTCGAGATACCGCAGGAGCACCGCCTGGCGCTGGCCGGCCGGGAGTGCGGCAAGTCCTTCGTCCACGTGGGCCAGCACCGCCGCGCGATCCGCCTCCGGGAGTTCCGCCGCCGTGTCCTGTCGCATGGCCGCCACCTCCTCCCGCCGGGCCCGGCGGGCATTTTCGCGAAGGGCCTGGAGCGACACCGTCCGGGCGACACCGTAGAGCCACGGTCCGAGATCCCCTTCCCGCCGGAGTTTTTTTGCCTTCCGGAGAAGAATGAGGAACACGGCCTGGGCGGCATCCTCGGCGTCGGCGGCGTTTCCGGTCATCCGGAAACAGGTCCGGAACACGAGCGCTCCGTGCCGTCGGACGAGCGTCTCGTAGGCCGCCGCATCCCCGCCGGCAAACGCCCCGAGGAGTTCCCCGTCCGTCCGCGGATCGCCGGGCTGGGTCGTCAGTTCCACCGCGTTCTCCTTCCGGAATGTACCTGTCGCGGAAGCGGATTTCGTTCCCGAAAAACCGAATAAAATTTACGAAGATTCCACCCGTTTGCCCCGGCGGCGTTTCCCGTATGCCCCCGGTTTCTCGCGGATTTCGATAGGGGGATCCCGGCGGCGGATGAAATCGGCGGGGGATTGGGCCATGCCGGGGAACTTGGACAGGAGTTCAGCGTCCGTCGTGACAAGTGGAACTCCTTGTTCTCGGGCCAGCGCGACGAACTCGGCGTCATACGCGGAGATGTGATGTTCCCCGGCGATTTGGAGAACGGTTTCGGCCTGGGGGGAGAATTCCCCGTGGGCGAGAATTTCCGTGGCCTCCTCCCAGAGCCGGATAAGGTGGGAGTGTGGAATCCGGCTTCTTCTTCCGTGCAGAACCAGGATGTTTTTAAACTCATAACGCCACAGGAGCGGGGCCAGCCAATGGGGATCCCGGGCGCGCACGGCGCGGGACTCCGCGGTTTTTTCTCCTTCGATGAGATAGTAGGCGATGAGGTTGGTGTCGGCGACAATCACGGGCGGCCCGTCCGCCGGGCTTCCCGGATGAGGTCGTCCGTCAACGGGAATTTGCCGACGTAGGGTTTGATGTCGGGCAGGGGCGGAGGCATTCGCCGGTTCAGCCCCTGCTCCAGGATCGCCAGGGCTTCCCCGGTCATGGAACGGTGGTGGCGTACCGCCTCTTCCTTCAGTTTGGCGTGGAGTTCGGCGGGGAAGTTTTTAAGCAGGAGTCCGGGCATGGGAATAGCTACCTTTCTGGTAGCATAATACTACCCCTGAGTGAAATTTCAAGGCATGATTCCCCGCCGAATTGAGAGGGGAAAATCATCGGACCTCGATCTCCCCGCCCAGCAACCCATACGGCCGACGGAAGACGCGGATGGCGAGGGAGCGGCCCTTCCGGACGGATTCCAAAACGGTTTGGAGATCCTTCAGGGATTCGATCCGGGTGCGCCCGATCTGGAGGAGGCAGTCTCCCCGGCGGATGCCGATCCGGGCGGCGGGGCCGTCGGGTGCGACGTTCGTGACAAGAAGTCCTTTTTCCACGGGCAGGTCCAGTTTCCCGGCGAGGTCCGCCGTGATCTCTTGAACGGATATCCCCAGGCGTTCGTCGGCCAGGGCGAGTCCCGGCGGGGCGGGGGGCGGGGCGAGTTTGGCCGCCATCGCCCGCGGGGTTCCCTTGCGTTCGATCGTGAGGGCGAACGCCTCACCCGGTTTTTTCTCGAAGAGGGCCGCGGCGAAATCCAGGAAATCACGCACCGGGCGGCCGTCGGCGGCGAGGACAATATCTTCGGGGGCCAGTCCCGCCTCGGCGGCGGGGCTCTTCGGTTCGACCGCGGCGATCTCGGCGCGGGGGGCGCCCGGGTCGCGGGGCGCGAGCGTCGCGCCCAGCCAGCACCGTTCCCGGCAGACGTCGGAAAGGAGTTTCCCGGCCACCTCCATGGCCCGGTCGGCGGGGATGGCGAATCCGATGCCCTGCCCCTCCGGGTTGATGGCGCTGTTGATGCCGATGAGGCGGCCCTCGATGTCGAGAAGCGCGCCGCCCGAGTTTCCGGGATTGATGGAGGCGTCCGTCTGAAGGAAGTCCTCGTAGAGGACCTTCCCGTCCGCCACGATGGAACGGTTCTTGGCGCTGATGACGCCAACCGTGACCGTGGATTCGAGGCCGAAGGGGTTGCCGACGGCGATGGCGGTCTCTCCGATCAATAATCCCCGCGGCGTCCCGAGCGCGATGGCCGCGAGGGGTTTCGCCGGCGACGCCTTGAGGAGGGCGAGGTCGTTCCGGCTGTCGGAGGCGAGGAGCTCCGCCGTGAGCTGGGTCTTGTCGGCGAACGTCACGGTGATTTTGGACGCCCGGGCGACGACGTGTTCGTTGGTGACGAGAAATCCATCCGGGTGGAGAATGACGCCCGATCCCAGGCTCTGGGTCTTGAATTCGCGGCCCGGGTGGCGGAACCGGCCGAAGAATTCACGGAAGGGGTCGTCGAAGAAGGGGTTCCAAACGGGGTCGCGTTCCATGACGACGATCCGTTCCGTGGAGATGTTCACCACCGCCGGGGATGCCTTTTCCACCGCTTCCACGATGGGGGTGCGATGGGTGGCGGGGGCGGCGGCGAACGATGGCATGGCGAAACCCAAAAGAAGGACGGTTATTGCCGTGGCGTTGCGCATGGGGCGGACTCCGAAACAAGGGGGAACATCCCCTGATTATGCCGTCTTCCCACGGGGGGCAAGAGGGAATTTCCATAATTTTATTGCCAGGGCGCGTCAGGGCGCTATACTGGCGGCAACTAAACTAAAGCCGATAGAAAAAGGCAGTCGAAGTGCCGGAAGCGTTGGAACAGGTTGATCGGGCAGGACGACAGGTTGTCGGTGGGCCGGTAACGCCCCTCCTTCCCCGCTTTCCCATGTCAGTCCATCCCCAACCCGCCATGCCGGCTCCGCGCGACGACCGGTTGACATTGTACCAGGACACTTTTTTCCAAGGAGAGGATTTCCATGGCCACGGCCGAACTGGCGAAGAAGACCAAGACCATCGAGGATTACCGCGTCCACCCCACTGACACCGGTTCCCCGGAGGTTCAGGTGGCGCTTCTCACGGAGCGGATCAATCACCTGACCGAACATCTCAAAACCCATCGCAAGGATCACACCTCCCGTCGGGGGCTTCTCATGATGGTCGGGCGGCGTGCCCGCCTTTTGAAATACCTCCAGTCGGTCGAGCCCAAGCGCTATGAGCGCACCATCCAGCGGCTCGGCCTGCGCAAGTGATTCGCACGTCCATCCCATCTGAGGAGATTCGATTACGATGACTGCCTACAAGGTTGAGAAGGAAATTGGCGGGCGCCGGCTCACCATCGAGTCCGGTCGTCTGGCCCGTCAGGCGCATGGCGCCGTCACCGTTCGCTACGGCGATTCGGTTGCCCTGGTCGCCGCCGTGAGCGGCCCGCCCCGGCCGGGTATCGATTTTTTTCCGTTGACCGTCGAGTACCGGGAGAAGGTCTATGCCGCCGGAAAAATCCCGGGCAACGTTTTCCGCCGCGAGGCGCGGCCGACCCTGAAGGAAGTGCTCACCAGCCGCCTCATTGACCGGCCCATCCGCCCGCTCTTCCCGGACAATTTTCACGACGAGGTCCAGGTTATGGCGACGGTCCTTTCCTCGGATCTCGAGACGGACACGGACATCATCGGCATCATCGGGGCCTCGGCGGCCCTGGCCATCTCGCCCATCCCGTTCGAGAAGCCCATCGGGGCCGTCCGGGTGGGGCGGATCGACGGCCAGTTTGTCGTGAATCCGACCTACGCCCAGCGCGAGACGAGTGATCTGGATCTCGTCATCGCCGGGACGAAGGAGGCTGTTTTGATGGTGGAGGCGGGCGCGCGGGAACTCACCGAGGATGAGATGATCGGCGCCATCGAGTTCGGCCACACGATCATTCGCGAGGTCGTCGTGTTGATCGAGGACCTCGTCACCCAGTGCGGGGCGCCCAAGAAGAAGGTCCCGGTGGTCGCGAATCCGATGGCCCCGGTGATCCGGAAGCAACACGGCGGCGAGATCCGCCGCCTCTCCCAGGGGCCCGAGAAGGGCGAACGGAACCAGGGACTTGTTGATCTGCTCAAATCCATCTGCGAGGGGCTCGGGAAGGAGGAGGGCGGAGCGGAGAATATCCCGCTCGCCAGGGCCGCCTTCCACGAGATCGAGCGCGAGAGCGTGCGGAGTCTCATCCTCGAGGGAAAACGCGCCGACGGCCGCGGCGCCAGGGACGTCCGGCCCATTTCCGGCGAGGTCGGAATCCTGCCGCGGACCCACGGATCGGCCGTGTTCACGCGCGGAGAGACCCAGGCCCTTGTCGTGGCGACGCTCGGAACGACGTTCGACGTCCTCACCATCGGCGTGGACGATCTCCGCGAGAAGGCGGACACCGCGAAGCGTTTCATTCTTCATTACAATTTTCCGTCGTTCTGCGTGGGCGAGGTGCGCCCCATCCGCGGCCCCGGCCGGCGCGAGATCGGCCACGGGGCCCTTGCCGAGCGGTCGCTTGAGGCGGTCGTGCCGTCCGAGGAGAAATTTCCCTACACCGTCCGGGTCGTCTCGGACATCCTCGAGTCGAACGGGTCATCCTCGATGGCGACGGTGTGCGGCGGAACGCTTTCCCTCATGGACGCCGGCGTCCCCATCCGCCAGCCGGTGGCGGGGGTGGCGATGGGCCTGGTGAAGGAGGGGGACCGGACGGTCGTCCTCACCGACATCCTCGGGAGCGAGGACCATCACGGGGACATGGATTTCAAGGTGGCCGGAACCCAGTTCGGGATCACGGGCCTCCAGATGGATATCAAGGTCTCCGGCATCACGACGGAACTCATGCGGGAGGCCCTGGGTCAGGCGCGCGAGGCGCGGCTCCACATCCTGAAGGAGATGTTGAAAATCCTGTCGCGGCCCCGGGAGAGCATCTCGACCTACGCGCCGCGGCTCATCCAGATCAAAGTCCCGACCGACAAGATCGGCATGATCATCGGCCCCGGAGGAAAGAACATCCGCCGGCTTCAGGAGGAGACCGGAACGAAGATTGACATCAATGACGAAGGGGTGGTCTCCATTTCCGGTCTCTCCGACGAATCCGTGGCCCGCGCCCGGTCGTATGTCGAGGGCGTCACGGAGGAGGCCGAGGTGGGGAAGGTCTACAAGGGGCGGGTCACCTCCATCAAGGATTTCGGCGTCTTCGTCGAGATTCTCCCCGGCAAGGAGGGGTTGGTGCACGTCTCGGAACTTGCGGACGGTTACGTCGAGAAGCCCGGGGACGTGGTCCGCGAGGGCGAGGAGATCGAGGTGAAGTGCCTCGCCGTGGACGACAGCGGCAAGATCAGACTCAGTCGGAAGGCGGTCGGCAAGCCCGATGCCGCCCCCGGCGACGCCTCCGCGATGCCCCGTCCGTCCCGCCCGCGCGGCGATCGGAACGGGAACCGGGGGGAGGGATCGTCTCATCGTCGGCGGGATCACTTGAGCCAGAGGTAGGGATCGGGATGACATGACTCATCGCGGGTGATCCTCCTGGTCGGGGAAGCCCTGATTCCAGCGCCCGTTTTTCTAAGGGAAAACGATTCCGGCCAGACACAGCGTCGCAAACGCCGCCAGCGCCCCGGTTATCCAGCGCACCCGGCTCGTCACGCGGGCGGCCTGATCCGGGTTTTCAATCACACGGGCGAGGAACGACACGCGGTCGGCGACGCTTCCGTGCCGAAACGAGGGGGCGGATCGTCCCCGTCCGCCGAAGAGCGCCACCTTCTCGAGCGTGAAAATATACAAACGGGGATCGTCCGCCGCGAGAAGTCCGTAGACGTCCGCCTGGCGTTCGAGGAGCCGCGACAGATACCGGAAGAACACGCCCCACCAGAGGGCGAGCACGAGGGCGAGTGTCGTCGTGTCGAGTGTCGCCGAGGCGGTCAACCATGTCGGCAGGTGCCTCCACAGGGTCAGACTGAAGAGGACGTACCCGCCGCCGAAAAGGATATAGAGGGGGAAGTGGCGGCCGGCGATGTGGCCGATTTCGTGGCCAAACACGGCCAGTATCTCCTCCGGGGCGAGCGTTTCCAGAAGACCGTCGGTCAGGAAGACGTAACGGAAACGCCCCGCGAGCCCTGCCACCGCGGCGTTCACCACCCCGCCGCCCGTTCGCCAGAGGAGAATGTCCCGGAAGCGGAAATTGAGGCGCCGGGCAAACGACTCGAGCGCCTCGCGCAGGGGGCCGGTCGGGAGAGGTTCGGTCCCGAGGATGTGGCGCATGGCGAGGGGGGCGGCGATGAACATCGCCAACAAAAACACACCCGTGACCCCCAGCGAAAACGCCGGGGATGTCCGGAAGGATTCGGGGAGGAACGATCCGGCCAGAGTTGCCAGATCCAATCCGGCTGACAGCGTCAGCCACGGGAGGAGCACCAGGGCGCCTTGACGCGCTTGGTAGGCGGTGTACGCGGCCAGGCGCCAGCGCGGGGGGGATCGCAGGGATTCCAGGGCGTGGACGGTGTACCAGGAACCGGCCATGGCCAGTAGGAACGGCGCGAGCATGGCGACGTCCGTGAGAAATGGAATTTTCCCGCTCCACGGAGTGGCGGCGGCCGCGACCCCGGGCAGGCGCGCCGTCATCCAGGTCCAGAGGGGCCAGTCGAAGAGGTGGACCGAAATCCCGAACGTGATGACGGGAAGCGCCCGGCAGACGATGATGAGCCGGGAAAAGGCGCGGGGCCGGAGACTTCCACGCCCCAGGAGCCATGACAAAGGGCCGCGGAGCAGGCCCGGCGCCGCCGGGAGGAGGGCCAGGATCGCCGTGGCGACGGGGGTGTGCCAGGAAAGCGCCACCGGGCCGGGCGGCGCCTCGTAGGCCGCCGCCAGGAGGAGGGCCAGGACGAATGTCAGATACATAACGTTGGTTATCCGAGCCGCTTCACGAGCGATTCGAGTTCCGTCCGGACCGGCGTCGGCAGACGCGTACCCAGCCGGTCGAAGAACATCTTCACGTCCGCCGCTTCGGTTTTCCAGTCGGACGCGTTCACCCGGAGGAGTTCCTCCATCGCGCCATTGGCGAGCGCCAGGCCTTCCGTGTCAATGGCGCCGGGGGCCGGGACGAACCCGATGGGCGTTTCCCGGGCCGCTCCGCGTTTTGCGGCGCGGTCGAGGATCCAGGCCAGGACCCGGACGTTCTCCCCGAAGCCGGGCCAGAGGAATTTCCCGTCGTTGCCCGCGCGGAACCAGTTCACATGGAAGATGGGGGGCGGGTCGTGCAGGATCTTTCCCGTCGCCAGCCAGTGGCCCAGGTAGTCCCCCAGATGATAGCCGCAGAAGGGGAGCATCGCCATCGGATCGCGGCGGGTGACACCGACCGTGCCGATGGCCGCGGCGGTCGTCTCGGAGGCCATGGAAGCGCCGACGAAGACCCCGTGGGTCCAGTCGAAGGACTGGTAGATGAGCGGCGCCAGGCGCGACCGGCGTCCCCCGAAGATGAAGGCCGAGATCGGAACGCCTTCCGGGTCCTCCCAGTGCGGCGAGAGGCATGGGCAATTCCGGGCCGGAGCGGTGAATCGTGAATTCGGGTGGGCCGCCTTCCCGGCGCCGGCGGTCCAGGGACGGCCCTGCCAGTCGGCCAGGCCTTCCGGCGCGGGTCCCATGCCCTCCCACCAGGGCTCGTTGGCCGGCGAGAGGGCGACATTCGTGAAGATGGAATTTTTCCGGAGGGATGCCAAGGCGTTGGGGTTTGTCCCCGGTCCCGTTCCCGGCGCCACGCCGAAGAACCCGGCCTCGGGATTCACGGCCCAGAGCCGGCCGTCCTTCCCGGGACGGATCCAGGCGATGTCGTCGCCGACCGTCCAGACCTTCCAGCCGCGGCCGGCCCAGGCCGGGACCATCATGGCGAGGTTCGTTTTCCCGCAGGCGCTCGGGAGGGCGGCGGCGATGTAGCGGATCTCGCCGGCGGGATTCTCCACCCCCAGGATGAGCATGTGCTCGGCGAGCCATCCTTCCTCGCGGGCAATCCAGCTCGCGATGCGCAGGGACAGGCATTTCTTCCCCAGAAGGGCATTCCCGCCGTAGCCGGAGCCCACGCTCCAGATCAGTTTCTCCTCCGGGAAGTGGAGGATGAACCGCCGGGCGGGATCGAGGTCTCCGAGGGAGTGGAATCCGGGATAAAATTCACCGGTTTTCTCAAGGGTGTCGAGGGCGATCGTTCCCATCCGCGTCATGATCCGCATGCTCGCCACGACGTACCGGCTGTCGGTGATTTCAATGCCGACCTTGGCGTGGGGGGAACCGGGCGGGCCCATGAGGAAGGGCATGACGTACATCGTGCGATCTTCCATCGCCCGATCGAAGAGCTTCCCGACCTTTTCGCGGGCCTCGCGGGGGCTCATCCAGTTGTTGGTGGGGCCGGCGTCCTCCCGGTGCTCCGTGCAGATGTATGTCAGATGCTCCGTCCGCGCGACGTCGCTCGGGTGGCTTCGGTGCAGGTAACTGCCCGGGCAGGTGGATTCGTTCAGGCGGATGAATTCGCCTTCGTCGAGCATGGTCTGGACGAGTTTCTCATGTTCGGCGTCCGAGCCGTCGCACCAGTGGATGTGTTTCGGTTGGGCGATGCGGGCGCATTCGTCCACCCATTTTGCGAGTGAGGCGTTCATGGCATTTGTTCTCCGCGTCCCCTGAAAATCGGGGTAATCGTAGCGGGGAATCGCGCGATGGCAACCACGAAACACTCAACACGGAACACGAAATCACGAAAGTATGGGATTGTCATAGTCACCACGAAAACACGAAAAAGAGGAAGGGATGATGCCGCCTTCCGTGGTTCCGTGGTGTTACAACAGGCCCAGTTCAAGTTTCGCCGCATCGCTCATCCGGTCCGGGCTCCAGGGCGGGTCCCAGACGATGTCGAGGGTGACCGATCCCGCCCCCGGCATGGCGGCGACCTTCCGGCGGATCTCGCTCGGGAGGGATTCGATGACCGGGCAGTTGGGGGTGGTGAGGGTCATCGCGATGGAAACGTCGTTCGCCGGCGTCACGGCGACATTGTAAATCAGTCCCAGTTCGTAGATGTTGAGGGGGAGTTCGGGATCGTAACAGGATTTCAGCGTCTGAATGACCAGGTCGTGGAACGTTCCCGGCGCCGGCGGGACGCCTCCCGGGGCGGGAACGGGGGCCGCCGATGCGGTTCCTTCGGGAGACATCGGTGAGGGGGGCGGAACGGACCCGGTGGTTCCATTGGGGGGCGGAAGTTTCGGCTCCGGCGCCGGGGGGGGGATATGGGGAGACGTCATTCTTCCACTCCTCGACTCTTCGACTTATGGACTCGGTGACTTCCAGACTCGCCGACTCGCGGACTGTTTTATTCCGTTGATACCGGTTCTTGTTTTCCTTCCAGCGCCGCGTGAAGGGCGTGCCAGGCGAGCGATGCGCACTTCACCCGGATGGGAAACTGGCGCACGCCCCCGAGGACGGCCAGTTTCCCGAGCGACGCCGTGTTGATTTCCTTCTCGAAATCGGAGGTCACCATGGCGTGAAATTTGCCGAAAAGTTCCGCCACCTCCGCCCGGGTCTTCCCCTTCACGGCCTCCGTCATGAGGGAGGCCGAGGCCTTCGAGATGGCGCAGCCGGCGCCCTCGAAGGACACGTCCTTCACGGTGTCGTTTTCAATGGTCAGATACACCGTGAACTGGTCCCCGCAGAGGGGATTATACCCTTTCGCGGAGGCGCTTGCCGGCGCGATCCTCCGGAAATTCCGGGGCGTCCGGTTGTGGTCCAGGATGACGTCCTGATAGAGTTCGTCAAGTTCAGACATCTAAATACCTCGTATGCCGTCGTTATTTGAATATCTCCCGCACCTTCTCCAGTCCTCGCACCAGGGCATCCACATCCGCCTCGGAATTATAGAAGGTGAACGACGCGCGCGCCGTCGCCGGCACGCCCAGGCGCTCCATGAGGGGCTGGGCGCAGTGGTGGCCCGCCCGGATGGCGACCCCAACGCTATCCAGAACGGTTCCGATGTCGTGCGGGTGGACGCCGTCCATCACGAAGGACAGCACCCCGGTCTTCGCCCGGGCCGTCCCCAACACACGCACGCCGGGAAGAGCGGCGACGCGTTCCGTCGCCATCCGCAGGAGTTCCGCTTCGTGGCGTTCGGCCCCGGCGCGATCCAGACGCGCCAGGTAATCCACCGCCGCCCCGAGCCCGATGACCTCCGCGATGGCCGGCGTCCCCGCTTCGAATCGCCCCGGGGGGGCCTTGTAGGTTGTTTTTTCGAACGTGACCGAGAGGATCATGTCTCCGCCGCCCTGCCAGGGGGGCATTTTTTCGAGGTGGGCGCGTTTCCCGTAGAGTACCCCGATGCCCGTCGGGCCATATAGTTTATGCCCGGAGAACGCGTAGAAATCGCAGTCGAGGTCGCGGACGTCCACCGGGAAGTGGGGCACCGCCTGGGCCCCGTCCACGAGGACCGGGATGCCCTTGGCGTGGGCTTTCGCGATCATGTCGCGCACGGGGTTCACGGTGCCCAGGGCGTTCGAAACGTGGGTCACCGCCACCAGGCGCGTTCGCGGGGTGAGGCGCTTTTCGTATTCTTCAATAATGAGTTCCCCGGCGTCGTTCATGGGGATGACGGAGAGCCGCGCCCCCGCCGCTTCGCAGAGCATCTGCCAGGGGACGATGTTCGAGTGGTGCTCGTGGATGGAGAGGAGAATCTCGTCGCCCGCCTTCACCGCGGCCCGGCCGAACGACGCGGCCACGAGATTCACGGCCTCCGTCGTGCCGCGGACGAAGACGATCTCCGCGGCTGATCCGGCGTTGAGGAAGCCGCGGATTTTTTCGCGGACGCCCTCGTAAGCGCCGGTGGCCTCCTGCGAGAGGAAATGCACCCCGCGGTGGATGTTCGCGTTCTCACGACGGAGGAAGTTCCGCACGGCCCGGATGACGGACTCCGGTTTCTGGCTCGTCGCGGCGTTGTCGAGGTAGGCGAGGGGATGTTTTTGGACGCGCCGGGAGAGGATGGGGAAATTCGCGCGGACGTCCGAAAGATTGAACGGGATGGGCGTGGAGGATGTCATGGCGTCAGTCCCCGCGGAATTTTTTCGTGAGATGATCATCCAGGGTCTCCCGCACGGCGGGATTCTCCATGTTCCGGAGGATGTCCGCCGCAAATCCATAGATGAGGAGGCCCGCCGCCGCGCGGGCGTCGAGCCCCCGGCTCTTTAAATAAAACAGGGCGTTGTCATCGAGGTTGCCCGCCGTCGCGCCGTGGGAGCATTTTACATCATCGGCGAGGATCTCGAGCTCCGGACGGGCGTCCGCGCGGGCCCCGGCCGACAAAACAAGATTCCGGCAGGTCTGGCGGGCGTCCGTCTTTTGCGCGCCGCGGCGCACCACGATGCGGCCGTGGAAGACCGATCGGGACCCGTCCTCGAGAACGCCCTTGTACAATTCCGTGCTCCGCCCGCCCGGCGCGGCATGGTCGATGAGCGTGTGATGGTCCACGTGCCGGCGGCCGTCCGCGAGGGTCAGCCCATATAAAAATACGCGGGCGTCCGTTCCGGCGAGCGTCACCGCGAGGTCGTTCCGGGAGAGTTTCGCCCCCCGGGCGACCGCGAACGCGACAAGGCGCGCCCCGGCCCCGACCGAGGCGTGGAGGGTCCCGGCGTGGAGGGCATCCGGCGCATATTCCTGGAGGGTGTAGTGGGTGACGTCGCTTCCCGCGCCGGCGTGGATCTCGGTGACGGCGTTCGCGAAGGCCGGCGCCCCGGGGAGCGACCGGTGGTGCTCGACGACGGCCGCCCGGGCGTTCCGCCCGATGACGATGAACGTCCGGGAGAAGGCGAATGCCGCGGCGGGGCCTCCCGCGAGGAAGACGAGGTGGATCGGCTCCGGGAGGATCGCGCCGTCCGGCACAATCACAAAGGCTCCGTCCGGGAAGACCGCGGTGTTGAGGGTGGCGAGGGAATCCGGAAGGGCTCCGGCCAGGGCGCCGAGATGCGGCGCGCCCGGCGCGAGTTTCTCCGCGAGGGGGCCGACGTGGAACCCGTGGCGGGCGAGAGAAAAAACGGGCGTCTCCGGGGAGAACTGCCGGACGGAGGAAAGTTCGCCGGAGAATCGCCCGTTCAGAAACACCAGGCGCGGGGCGCCGGCCGGCGCCGGCAGATCCGCCAGGATCGCCCGGGCGGCGTCCGCGGCCTCCGGCGGGGCGTCCGTCCCGGTGAAGGCGGCGAAGGGGGCGGCGTTCGTGTGACGCCAATTTTCATTCCTGGGGCCGGGGAAGCCTTCCGCCGAAAAGAGTTCCGCGGCGTGCGCGCGGAGTTCCCGCAGGAAGGCGGGCTCCCCCCGGGCGCGCGCCGCGGCGCGGCCGAGGGCCTCCGTGCAGGCGGGGGTGGGGACGAGTTTCGTCATGACGCCGCCCCTTCCGGCGCGGCCTTCAGCCAGTCGTATCCCCGGGATTCGAGTTCCAGGGCGAGTTCCTTCCCGCCGGTCTTGACGATGCGTCCGCCGGAAAGAACGTGAACCACGTCCGGAACGATGTAATTCAGGAGTCGCTGATAGTGCGTGACGACGACGAAGGCATTGTCCGGCCGGCGGAGGCGGTTCACCCCCCCGGACACGACGCGCAGGGCGTCGATGTCGAGGCCCGAGTCGGTCTCGTCGAGGATGGCGAGTTTCGGTTCGAGGACCGCCATCTGGAATATCTCGTTGCGTTTCTTTTCCCCGCCCGAGAATCCCTCGTTCACGGGGCGGTTGATCAGGGCCGCATCCAGCGCGACATATTTCGCCTTTTCCCGGAACATCTCCAGGCACTCCATGGCGTCCAGGGGCGCGAGTCCCCGCGCCTTGCGGATCTCGTTCATCGCCGTGCGCAGGAAATAGGCGGTGCTCACGCCGGGGATCTCCACCGGGTACTGGAAGGCGAGGAAAATCCCCCGGCGGGCGCGTTCCTCGGCCGGGAGTTCAAAGAGATTTTTCCCCTCGTAGAAGACCTCGCCGCCGGTGATCGTGTATCCGGGATGGCCCGCGAGGACCTGGGCGAGCGTGCTTTTCCCGGAGCCGTTGGGGCCCATGATGGCATGGATTTCGCCGGGCCGCACCGTGAGGTCCAGTCCCTTCAGGATTTCCTTCCCCGCCACCGACGCCCGGAGTCCCCGGATGTCGAGGAGGGGGGCGGCGTTGCCCAGGCCATTGCTTGTCATGGATGATGTTCCGTTCGTGTTCAGTTGTTCCTTCTGCGATTCGCGATAAACGATTCGCGATTCGCGCGTTATCCGACGCTCCCATCCAGGCTCACCGCCAGCAGTTTCGACGCCTCCACGGCGAATTCCATGGGGAGTTCGCGGAATACCGTTTTGCAGAAGCCGTTCACGATGGTGGAGACCGCATCCTCCGCCGAAAGCCCCCGCTGGCGGCAATAAAACAATTGATCCTCGCTGATGCGGGAGGTGGACGCCTCATGCTCCACCCGCGCGGTGCGGTTTTCCACCTCGAGCGTCGGGAAGGTGTGAGCGCCGCACTGGTCCCCGATCAGCAACGAATCGCACTGGGTGTAATTCCGCGCGTTGTCCGCCGCCGGGACCACCTTCACGAGGCCCCGGTAGGCGTTCGAGGACCGGCCCGCCGAGATGCCCTTCGAGACGATGGTGCTGCGTGTGTTTTTGCCGACGTGGATCATCTTGGTGCCGGTGTCGGCCTGCTGGAGGTTGTTCGTGACCGCCACCGAGTAGAATTCCCCGATGGAGTTGTCCCCCAGGAGCAGACAACCCGGGTATTTCCAGGTGATGGCTGATCCCGTCTCGACCTGGGTCCAGGAGATGCGGGAGTTCCGGCCGGCGCATTTCCCCCGTTTCGTCACGAAATTGTAGATGCCGCCCCGGCCCTCCCTGTCGCCCGGATACCAGTTCTGGACGGTGGAATACTTGATGAAGGCATCGTCGCGGGCGACGAGCTCCACCACCGCGGCGTGGAGCTGGTTCTCGTCGCGCCGGGGGGCGGAACATCCCTCGAGGTAGCTCACCGTGGCGCCGTCGTCGGCGACGATGAGGGTTCTCTCGAACTGGCCGATGTTGCGGGTGTTGATCCGGAAATAGGTGGAGAGCTCCATCGGACAGCGGACTCCCTTGGGGATGTACACGAAGGAGCCGTCGCTGAACACCGCGGAATTGAGGGCGGCGAAGTAATTGTCCGAGGCCGGCACCACCGAGCCGAGGTATTCCTCGATGAGCGCCGGGTGGGCGAGGACGGCCTCCGAGAAGGGGCAGAAGATGATTCCGAGCTCCGCGAGGCGCTTTTTGAACGTCGTCGCGACGGAGATGCTGTCGAACACGGCGTCCACGGCCACGCCGGCGAGGATCTTCTGCTCGTCGAGGGGGATTCCCAGGCGTTCGTAGGTCCGGCGGATCTCGGGATCCACCTCGTTCAGGTCCTTGAGTTCCTTGCGTGGCCGGGGGGCGGCGTAATAGATGATTTTTTGATAGTCGATCGGCGGGTGGCAGACGTGCGCCCATCGGGGTTCCGTGAGGGTGAGCCAGTGGCGGTAGGCCGCCAGGCGCCACTCCAGCATGAACGCGGGCTCGCTTTTCTTGGCGGAAATGGTCCGGATGACATCCTCGGAGAGCCCCGGGGCGACCGCGTCCGTCTCGACGGCCGTCTCGAATCCGTACGTGTATTCCCCGCCGACGAGGGATTTCGGGTCGCTCATGCGGGGGCCTCCGGGGGGGCCGGCGCCGGGGCATCGGCCGGCAGGAGGGTGGCGTCGATCAGAGAGGGAAGCGCCGCGTGGTGCTCCCCCTTCCGGCACACCGTGCAGAGGGAGCGGGACGGGTCGTCGCCGCACCCGCCGCAGGCATCGAGAAAACGCAGGGCCTCCAGGAGATCCGCCTCCATCGCCGCCAGCCCTTCCCGTTTCCGGCGGGTTTCGGCGAGGGCATCCTGGTACAGGGCGCGCAGGCGCCGGGCGGCCTCCACCCCGTTCTTGCCGTCCTCCCAGGAGGCCACCGCCTCCCGGATCTTGAGCAACGGCATCCCCAATTCCTGGAGATGGCCGATCATGCGGACCCGGTTGATGTCATCCGGGGTGAAGAGGCGGAATCCGCCATCGGTGCGCCGGGCGGCCTTGATGAGGCCGATTTCCTCGTAATAGTGGATGGTGCGAAGGGTTTTCCCGGTGGCTTTGGCCAAGGTGCCGGCTTTGAGAAGGCGATTTTCCATACGGAATGAACCTTTACGTTAACGTCATAGTTTACATTCAAAAATGCAGGTTTCCAATGGATTATTCCCGCAGGATAAATAATTTTTATCTTGTTTGTTTCCAATGAGTAGCGATTGATCATGTCATGAAAAAGTCCCCCCGGGTGCCATGGTGGGATGGGATAACGCGAAAGGATTTCGAGCGCACTATTGACAAAACGCTCCGGCAACGCAGAATGATGGTATGGCGAGCGTCATTCAAGTCACCTGTCCCTGCTGTCGGACCACCCTCGAGGTGAATCCGGTGAACGGCCGGGTGGTTCAGCACTGGAAACCGGTCCGGCATGACGCCGGCGCCGATGTTCTCGAGGACACCCTCCAGAAAATCCGCGCCGACAAGGAGGCCCGGGGGACGCTTTTCGAGTCCGCCAAGGACAAGCTCGGCGAGAAGAAGAAAAAGGCCGAGGATCTCTTTAAGAAAGAAATCGAGCGCCTCAAGACCGAGGACGACGGCACGCCGCCGATGAATCCGATGGATTTGGATTGAGGTTGGCATGAACCTGCGTGAATTCCTGGAAAAATCCATCGCCGACATGGTCGCCATTCCGAGCCTCAGCGGGAACGAGGCGGCGATGGCGGATTACGTCATGGCCGAACTCCGCCGGGAGGGTCTTCCGGCGGAACGCGACGATCAGGATAACGTCTTCTGCCGGGTGGGGACGGGCACGCGGCGGCTCCATATCAACGCCCATACGGATACCGTTCCCGCCGTTCCCGGGTGGGCGACGGATCCCCTCGTGCCGGTGGTGAAGGGGGATTGCCTGTACGGGCTCGGCGCGACGGACTGCAAGGCGGGGCTTGCGGCGATGCTGTGGCTGGCCCCGCGAATCCGTCCGTCCGTCGAGGTGGTGTTCAGTTTCACCGTGTGCGAGGAGGCGGAGGTCCCCGGTCGCGGAAACGGCGCCCGCCGGGCGGCCGCCCGCGGCGGGGACTGGGCGATCACCGCCGAGCCGAGTTGCGACGCCGAGGGTCCCCGGTTGAGTCTGGGCACCCAGGCCCACGCCCTGGCCGAGGTGGTCTTCCGCGGGAAGGCGTCCCACAGCGCCCGTCCCGAGCGAGGGATCAACGCCATCACCGCGGCCGCCCGGTTCTGCGCGGCCGTGGACGAAACCAACCGCCGCTACCCGGAGGTCGAGATCCGTCCCGGGGCGATCGCCCGCGGCAGCATGGCGGCGACGCTGATTTCCGGCGGCCGGCGGAACAACATCATTCCGGACGAATGCCGGGTGACGGTGAGCCGCCGCCTCGCTCCGGGGGAGGACGGCGGGACGCTCCGGGGGGAACTGGAGCGGATTCTGGCCGGGGAAGACGCGTCCTTTACCATCCGCGCCCGCGAGAACACCGCGCTCACCGATTTGAACGGAGCGCTCTTTGCCGCGGCCCGCGGGGCCATGATCGCCCAGGAGGGGCGCGAGCGTTACGGGTTCCAGCGGGGGCGGACGGATCTCACGATTTTCGCCGGGGCGGGGATGGACGTGCTGAATCTCGGCCCGGGCTTTGGCGGTTCCCTGCATTGCGTGGACGAGTTCGTGAACCTCCCGGTGGCGGCCCGGTGCGTGACGCTTCTGGAGCGGATCATCCTGGCGTTGCCGGGGTAAAACGGCTCGAATAATCCTGACGAGTCCACTGTCCACAGCCCATGGCCTGCGAATCCGCATGTCATTTCATGGGTTTTGAGTTCCGGAGCGAAACGGCAACGACGCGGACGATTGCCGTGGAACAAAATTGGGTGCACAATCCGAACCCGGTGATATAATGTACGGATAAACGTACGTATGGAGGGATCATGGAAACGATCATGCCGATGACGGAATTCAGGGCGGATATGTACGGAGTGGTCCGAAAGGTGAGGAAGGATCGCCGGCACGTCATTCTGACCAAAAACGGCCGTCCCGAGGCGGTGGTGATGTCTCCGGAGGAACTGGAGACGTTGGAGATCTTGGCGGACCGGAACCTCATGCGCCAGGTGGCCCGGGCGGAGAAGGATTTGGTGGAAAAGGCGGCCGGGCGGTTCGTCCGTCATGAGGACATCTTCCGTGTATAGCATTGTTTATCATCATCTGGCCGCCAAGGAGATTCAGCGACAGGATCGTGTTCCTCGGGAGCAATTGCGGCGTGACATTGAGGCGCTGGCGCATGATCCGGACACCGGAAAAATGTTGAAGGGCCCTCTGGCGGGTTTGCGTTCCCACCGGTCGGGGAATTATCGAATCGTCTACCGGGTGTTTCACCGCGAACTGGTGATTCTGGTCGTTGGCATTGGTCACCGGTGTGAAATCTATCGGACGGTGGAACGGCGGTAGCGGGTGGGCGATTCTTCGGGATGCGATTCGGGTCAATTGATGGAGCGGATCATCCTGGCGCTGCCGGGATAAGGTTGCCCGGTCCCGCGCGGATGATAAAAACAATCCGACCCGCGATATTCACCGATTTTGCCCCCGCGCTTCCGCCGAAACGGGTCATCCCGATGATCCGGGACGCGGGTTTCGCGGTGGTGTCCCTGCGTCCGAAAGCCCGTCTCCCGGACGGCGTCGCCGCGGCGGAAACGGCCGCGATGGGGCGGCTGATCCGCGATAACGGCCTCGCGGTGGATTCCGTGCACGCCCCCTATCCGGAGGGGGACCGGCTGTTCTCGCGGGACGAGGCGGAGCGCCTGGAGTCCGTCCGCCAGTGCCGGTTCGCGATCGAGACGGCCGCGGATCTTGGCGGCCGCGTCACGGTCATCCACCTGTTGCAGCCGTACGGCATCCCGCCCGGTCCGACGCGGGACCGGATGATGGCCCAGGGCCGGCGGAGCGTTGAGGCGCTCGCGGCCGACGCGGCGGGGCGGGGGATTTCGCTCGCCCTCGAGAACGGGCAGGACGCGGATTACGACCGGGTGCTGGCGGATTTTTTGACGGAGTTCGACGGTCCGCCCGTCGGGCTCTGCTACGATTCGGGTCACGAGAACGTGCGGGGGGCGTGTTTCGAGACGCTCGAACGGTTCGGATCCCGGCTCCTCACCGTCCACATCCACGACACCCGGGGGACGGACGAGCACCGGTTGCCTTACGAGGGGAATATTGACTGGGACCGGTTCCGGGTCGTTTTCCACGGTCTCCGGTATTCCGGGAATTTCCTGCTGGAATCGCACGTCGCGAACTCCGCGTTCCGGGACCCCGCCGTGTTTCTCGCGGAGGCGCGGGCGCGGGCGGAGCGTCTGCTCGCGAAGCCGTAAAGGGTCCACCGTCTACCGTCAACGGTCCACAACGGCACCAGGCGTGGTGCTGTGACTCGTGGCACGCAGGAGATGCGGGATTCTGAGTTTTATCGCTTCCGCCGTTCCGGAATCCCGCCCAACTCGCCCATGCCACGATGGCGCTCAAACAGGTCGAGATTGATTCCCGGAACGCTGTCACTCCTCGGCGGCGTGTCAAGGGGGGATCGGGCATTTTGCAGGTGAGTGTTAATGCACGAGGCCGCATAAGAGATATGCCTGTAGTAACCAAATCAGTAATGGTATGAATGGCGTGAAACCGCCTCGCTCGATGATCGCACCAATCAAGAAGATGGCGCACAGCAAAGAATTATCAAACAGAAGTATTTTGAAGATGGCCACTGAACTATGACAATTCAGATGTGTTGTTTCATACGAATACCAAATTACGGATATTCCAACAAAACTTTGTAACGCACATCCTATTCTAAAAAGAGAAAATTTCGCCTTGCTTGGGTTGGGTTTGTTGTTCATCAGTTGTGCGTTTTCGGGTGGAACGGAAACCCGATCTCCGGGTTTTTCTTCCCGGTTCCCGGTTTTTCTGCGACCCACGAACCATGCCTGCCCTCCGTAGCGCCTTGCGCGAAGGAGGGACTCGCGACCCACGCTTCTCAGATTTTCCGCAACCCCCGCCGCAAATCCTCCAGCAGGTCCTCGATGTCCTCGATCCCGAGCGAGAACCGGATGAGGTTGTCGGAGACGCCGGCCTTTTTGCGGTCGGCGGCGGACACCTCGAAGTAGCTCATGGTGACCACCTGCTCGACGAGGGAATCCACTCCGCCAAGGCTCGGCGCGAGGTGGGGGATGCGCAGGGCGTCCACGAACCGTCCCGTTCCGGCGGCGTCGGTGTTCAGCGTGAACGTGACCACCCCGCCGAAGCCCGCCATGGTGCGCCGGGCCGTGTCGTGGTGGGGGTGGGAGGCGAGGCCCGGATACCAGACCTGCCGGATCCGCGGTTGATTTTCGAGAAATTCCGCCACGGTCTGGGCGTTCTGGTTCTGGCGGGCCACCCGCAGGAACAGGGTCTTGAGGCCGCGATCCAGAAGGAACGCCGTCGTCGGGTCGGAAATGCCCCCGAGCGTCGAAAGGAGTTCCGACACGGGTTCGAGGTGGCGTTTCTTCCCGGCCAGCACACCGGCCACGAGGTCGTTGTGGCCGCCCAGGTACTTGGTGCACGAATGAGTGACGAGGTCCACCCCGTGCTCGAGGGGCCGCAGGTTCACGGGGGTGGCGAACGTGCTGTCCACCACGGTGAGGATTTTTTTGCGCCGCCCGAGCCGGGCGAGATCCCGCATGTCCAGGATGTTCAGGAACGGGTTGGTCGGGGTCTCCGTGAAGATCATCCGCGTCCGGGGCCCGACGGCCTTCGCGATGGCGGCCAGGTCCGGCTTCACGAGCGTGGCGCGGATGCCGAACCGTGAGAGGGATTCCACGGCGAACCGGCGAGTTCGCTTGTAGATGTCGCTCGTCATGACGATGTGGTCGCCGCTCTTTAAATAGGCCAGGAAGAGCGTGGTCACCGCCGCCATGCCGCTGGCGAAGAGTTGCGCCGCCTCGGCGCCCTCGAGGGAGGCGAGGCGCTTTTCCACCGCCGCCACGGTGGGATTTCCCATCCGGCCGTACTCGGGCTGTTCCCGCCGGGAGTGGCCCTTCATGTAGCGGACGAGGTCCTTCGTGTTTTTGAAGTGAAACGGGGCGGAGTGGACGATCGGGACGGACACCGACCCCCAGATGGGGACCGGGCCGGTGCCGGCGTGGACGCACTCCGTGGAGCCGATGCGGTGTTTGATCATGGGGCTATTTTCGCTTTTTCCAGGGCGGTTTCAATGTCCGTGATGAGATCTTCCGGATCCTCCAGGCCCACCGCCAGGCGCACGAGGTTGTCCGCGATGCCCGTCCGGGCGCGTTCGGCGGCATCGTACGTCGCGTGGGTCATCCGGGCCGGGACGCAGGCGAGGCTTTCGACCGCGCCGAGGCTCACCGCGAGCGTCCACAGGGAGAGATGTCGCACGAAGGTTTCCGCCGGCCAGCCCTCCCGCAGTTCGAGCGACAGCAACGCCCCCGGTCCCGCCGCCTGGCGGGCGTGGACGTCCGCGCCGGGGAATCCGGAAAGGCCGGGGTGGTAAACCGCCTTCACCTCGGGCCGTGCGGCCAGCCACCGCGCGATCCGACGCGCCGATTCCTGCGCCGCCTCCGTCCGCACGCCCAGGGTCTTCATCCCGCGGAGGAGCAGCCACGAGTCCATCGGCGAAAGCACCCCGCCGGTGGCGTTCTGGATGAAGCCGATTTCCTTCGCAAGCGCATCGTCCCGCGTCACGACGAGCCCCGCGAGGACGTCGCTGTGGCCGCCGAGCGATTTCGTCGCGCTGTGGACCACGATGTCCGCCCCGTGGGCGAGCGGCTTCTGGAGCCACGGTGACATGAGGGTGTTGTCCACCGCGACGAGAACGTTCCGGTCATGGGCGAGTTTCGCCGCCGCGGCGAGGTCCGTGACGCGGAGCAGCGGGTTGGACGGCGTCTCGAGGAAGAGCATCCGGGTCTCCGGCCGGAACGCGGCCGCCAGGCGTTTCAGGTCGGTGGTGTCCGCGAACGTGGCGGAAATTCCGAATTTCGCGAAGACGCCCGTCAGGACGCGGTAGGTCCCGCCGTAGAGCCCTTCCGTCGCGACGACGTGGTCGCCGACTTTGAGAATCGCGAGACAGGCGGTGATGGCGGCGGTTCCTGACGCGAAGGCGAAACCGGCGCGGCCTCCCTCCAGGTCCGCGATGGCGGCTTCGAGGACATCCCGCGTCGGGTTTTTCGTCCGCGAATAATCATAGCCGCGGTTCTTGTCCACGGCGTCCTGCCGGAACGTGGTGGCCGGGTGGATGGGGGGGCTCACCGCGCCGGTCACGGGACAGGTCCCTCCCGGCGGGTGGATGAGGCGGGTTCTTGGTTTCATCGGAATGCCATCTCGCGTGGCTCGTGACGCGTGAAACGTGGCTCGTGAAGGAATGAAATCATACGGAATTGATTATACCGTTATTGGACCCGGCGGACCCGCGGGCGGTTTGCCCTCCATGCGGTCCAGGCGTTCCCGGAGTTTCGTCTGTTCGTCGGCGAGGCCCTTCAGGAATTCCGTCACCGGGTCGGGAAGTTGGGCGTGTTCCAGCACATTTCCGTGGCCCAGAGGTTTTCCCGATTCCCTGGCCGGGACACCGACGACGGTCCCGTCGGCCGGCACCGGTTTGATGACGACGGAACCCGCCCCGACCCGGCAGTTGTCCCCGAGCAGAATCGGCCCGAGGACGATGGATCCGGCCCCCACGACGACGCCGTTCCCAAGGGTGGGATGGCGCTTTTTCTTTTCGAGGGACGTCCCCCCGAGGACAACGCCCTGGTAGATGAGGCAGTCCTCCCCGGTCTCCACGGTTTCGCCGATGACGATGCCCATCCCGTGGTCAATGAAGAATCGCCGGCCGAGTTTCGCGCCGGGATGGATCTCGATCCCCGTCAGGAACCGGCTCACGTGGGAGACAACCCGTCCGGGGGTCTTCATCCCGTGATTCCACAGCCAGTGCGCCACCCGGTGAAACCAGACGGCGTGGAGGCCCGGGTAGCACAGGAGCACCTCGAGGGTGCTTCGCGCCGCCGGATCCTTCGAGAACACCGCCCGGACATCTTCGCGCATGCGTGAGAACATGGTTGCCCCCTCATTTAAAATCGCTGAAAAGCCAGGTCGAGAGGTAGCGTTCGCCGGTATCGGGAAGGATCACCACGATCCGCTTCCCCGCGTTCCCGGGCCGCCGGGCGACTTCGAGGGCCGCCCACGCGGCCGCGCCGGATGAGATCCCGGCGAAAATGCCTTCCTCCCGCGCTAGACGCCGCGCCGTCTTCCCGGCGTCCTCCGTGGCGACCTTCACGATTTCGTCCACGAGATCCTGCCGGAGCACGTCCGGCACGAATCCCGCCCCGATGCCCTGGATCTTGTGGGGGCCGGGGGCGCCTCCCGAGAGAACCGGCGAGTCCACGGGCTCCACCGCCACGGTCTGGAGTCCCGGCCGCCGGGGTTTCAGGGCCTCGGCGATGCCCGTTATCGTACCGCCGGTTCCGACGCCTGCAACAACGATGTCCACGACGCCATCCGTGTCCCGCCAGATTTCCTCGGCCGTGGTCTCCCGGTGGATTTTGGGATTGGCGGGATTCTGGAATTGCTGGGGCATGAAGGCGTTCGGGGTGGAGGCCGTGATTTCCCCGGCTTTTTTCACCGCGCCCTTCATTCCCTCCGCGCCGGGCGTGAGGACGATTTCCGCCCCCAGGATTTTCAGGAGCTGGCGGCGTTCCACGCTCATCGTCTCCGGCATGGTCAGAATCAATTTATATCCCCGCGCCGCGCAGACGAACGCGAGGGCGATGCCGGTATTGCCGCTGGTGGGTTCCACGATGACGCTCCCCGGGCGGATGAGCTTTTTTTCCTCCGCGTCGGCGATCATGGCGACCCCGATGCGGTCCTTGACGCTCGAGAGCGGATTGAAGAATTCGAGTTTGGCCGTCACCTCGGCGGGAAGTCCTGCCGCGATGCGGTTCAGGCGCACGAGAGGGGTGTTCCCGACGGTGCGGGTGATGTCCGAAAATATCCGTGGCATGATCGCCTCCTGGTTTAAATTTGATAAAGCGGGCTCGCCGTGCGGGTCCGGGTCTTCCGGCGCTCCACGAGGGTTTCCAGGGTCGTGCGGGTGAGGATTCCCGTCACCGTCTCGCGGAGCTCCACCCAGGTGTCCCGGGCGGGACATTCCCCGGCGTCGGGACACGACGCCGGGTTCTCCACGCACGCCACGATTTCGGGAAGGGCGCCAAACGCCCGGAAAACATCCGCCAGGGTGACGGCGGCGGGGGTGCGGGCCACGGTGTAGCCGCCCGTGGTTCCCCGGACCGCCCTGACGATCCCCGCGGTTTTCAGGACCCCCATGATGTTCTCCAGAAATTTCCTCGAAATTTTCAGGCGCTGGCTGACTTCACGGATGGCGACGGTGCGGTCCGGATAAAATAGGGCGATTTCCACAAGTGCCCTTACGCCATAACGGATTCGTTTCGGAATTTTCATATATCACACCATTCCTACTAACAAAGTAGGATAAATGGAAATTCCTGGATAGCAAGGAGAAATTCCAAAATGATTGACACAGAGAAGATTCGGGAATTCCCGAATTCCCATCAAAACTGCACCCGCTTTCTCCAAAATTTTCAGGATCTCGGGAATCGACCGCTTTTTATGCCACTTTCTTTACAGCCCTAATTTGGCAAAACATTCGATGGGAATTCGGTCGGGGACAGCTCCCACCTCCAACCAGATGCTTCGACTCCTGAAGAAAGCCATCATCGCCTTCGGAAAACCGAAATTCCTCGTCACCGACCACGGCACCCAATTCTGCGGGAGGTTCCGGAAAACCGTGAAGCGAAAACTCGACATCCGGCCCGTGCGGGGTCGCATTCGATTCGGTTATTTCATGAACGGCAAAATCGAGCGGTTCTTCCGATCGTTTCGGATATGGTCACGGCTTGTCCTATTCTCGCGGACCATGAATGGCATTCAGAAGCGACTCGACATTTACCGGGATTGGTACAACATCGAACGAGGCCTGTGGTCCCATGGCGGACGGACGCCCGAGGAGGTTTGGCAGGGCAAAGAAATTTCACCTCCCGTCGCCATCCGTGAGAGAGACATTGTGAAGCCAGCCATCACAATCATACGGCATCGGTTTCGGGGAGATCCGCGATTGCCGGTTATCGAAATTCAGATTGTCCGTGCTTCAGGCATCGCGGCTTGAGGCGCGTTGCTCTTTGATAATTCAAACGGGAACAGGGGGGAAACCGACGGGGATAGTGTGCCTACACGCTCCCGACAACACCCTTCCGTTCCAAACCGTCTCTGCCGGATGAGGCGGTTATTTTCAAAAATCCGGGATCCGAGCACTTCCGGAGTTTCATCACAGTCAGCTTGACCGCTACGGCCCTCACTTCCCCTCCCCTGCGGGAGCGTTGTCACGTGAGGCGGGTGTTGTTGTGATGGCAGCGTCCGGCCCGCTCGTTCCGCTCGGCCCGCGAGGCGGGATAGGCGGGGTGGAGGGAGGGGGAGTGGGTATGGGTGGAACATGTCCCGTCCTGATATAGATTGACACTTCTGCAAGAGAGGGAGGTGTCAAGATGGGGCCGGAAGTGGTGCGATACAGCGAGGCGTTTAAGATGCAGGTGATCCGGGAGTTGGTTGGGGGACGATGGCGGAGTCGGGAGGA
>JAZDJP010000094.1:0-3113 GCA_043803805.1 Planctomycetota bacterium
GTGTGGACTACCAGGGTCTCTAATCCTGTTTGATCCCCACACTTTCGCACCTCAGCGTCAATCATCGGCCAGGAGCTCGCCTTCGCCACTGGTGTTCTTCCAGATATCTACAGATTTCACCCCTACACCTGGAATTCCAGCTCCCTCTCCGTGATTCAAGTCTCGCAGTTCCCAACGCAGTGCCATGGTTGAGCCATAGCCTTTCACGTCAGGCTTACAAAACCGCCTACATGCCCTTTACGCCCAGTAATTCCGAACAACGCTCGCCCCCTACGTGTTACCGCGGCTGCTGGCACGTAGTTAGCCGGGGCTTATTCGCCGGTTCATGTCATCCCACGGGCATTCCCTCCCATGGTTATTCTTCCCCGACAAAAGGATTTTACAACCTTCCGGCCTTCATCATCCACGCGGCGTCGCTCCGTCAGACTTTCGTCCATTGCGGAATATTCTTAGCTGCTGCCTCCCGTAGGAGTTTGGGCCGTATCTCAGTCCCAATGTGGGCGTACACCCTCTCAGGCCGCCTACCCATCATCGCCTTGGTGGGCCGTTACCTCACCAACTAGCTAATGGGGCGCGGGCTCATCTCAGGCCGGCGCCGTAGCGCCTTTCCTGCCATGGCCGTGGCCATGGCAGCGTATTCGGTATTACCCACTATTTCTAATGGCTATCCCCAACCCCGAGGTAGATCACCCACGTGTTACTCACCAGTCCGCCGCTCTAGGCGCATTGCTGCGCTTGCCGCCCGACTTGCATGCTTAAGACACGCCGCCAGCGTTCGTTCTGAGCCAGGATCAAACTCTCCATGAAAAACAGGAATGTTCGAAGTGTGAATTTCCTTGCGGAAAATCACTGACTCGCATCCTTCACGATCCGGGCCATCTTGTCAAAGAACATCTCCGGAAACGGCAACGGCCGCTCCCGGAGTACCTCACACGCCCGGGATTGTAACGGAAGCCCCGTATCTGTCAAGGGGCTTCCGCGGAATTAATTATTCCCTTCCTCCGACCGATGTGACGGACCAGCGCCAATACCCCCGCCAGAACCGCCAGGCTGATCCCCTGGGAAAACGTGAGCGGCCCCCAGCACGAGGGGTTGTCCCCCCGGGCGAACTCCAGGCAGAACCGCCAGGCGGCGTAGAGACCGAGGAACGCGGCGAACGTCCCGCCGTCCCGGCGGCTCCGGGACAGCCGCATATGCAGAAACAACGCCAGCCCCGCCGCGAAGGCCGCCTCCATCAACTGCGTCGGAAGAACCGGCAACGACGCAACGGCCTCCTGCCCGAGAAGCCCCCGCCCCAGGTGATCCAGAAAGGCGGGACTCCCCGTTATTTCACGCGCCCCGCCGGGCCCCACGTCCATGAACTTCGGAAAACACACCCCCCACCCGTGGGAAATCACTCCGTAGCAACACCCGTTCAAAAAACACCCGATCCGCCCGAAGGCGAGGGCCGCGGCGACAGGCGGCGCGATGCGATCGAGAACCGGAAGGACCGGGATGTTCCGCCGCCGAAGAAGAAGCACCCCCACCATGAGCCCCAGGAGCACCCCCCCGTACAGGACGAGCCCCCCCTCCCAGATTTTGAACACGGCCAGGGGATTTTCCGCGTAATGCCGAAAGTTGAGAAACACATAGAACAACCGCCCCCCCGCGATGCCCGCCAGAAAAGCGATTGTGGCCGTGTCAAGAATGACATCCGCTGAAGCGCCCGGGACGGGCCGCCGCCGCAGGATCCGCCCGGCGAACCACAGCGCGACGAGAAACCCGATGCCCAGCATCAACCCGTAGCCGGGGATTCCAAAATGACCGAAGCGGATAATATAGGGATGCATCGCGGAGGAAATGCCGCCTTATTAAACGAAGGCAATCATTTAGCCGGACCGCCCCCCGGCGGTGCGGGAACCTTGCTTCCGCCGGCCGGCGGTTTGAGTTGCCTGTCAATTTCAAGGATGCGATCCCTCGCGACGGCCGCCTGCGGGGTGTCTTCGTACGTGTCAATGAACACCCGGTACCGTTCCCGTAGCGCCTTCAGGTCCACGGAACTCTCCCGGGCGTCGGATTCGATCTGCTCCAGAGTCGCGCGGGCGGCCGAGAGCTGCGCCGTCCGGCGCTCCTCTTCCAGAAATTCAACGCGTGCCCGGGCCTTCTTGTGCCACTTGATGGCCAGAGGATCCACCTGCTTGAACCGGACCAGGGCCTGGGCCTTGTCCCCCTTTTTAATCAACTCCTCGGCCTCCTGATACACCTTCTCCGCCTCCAGGTCGCGGTCGGGTTTGTTCAGGAAGAAAATGACAAAAACCCCCAGGAGAAGCACCCCCACCGTCGCGATGATGCCATAGGCCGTCTTCTCCGTCTGCCGATCCCGGGCCGCCTGCATCGCCTCAACGTTCAGCCCCGGATGGCGGACCCCCGCCCCAACCCCCTTCGGAATGGGCGGCGCGGGATTGGCCCGGTTCATCTTCATCTTCCGGAATCCGTATCGCCTCACATTGTCCTCCCTGTCAAATCCGGCGCACACCCGTCCGGCGCACGGGTTTATCCTATGTCGCCCGGACCGGCGAATCAACCAAATTTGACGGCTACCCCGGCGCGGCAACCTCGAGATTGTCAATGAGCCGCGTCCTTCCGATGCGCGCCGCCCCGACCAATAACAAATTTCCCGTGATGCGCCCGAGGGGTTGAAGGGTGACCGCATCCACAATCGAAATATAATCCACGGCCACGCCGCCCTCCGTCTCCACCACGGCGCGCATCGCCGCCTCCACCCGTTTTGGATCGCCCTCCCCCCCCGCCACAAGGTCGCGTCCGGCCCGGAGCGCCCGGGACAGACACAACGCCTTCGCCCGGTCGGCCGGGGAAAGGTATCGGTTGCGGGAACTCATCGCCAGACCATCCGGTTCCCGCACCGTCGGGAGCCCGACCACCTCCACCGGGAGGTTGAAGTCCCGGGCCATCCGTTCGAGAATGCGCCATTGCTGATAATCCTTCTTCCCGAAATAGGCGCGGTCGGGCTGGACGATGGAGAACAATTTCAGGACCACGGTGAGAACGCCCCGGAAATGCCCCGGGCGGAACGGCCCGCACAAGTGATCCCCGAGCGCCCCCGGAACAACGAA
>JAZDJP010000095.1:0-4194 GCA_043803805.1 Planctomycetota bacterium
AGACCGGGTGAATCTCCCGCGGTTGCCCTACGCCGGGAACCTGGTCAACCTGCTGGTGGTTGACGACCTTCCCGCGTTGCTGGGCGCCGGGTTTTCCGCGAAGGAGGTCATGCGCGTCCTTTGCCCCAACGGGGTCGCGTACTTGGGCAAGGGGGCCGGCGCCGGCGGGGATCCTCTGACCGAAGAGGCGCTGAAGAACACACTGGCCGAAGCGGGCCTCAAGGAATTCCGGATCGTGCGGGACGGCGGCCTGTGGGCCAGGGTCGTGAAGCCCCGCCCGGCGGGCATGGACGAGTGGACGCACTCGCGGTACGGTCCCGGCGGAGTGCGGGTCTCCCGAGACGCGACGGGCGTACCCAACCGCCTCCAGTGGGTCACGGGTCTGCCTTATCCGAAGTCCGGGTGCGTGCCGTTCCGCTATGCCGGCATCCTCTCGGCCAACGGACGCAACTTCTACATTCTGAGCGACGTCCAAGAGCTTCTTCCCCAGCCGGGGCAGTTCCTCGTGGCCCGGGACGCGTTCAACGGGCTGGTCCTCTGGAGACGCCCCCTGGCGCAGGCCTGCAACGCCACCACGGTCGCGGTTGGCGATCGCGTGTTCACCGTTCTTGGCGGCAAGGTGGTGGCCCTCAACGCCTCCGACGGGCAGGTCGCGGTCACCTACGAACATCCCGGCCCGAAGGACCTGCCCAGGCAAATTCTGGTTCATCAGGGGATTCTGCTGCTCGTCTGGACCGGGAATGTGTGCGCGCTCGACGCTGCCAGCGGCGCCTTGAAGTGGACGTACGAGCCGGGCAAGGACCTGTGGTTCATCCTTAACTGGCCGGAGCAGGGGGCGCCGCCGACCCCCGCCTTCGCCGGCGATGACCGGGTGTTTCTCTCCGCGGCCACCAACCCCTCCGGCTTTTTCTACGGCAAGCAGAAGCTGGAGGACGTCAAATCCTGCATCGTTGGCCTGGATTTGAAAACCGGCCGGGAAGCGTGGAGGAAGGATGTTTCCGAGTGGATGAGACAAGGGGTGACTGACTCTCGCGCCATGAAATCCAACCGGATCGTGGGCTACAAGGACGGACTTCTGCTGTTTGACTGCCGGGCCGAGGCGAAAACCATCCGCCTCTACGCCCTCGCCGGCAAGGACGGATCGCTCCTGTGGACATACCACGACTCTTTTGAGAACCACGAATCGGCCGGGGTCTGGGCTTACGCGGGGATTACCCCCAACGCCCTGTACGCCGGCGGTCTCATCTGGGTCCGCACCCCCAAGCTCAAGCCGAACGAGAGCCAGAAGGATCGCTGGGGCTGGGAGAAGACCGTCTGGAAGGGCCTGGATCCGGCCACGGGGCAGGAGAAGCGCAAGTTGGAGTTGCCTCCCCAGCCCGGCTGTTGGGACGACACCGCCACCGAGAAGTTCTTCATCCGCGGGCGACCCTCCCACTACGTGGCGTGGGAGGATGGAAAGATGTACGAGTTCGGTTCGTCACGAAGCAGTTGCGGCGTGGGCTCGGTGGTGGCCAATGGTCTCCTCTACGGCGTCCCCAACGCGTGCGCCTGCATCAAGGATCAGATTCGGGGGTTCGTGGCTTTCAGTTCCGGAGACATTTCCTCATTGGAGCGGGGGGATTTGTCGGCGGCGCATCCTTTGGAATCCGGGGATGCCGCGATTTCCGGAACGGCGGCGGCAATGCCGGCCGACGGTGAATGGCCAACGTTCAGGCACGATTCCCGCAGGAGCGGCGGAACCACAGAGACCGTGTCCGTTCCTCTCCGGGAGCTGTGGTCGGTGGCACTGAAGGAGCATGCATCTCCGCAGGAGGTTTTGAATGAAGACTGGGCGGTGGATCCCATCGGCGGTGATCCCCTGACGGCGCCGGTGGCGGCCGGCGACCGCGTTTACGTGGGCGTGACCGATGCGCACCGCTTGGTGGCTTTGGACGCCGGGACGGGCAAGGTGGTCTGGAGTTACACGGCCGGAGGCCGCCTGGACACGCCGCCGACCATTTATGCGGGGCTGTGCCTGTTCGGATGCCGGGACGGCTGGGTCTACTGCCTGCGAAGTTCCGACGGCAAATTTCTCTGGCGTTATCGCGCGGCGCCGGAGGATCGCCGGATCATTTCATTCGGCCAGCTGGAATCGGCATGGCCGGTTGTCGGCGGCGTGCTGGTGGAACAGGGCAAGGCCTGCTTCCTCGCCGGGCGGTCCACGTCGCTCGAGGGAGGGCTGTACGTTCACGCGGTGGATCCTTTCACGGGCAGGCGCGCGTGGACCAAGCGGGAGCCATCACCCGAGCCCCGGAAATACCCCTTCGTCGGTTGCGGCGACATGCTGGTCAGCGACGGCAAGGCCATCGCCATCAGCGGGAGTGAGCTGTGCCGGTTCGATCCGGTTTCCGGAGATAAACTACCCTACGCCCGGGACGCCGCCAGCCTGCGGGCGGGCAGCGGCGCGCTACTACTGGACAGGTATTGGCACTGGCGCGTGGGCAGTGCCCGGATTAAGGGGCAGAACGTCTGCTACGGAGGTGTCTGGGTCAGCGGCCAGATGGTTGCCTTCAACCGTACCACGATCTTTTTCCTGGGCGGCGGCGAAATTCTGGCCGTCGACATGGAAGCCAACCGGGGCAAACAGCCCACGCCCTTGTGGAAGACTCCCGTACCCTCTCCGCTGCAATTCTGTGCCCTGATGCCGGCGGGCGACGTTCTCTTTGCCGCCGGGCCGGCCAACTTGAAAACCCCGGGGGGAGGGGAGCTGTGGGCGCTCGCGGCGAAGAGCGGCGAGGTGTTGAGCAGGCAGAATCTGCCCGCGCCGCCGGTTGCCGATGGCCTGGCCGCGAGCGGCGGGCGCCTCTACATTTCATCCGCGGATGGGAATCTGACCTGTATGGGCAAGTAGGTGAAGGAGGCCTGCGTCCATGCTCTCCATTGTGACCGACGAGATATCCCTCGACCCGGAAACCGCCGTCTCCCTCGCCTGGCGCTGGGGAGTCCGGAAGTTCGAGCTGCGCCACTGCCACCTCAAGCGCGCGCCGTACTACGACGAGCCCTTCTATGAGATGCTGCCCTCCCTGCGGAAGCAATATCCGGCCATTCAGTTCGTGGCGGTGAGCCCGGGGGTCTTCAAGATCCCGGCGGACCACCGGGCCGTGGAGTACGAGGCCGGCCTCAAGATGGACGAGTCCTTCCGGCTGGCGGAGATGGTCGGCTGCCGCCTGGTGGTGATCTTCGGCTTCGACCGCCCGAAGGCCGCCAAACGCGAGAAGCGCCCGCCGCAGCGGGTGCTCGATGTCCTCGGCCGGGTCGCCGGGCGCGCCGCCGCGCACGGCTTCACCCTGGCCGTGGAGATCGAGGATGGCTCCTACGCCGACGGCGGGACGGCCGCGGCGGAGATGGTCGAGGCGGTGGGCTCGCCGGCCCTGGGCGTCAATTTCCAGCGATGGACGCCGGAGGTTTCGGGCGACTCCTGGGACGCGGGCTTCGAGCGGGTCCGGCGGCACATCCGCCACATGCACTACCACGGCATCAACGCCCCGGAGCTCGGCGGGGCCGGGCCCGGCCAGGACCTGGGATGGGCGCCGAAAATCCGGGCGCTCCTGGCCGACGGCTACGCCGGCTGCATCTCCGCCGAAACGCATCTGAAGCCCCGGCTGGAGAAGAGCGAGATAACCGTCGCCGCCCTGAAGCGCGTCCTGGCCGAGGCCGGCGCGCCGACATAGTGGCGCGGGGCCGGACCGCGGGCATCCCCGGCAAGTACGTGACCGGCGAATGACGAGAAATACACCCTTCCGACGAGCGTCGAATCCACGCATCACCTCCGACTCCGCCGTCATTTCCGCCGGCCCTCCTTCCATGAGTCCGTTGCTTCCCCGCGCCGCTCCCCCCCTCGCCGCCATTCCCATCACGGGCTCGTGGAATGCCCGTCGGGAGAACGTCCCGGCGCAATTCTCTGGGTGGCGGCTCGGGGAGCGGTTCACCGGGACGCGCCTCGACGACTTCCTGTCGTCTCGTCGCTCGACGCGTTCGCGCCTCCCGGCCTCCCTGCCTCCGACGCGCCCGCGACGTAGTGACCCCCTAAAAGCAAGACACTTTTAAGCGGCAGTCAGGGTGACAAAGGCTGCCGCAAATTCCTTGGGCGTACGATAGCCCAGGGACGAATGTATGCGTTCCTCGTTATAAAACCGGACGTACTCATCGATCGCC
>JAZDJP010000096.1:0-11347 GCA_043803805.1 Planctomycetota bacterium
ACCCCCCCTTTCGGCCAGCCTGTTTGGGCTGCCTGCGGCCCCGGCGGGCAACTCCGGTCGGGCTTTGCCCTCCCTCCGTTTCCCGCCGGGGCCATTCTACCACCCTATCGGGTGTCTCGCTCCTTCAGGGGGCCAGTATGGTCCCCTCCCCATTCTTCACCACGATGATGGGGAGGGGGAGGCTCCGTCCGCCACCAAACATTGGCGGATGGAGGGGGTGGGGTCCACCCTGTCTCAATTCTATTTTTATTTGGTAGCGAACCGTCCTGTGGAAGCCGCGGGGTGAGGGAGACATGATTTCACCGCGCATCATCCGTCTCGACCGGGCGGAGGGTCGCGAGTGAGCGGGCGTCGCGGACGCGTCGAGAGACGAGACGACAGGATGTCGTCGAGGAACGTTCCGCGAACCGCGGCCCGACGCCCTTGTCTTGGTCAAGAAGGCGGTCCCGCGAAACCGCCTCCCGAACCCTGCCACTCCACAGGACACATATCGGTTTCCAGGCCGATCCCGTGAATTCGTAGGACGGGGCTCGCGGGCATGTCATGATCGGCTTCCTTTGCGTTCCCCCCGGCGGCGGTTTCGGTTGCCCGGGGCCGGTGGTTGAACGTATAATGGCTACTACGGGGAAGGTGTCTAACCATGGCCGGGTGAATCGCCGGGGGGAAAGGAGGTCGGCATGTTTTCCATCATCGGGCGGTGGGGAACAACGGGGATGGCCCTGGTCGCGGTGTGGGCCCTCGGGGCCGCGGGGGGCGGACCCGTCCCGCTCTTCCCCGACGCGGACAAAATCGAGGGGAAGGTTCTCGACGCCGCGAAGGAGGGGAAGGAGCCCCTCGACGCCTTCCGGCAGATTTTGTCGCTCTTTCTCCAGGAGGACGCCAAAAAGATCGCCGCGAGGGCCCGTTTCAGCGTGGCGGATCTCGACGCGAAGACCGCGATCGGCCGCTCGAAGATCGAGGAGAACCTGAAATCCCTGTTCGAGAAACGGGATTTCGCGGCCGTCAAGACGGTCGAGGATCTCGTGGACCTCCCGCGCGTCCGGATTCTGGGGGCGGCGAGCATCCCCGCCCTCGCGACGCCCGAGATGAAAAAACTCTACAGCCCCGGCGGCGCCGATGCCCTGGTCGTCGCGCCGTCCACGTCGGATCTCCTGGGGCCCGTTGTGGTTTTCCTCATCCAGAAAGGGGGGACGTTCGCCGCGTGGGGGGGCGTCCTCCGGGGCGACACCGTCCCGGCGCGTCCCGCGGGTTCCTCGTCGAAGGGGAAAGGCGGCGGCGCGGGAATGGGGAAGGTGACGGTGAACGACAGTTATTATTTTTATTGCGTCCCGAAGGATTACCGTGACGATGTCCCCTGGCCGCTTGTCGTCCACTGCCACGGGGCGGGGAGCAGTCCCGACGACAGCGGGAACATCGCGGGCGAATACCGTAAGTGGGGCCCGGTGGCGGGCGAGAAGAATTTCCTCTGGATCGGCGTGAAGAGCCGGGACAACACCCGGTGGGGCGCGGACGACGAGGCCAACATCACCGCGGCCATCCGGGACGCGAAGATCAAGTGGAACGTGCTCCTTCCGCAGGTTTACATGAGCGGCTTCTCCGCGGGCGGCTGGATGGCCTCGCGTTATGCGACGGGTCCGGAGGGCGGACAGTTCGCGGCGCTCTGTTGTTTCTGCTTTCCCTTCCAGGGGGAGGCCTATCGCGGCGCCAAGGCCGGCAAGTTCCCGGCCTATTTCGCCTCCAACAAGGGCGATTTCAACTGGGGGCCCACGCAGGAGGGGCAGAAGACCTATAATGCGAGGCGGCATCTCACGACGTTCGTGGATGAATCGGCCCACGTGAACGGCCACCGGATCGACGTCCAGTCCTGCAAGGACGCCTGGGAGTGGTTCATGAAGAACGCCAGACCCGGGAAGCCCTGATTCCGGCCGACGACAAGTAGGGGCGCAGCATGCTACGCCCCCACAGGTTCGTTATCCCCACACCGAACAAGTATGAATAATTCTTCCGATCGGGATCCGCGAGGTGAACCTTGCCACACCACACGGCGCATGCCTGCAGGCGCTTTTCGCTACGACAACCAACGCGGACTGGTGCGGTTAGAATTTCTCCCGGTGAAGGATGTCCGCCAGCGGCCGGCGCGCGGTGGATTTCCCCGGCGTGGCGGCGTAGCCGAGGGGGAGGAGGGCGATGAGCTTGTGATCGCCCGGCGCGCCGAGGAGGCGCGCCACCTCCGCCGCGTAGGGTTTCTTGTCCCCTGCCACCCAGCAGGATTGCACTCCGAGCGCCGTCGCCGCGAGCAGGATGTTTTCCACCGCCGCGCAACCGTCCTCGATGTAATATTTCGTGTCGCGGCAGAAAACGGCGAGGCAGGCTGGCGCGTCCGCGATGAACCGTCCCGTCTCGGCGAGGGCGGCGAGTTTTCCCCGCATCCCGCCGTCCGTCACGAGGACGAACGCCCAGGGTTGGACGTTGCGCGCGGTGGGGGCGCGCCGGCCGGCATCCGCGATTTTCTCGAGGATTTCCTTCGGAACCGGTTTGGCGAGAAATGCCCGGGTGCTGTGGCGTTTTTCGATGGCGTCAAGTGTGTTCATGGAGGCTCCTTTCTTTGGCTTTCGAACTCCGGAACTCTTGAACTCCCAAACTCTCGAACTTCAAAACCCATTACTTCCACACCCCCGCGATTTTTGTTTTGCAGAACCCGCACGCGCCGTCCCGCAGGTTCATTTCGGTGACCGCGAACAGATCCCGCCGGATGACGGTCTTTTTGCACGACGGGCAGAACGTTGTCTCGGCGTCCGCCACGCCCCGCGTGTTGCCGATGTAAACATACCGGAGTCCCTCGCTTCGGGCGATGTCCCGCGCCTGGAGGAGAATTTCGGCCGGCGTCGGCGGAAGGTGGGTGAGTTTGTGGGCCGGATGGAACCGTGAAAAATGGAGCGGGACGTCCGGCCCGAGGCGCTCCGCCAGCCACCGGCACATCCGGCGGATCATGACGACGTCATCCGTCCACGTGGGGATTATTAGATTCGTCACCTCGAACCACACCCCGCGTTCCTTCAGAGTCACGAGGGTGTCCAGGACCGGCTGGAGCCGCCCGCCGTTCAACCGCCGGTAGATGTCGTCCTGGAAGGATTTCAGGTTCACGTTCGCCGCGTCGAGGACGCCCGCGAGTTCCGCGAGCGGCTCCCGCCGGATGGAGCCGCAGGTGATCCAGGCGTTCCGGATCCCGGCCTTGCGGGCCTCCCGCGCGGAGTCGAGCATGTATTCGTAATACGCGATCGGCTCGGAGTAGGTGTAGGCGATTGTCGGGGTGTTGGCGTGGCGGGCGTACCGGACGACGTCGGCCGGGAGGAGTGTGAGCCGGGTCATGTCCGTCAGGGTCAGATCCCCCGCCGCCTCCGGCGCCGGACGGAGGGACGGCCCCGCGGCGTCCTTGGTCTCCTCGGGCGTTTTCTGCGAGATGTCCCAGTTCTGGCAGTTCAGGCACCGGAAGACGCACCCTGCCGTGGCGAGTGAAAACACCGTCGTGGCCGGCAGAAAATGAAAGAGGGGTTTCTTCTCGATGGGATCCACGTGGAACGTGCAGGGGTTGCCGTAGGCCAGCGTATAAAGGGTTCCGTCGCGGTTGACGCGGTTGCGGCAGTGGCCGCGGTCGCCGGGGGCGAGGACGCACCCGTTCGGGCAGAGGTGGCATTGCACGTTCCGGCCCAGGGGCGCGGCGTGGCGGGCCTCCTTCACCCAGCCCCGTCGCCGCCAGGCCTCCCAGGTCGCGTCGGAGGGGCCTCCGCCCGGGAAGATGCCTTGGGCGGCGGTCTCCCGGGCGGATCGGAACATCTGCCGGAGGATCGCCCCGCCGCCCGCGGCGAGGGCCAATCCCGCCAGACCATATTTCAGGAATCGGCGGCGGGAGAGGGACCTTCGCGTTTCCGTGTCCGGAGTCACCGGCTGTTTCGGGGTTGTCGTCGGATCCATCCCCATCTCCAGAAGGCGAGGTAGACACTGGCCGTGACGTGGGTGATAAATAGAATCACGAGGGGAATGTCGAACATCCTGTGGAGGAGACGGGCCGTCTCGAGGGGGATGACGCGGTCGAACCCGTATTTCCCGCAGAGGGTGAATCCGGTCAGGATATATAAAAAAATAACCGGGAGGAGGCACCACGCCGTGACGCGCGACACGCGGTGGACGTAGAAACGCGGGTTGCGGGGGGGCATGGGAGATTACCAAACACCAAATAACAAACACCAAACAAACACCAAACACCAATCATCAATTTCCAAACATGGATGGGAAATATCGCGTTTCCGGGTTTGGTTATTGATGTTTGGGTATTGGGTATTGTTTGGTGTTTGTAATTTGGTCATTGGTTATTTTCTCCCGGCCCGCAGGAGCACCTCTCCGGCCCCCGCCGCCGCCACGAGCGCGGCGATCGCCGCCGCACCGGTCGTTCCGGCGAGCGGCACGAGCACCGTTCCCGCGAGAAGCGCCCCCGCGCCCGCCCCAAGGTAGTCCGCCAGGTACAGGCGTCCCGCCGTCTTGACCGTTCCCGCGAAGGCCGCGCAGGCGGCCCGGGGGAACGCCCGTCCCACGGGCCATCCGGCCGCCGCCGTCAGAAGAATAACCGTCGCGGCCGTGACGGGCACGGGAAGCGTCCCGCGTCCCGCCGCCTCCAGTATAGAGGGCAGGAGGATGGAGTAAAGGGCGATGGCCCCGGCCGCCATCGCCAGGCCCCGCGCCGCCGCCGCGGGGGACATGTCCCGCGCGACCCGGGCGGCCCCGAACGCCATGCCCAGGAGAAAGGCGGCGGTCACGATGCCCGCCCACTGGTAGGCGCAACCGAGCGCGACCTGGACGTGGAGCAGGAGAATCACCTCGGCCACCGCCCCGGCGAATCCCGTCGCGAAGACGGCCCGGGGAACCGATCCCGCGCGGGCGAGCCAGACGGCCAGCGCCGCGGCGGGCGCCATCAGAATCAGGAGCCACGGCGTCCGGAAGTGGGCCAGCCACAACCGGAGGGAATCCAGGTGAAGGATCGGCCGGCGATCCGTGTTTCGCGGGGCCGGCGCCCGCGCCGGCCGGGACACCTCGGCCAGCCGGTCGGGCGAGAGATTCGCCGTCAGGAGGGAGGAGGTGAGGTAATCCGTTCGGATTCGGGCGCCCTCCAGGCGGTCCGCGACGCAGGGTTCGAGGGGGTTGTCGCTCGCCAGGAAAACCATCCGTTCCCCGGGCAGGATCAGGACGTTTCGGAAGACGTTCTTCAGGGTGGCGTGCAGGACCGCGATCAGCCGCGCGAGTTCCGGGCTCATGTAGTTCTGGTAGGCGCCGGCGGCGAGGGAGAGAACTCCGCCGGGACGGAGGGCTTGGGCGGCCTCCCGGAAAAATTCCTCCGTGTACAGGCGGTTGGCCCGGGCGGTGGACGGGTCCGCGGTATCCAGAAGGATCATGTCGTAATGCCCCGGCGGGGCCGCGCGGACGGCGCGCCGGGGGTCCCCGGGGACAATCCGGACGCGGGGGTCCGCGAGGGCCGGGCGGAAGAACCGGCGGGCCGCCGCGATCATCCGCGCGTCCGGCTCGACGCAAACGATCTCCCGGAGGGGGTATTTTTCGAGTTCGCGCAGGGCGAGGGGGAAGGCGTCCGACACGAGAATCGCCCGGCCCGCGCCCGGCCACTGGGCCATGGCGAAGTGGACGGCCTCCTCGGCCGCCTCGATTCCGCGGGAGGTGAATCGCACGACCCCGTTTTCATGGAAGGCGAGTTCCCCGCCGCTCCGGGTGATGGCGATGTGCCCGTGGGGGGAGCGGATTTCCTGGACGATGCGGCGGCCGGGGAATCGCGCCGCGATCGTGGCCTCGTCGAGGTCGCCGACAAGGAGGGGACCCGCCAGGAGCGCCCCCGTGGCGATTCCGGCGGCGGCGATCGCCCGGCTCCCGGCGGCCCGGGCGAGCGCCGCGGCCCCGGCGACGGCGAACACCCCCGCCGCGAAGAGCGCTTGAAAGTGATTGAGGAACGGAGCGAATGCGAACGTGAAGAGGAGTCCGCCGGCGATGCCTCCCGCGGTGTCGGCCCGGTACCCCAGCCCGATGCCGCGGGCATCGTTGTCGTTCGGGAAGAGGCGGCCCGCAAGGGCGAGGAGGAATCCGGTGAGGAGGCAGGAGGGGGCGAGGACCGCGAGAGTCGCCCCGGCGGTTTCGGCCGCGCCGATCATGGATCCGCGGAGAAAAACGACATCGCGCAGGATCCGGACGGCGATCGTCTCGAGGGGCGGCAGGACGGTCAGGACGACGAGTCCCCCGGCGAAGAGGCGCGGCCCGCCCCGCGGGAACCGGCGGGCGGCGGCGGCCCCGAGTCCCGCCAGGAGCAGCCAGCTTCCCAGGACAATGCCGAAGGTCATTTCATTTCCGGAAAAGGCGGCGAGGAGTTCCCGGAAGAGGACCAGCTGGGAAACCGCCGCGGAGGCCCCGAGGGCGGCGACGGCCACGGCCGCCCGGCGGGCGGGGGCGCTGATCGGGAGCCGGACGGGTGCGGCGTGGAATTCAGGCATGGATGGCACCGGCCGGGACCGGGTGGGGCTCCGCGACGGCGTCGTCGAGGGGGCTTCGCACCCCGAGGCGGTTCCGGACGGCCACGTGGGTGTAGATCATGGTGGTCCGGATGTCGCTGTGGCCCAGAAGTTCCTGCACCGTGCGGAGGTCGTAGCCGTTTTCAAGCAGATGCGTCGCGAAGCAGTGCCTCAAGGTGTGGACGGTCGCGTGCTTCGCGATGCCCGTTTCCAGGAGCGCCGCGCGGAAATGCCTTTGCACCGTGCCGGGGAATTGGTGATGCCGCCGGGTGATGCGGCTTCGCGGATCCACGGAGAGCGCCGGCGACGGAAACGTCCAGAACCACGGCCATTCCGTCCCGGCGTTCGGGTACTTCCGCTCGATCGCCATGGGAAGGGCGACCCCCGGCAGGTTCAGGGCGCGATCTTCCGCGTAAAGTTTCCGGACTCCCGCCAGATGCCGTTTCCACTCTGTGCCCAGAGATTCCGGGAGCACCGTGACGCGGTCCTTGTCGCCCTTCCCGGCGCGGACCGTGAGCATGCCGCGGTCGAAGTCCACGTCTTTCACGCGGAGTTCCACGCATTCCTGAAGGCGCAATCCGCATCCGTAAAGCATGCGCCCCATGAGTTGATAAGGGGGTCGCATCTTGTCGAGGAGGGCAAGCGTCTCCTCGCGTGTGAGGATGACCGGCAGTCGCCGGCGGGGCCGCGCCCGGACGGTCGCCCCGATGTCTCCGATATCGCGAAGAAGCGCGTGACGGAAGAAAAACAAAAGCGCCGCGAACGCCTGGTTCTGAGTGGTGGCCGAAATGTTTTCCTCCACCGCCAGATGGCTCAAGAAATTCCGGGCGTCCTCCGTCCCGAGCGCCGAGGGTGATTTTCCTTTCGTGAAACGGTGAAAACGGCGCAACCAACCGAGGTAGGTTTGTTCCGTCCGCAAACTCATGTGGCGCAGGCGAATCACCCTCACCATCTCGCCCGCGAGAGATTTCCAGTCGGCATCCGAGTTGCCGGGGGCGGCTTCCTCCGGCGGCTCCTGGGCCGGATGGATGAAAAATCCATAAAAGCGAACCGCGTCTCCCGCTTGCCGGACCTGCCAGGGTTCTTTTTCCCGACTCAGCTGTTCGAGAAATGCGGCAACGGAACCCGCCGAAACGGTTTCATCCGCCGCCGGCGAGCGCAGGTATGTGTTCACCCAATGCGCGTAGAACTTGGCGGTTCCATTTCGAGCCAGGCGTTTTTGGGTCAAAAAGTCGCAAAACGCCGTTTCATCTGCCTTTGCTAACGTTTTCATGTTCTTATCAAGATGGTTGAATAATCCGGATATTCCGGATTATTCAATCGGCCGCCGTTGGTTTTTCAACGATTTCCCAAACATCCTAATTGACTTTTCCGCGTTTTCAAAATAAAATCCGGAGATTGACACAAAACACGTGAATAAATACGTTCGGCAGACCTGGGTGGAACATGGATAATCGCGTTCAAAGATCTATCGCCTATCTCAAGGCGGAAATTCCGGCTAGCGCCCCCGATCCGGTTGTGTCGCTCTCCTTCGAAGACTCGCCGGTTCTGCGGAAATTTGTGCCGGGACTACTGGCGGCGTATCTGGTCGACGACGGCGACCGCTTCTCCTACATACAGGGGCGCGATCTTCGGGAAGCTGGTGTAGGAGAAGACCAGCTACATTTCCAAGCCGTTTCAAATCTTGCGCGTTTCGCAGACGGCAAGTTGAGAATTCAGCGAAGCGGCCTTGTGTGGGCGCTGTTTCTCGACGGAAACCTTGAAGCCAGTCTGATCATGCTCGATGGCCTCTGGGACGGTTCGTTGCGCGAATACGTACGTTCTCCTGTCGTCGCGGTCCCAGCACGAGATGTGATCGCCTTCTGTGATTCTTCCTCGGCGGACGGAATCTCGGAACTTCGAGCGGTTGTCGATAGGGTATGGCCAGGCGGTAACCATCTTCTATCGAGGGATCTCTATCGCCGACAGGAAAGGAACTGGCACGTAGTTGTCCAAACATCGGCTTGAGGCTGCCGAACAAGCCGTTGCAGCTGACAATCCCGCCGCCGTGACATCGTGTAGAATCGAGTGGCCGGTTCGGCGGCGGGCTTGCAGCTGAACGGCAAGGCGTTCTGCTTGAGGTGAGGTGGCGCGACAAGAGGGACAATACGATGAATAAAAAACTGACTTTCCTGGTTGGGTCATTGATATCGGTTGTTCTGGTTGTGATCTCCTGGAGATTAGTTTGGGGAGAAGACAACGAAGGCTTTAGGCCAGATATCACATTCCACACCAGCGGCAAGTTTCCACTGTGGACATACTATGGTCTTGACAGCCGGCTTCCTGACTTCCGGTTGTCGTATATTCTTGGTATTGCGGTGCCAGCCCTGATTATTGCTCTACTGCTAAAGGTTCTCTGCCGAAAGCAACCGCAGAACCCAGACAACGGAGCAGAACCAGCTCATCCTGGCGACGGGAAACCCGCGCCACAGCCGTAACGTTCGAAGGAAGGGATCGATATGAGGTCTTTTTTCACGTCAATCGCGGTAAGCGTTACCACAATTCTTGTCCTGTGTAACTATGGCTGCGCAGGACAGGCAATGCATGAGGTTTTGGCTCAAATGCCGGAGTATCGTCCTGAAGCGGACATTCCGAACAATGACTGGCATAACGAGGAACGCGTCACAATCAGGGATTACGCTACAGACGCGATGGAAATCGGCATTTCGCAAGACGGACGATACCTGCTTTTCAATGACCGGAACGAACCTGACAAGGACATGCACTGGGCGAAGCGAATTGACGACATGACCTACCAGTACAAGGGCAAGGTCAAGAACACGGTCTCTCCAACGGTAGACGGGACGCCGAGCTTCGATGCCGCCAGTAATCTCTATTTCACATCGCTGAAGTCATATCCGAAGGATTTCAGGACCATCTACATAGCAGAATTCAAGGACGGCGTTGCGCTTAAGCCTGTTCCCATCGAGGGGGACATCTATATCACTGACCGGAATAGGATTGGCAAAGAATATTGGGTCAGTCTAGATCCGGACGTGTCAGATGACGGAACATTCTTGTTCTATTCGGAAGGCCGTTTTTGTCCCGGCGTCGGATTTCCGTATCCTTTCAAGGTAAGGGGCGCACTGAAGGTCAACGGCAAATACTTGAAGATAGATGATCGGATATTGGCAAACATCAATACCAGGAACTTGGAATACGCTCCTGCAATCTCATCAAATGGACTGGAGCTGTTCTTTGCGCGGATTGGAAAGGTGAATGGGCGACCGAAGTTCATTGGAATCTTTGTTGCCCGACGGGAGTCGGTGCAGGAACCATTTTCGAGGCCGAACAAAATCATGGCGATCACCGGTGATGTCGAGGCTCCGGTTCTTTCAGGCGATGAGAACCATCTGTATTATCACCGTATGGACGGCGGTCGGTTCATGGTGTATCGGGTCACACGAAAGGAGTCGAAAATGCAGACCTTCGAACCAGGCGCTCCAGCGGACGCGGATAGGCCGCGCCGCTGAACTTTAGCGTTGGCCGGTTGCCTCGCTCATCTGGTTGCTCGTCCGTGCAAACACGTCTGCGCGACCATGGAATGACATGAGTCACGCCGCGGTGTGGTCCCTGGCCATAGCAACACTGTGCTTCCCCATTCTGGTTTCCATTCTCGTGCAAAAAGCACAAGATTTTCGCCGGAAGAATCTTTAACAAGGCAAATCGGCCCTGTTTGATTTCGGCTCCGCCGATTTGCGTGGAATGCTTTTCAGGAGAACGACGGATGCCGACAGGGCCTCGGAGGCGTAACCGGCATGCGAGGGTTGACGAAAGACGTTTGGCGGGATAGAGTGTCTTCCCGATGAACGCACTTGACGGCATCAGGGGGAAGATCGGCCTGCGTCAATACGAATTCTCAAAACACGCCGTCGATCAGAGCATTGTCCGCGGCATTCGCGTCGCGGAAGTGGAGGGGGCTTTTGCGGGAACGTGCGAGGTCGTTGAGGATTATCCCGATGACAAGTACGGCTCCAGTTGTCTCATCCTCGGCTTCACGCGGGCACATCGGCCGTTGCACATACAGTGCAGTTACCCGAGCCGACCGCTGATCAGGGTGGTGACATTGTACGAACCGGATTCTGATCTCTGGATCGATTTTAGAACGAGGAGGGCGCCATGAGGGAGACATTCGTCGAAGCGAAAGTGACATACACGATCGAGCATGACGGGCAATTCTTCATTGTCGAACATGTTCCCGCCAGGGTGTGCAACGAAACGGGAGAACAGTTGTTCGCTCCCGGAACGGTGGAACGGCTTCATTCCCTCATCAAGGGAGATCGAAAGCCCGTCAAGCTCATCGAGACGCCTGTTTATGAATACGCATGATGCCAACAACGCCTTGCACGGCATTGTCAACCCTGGCGGGTTGCCAAGCCGTGAAGGTGAGCGTTGGCAGCATGGAAGAAAAGGAAACGTGAGATTTATGGTTCTTTCAGATTACATTGCCCGTATCGCCGAAGTCGCGCGTAAGGCGAAATCGGAGTCCAAACTCGAAGGTGAGTTCAACCAGATACTAAGGGAATGCCTGCACGAGTTTGGAATCCCATTCGACCCTCACATCAGGAGTGTCTAGACTCTTGGTTGTGAAATCTTGTGAGAAACGGCAAGGAAATATCCGTTTGCGAAGTGATAAAACCGCTCATCCTGAGCTGGTCGAAGGATGAGCCACCGCTCATGGTTCGACAGGCTCACCACGAGCGGCATTGAGGGTTCGACCTGTTTGGTTCCGGCTCTGCCGGGTTGGG